>CALRMW020000004.1:0-253389 GCA_943369315.1 Synechococcus sp. UW140
CCAGAAGGACAACTTGATTGACGCCTGACGAAAGCCTGGTCACGATCCCGATCCCAGCTGCAATCTCGTGCTCCAGCAGGGCTCAAAACAACGGCTTCTACCGGTCAACCAGATTGACGCCACCCATCAACCTGATTGACACGGGACACTGGGGGATGTCGTCGCCTCGATCGCCGATGGCGAGGCCGATCTCGAAGGCGCCGGTGATGCTGACCATCTGTGACACCCATGTCCTGCTGTTCTGGGCCCATCAGCCGGCCCGGCTCTCCCAGCGCGCCGCGGCGGCGCTCGCGCAGGGGCGGGCCCAGGGCCAGCTGGCCATCGCCGACATCAGCCTCTGGGAGCTGGGCCAGCTGCACGAACGCGGACGGCTGACCCTGCCGGAAGCCGTGCCCCCGGCCGTCTACCTGCGCCGTCTGCTCGAAGCGTTGCGGCTGGAGGTGCTGCCGATCTCCGCCGAGATCGCCCTGCTCGCCCGGGGCCCCCAGTTCCGCCATGGCGACCCGGCTGATCGCCTCATCGCCGCCACGGCCCTGCAGGGCCGCCGGCCCCTGATCAGCGCCGACGAGAAGCTCCGCTCCATTCCGGAGCTGGAGACGATCTGGTGAGCACACCCGACCGGAGCCGCCCCTCTCCCCTCTCCATCCGCCCCCTGCAGAGCGCCGACATCGCCACCATCACCGGCTGGGCCCGCCAGGAGGGCTTCGCGCCGGGCGTGGGCGATGTGGCCATCTACCGCCAGACCGATCGCCAGGGGCTCTGGGTGGGCTGGCTGGGCGACGAGCCGGTGGGGTGCATCGCCGGGGTCCGCTACAACGCTTCCTACGGCTTCATCGGCCTGTTCCTGGTGGTGCCCGCCCAGCGGGGCCGGGGCTACGGGGTGCAGCTGTGGCGCCACGCCCTCCAGCACCTGACTGACGTGCCCTGCATCGGCCTGGAGGCCGCCCCCGACCGGATCGACGACTACGCCGGCTGGGGCTTCGCGCCCGCCTCCCCCACCACCCGCTGGCAGCGCCTCGCCGCCAGCGGCGACCCAGCTCCGGCGCCTGCCGCCCCGGAGCCCCCCTGGTGCCTGCTGGAGGGCGGCGCCATCCCGGCCGCCGCCGTGCAGCGCTTCGATGCCGAGCGGGAACCTTCGCCCCGCCCCCACTTCCTGCGCCAGTGGCTGCGGCATCCGGCCGGCACGGTGCTGGCCCTGGTGGACCGCAGCGGCGACTGCCACGGCTTCGGCCGGGTGCGGCCCTGCCTGCTGGCCGCCGGCGAAGGCTGGCGCATCGGGCCCCTGGTCGCCGATGGCCCCGCCGCCGCCCGGGCCCTGCTCGAAGGCCTGCTGCAGCGCCATCCCGGCACGGTGCTGATCGATGCCCCCGGCGCCAATGCCGCCGCCGCGCCGCTGCTGGCATCGCTGGGGTTCAGCCCCGTCTCCCGCACCCTGCGCATGTACCGGGTCGCCCCGCCGGCGGTGTCGCTGGCGGACGTCTACGGCCTGGCCTGCCTGGAGCTCGGCTGATCGCTATCCTCAAGTGGTACCGTTGCTCAGTACCATGTTGGAATGAAGCGGAAGCACCAGCGCACTCTTGAGCTGATCTTTTCCCGACCTGTGAGCGGCAATGTGCCGTGGAAGGACATCGAAGCCCTGTTTCAGGAGCTGGGCGGGGATGTCACTGAGAGGGCCGGCAGCCGAGTCGCAGTCGTTCTGTTTGGTGAAGTCAAGGTCTTTCACAGACCCCACCCATCACCTGATACAGATAAGGGTGCTGTCGCATCGATCCGAAAATGGCTTGAGGAACACGGAGTGACACCATGAATCTCATGACAATGGATGGCTACCAGGCCAAAATTGAATACGACGCGGACACGGATCAATTTCGTGGGGAAATTCTTGGTCTATCTGGAGGTGCCGACTTCTATGGCTCCACTCCTGATGAGCTTCGCCGTGAGTTCAAGAAGTCTTTGGAGGTTTTCCTTGAGGTCTGCAAGGAACAGGGAATCGAGCCCAGTAAACACTTTTCCGGAAGATTCAATCTACGAATTCCCCCTGAGCTTCACAAGACCCTAGCGATCACTGCGGAAGTGCAGGGAAAGAGTCTCAATAGGCTCGCCCTGGAAGCCCTTCAGAAATGTGTCGCTGCATAGAAGAACAGATAACACGTCCCCTGGGGGGACAGTGCATCACAGATTGCCTGCTTGGAGTGCAAAGTCCCTGCCTGGAGCTGGGCTGATCCCCCCAGCGCTGCGAAGGCTCCCCTACCTTCCAACCAGAGCCGCCCCACCCCAGCGCCCGCAGCCGCCGTGATGACGCGCACCCCATCCCCGTTCCCCGGCCTAGTGCTGCTGTCACTGGCCCTGGCGGCGCCGCTGTCGGCCGGGCGCCTGCGGGCGGCGCCGATCCCCCTGATGGAGCCGGCGGGCATGGACCTCCTGGTGGCCAGCGGCGAGCGGGCCGACTACGGCCCCCTGGCCGAGCAGTTCCTCACCCAGGCCAACCTCGCCTACTGCGGTGTGGCCAGCGCCGCCATGGTGCTCAACAGCCTGGCCGTGCCCGCCCCGCCCGTGCCGGGCTACGGCCGTTACCGCTTCTGGACCCAGGAGAACGTCTTCGAGGTGCCGGCCGGCAGCCAGGTGGTGAGTGCCGAGGTGGTGCGGCGCCAGGGCATGACCCTGGCCGAGCTGGCCGCCCTGCTCTCCAGCCACGGCGTGAAGGCTGAAGCGATCCACGGCGACCAGCTGAGCCTGGAGCAGTTCCGTGCCCTGCTGCGCACCAACCTCAGCCAGCCCGGCGACCGCCTGCTGGCCAACTACCTGCGCCCGGCCCTCGGCCAGGCCGGCGGCGGCCACATCGCCCCGCTGGCCGCCTTCCACGCCGCCACCGACCGGGTGCTGATCCTCGATGTGGCCCGCTACCGCTACCCCTCGGTGTGGGTGCCCGTCGCCGACCTCTGGGCCGCGATCCGCACCCTTGATTCCACCTCGGGTCGCAGCCGCGGCCTGGTCACGATCCGTCGGACCCCCGGCACCTGAGGCGCTGCAGCCGGTGACGGACTCTTCGGGTGAATCGCTGCGTGGCCAGGACAAGGGCACGGAGTGGAAGCCCATGGGAGGCCGCCAGGAGGCAGGACCTGAGCCCATCCACCACATCATTGTTATCGAAATAAACCTCGGCGAATCGAAGCTGGTTGCAGGCACGGACCCGACGGATGGGAGGGATGAGATCCCGCCTCGCCGCCCCATAGCGAGCGTAGAAACCCTCCACGCGGGACATCACGCTTCGTTCACGGAGCCGGAGATTCCTTGGGCTGGTGAGCTGATCGGGCGAACCCTCCTGCTTGATCACCAGGGGCAGCTCGGTGAAGACCGTGGTGTAGCCGGCTCCCAGGCAACGGAGATACAGATCGATGTCGACGCCGACCCGGTGGCGCTCCTCGAACAGACCGACGTCGTCAAAGACACGACGGGGGAACAGCAGGGCCGAAGGACCCGAGCGCAGGTAATGCCTGCCGATCAGCAGCATCTGATGAATCGGCGACATGTAGCGATTCAGATCAGGTGTCTGAGCAAGCATTTCGGATCGGCCATTCGAGCGCACCTCCACTCCGCACAGGGCAATGCATTTGGAGGGGTGCCCCTGGAGCGCTGACATCTGGACGCTCAGGTAGTCCGGTTTCCAGGCATCGTCGGAATCAAGAAACGCAATGAAGTGGCCTCGCGCCGCGCGAAGGGCATGATTGCGTGCGGCGCCGTGTCCGACATTGCTGGTCAGTTCAATCAGTCGGACATCGGGATAATGCTCCCGAACGAACGCGACGGTATCATCCTGCGAGCCATCATCCACGACAATGATTTCCATCGTGCCCCCATAGGTCTGGGAGTACACGGACTGGAGTGCGCCGTTGATCCTGTGGGCGCGGTTGAAGGTTGGGATGATGACCGAGACATCAACAGCCGTCATTCACTCACCCCGATGGACGGATTGGTCCCCATGTCTGACGATGGCCTGATCAATGCAGGCGATGCACTCGCCTTCGGCCTCAGGGAGCGGAACATCCAGCAGGCGCGCCAGAGTGGGGGCGAAATCAAGAGCTGAGATGGGCTGACGCAGGCCTCCCGGTGGCACCCCTGGACCCGAGATAAAGACAACACCCTCCGGCTTGTGATCCCCGGTGCGGACACCAGAATAGGAATTGTGGAGCAGACCAATCTTATCGGAGGTAATCGAATGGGGAGACTCCCGTCGATTCCACTCCACGATCAGGTCCGGCAGATCGCTGAGGTGAGGGCCCCGATAAAAACCTGACGTGCGCAGGACCTCCCGCACCAACGGTTCGCCCGTATCGACATACACAATCGCCTTGAGATCGTCCGTCAGCTGCTGGCAGACCTGCTCGTACGGCTCCCCCCTTGTCACCTTCCCCTGCGGCTCTCGGCCCACAAGGTTGATGCGGATGGCGCCGCAAGCGTCATTGTTGCTGAGCACGAAGTAGCGGCGGTTCTCGACATGGAGCGTCACCGCGGCGAAGTCAGGGATGGGAAAGGCCAGGTCTGGTTGAAGGAGTTTTCGCAGGCGCCACACCAGCCAGTCGGGATGCCGGGAATACGACCGCACTTGCTTGGCAAGAGTGGAGCGCAGGCTCTTCCGCGCCGGCGTGGACCGCTTCGCGGCATCGTGCTGATCCAGGCGCAGGAGAATGCGCTCCAGAAAGGAGCCCACCCCATCCTGTGGCCCCATGCCATGACTGCTGTAGACAAAGACGTAGGTGTCCTTGTCGACTTCGGCGATCAGCCTGCCGATGGAAGCATCCAGCGCCCGGTAGGCCGCCAACAGCGGATCGCCGAGGGAGTCGGCCAGTGGCCGATCATGAAAGGCATGGCTGGCGTCATGGAGATGCCAGCATTGGTGGCCCACACAATGGGGCTCGGTGAAGACGGTAAGAAACAGATCCCAGTTTCCCTGACGTAGATATTTCGCTGACAGCTGCTCCTTGGAGGTCGTTCTGGCGATCATGGCGTCCATGAAGAAACGGAAGCCTTCGGGTGTTCGCGTGATGTCGTTACACCTGGGAATCGGGTTGACTCCAAACTCTGCCTTCACCTCAGAGACAAGCCTAGGAGGGTAGGCATGGAAAACATCCGATTGGTTGGCCTTGTGCACTCCCCAGTCAGTGATCTGGATCCCATTGATCGGCGCAGACGGGGGAGTCAGGGGGACGTCGATGATCGCCACCCGTCGTCCTGATGCACTCAGGATGTCCCAGAACCGATCGCCCTCGAGGTCGAAGCTGTTGTAGCGGTAGGTCTCATACGTTCCCGTTCTCAGCTGGCTGAAGTTGTAGCGACCATGGCGGGCAGCAGAAACACCCGTGGCGAAGGAAGGCCAGACGGCACCCACATAGAAACCGACAGGCACGGTGGTGAGGCCCCAGGCCGAATGCTCCAGCAATCCCGAGAAGGTTGGCAGCAAGCCCTCACGCGACCAGCGCAGGATCAGATCCTTGTCTGCCGAGTCGATGCCGATGAACAGGATCCTGGTGGGGCTGGCCACGGGGAAAGCAACCGTCTACATGCAAGTGCAGCAATCAGGTGACGCTGTGGCAAGACAGCTCACCGAGGGTCCGGTGACGGCGCCACCGCAGGATTCAACGCCTCCAGGAACCGTTCCGCCACCCGGTCCCAGCTGAAGGGCACCACGTGCTCACGGCCGTAGGCCCGCTGCTGCGCCTGCAGCGCAGGATCGGTGAGCAACGTCACAAGGGCCTCGGCCAGCGCCTGAGGATCCCGCGGCGGCACCAGCAGGCCAGCCCGGCCGTGGGGCACCACCTCGGGAATCGCCGTGGCCGTGGTGCTCACCACCGGCAGCCCGCTGGCCATCGCCTCAAGGAACACGATCCCGAAGCCCTCCTGGATCGACGGCAGGCAGAACACCGCACTGCGGCGGTACCACTCCCGCACGGCGCCGTCGTCGGGCAGGGCCCCCAGCAGCTGCACCACGTCACCCAGCCCCAGCCGCTGCACCAGCTCCCGCAGCGCCCCGTGCTCCGGCCCGTCGCCGATCACCACCAGCCGGGCGCTCGGCAGCCGCTCGTGCACGCTCTGGAACGCCGTGATCAGATCCCCCACCCGCTTGCGGGGGTACTGGCGCGCCACGCACAGCACGGTGTGGGGCTCGCGGGCCCCATCCCCGGCGGCCGGAGCGGCGGCGTCCCCACCCGCCGGGTTCCACAGCCCGACATCGATCCCCTCCGGCACCAGCCGCAGCCGGCCCGCCGGCACGCCGTAGTGCTCTTCGATGCGCTCGCAGCAGTAGCGGCTGGTGGAAAGCACCAGCGGCGCCCGGCGGGCGTTGAGGCGCTCCAGGCGCGACAGGCCCCAGAGCATCAGCCGCGGCCAGCCGCTCTCGCAGCGCGACTCCTCCGCCAGCACCCCCTTGATGCAGCACACGTAGGGCACCGGGCAGCGGTGCGCCACCCGGAAGCCATCGATGTCGAAGCCCACCACCAGGTCGTAGCGGCCTTCGGCGGCGGCCAGGCGCCGGGGCAGGGTGAGGTTGAACCAGAGGCGGCGCAGCAGCAGATTCCGGGGCCAGGCCCCCTCGGGCACCAGCCGCTCCACCGTGTGGCCCCGGGCGATCAGGGCCCCGGCCAGGCCGCCGATGGCCGCCGCCGTGCCGCTGCCCTCGGCCACGTCCTGCAGCCAGGAATCCAGGAAGGCGATGCGCATGCTGCGGGCGGCCGCCGGGCCTACACCCGCGCCGCCAGGCCGGTGGGCTCGAGCATCAGCTTGCTGTTGCGCACCTCGTCATCCATCTCGATCGGGTACTGGCCGTCGAAGCAGGCGGTGCAGAAATGGCTGGAATGGGCCTGGGCCGCCTCCACCATGCCGCCCTTGGTGAGATAGGCGAGCGAATCCACGCCTAGGTGCCGCTCGATCTCCTCCAGCGTCAACCGCGCCGCGATCAGGTGGTCCTGGGTGTCGGTGTCGATGCCGTAGAAGCAGGGGTGGGTGACGGGCGGCGAGCTGATCCGCATGTGCACCTCGGTGGCACCGGCATCCCGCAGCGCCTGCACCAGCTTGCGGCTGGTGGTGCCGCGCACGATCGAGTCGTCGATCACCACCACCCGCTTGCCGGAGAGCACATCCGGCAGGGGGTTGAGCTTCACCCGAATCCCCGCCTCCCGCATCGCCTGGGTGGGCTGGATGAAGGTGCGGCCCACGTAGCGGTTCTTGATCAGGCCGTCGGCGAAGGGGATGCCGCTCACGTGCGAATAGCCGATCGCCGCCGGGATGCCCGAATCGGGCACGCCGATGACGATGTCGGCCGCCACGGGCGTTTCCCGGGCCAGCACCTCGCCGATCCGCACCCGGTAGCTGTAGAGCGACTCGCCGAAGAAGCGGCTGTCGGGCCGGGCGAAGTAGATCATCTCGAACACGCACAGCTTGGGCGGCTCCTCGCACCAGCGCTGCCGCTCGGGAATCAGATCCGCCTGGCGGAAGTGGATCAGCTCGCCGGGCTGCACGTCATCGACGAAGCTGGCGCCGATGATGTCGAGGCCGCAGCTCTCACTGCTGGCCACCCACTGGCCCTGCTCCGGTTCCCCCAGCAGGCCGAACACCAGGGGCCGGATGCCGTGGCCGTCGCGCAGGGCGAACAGCCCATCGGGGGTGCCGATCACCAGGCTGAAGGCGCCGCGGCAGCGGCCGGCAGCCTTGCGGATCGCCGCGTTCCAGCCCAGGCCGGAATCCACCGCCTCCTGCAGCGCGAAGGCGATCAGCTCCGAGTCGGTGGTGGAAGTGAACTCCCCGGCCAGGTGCGCGAGCGAGTCCCGGAGCTCCGCCGCATTCACCAGGTTGCCGTTGTGGGCCAGGGCCAGGGGCCCCAAGCGCGTCATCAGCACCACCGGCTGGGCGTTGCAGACCTTGCTGCTGCCGGTGGTGGAGTAGCGGTTGTGGCCGATCGCCAGCTGGCCGGGCATCCGCTCCAGCACCTCCTGATCGAACACCTGGCTCACCAGCCCCATGTCCTTGTGGAGCCGCACCTTGACGTCGTCGAAGACGGCGATGCCGGCCGACTCCTGGCCCCGGTGCTGCAGGGCGTAGAGCCCGAAATAGGTGAGGTTGGCCACCGCCTGACCCGACGCCAGCACGGCGAAGACGCCGCAGGCCTCCTCCGGCTTGTCGGGGCGGTCGCTGTGGGCGCCGTCGGGGCCTTCGGCGGTGCTGGTCAGGGAAGCGTGCGCATCGCGGTGATCGGCGAAGGGCACGGCAGGCTCGGACCAAGGACCGGCTTCATCTTGGCCCATTACCTGTCGGGTGGGGGGCCGGCCTTGCCCAGGCGGGCGGGGATGGCCTGCTCGTAGGTGTCGCGCAGCTGCTCCACCGCCAGCGCCAGCAGGGGCTCGCCGCCCCGCGCCAGCACCAGGCGGGAATCCGCCGTGACCGTGCCCAGGCGCTCGGCCGGCACGGCCTCACCGGCCTCGGCCAGGGCCGCGCTCCAGGCCGCCTCCTGCTCCGGCGCCACGCTCACCAGCACCCGGGCGCCACCCTCGGCAAACAGCAGCCGGTCGGGGCGCCCCGCACCGGCGGGCAGCTCCAGCGCGGCCCCCAGGCCGGAGGCGATGCAGGCCTCCGCCAGCGCCACCGCCAGGCCGCCATCGGAAAGGTCGTGGGCGGAGCGCACCAGGCCCGCGGCGATGGCCTGGCGCAGGAAGCCCTGCACCCGGCCCTCCAGGGCCAGGTCCGTCAGGGGCGGGCGGCCCGTGAGCCGGCCGTGCACCACCTCCAGGTAGCTGCTGGCCCCCAGCCCCAGGCGTTCGTCGCCGCTCTCCCGCAGCGGCACCCCCAGCAGCCAGACGCCATCGCCGGCCTGGCCCCAGGCCAGCCCCGTCACGTGGGCCAGGTCGTGCACCAGCCCCACCATGCCCACCACCGGGGTGGGGTGGATCGGCTGCATGCGCCCATCGGGTAGGCGGGTCTCGTTGTACAGCGAGACGTTGCCGCCGGTGACCGGCGTGGCCAGGGCGCTGCAGGCCGCCGACAGGCCCCGGCAGGCCATCGCCAGCTGCCAGTAGCCGATGGCCGTGTCGGGGGAGGGGAAGTTGAGGTTGTCGGTGACCGCCAGGGGCTCGGCGCCGGTGCAGGAGAGGTTGCGGGCCGCCTCCGCCACCGCCGCCATGGCGCCCCGCTCCGGATCCAGGGCCACCCAGCGGTTGGGGCAGTCGACCGTCGCCGCCACGCCGCGGGTCGCCGGTGCCATCGCCCCTTCCCCCTGCTGGGGCCGCAGCCGGATCACCGCCGCATCGGCGCCACCGGGCAGCACCACGGTGTTGGCCTGCACCTGGTGGTCGTACTGGCGGTAGACCCAGCGCTTGCTGGCGATGGTGGGGTCATCCAGCAGGCGCAGCAGGGCATCGCCCCAGCCCAGCGATCCAGCGGCCAGCTCCAGGCCGCCGGCATTCGAGGCCACCGGCAGCTCCGCTTCGCTCCAGGTCCATTGGGCCTGCAGATCGGCGGGGGGTTCGGCCAGCAGCTCGTGGTGGTTAATCGGCGTGTCGTCCGCCAGGGCGCTGGCGGGCACCTCCGCCGCCACCTCGCCGTGCTGCAGCACCCGCACCACGTTCTCCTCCAACACCCGGCCCACCACCGCCGCCTGCAGACCCCAGCGGCGGAAGCGCTCCATCAGCGGCTCCTCCCGGCCGTCCGCCACCACGAACAGCATCCGCTCCTGGGATTCGCTCAGCAGGAACTCGTAGGCGCTCATGCCGGCCTCGCGGGCGGGTACCCGGTCGAGGTCCAGTTCGATGCCCAGGCCCCCCTTGGCCGCCATCTCCGAGCAGCTGCAGGTGAGGCCGGCGGCGCCCATGTCCTGGGCCGCCACCACATCGCCGCTCTGGAAGGCCTCCAGGCAGGCCTCGATCAGCCCCTTCTCCAGGAACGGGTCGCCCACCTGCACAGCCGGCCGGTCGTCGAGGGAGGCCTCGGTGAGCTCGGCGGACGCGAAGCTGGCGCCGCCCATGCCGTCGCGGCCGGTGGTGCTGCCCACGTAGACCACCGGATTGCCCACGCCCACCGCCCCGGAGCAGACGATGTCGTCGGTCTCCATCAGGCCCAGGGCCATCGCATTCACCAGCGGATTGCCGCCGTAGCTGGGGTCGAAGGCCACCTCACCCCCCACCGTCGGCACGCCGACGCAGTTGCCGTAGTGGGCGATGCCGGCCACCACCCCCTCCATCAGGCCCACGTTGCGCTCGTCCTCCAGCGGCCCGAAGCGCAGGGCGTTGAGCAGGGCGATCGGGCGCGCCCCCATGGTGAAGATGTCCCGCAGGATGCCCCCCACCCCGGTGGCCGCCCCCTGGAAGGGCTCCACCGCCGAGGGGTGGTTGTGGCTCTCGATCTTGAAGGCCAGCCGCTGGCCCTCGCCCAGGTCGACCACGCCGGCGTTCTCGCCCGGACCCACCAGGATGCGGGGGCCGGTGGTGGGGAACTGGCCCAGCAGGGGGCGGGAGTTGCGGTAGCAGCAGTGCTCCGACCACATCACCCCGAACATGCCCAGCTCGGCCCGGTTGGGGGCGCGCCCCAGGCGGCGCACGATCTCGTCGTAGTCGCCCTGGCTCAGGCCCTCCTTGCGCAGGGCCTCGGGCACCGAGAAGGACGGGGTCGAGGCAGGAACCACCGGGGGGCGCGGCAACGGCCCTCCAGTATCAGATCCAGGGGTCGTCGTCCCCGTGGGGCTCCCGGCCCCGGTAGCGATCGCGGCGCGGTGGCGGCTCGTCCGGGGGCGCCGGGCGGGGCTCCCGGAAGTCCCGAGGCGGCTCCTGGGGCTCCTCCTCCTCGGGCCAGTCCTCGAGCGGGTCGGGTTCGTCCGGCTCGTCGGCGTAACGGTCCTCCGCGTAGGGGTCGGCCCCATCGCGGTCATCGTCGTAGGGGTCGCGGCGCTCCCGGGCGGGGTCCCGGTCGCGCTCGGGCCAGGGCCGCTCCTCCCGGAAGGCCTCCGGCCAGGGGGGCTCCTCCAGCCAGCCCTCCAGCCGCTCCTCGACACGGCCGCCCACCTCCTGCACCTGTTCCTTCCAGCGCCGCGAGCGGCGCAGCAGCTGCTGGCGCACGCTGGCGCGGGCCACCGGCAGATCGTCCAGCCCCCGCAGGGCGGTGAACACCCGGCCGGGCTGCTGGTCGACGATCCGGTCGGGGCTCAGGCGCCAGCGGCTGGTGCCGGGCAGCCGAGGATCGCTGCGGGCCACCAGGTAGTGCAGGATGCGGCCGCTGCGCAGCTCCACGGCGGCGTCGGCCACCAGCCCCAGGGGCACGTCATCGGCGCCGGTGAGGGCCGCATCGATCAGGGTCGGCAGCCGTTCGAGGGTGGCCGCGTCCGTCTCGGCCGGCTCCCCCTTCACGAACACCTCCTGCTCCCCCAGCCCCCGCAGCTGGTCCAGCCGCCACACCAGCCGCTTCTGGGCGAAGGCCGAGGGCCGGCTGGCCCAGCCCAGCAGTCGGTGCACCGGCGGATGCATCCAGGCCAGCACCCCGGCGCCGCGCTCGAGGCCCTGATCGCACCGCACCTGCCGCCGCAGCAGATCGCTCAGCAGCAGCTGGTCGGGAAGACCCACGGGCTCAGCTGGTGCGGATCTGGACGGGCATCACCAGGTAGGTGAACGCCTCATCGGCCCCCACCGGCGCCAGCACGGCCGGGGTGGTGGCGGCGTTGCACTGCAGCACCACCTGGTCGGAGCCCATGGCCTTGAGGCCATCGAGCAGGTAGCGGACGTTGAAGGCGATCTCGATCGCCTCCCCCTCGATCGTGGCCGCCAGCGATTCCGAGCCGCTGCCGACGTCCTGGGCGTCGGCCCGGATCGTCGCCGTGCCGGCGGCCGGGTCGGCGCTGATCTTGACCACGTTGTTGTGCTGGTCGGCCAGCACCGCCACCCGCTCGAGGGCGGCGATGAAGGCGCGGCGGTCGAGCACCATCCGGCGCTGGAACGTGGGCGGAATCAGCTGGCGGTAGTTGGGGTAGGTGCCGTCGAGGCTGCGGCTGGTGAGCACCTGGTCGGCGGAGAGCACCACCACCTGGCCGCGCTCGCAGAACAGGCTCAGGGGCTCCTGGGAGCCACGGCCCGAGAGGATCCGCTCCAGCTCCCGCAGGGAACGGGCCGGAACGGTGACGGCGAAGTCCTCGCCATCGGCGGCCGGCGGCTCGCTGCCGGAGGCCTCCACGGCGTGGGAGAGGCGCTGGACCGCCAGGCGGTGGCCGTCGGTGGCGGCGCACTCCAGGCCTTCGCCGTCGAGGCGCAGGTGCACGCCCGTCAGCAGCTGCTTGTTCTCATCGGGGCTGCTGGCGAACAGGGTGGCCCGCAGGCCCTTCACCAGGGCCTCGGCATGGAAGCGGATCGGCGTGCCGCTCTGGGCCAGGGGCAGGTCCGGGTAGTCGTCGGCGGGCATCCCGCGCATCTTGTAGCTGCCGGAGAGGTTGGTCAGCTCCAGCTGCTCCTCCCCCTCCGGGCAGCTGAGGCTGATGGGGCTGTCGGTGGCCAGGCGGGCCACGATCTCGCCGAACATCTTCGCCGGCAGGGTGATGGCACCGCTGGTCTCGACGGCGGCGGGCAGGCTCGTCTGGATGCCGAGGCTGAGGTCGAAGCCGGTGAGGCTGAGGCGCCCGGTGCCCGCATCGGCGGTGAGCAGCACGTTGGCCAGCACCGGATGGGTGGGGCGGGTCGCCACCGCCCGGCTGACCAGCTGGAGGCTGGCGCTGAGTTCAGCCTGGGAGCAGACCAGCTTCATGGCGGGGGCCGGCGAGGGCGGCGCGGCGTTCGTGAGGCCCCACGGTTTCACAGGGCGCGCCAAAGCGCAACGGGTGGTCTCCCGACTGTTCAGAGGATCAATCAAGGATTGAGAAGAAGAAAAACAGCCAGTCGTCGTAGGGGCGGGGGAAAACGGGTAAAGCGGTTCACTCCCCTTGCCATCACTGGCTTTTCCAGGCTCGATGGCTGGGGAATCGGCGCCGCAACGGGGCCGTTTCCAGGGGTTTTCCACCGATTCCCGGGCCTGGGGAATCCGGGGGCCGCCCACGGGGGTTTTCCCTCCCCCGGCTCTCCCGGCCGGCGGTGGGGAATGTCCCAGGATTTCCCCAGACGGTCACGCCACCGTCAGGCGATCAGAAGCCCATCACGCGGGCGACGGTCTCGGTTTCGGGGGCGATGCCGGTGTGGAAGGTGGCGTCGTTGTTCTCGATCGCCGTCGTCGGGTCCTTGAGGCCGTTGCCAGTGAGCACGCACACCACCGTGGCGCCGGCCGGCACCTCCTCCCGCCGCTTGATCAGGCCCGCCACCGAGGCGGCGCTGGCCGGCTCGCAGAACACCCCTTCCCCCTGGCCCAGCAGCTTGTAGGCCTCGATGATCTCGGCATCGGTGACGGCCATGAAGTCGCCGTTGCTCTCGCGGCGGGCGTTGAGGGCGTTCTCCTTGTTCACCGGATTGCCGATGCGGATCGCCGTGGCGATCGTGTCGGGCTGCTCCACCGTGTGCCCCAGCACCATCGGGGCGGCGCCGGCGGCCTGGAACCCCATCATCCGCGGCAGGACCGTGCTGTGGCCCGCCTGGCGGTACTCCTTGAAGCCCATCCAGTAGGCGCTGATGTTGCCGGCGTTGCCCACCGGGATGCAGAGCCAGTCGGGGGCCTCGCCGAGGGCGTCGATCACCTCGAAGGCGGCCGTCTTCTGCCCCTGCAGCCGGTAGGGGTTGAGGGAGTTGACCAGGGTGACCGGGTAGCGGTCGGCCACGTCGCGCACGATCGCCAGGGCCCGGTCGAAGTTGCCCTGCACCGCCAGCACCTCGGCGCCGTAGAGCAGGGCCTGGGCCAGCTTCCCCTGGGCCACGTAGCCGTCGGGGATCAGCACGAAGGCCCGCATCCCTCCCCGGCGCGCGTAGGCCGCCGCCGCCGCCGAGGTGTTGCCGGTGCTGGCGCAGATCACCGCCTCCGAGCCCGCCTCCTTGGCCTTGCTGATGGCCATCGTCATGCCCCGGTCCTTGAAGGAGCCGGTGGGGTTGAGGCCGTCGTACTTGAGGAACACCTTCACGCCCCGGCCCACCCGTTCGGCGATCACCGGCGCTGGAATCAGGGGGGTGGCCCCCTCCCGCAGGGTCACCACCGGGGTGGCGTCGCTGACGGGCAGCCAGCTGCGGTAGGCCTCGATCAGCCCCGGCCAGTCCTGCATGGTGGGCTGCCGGCCCAGACGTCGCAGGGCTCGTAGCAGGGGCACGGGGGACAGCGGCGTGGCTGACGTCAATGTAGGGCTCCGGTCTGGGGCGTCAGGGGGCGGTGGCGGTGGGTGCCGGCGTGGCGGGTGCCGGAGCCGGGGCCGCCTGGGCGTCGCTGCCCCGCAGCCCGTCGAGGGGGGACTCGGAGAAGAAGCGCACCAGCTCGCTGATCGAGGAGGCCTTGGACGCCAGCCCCATCAGGGCCGGGATGCTCACCTCCAGCTCCCGGGTGGGGTAGGCCCGCAGGAAGGTGATGGCGGACAGCGACCCCTTGCCCTGGTAGGTGCCCAGCACCATGGCGGCGCGCAGGGCGGGCACGCCGGCTTCCGGGGCCCGCAGGGGGAACAGGATCCGTGCCAGGCGGGCCAGGATCGCCTCACCGATGCGGGTGTTGAGCAGGCGACTCATCAGCACGATCGGCAGCTTCACCGATTCGTTCAGCAGCTTGCTGACCTGTTTCGGGTCCTGGCGGCCCAGCCGCAGCACGTCGGCCAGCAGGCCCCGGGCCTCGCCGGTGGTGGCCAGGTGCTCCAGGTCGGCCACCGGGATCGAGCGCCGGAAGGCCCCGCTGGTGAACACCAGGTTCTCGGTGGCCATGGCCGCGGGAGTCGAGCAGCACAGCCCCAGACCCAGGACAGCGGCCACGAGCCTTCGCCGCTTGTTCACGCTTGTCTCCCTATGGGTGTGATCGACTCTACGGATCTCAGGCACCGCTGACACCGGCGGCCTGGCGCACCGCCGGTGTCACCAGCACATCGCGCAGCAGGTGCACCACGCCCCTCTCCGCCAGACCCTTGGCCACCTGCAGCCCCATGCGGCGCAGATCCGGCTCCCCCAGCACCCGGGGCAGGCGCTTGAGCAGCAGCGACGGCTCGAAGCCGGGTAGGTCGCGCAGGATGGCCAGCAGCTCCTGGATCGGCTCCAGGTCCATCAGCGGTGGGGTCGCGGCGCTGGGGGGCAGGGCCCCTCGCAGCCCCGGCGGCAGCAGGCGGGGCGGCAGCCGCCGGCCGAGGCGCAGGGTGGTGTTCCAGGCCAGGGCATCCATCTGCTGCACCAGCGCATCGACGAGCTGCTGGCGCAGCAGGCCGCCGTTGGGCGAGAAAAGGAAATCGAGCACCTGGTCAAGCAGGCCGTCGAGGTCGAGCTGCTCCTGGAGGGAGGCGCTGGCCACCAGGCTCTCCAGCCGCTGCCAGCGGAACTCCTCGCCGTCGTAGAGCATCTCCCGCAGGCTGCGGCGCAGCTCGGGATCGGGATCCTCCATCAGCCGGCGGGCGAAGTAGGGATAGGCGGCGCCGAGGATCTTGAAGTCCGGGTCGACGCTCAGGGCGATGCCCTCCAGGGTCACCAGGGAGCGGATGATCAGGGCGTAGTACGGCGGCACCTGGAAGGGGAAGCGGTACATCACCCCAGAGAGGTCGTCGGTGACCGCCTTGAAATCCATGCGGCTCACCCCCATCTCCAGGGCCTGGCCGAACACCGTCTCGAAGGCCGGCACGATCGGTTCGAGGTCCACCGCTTCCCCCAGGAAGCCCAGCTGCACGAAGTCCTTGGAGAGGGCGCCGAAATTGCGGTTCACCAGGTGCACCACCGCCTGGATCAGCCCGGTGCGCGCCTCCCGCGACACCTCGCTCATCATGCCGAAATCCAGGTAGGCCAGGCGTCCGTCGGGCAGGGCCAGGAGGTTGCCGGGGTGGGGATCGGCGTGGAAGAAACCATCCTCAAGCAGCTGCTTCAGGCTGCAGTTCACCCCCACCTCCACCATGTCGTCGGGGTCGACCCCCAGGGCCCGAACCGCGTCGAGGTTGGTGAGCTTGACGCCGTCCATCCACTCCATCGTCAGCACCCGGCGGCTGGTGGCCTCGCGGTAGATGGCGGGGACGGCGATGCGGGGGTTGTGGCTGTGCAGCCGGGCGAAGGTCTCGGCGTTGGTGGCTTCGTTGATGTAGTCCATCTCCTCGAAGACCCGCTTGCCGAGTTCATCGATCAGACCCACCAGATCGCTCTTGATCAGCCCCACATTCCGGTTCAGCCAGGCGGCGATGTTGCGGACGATGTAGAGGTCGAGGGTGATCTGCTCCCGCAGCCCCGGCCGCTGCACCTTCACCGCCACCCGTTCGCCGGTCTTGAGCACGCCCCGGTGCACCTGGCCGAGGGAGGCGGCAGAGATCGGCTCCTTCTCCAGCGAGGCGAAGATCGTCTCCACCGGTGCGCCGAGGTCCTCCTCGATGCAGGCCATGGCCAGGGTGCTGTCGAAGCCGGGCAGCTGGTCCTGCAGCTGGGCCAGCTCCTCCAGCAGCACCGGCGGAATGATGTCGGGCCGGGTGGAGAGGGCCTGGCCCGCCTTGATGAAGGCGGGGCCGAGGGCCACGAGCAGTTCGGCGCACTCCCGGGCCCGTTCCCGCGCCCGGGCGGGGTTGGCCAGCTGGCCGGTGAACCAGTCGAAGCCCACCCCCACCAGATAGAGACCGATCGGCACCAGGGTCTGCCAGACCCGCCGGGCCAGGCGCATCGGGTGGCCGGCGTAGATGCGGGTGATGGCGGCCGGGTCGTAGCTGAGCAGCCCCGCCGCCTCCAGGAAGTCCCCCATCTCGACGCCCATCTCGACGGTGGCGCCCGGGCGCTCGGGGGTCGCGGCGGGGGCGGGGGGGGAGGAAACCATGGCTGGGAGGTACCGCCGCGGCGCCGGCAGGCGAAACCCCCTTCTAAACGAAAGTGACAGCCGCTACGGTCGGGCCACGTACCGATCGCTCGCCGGAGGCCTGGGTGCTCACGGGTCTGCGCCTCGAGAACATCGCCCTGATCGAGCGGCTGGAGCTGGCGTTCTCCAGCGGGTTCACGGTGCTCACCGGCGAGACCGGCGCCGGCAAGTCGATCCTGCTCGATGCCCTCGACGCCCTGCTCGGCGGTGCCCAGGGCAGCCAGGGGGCCCGCCTGCTGCGCCGCGGCGCCGAGCGGGGCCGCATCGAGGCCAGCTTCAGCCTGGCTCCCCCCGTGCGCGACTGGCTGGAGCGCCAGGAGCTGGAGGCGGAGGAGGGCGAGCTGCTGCTCAGCCGCGACTGGCGTCTGCAGGACGACCGGCTCACCAGCCGCCACCGCCTCAACGGGGTGGTGGTGAGCCGCAGCCAGGTGCTGGAGCTGCGCCCCCTGCTGCTCGATCTCACCGTCCAGGGCCAGACCCAGCAGCTTGGCCGCCCCGGCCAGCAGCGCCGCTGGCTGGATCGCTTCGCCGGGGAGGATCTGGCTGCGGCCCTGGAGGCCACCCGCGCCGCCTGGCAGGGCTGGAAGGGGGAGGCCGACGCCCTGGCGCGGGCCCGCGCCGACCGGGAGCGCTTCGCCCGGGATCGGGAGCGGCAGGAGGAGCTGCTGGCGGAGCTGGAGGCCGCCGAGCTGGAGGATCCCGCCGAGCGCCAGCGGCTCCAGGGCGAACAGGACCGGCTCGCCCACGGCGTGCGCCTCCAGGAGGGGGTGATGACCCTGATCGGCCGGCTGGTGGAGGGGGCCGAGGGCGCCCCGTCGGTGCTGGATCACCTGGCGGCCTGCGACCAGGAGCTGCAGACCATGGCCGGCCTCGATGCCGGTGTGGCGGCGCTGCACGGGGCCTGTGCCGAGGCCCTCGCCGGGCTCCAGGATCTGGCCCGCGACCTCGACCGCTACGGATCCCTGCTGGAGAGCGACCCCGACAGCCTGGCCCTGCTGCAGGAGCGCATGGCCCTGCTCAAGGCCCTGGAGCGCCGCCATGGCCAGTCCCTGCCCGAACTGATCGCCCGACGCGACGAGCTGCGCGAGCAGCTGGCCGGGGCGGATGCCGAGGCCGCCCTGGCGGGCCTGGAGGCCGCCGAAGCCGCCGCCCGCCAGCGGCGCGATCGGGCCAATGCCGTGCTCACCCAGGGCCGCACTGCCGCCGCCCGCCGCCTCGAGGAGCAGCTGATGGCGGCCCTGCGGCCCATGGGCCTGGCCAACGTGCGTTTCGCCGTGGAGCTCGGCGGCGCCGAGCCCGGCGAGGAGGGGGCCGATGCGGTGCACTTCCTGTTCTCCGCCAACCCGGGCCAGCCGCCGGCGCCTTTGGTGGAGGTGGCCTCCGGCGGCGAGATGAGCCGCTTCCTGCTGGCGCTGAAAACCTGCCTGGCCGCGGCCGACCCCCACGTCACCCTGCTGTTCGATGAGATCGATGCGGGGGTGAGCGGCCGCGTCAGCGGGGCCATGGCCCAGCTGCTGCGGCGCCTCGCCGAGCGGCGCCAGGTGTTCTGCATCACCCACCAGCCCCTGGTGGCGGCGGCGGCCCAGCACCACTTCCGGGTCAGCAAGAGCGTCGAGGCCGGCCTGACCCACACCCGGGTGTCCCACCTGCGGGACACTCGCGAGCGCCAGGCGGAGCTGGCGGAACTGGCCGGCGGTGATTCCGGCGAGGCCCACAGCTATGCCGCCAGCCTGCTGGGCTCAGGGGTGCCGCCGGACCCGGGAGCGGCCGAGCAGGCCCGCCGCCAGCAGGGCCCCCGCCGTGGTGAGCAGCAGGGTGAGGATCTGGTCGGGCGTCAGGGACGCCAGCTGCAGGACCCGCTGGAGGGCGGGGAACGCCATCAGCAGCAGCCACAACCCCAGGCCGATGCCGGCACCGGCGGCGGTGATGCGGCTGTGGGGATCCCCGTTCAGCCACACCAGCCCGCCACCGGCCAGCAGGAGCAGCGAGAACACCAGGCTGCGGCGTGATTCGGTGTCCGTGTCGGGCCAGAAGGCCAGCACCAGGGCCGCCACCATCACCACGGCCCCCTGGGTGAGGGAGTGGCGCCATGTGTCGGGGCCGAACAGGGGGGCCTCCGGCGGGCGGGGCGGCTGCCGCATCAGGCCCGGCGTGGCCGGCAGCGCCTCGAACACCACCGTGCAGGCCGGATCGATCACCAGGTGCAGCAGGGCGATGTGCACCGGCAGCAGGATCAGGGCCTGCTCCGGCAGCAGCAGCGGCACCAGGCCGAGGGCGGCGATCGGCAGGTGGATCGCCAGGGTGTAGCCCAGCGCCCGGTGCAGGTTGGCATCGACGCGCCGGCCCAGTTCCAGGGCCAGCACCAGATCGCTGAAGGTGTCCCTGAGCAGCACCAGATCGGCGGATTCCCGCGCCACGGCGGTGCCCCTCTTGCCCATCGCCACACCGATGTCGGCGGCCTTGAGGGCCGGGGCGTCGTTGACGCCGTCGCCGGTCATGGCCACCACCTCACCGGCGTCCTGCAGGGCGCGCACCAGCTGCAGCTTCTGCTGGGGCATCACCCGGGCGAACACCGACACCGCGCCGATGGCCTCGGCCAGCTCCCGGGGGGCGAGCGTCTGGAGGTCCTGGCCGGTGAGCACCGGTCCCGGCGGCAGGCCCGCCTGGTCGGCGATCGAGCGGGCCGTCACCGGGCTGTCGCCCGTGATCATCACGACGCGCACCCCCGCGCCCTTGGCCGTGGCGATCGCCGCCGGCACCTCCGCCCGCAGCGGGTCCGCCAGGGCCAGGAAGCCCACCGGCTCGAAGGGGTAGTCGTGGGCGGCGGCGGCCGGCTCCGTGGCGGCCGACGGCGGCGGTGCGTCGTGCTGGGGGGCGCCATCGAGGCCGCGGGCCACCGCCAGCACCCGCAGCCCCTGGCGGGCCAGTCCGTCGGCGGCGGCCAGCAGGCGGGTGGTGCCGTCGGCATCGAGGTGACACAGATCGGCGATCGCCTCGGGGGCCCCCTTGGCCGCCAGCTGCGGCTGCCCGTCGCCGTCGCGCCAGAGGCGGGAGAACACCAGCAGATCGCTCTGCAGCGGGTACTCCCGTTCCAGCGGCCAGTCGGGGTGCAGGTGCTCGCTGCCGTCGAGCTGGTCGGCGGCGAGGCGCTGGATCGCCCGTTCCATCGCATCCACCGGATCGCCCCGGCTGGCCAGCACCGCCAGCTCCACCAGGTGGTGAAAGGGTTCCTCCAGGCTGGCGCCGGCCTGCCAGACCTCCAGGTTCGGCCAGGTGAGCAGCTGCTGCACCCCCATGCGGTTCTCGGTGAGGGTGCCGGTCTTGTCGACGGCGAGCACCGTGGCGCTGCCCAGGCTCTCCACCGCCGCCGGCCAGCGGGCCAGCACGCCGATCCGGGCCAGGCGCAGGGCGCCGAGGGCCAGGAACAGGGCCAGCACCACGGGGATCTCGTTGGGCAGCACCGCCAGGGCCAGGGCCAGGGCGGCCAGCAGGGCCCGGGGCCAGTCGCCGCTCGCCGCTCCCTGGATCACGGCCAGGGCGGCGCAGAGGGCCAGGGCCATCACGGTGAGCCGGGAGGTGAGCCGCCGGGTCTGGCGCTGCAGGCGTGTCAGCGGCGGCTGCACCGTGGCCAGGCTCTTGCCGAGCCGGCCCAGTTCCGTGGCCTCCGCCACCGCCACCACCGTCGCCCAGCCCCGTCCGCCCGCCACCAGCGACCCCGCCAGCACCCGCTCCCCCGGTTCCGTGCGGGCCACCGGCAGGGATTCCCCCGTCAGCAGGGACTCATCCAGCCACAGCCCCACCGCCTCGGTGAGCGCGGCATCGGCGGCCACCCGATCCCCCTCCTCCAGGCGCAGCTGATCCCCCAGCCGCACCTGGTCGGTCGCGAGCTCCAGCTCCTGACCATCGCGGCGTACATGGGCGCGGGGCGCCGACAGGCGTGCCAGTTCCGCCAGGGCGTGGCTGCTGCGTTGCTGCTGGACGGCATCGAGCAGGCCGATGCCCAGCACGAACGCCAGCAGGATCGCCCCATCGACCCATTCCCCCATCAGGCCGTAGAGGAGGCCGCAGGCCAGCAGCAGCAGAGTGGTGGGCTCGAGCCAGTTCATCGGGATCCGTCATCGACACCACTCCCCACCCTGTGCAGGGCGCCGCGGCCGAAGCAGCGATGACACCAACCTCAATGGCGGCATCGCCCCCGCCGGCCGATGGGCGGGAGTGGCTGGTCACCAACGGCCTGGGCGGTTACGCCATGGGCACGGTGGCGGGACCACCCAGCCGCAGCTACCACGGCCTGCTGGTCGCGGCCCTCGCGCCGCCGGTGGAGCGCACCCTGCTGGTGAGCGGCCTGGAGGAGACCGTGCGGGGGGGCGACGGGGTCGCGGGCGCCTGCGGGCCGGAGCGGCTCGTGGCCTTCGCCCTCGAGGGCAGCGTGCCCCGCTGGCGTTTCGGCTGGGGGGAGACCCTGCTGGAGAAACGGGTGTGGATGGCCCAGGGGGCGAACACCACCTATGTGAGCTACCGGCTGGTGCGCGGCGGCCCCCTCGTCCTCACCCTCACCGCCTGCGTGCAGCACCGCTCGCACCACGGCGGGGAGCGGCCGCAACTCGAGCTGGTGCCGCTGCCGATGGGGGTGGAGGTGCGGCCGGCGGTGGCGGCGCCCTTCCAGCTCTGCAGCGACCGCGGCGCCTGGCGGCTGGAGGATCCACCCCACTGGGTGGAGGGGATCCCCCTGGCGGCGGAAGCGGAACGGGGGCTGCTGGCCAGCGCCGAGCACCTGCGGGCGGCCCGCCTCACCGTGAGCCTGGGGCCGCTGGATCCCGCCGTCACCGTCGTGGCCAGCACCAGCAGGGACCCCGGCACCGATGGGGACCGGGCCCTGGCCGGACGCCGGGCCCACGAGCAGGCGCTGCTGCGCCGCTGGGACGCCGCCCGTCCCGCGCCGGCGCCGGCGGCCCCCGCCTGGATCCGCCAGCTGGTGCTGGCGGCCGATGCCTTCGTGGTGGAGCGGTCGATGGTCGGCGCTCCTGGCCATCAGCAGGGCGCCTCCCTGATCGCCGGTTACCCCTGGTTCAACGACTGGGGCCGCGACACGATGATCAGCCTGGCGGGGCTCACCCTGGCGACGGGGCGCTGCGCTACGGCCGAGCGGATCCTGCGCACCTTCGCGGCCCATGTCAGCCACGGGCTGATCCCCAACAGCTTCCCGGACCGGGCCGAAAAGCCCCTGGATCAGGGCGCCTACAACACGGTGGACGCCACGCTGTGGTTCTTCCAGGCCCTGGCGGAACACCGGGCCGCCAGCGGCGATGACGCCCTGGTGCGGGAGCTGTTCCCCCGGCTGGAGGCGATCCTCGAGCACCATGTGGCCGGCACCTGGTTCGGGATCCGCATGGATCCGGCCGACGGCCTGCTGGCCGCCGGGGAGGGGGAAACCCAGCTCACCTGGATGGATGCCCGACCGCTGGAGCGGGCCATCACCCCCCGCCACGGCAAGCCGGTGGAGGTCAATGCCCTGTGGGTGAACGCCCTGCGCACCATGGCGGGCTTCGCCCGGCTCACGGGGGCCGATCCGGGCCGCTGGCAGGCCCTGGCCGATCGGGCCGCGGCGGGCTTCCAGCGCTTCTGGAACCCCCGGATGGGCTGCTGCTTTGATGTCCTCGACGGCCCCTTGGGCTGCCCGGATGACCGGCTCCGGCCTAACCAGCTGCTGGCCCTCTCCCTGCCCGAGCCCCTGCTCAGCCGCGACCAGGCCGCCAGTGTGCTGGACCTCTGCGGCCGGCGCCTGCTCACCCGCCACGGGCTGCGCAGCCTGGATCCGGCCGATCCCGACTACCGGGGCCACTACCGCGGCGACGTCGGGCGGCGGGATGGGGCCTACCACCAGGGCACGGTGTGGGCCTGGTGGCTGGGGCCCTTCGCCATGGCCCATTTCGCCTTGCACGGTGATGCCGCCCGGGCCCTCTCCTACCTCGAGCCCATGGCCGATCACCTCGCTGCGGCGGGAGTGGGCAGCCTCAGCGAGATCTTCGATGGCGATCCCCCCCATGCCCCGCGGGGCTGCATCGCCCAGGCCTGGTCGGTGGCGCAGGTGCTGGAGGCCTGGACGGCGATCAGTGGTGGAACCCGGAGACCGTCGACGCGCTGAGGGCGGTGTGGCCGGGGTGGCTGGCGAAGAAGTCGAGCGACTGGCGGATGTTCTCCAGCAGCAGATCGGCCAGATCCCGGCTGACGCCATGGCGCACCAGGATCCGTTGCACGGTGATCGCCTCGCAGTGGGCCGGCAGGCTGTAGGCCGGCACCTGCCAGCCGCGCACCCGCAGGCGGTCGGCGAGGGCGTAGAGGTTGAAGTTCACGTCGCTTCCCTCCCGGATCTTCCAGCAGAGGGCGGGAATGCCGACCTGATCCTCGCCGCCGTAGATGATCTCGAACGGGCCCAGCTTGCCGATCTCCACCGCCAGGTACTGGGCCGTGGCGTAACAGGCGGCATGCACCTTGCGGTAGCCCTCCCGGCCCAGGCGCAGGAAGTTGTAGTACTGGCAGACCACCTGGCCCCCGGGCCTGGAGAAGTTGAGAGTGAGATCGCGCATGTTGCCGCCCAGGTAGTTCACCCAGAACACCATCTCCTCGGGCAGATCCCGTGACTGCCGCCACAGCACCCAGCCCACCCCCAGGGGCGCCAGGCCGAACTTGTGGCCGGAGGCATTGATCGAGCGCACCCGCGGCAGGCGGAAGTCCCAGACCAGGTCGGGGGCGCAGAAGGGCGCCAGAAATCCGCCGCTGGCGGCATCCACATGGATGGGGATGTCGAGGCCGGTGCGGGCCTGCAGGTCATCGAGGGCGGCCGCCAGCGCCTGCACCGGTTCGTACTGGCCGGTGAAGGTGACCCCCAGGGTGGGCACCACGCCGATGGTGTTCTCGTCGCAGAGGCGCAGGGCCGCTTCCGGGCTGAGGATCAGCTGGTGGGGCTCCATCGGGATCTCGCGGTGCTCGATGTCCCAGTAACGGCAGAACTTGTGCCAGCAGATCTGCACCGGCCCGGTCACCAGGTTGGGCCTGTCGCTGGGTTGCCCCTGGCGCTTTCGCTGGGCTTCCCAGCGGCGCTTCATCGCCAGGCCGCCGAGCATGGCGGCCTCGCTGGAGCCGGTGGTGGAGCAGCCGATGGCGTCGTCCACTGCGGGGGCATGCCAGAGATCGGCCACCATGCGGGCGCAGCGGGCTTCGATCTCGGCGGTCTGGGGATATTCGTCCTTGTCCTCGATGTTCTTGTCGATGCACAGATCCATCAGGGCATGGACTTCGTCCTCCACCCAGGTCTGGCAGAAGGTGGCCAGGTTCTGGCGGGAATTGCCATCCAGCATCAGTTCGTCGCGGATCGCGGCGAACACGGCGCGGGGGTTGTGTTCCTTGCTGGGGAAATGGCTCTTCGGCAGCGTGACCGAGAGATCGCAGGAGGAATAGATGTCGTCCTCCAGGGAGTATCCGGCCGCCGCTCTGTCGTGGAGGTTCATCGATCGCACCGGCGCTCACCTGGAGAGTTCAGGCTAGGAGCCGCGTTGATGAAGCCAAGCCAAGCCAAGCCACGGCATCGGCGCCGGTCCCGCGCGGCACCCGTCGGCGCCGGACAATGGAGCCCTGACGCCGGAACCCGGCATGGGTTCGCCCCCCGCCACCACCACCACCACGGAGGCGGCCTTCGCCCGCTTCGATGCGCTTCCCCCCGTGGAGATCGCGTTCATGCTCGGGGCCTGGACGGGGGAGAGCGTCCCCACCGGACACCCGCTCGACGGCGCCCTGGAGGCCTTCCATTGGCATGGCAAGCGCTTCGACAGCGCCGAGGAGGTCCATCCGCTGGTGTTCCGCACCCTCGGCGGCGGCCTCACCTGCCTGGAGCCGAGGGCCATGGGGCCGGGGCTGCGCCTGAGCGGGCGCGTGCCGATCCCGACCTCGCCGCTGGCCGGTCGCCTGTTCCAGCTGCTGCTGCCCCTGTTCAGCACCCGCCGCTCCGGGGCCCGGCTGCGGATGACCCGCTACCGCGGTGTGGAGAGCGCCACGATGCAGTACGACCACCTCCCCATCAACGATGTCTTCCGCCGGGTGGACGACGACACCGTGCTGGGGGTGATGGACCTCAAGGGCATGGAGACGCCGTTCTTCTTCCTGCTGCGCCGCGAAGGACCGGGACCGTCACATTCCGTTACGATTTCCTGAGGCAGGGCTTCTCCGGGTGAGGGCCCCCTCCGCAGCGTCCTGTTCCCGCCCTTGTTCTCCCCCTGATCGCCATGCGCTGGACCGCCGCCGACATCCCTGACCAGTCCGGCCGGATCGCCCTGGTCACCGGCGCCAACAGTGGCCTGGGTCTGGAAACCGCCCGGGCCCTGGCGGCCCGCGGTGCCACCGTGCTGCTGGCCTGCCGTTCCCTGGCGAAGTCGGAGCAGGCCCGCGAGGAGCTGCTCACCGCCGCGGCCTCCACCGGCGCCCTCGACGTGCTGCCCCTGGATCTGGCCGACCTGGCCAGCGTCACGGCCGCCGCCGCGACCGTCGCGGAGCGCTACGGCCGCCTCGATCTGCTGATCAACAACGCCGGCGTCATGGCGCCGCCCCGCTGCCTCACCCGCCAGGGTTTCGAGCTCCAGTTCGGCACCAACCACCTCGGCCATTTCGCCCTCTCCCTCGCCCTGCTGCCCCTCCTGCGCGACCGCCCCGGCGCCCGGGTGGTCACGGTCACCTCCGGGGCCCAGTACTTCGGCCGCATCGCCTTCGACGACCTCCAGGGAGAGCGCCGCTACGACCGCTGGCGGGCCTATGGCCAGAGCAAGCTGGCCAATGTGATGTTCGCCCTCGAGCTGCAGCGGCGCCTCACCGATGAGGGCAGCCCCGCCCTTTCGCTGGCGGCCCACCCCGGCTTCGCCCGCACCAACCTCCAGCCCGCCTCGATCGCCGCCACCGGCTCCTGGATCGAGCCCCTGGCCTACCGGCTGATGGATCCGCTCTTCCAGAGCGCCGCCATGGGGGCCCTGCCCCAGCTGTTCGCCGCCACCGCGCCGGAGGCCAAGCCGGGCGGCCACTACGGCCCTGACCAGTGGGGCGGCCTGCGGGGCTGGCCCACCGAGGTGCGCATCGCCCCGGCGGCCCTCGACGCCGACCAGTGCCGGCGCCTCTGGGACGTGAGCCTGGAGCTCTGCGCCGCCGCCGCCCCCCTGCCGGCCCTGGCCTGAGCCTGTCCCAGGGCCATCCCCCGTAGACTCATCGGCTGCCGACCGCCCCCCATGCCCCGTGCCCGCGTCGGATCCTCCAGCAAGAGCGCGGCTCCCGGCAACGGCACCTCCGGCAAGCTCCCGGAGGACGCCGTCCCATCCCCCGACACGGCCCTGCGCACCCTCACCGGCGGCAGCCTTGAGGATGTGATCCGGGTCCGTGGGGCCCGCCAGCACAACCTGCGCAACGTCGATCTCACCATCCCGCGCAACCGCATGGTGGTGTTCACCGGGGTGAGCGGCAGCGGCAAGAGCTCCCTCGCCTTCGACACGATCTTCGCCGAGGGCCAGCGGCGCTACGTGGAGAGCCTCTCCGCCTACGCCCGCCAGTTCCTCGGCCAGGTGGACAAGCCGGATGTGGATGCGATCGAGGGGCTGTCGCCCGCCATCTCAATCGACCAGAAGTCCACCAGCCACAACCCCCGCTCCACCGTCGGCACGGTGACGGAGATCCAGGACTATCTGCGGCTCCTCTACGGCCGCGCCGGCGAACCCCACTGCCCCCAGTGCGACCGCTCGATCAAGCCCCAGTCCATCGACGAGATGGTGGACCAGATCCTCACCCTGCCGGAGGGCACCCGCTACCAGCTGCTGGCCCCCGTGGTCCGGGGCAAGAAGGGCACCCACGTGAAGCTGCTGGCCGGCCTGGTGGCGGAGGGCTTCGCCCGGGTGCGGATCAACGGCGAGGTGCGCGAGCTGGCCGACAACATCGAGCTCGACAAGAACCACGCCCACCACATCGAGGTGGTGGTCGACCGGCTGGTGGCCCGCGAGGGCATCAACGAGCGCCTCACCGATTCCCTGCGCACCGCCCTCAAGCGCGGCGAGGGCCTGGCCCTGGTGGAGGTGGTGCCCAAGGCCGATGAACCCCTGCCCGAGGGCGTGGAGCGCGAGCGGCTCTACTCCGAGAACTTCGCCTGCCCCGTGCACGGCGCCGTGATGGAGGAGCTCTCGCCGCGCCTGTTCTCCTTCAACAGCCCCTACGGCGCCTGTCCCGACTGCCACGGCATCGGCCACCTGCGCAAGTTCACCGTCGAGCGGGTGGTGCCCGACCCCTCCCTGCCGGTGTACGCCGCCATCGCCCCCTGGAGCGACAAGGAGAACAGCTACTACTTCTCCCTGCTGTTCAGCGTCGGCGAGGCCTTCGGCTTCGAGCTCAAGACCCCCTGGAATCAGCTCACCGATGCCCAGCGCACGGTGCTGCTGCACGGCAGCCAGGAGCCGATCGCCATCAAGGCCGACAGCCGCTACCGCAAGAGCGAGGGCTATGTGCGGCCCTTCGAGGGGATCCTGCCGATCCTGGAGCGCCAGCTGCGCGATGCCAGCGGCGAATCGATGCGCCAGAAGCTGGAGAAGTACCTGGAGCTGGTCCCCTGCGCCAGCTGCCACGGCCTGCGGCTGCGGCCCGAAGCCCTGGCGGTGCGGGTGGGCCCCTACGCCATCCATGAGCTCACCTCCGTGAGCGTGGCCGACAGCCTGGAGCGGATCGAGGCCCTGATGGGGGTGGGCGCCAGCGAAGGGGCCGAGCCCCTGCTCAGCAGCCGCCAGATCCAGATCGGCGACCTGGTGCTGCGGGAGATCCGCATGCGGCTGAAATTCCTGCTCGATGTGGGCCTCGACTACCTGAGCCTGGATCGGCCGGCCATGACCCTCTCGGGCGGGGAGGCCCAGCGGATCCGCCTGGCCACCCAGATCGGCGCCGGCCTCACCGGCGTCCTGTACGTGCTCGACGAGCCCAGCATCGGCCTGCACCAGCGCGACAACGACCGCCTGCTCGCCACCCTCACCAAGCTGCGCGACCTGGGCAACACCCTGATCGTGGTGGAGCACGACGAGGACACGATCCGCGCCGCCGATTACCTCGTGGACATCGGCCCCGGCGCCGGCGTCCATGGCGGCCACATCGTCGCCGAGGGCTCCCTCGACGACCTGCTCAACGCGGAGGACTCGCTCACCGGGGCCTACCTGAGCGGTCGCCGCTCCATCCCCACCCCCGCCGAGCGCCGCGATGCCGGCAGCCGCCGGCTCACCCTGTCCAACTGCACCCGCAACAACCTCCAGGGCATCGACGTGGAGATCCCCCTCGGCCGGCTGGTGTGCGTCACCGGGGTGAGCGGCAGCGGCAAGAGCACCCTGGTGAACGAGCTGCTGCACCCGGCCCTGGAGAACCGCCTCGGCATGAAGGTGCCCTTCCCCTCCGGGCTCGAGGAGCTGCGGGGCATCAAGGCGATCGACAAGGTGATCGTCATCGACCAGTCGCCGATCGGCCGCACCCCCCGCTCCAACCCCGCCACCTACACCGGTGCCTTCGATCCGATCCGCCAGGTGTTCGCCGCCACGGTGGAGGCCAAGGCCCGCGGCTACCAGGTGGGCCAGTTCAGCTTCAACGTCAAGGGCGGCCGCTGCGAGGCCTGCAGTGGCCAGGGGGTGAACGTGATCGAGATGAACTTCCTCCCCGACGTCTATGTCCAGTGCGACGTCTGCAAGGGGGCCCGCTACAACCGCGAGACCCTGCAGGTCACCTTCCGGGGGCACACCATCGCCGATGTGCTGGAGATGACGGTGGAGCAGGCCGCCGAGGTGTTCGCCGCCATCCCCCAGGCCGGCGAGCGTCTCAGCACCCTGGTGGACGTCGGCCTCGGCTACATCAAGCTGGGCCAGCCCGCCCCCACCCTCTCCGGCGGTGAGGCCCAGCGGGTGAAGCTGGCCACCGAGCTTTCCCGCCGCGCCACCGGCAAGACCCTCTACCTGATCGACGAGCCCACCACGGGCCTGAGCTTCTACGACGTCCACAAGCTGATGGACGTGATGCAGCGTCTGGTGGACAAGGGCAATTCGATCCTGGTGATCGAACACAACCTCGATGTGATCCG
Source organism: Synechococcus sp. UW140 (assembly GCA_943369315.1). Taxonomy (GTDB): domain Bacteria; phylum Cyanobacteriota; class Cyanobacteriia; order PCC-6307; family Cyanobiaceae; genus Cyanobium. The sequence continues at coordinate 29,063 of CALRMW020000004.1, forward strand.
CTGCGCCGACTGGCTGGTCGACCTCGGACCCGAGGGCGGTGACAAGGGCGGTCGGATCGTGGCTGTCGGCACCCCCGAAACCGTGGCCCAGAACGCTGCCAGCCACACCGGCCGCTACCTGCGGCACGTGCTGGAGCAGCATCCCCCCATCCCCCTCGCGGCCTGACCCATGGCTGAACTCACCCCCGCCCAGGCGGCCCTGCTGCGCATCGTCTGCACCGTCGCCTGGGCCGACGGCGAATGCTCCAAGGCCGAGCGGGAGCTGCTGGCCGAGCTGGTGGCCACCCATCTACAGGGCGACAGCCCCGACAGCCTCGGCGACGCGCACCTGGAGGCCTTCCTGGCCGAGCGGCTGCCGGTGGCGGGCCTGGGCGATCTGGTGGCCCAGCTCCCCGGCTCCGACGACCGCCAGCTGGCCCTGAAGCTCAGCTACATGATGGTGCGGGTGGGCCGGCGCTCACCGGCCGAGCCCAGCATCAACGCCCAGGAGCGGGTGGCCTACCGCCAGTTGGTGGAGCTGCTCGGCCTCGCCGATGCCCGCATCCAGGAGATCGAGTGGGCGGCGGAGGCCGACCTGCCGAAGAAGGAGGGGCTGGCCCAGCTGCTGGCCGAGCTCACCGCCGGCTGGCGCACCCCGGACGACGGTCGGGGCCCGGCCGCCTGAGGCCTCAGGGCAGCGGCTCCTCGCCGCCGCCGCTGGGGTAGGCCTGGTTGCTGTCGGGCATCCAGTAGCTGAGGTCGTTGTGCCAGTAGAGCCGGCCGGGCACCCGCTGGGTGCTCAGCTTCGTCTTGCCGAGGGCGGACATCAGCTGGGTCATCTCGATCGGCGAGAGGTCGGTGACCATGTCGTTGCCGGCGATCTCCAGCAGGGCTGGCAGCTTGGCGATCGTGGCCGGCTGGGCCAGCTTGCTGAACACCTGGGCCATCACCTGGCGCTGGCGTTCCATCCGACCCAGGTCGCCCCGCTCGTCGTGACGGAAGCGCAGGAAACCCTCCAGTTCCTTGCCCTTCAGCAGCTGCCTGCCGGGGTAGAGGTCGATGTAGAGGCCCTGGGCGTTGTCGACGTAGTACATGCGCTTGGGCACATCCACCTCGACGCCCCCGAGGGCTTCGGCCAGCTTGTTGACCGCGTCGAGGTTCACCTTGAGGTAGCGCTCCACCGGGGTGGCGAGCAGGTTGCCCACTTCCGCCTTGGCGGTCTGGATGCCGCCGAGGGCGAACAGGGAGTTGGCCTTCACCACCCCCAGCTGGGGCGATTCGATGAAGGTGTCCCTCGGCACCTGGGTGATGTGGGTGATGTCGCCATCGAGCCGCACCGTGAACATCACGTCGGTGTTCTCGCCCACGGCATCGCGGCCGAGCACGAGGATCGGGCGGTTCTCGATCGTGAGGGGATTCAGCACCGCGCCGATGCCCCGCGAGCTGGGGATCAGACCCGCCAGGAACGGGGCGATCCGTGCCGGCAGGGGGCCCGCCATCAAGGCTCCGACGGCGACGCCGACGCCGAAGGTGACCAGGGGCCGGCGGCGGGACCGGTGCGGCGCTGGGGGCCGCTGCTTCGGATCGGGCCTGGTGCTGGTCTTCTCAGGCAGGGCCACGGCCCCGAGTTCCCTCTTCTGCCGGGTCTTCCGGGAGCGAGAAAGCCTCGAGGGTGAATGGGCCTGAGTCATTGTGCTACCCGCAGGGGCGCACCATAGGGCTCAAAGCGGCGAAAAACCAGTGGTGGCGACGGTTTATCGGCTGGTCTGCACCTGCACGAGGGCCGCAGCCCCATCGGCGCGCCCGCGGGCGTCCGCCTCATCGTCGCCGCGGGCCAGGGCCACCCCCAGGCGCCGCCAGGGCCGGACCTCGGGTTTGCCGAAGATCAGCACCTGGGTGTCCGGCACCGCCAGGGCCTGCTCCAGCCCCAGGTAGCTGGGGCTTCCGGCTCCCGGAGGGACGTCCGCTCCGGCCAGGATCACCCGGGAGGCCGCCGCTCCGAGGCTGCGGATCTCCGGGATCGGCAGTCCCAGCACCGCCCGCAGGTGCAGCTCGAATTCGCTCAGGTTCTGGCCCACCAGCGTCACCAGGCCGGTGTCGTGGGGCCGGGGCGAGAGCTCGGAGAACACCACTTCCTCGGCGCCGGGCTCGCCGCAGAGGAAGAACTCCACCCCGAACAGGCCTGCGCCGCCCAGGTCATCGGTGACGGTCCTGGCCATCGCCTGGGCCGCCGCCAGCTGCTCCTCCCCCAGCCGGGCCGGTTGCCAGGAGCACTGGTAGTCGCCCCGTTCCTGGATGTGGCCGATCGGCGGGCAGAACAGGGTGGGACCCTGCCACTGGCGCACCGTCAGCAGGGTGATCTCCAGGCTGAAACGCAGGAACTCCTCCACGATCACCCGCGCCCCCTCGCCCCGGGCCCCGGCCATGGCCGCCTCCCAGGCGGCTTCGATCGCCTCGGGGCCGTGCACCACGCTCTGCCCCTTGCCCGAGGAGCTCATCACCGGCTTCACCACCACAGGCCAGCCCAGGGGCGCCGCCGCCGCCGCCAGTTCGGCGGCGCTTTCGGCATAGGCGAAGCGGGCGGTGCGCAGCCCCAGCCCGCCGGCGGCCAGGTCCCGGATGCGGTCGCGGTTCATGGTCACCGCCGTGGCCCGGGCGGTGGGGATCACCGTGAGGCCCTCCGCCTCCAGCTCGGCCAGGGCATCCACCGCCAGGGCCTCGATCTCCGGGATCACCACATCGGGCCGATGGCGCCGCACCACCGCCTTGAGGGCGTCGGGGTCGGCCATGGCCACCACCTCGCTCACCTGCGCCACCGCCATGGCGGGGGCACCGGCGTAGCGGTCGACGGCGATCACGCGGCAGCCGAGCCGCTGGGCGGCGATGGCCACCTCCTTGCCCAGCTCGCCACTGCCCAGCAGCATCACCGTCCGCGGGAAGGGGGAAGGGCCTGGTGCCATGGCTGGGGTGCGGTGCGGATGAAGCGATCCTGACGCGGCGCGCGCCCCTTCCCCTAACGTGCCGCGATGCCTGCGGCTCTCCCCGTGATCACCCAGGGCTTCGGCCCCCTGGCCTCCAGAATCCTCGCCTTCAGCACCGCCGGTGACGCGGCCAACGGGCTGCTGCCCTTCGGTTGGACGGTGGCGGAGTTCCAGACCTGGACCCTGATCTACCTGGGGGTGTCGTCCCTGGCCTTCGTGGTGGTGTGGCTGGTGGGGTACCTGCGCCGCTGAGCGCCCTTGCTTTCCACGCGCTTGGCTGGGCTCAGGCGCCGGGCCCGTCCAGCAGGGTGAGCTGGCTCTCGGCCGATTCCTCACTCACGAAGCCGTAGGCCCCGAACACCGCCGGATCGGGGTGGGTGATGCGCTGCCCCTCCGGGTGGCGCTCCACCTTGAAGCCCTCATCGGCCATGCGGCGCATCAGGGCCGCCGCCTCCTCGAACCGTGCCGCCATCGCCTCCAGGCTGGCGCAGTCGGCGGTGAGGCCCGTTTCCTTCCAGGTGAAATACGCCATGGCCGGGGGTGCGACGGATCGGTAGGCAGGGTCGCCGCGATCGACGACAGGGAGCGGCTGCTCAGGGCAGCAGCACCAGTCCCACCAGCACCAGTATCAGGCTGGCGCCCCAGAGACCGAGCACCACGCGCTGCTCCGGCAGTCCCCCCAGTTCGAAGTGGTGGTGCAGCGGCGCCATGCGGAACAGGCGCCGCCCCTGGCCGTCGGGGCCCTTGGTGGCCTTGAAGACCCCCACCTGCAGGATCACCGAGAGGGATTCGGCCAGGAACACCCCGCCCATCAGCAGCAGGGGCCAGAGGCTGTCGCTGAGCAGGGCCACCGAGGAGAGGGCCGCCCCCATGGCCAGGGAGCCCGTGTCCCCCATGAACACCCGCGCCGGGTGGCGGTTCTGGCTGAGGAAGCCGAGCCAGCAGCCCGCCATGGCGGTGCAGAAGGCGGCCAGCACCGGATCGCCCCCGTGCCCCCGCAGCATCAGCTGCAGCCCCATGCCGGTGAACACCACGGCCCCGCAGCCGGCGGCCAGGCCGTCGAGCCCGTCGGTGAGGTTGGTGGCGTTGCTCTCGGCCAGGAACACGAACAGGGCCAGCGGCCAGATCAGCAGCCCGAGGGTCAGCACCCGGCCGAAGGGCAGCCCCAGATCCCCCGGCACCCCGCCCCCCAGCCATCCGCCCTGGTGTGCCCAGACCAGGAAGCCGACGGCGGCCAGGGCCTGGAGCAGCAGCTTGCCCCGGGGGCTCAGGCCCGTGTTGGTGCGCCGGGTGAGACTGCGCCAGTCGTCGACGGCGCCGATCGCCATGTAGGCCAGGGTGACCGCCGCCACCGCCAGCAGGCGGGGATCCTCCGGGCTGATCAGCCCCCCCACCAGCACCCCCACGGGCACCACCAGCAGGCCGCCCATGGTGGGGGTGCCCGCCTTGCTGTGGTGGGCCTGGGGGCCTTCGTCCCGGATCACCTGGCCGAGCTTCAGGGCCCGCAGCCGCGGCACCCCCAGGGCCGCCACCCCGGCGCTGACCAGGGCCGCCACCACCAGCGGCAGGGTCAGCATGGAATTGGCCACCAGGGCATCGCTGGCCAGGCAGGCGGCCAGCAGGATCAGGGCGAGCAGGGCCGCAGGGAGGCGGCCGTCGCGGGAGGCCATCGGAAATGCTGCAGGGTGGAGCCGGAGCGGACCGTCAATCCTCCCAGTCTTCCTCCGAGGGCTCGTCGGCCGGGTTGTAATCCTCCTTCTCGCCCATCAGCGCCGACAGCTCCTCCTCCTCCACCGTGCTCACATCGGTGCTGGCGGTCTCCTCGTCGGCCACCAGGCGGCCGCTGGCCTCCAGCAGGCTCAGCAGATCGGGCTCATCCCGCAGCGGCAGCACCGGCGCCGGCTCGTTGCGCCGGTAGCGGGTCAGGGAGGGGTTGATGGTGTCGAGAATGCTCATGCCGTCAGGCTGGGTCGTCAAGGACCGACTCACCACACTAACGCGCCGTCCCCATGACCCAAGCCAAGTACCTGGAGGTGGGCCGTCTCTGGTCGGTGGCCCTCGTGCTCAGCACCCTGTTGGCCGCCGCCGGCCTGCGCTGGCCCCAGCCCCTGCCGGTCCTGCCGGCGCTGGTGGCGGCCCTGGTGGTGGGGCCGCCCCTGTTGCTGGCCCTGGTGGTGCTGCTGCGCTGGCGCCTGCCGCCGGCGGACCAGGGGGGAGAATGACCCCCAGGCGCCAGAATCGGTCGCCACAGCGCAGGAGTGTCACGGATGGCGACGTTGGGGCAGCAGGGGGCGGGCGCTGAACCGCCGGCGGGCACGCCGCGTGCCGAGCGGGTGGTGCTCGCCTATTCCGGTGGCGTCGACACCAGCGTCTGCATCCCCTATCTGATGCGCGAGTGGGGGGTGAAGGAGGTGATCACCTTCGCCGCCGACCTCGGCCAGGGCGACGAGCTCGAGCCGATCCGTCTCAAGGCCCTGGCCGCCGGCGCCAGCCAGTCGCGGGTCGACGACCTGATCGAACCCTTCATCCGCGAGTTCGCCTTCCCGGCCATCCGCGCCAATGCCCTCTACGAGGGGCGCTACCCCCTCTCCACGGCCCTGGCCCGCCCCCTGATCGCCCGCCGCCTCGTCGAGGTGGCCCGGGAGGTGGGGGCTGACGCGGTGGCCCACGGCTGCACCGGCAAGGGCAACGATCAGGTGCGCTTCGACGTCGCCATCGGCGCCCTGGCCCCCGACCTGAAGGTGCTGGCCCCGGCCCGGGAGTGGGGCATGAGCCGGGAGGAGACGATCGCCTACGGCGAGCGCTGCGACATCCCGGCGCCGGTGAGCAAGAAGTCCCCCTATTCGATCGACCTCAACCTGCTGGGCCGCAGCATCGAGGCCGGCCCCCTGGAGGATCCGATGGTGGAGCCGCCGGAGGAGGTCTTCGCCATGACCCGGTCGGTGGCGGACGCCCCGGCCGAGGGCCAGGTGGTGGAGATCGCCTTCGAGCGGGGCAACCCGGTGGCCATCGACGGCGAGCGCCTCGATCCGGTGGCCCTGATCCGCCGGGCCAATGCCCTGGCCGGAGCCCACGGCTTCGGCCGCCTCGACATGATCGAGAACCGGGTGGTGGGCATCAAGAGCCGGGAGATCTACGAGACCCCGGGCCTGCTGCTGCTGATCCGTGCCCACCAGGAGCTGGAGAGCCTCACCCTGGCCGCCGACGTGCTCCGCTACAAGCGCCAGGTCGAGATGAGCTGGGCGGATCTGGTGTACCAGGGCCTCTGGTTCGGTCCCCTCAAGGACGCCCTCGACGGCTTCCTCGACCGCACCCAGGCCACGGTCAACGGCCTGGTGCGGATCCGGCTCCAGAAGGGCAGTGCCACCGTGGTGGGGCGCTCCAGCGCCAGCGACAGCCTCTACGTGCCCGACATGGCCACCTACGGCGCCGAGGACCTCTTCGACCACCGGGCCGCCGAGGGCTTCATCTACGTCTGGGGGATGCCTACGCGGTTATGGGCCGCCCGTCGTCGTGGCGACTGATCTTCTGGGGCGCCCCTTCGCCGCCCAGCCGCAGGGCCCGCTTCAGGGCCTGACCCCAGCCCCGCTTCCTGGCCACCGTGGGCAGCAGCAGCGGCTGGGGGCGGCCTGAGCCCGGGGGCGGCTCGTCGGCCGCGCCGGGATTGAGGCTGTAGAGCCGGTCCCGCAGGGCCTGGTTGTCGGCCAGGAGGTGCTTCTGGTGCTCCATCACCGTGGCCAGGCGCTGCTGGAACTTGCGCTCGAAGATCTCGGGAAGGTCCTCCAGCATCTCGTGCAGGGCCTTCAGCTCATCCCGGGCGGCGGCCAGCTCCATCTCGAGCTGCTGGGCGTCGGGGCCGGTGGTGGTGATCGCCAGGCTGGCGGGGCTGGCTGTGGCCGCCGGCGGCGCTGCTGCCGGTGGCATCGCTGATGTCGGGGGGACGGACGCCTCGGCAGGGCCCAGGTCGTCAACGACGGGCTCGACGGCCATGGGGGCCGGATCCGGGGCGGAGGGAACCTCGCCGAAACTGAAGCTGGCAGGCGGCGGAACCGGAACGGCCGCCACCGGCTGGCCGGGCGTCAGCACGCTCGCCGCCGGAGGCGCCGGGTTGGCGGGCCAGCTGGAGGGCGGAAAGGCCGGCTGGGCCGGCAGGCCACGCGACGCTGGCCTGCCTTCCGGGCCGGCCTCCTCGCCGTCCGTGGCCCTGTCCGTCGCCGTCATCGCCTAACACCCATTGGGCGGACTGTAGGCCCAGTGATCAGCGGAGAACAAGCCGGATCAGGCCGTCGCCGCTTCAGTGGGGGCCACCTCGACCGCTGCGCCGGGGACGCTGCGGGGCGGGGGCATGGGACCGTCCTGGATCACGGTCAGGTAGCGGATCACGTCCTCGGAGAGACGCATGGCCCGCTCGAGCAGGGCCACCTGCTGGCCGTTGCCGCTGTGGTTGAGCTGCACGTAGATGCCTTCCCGATGCTTGGCGATCGGGTAGGCCAGGCGGCGCTTGCCGCGCATCTGGGTGTCGAGCACTTCGGCGCCGGCCTCGACGACGATGTCGCGGTACTTGGCGACGTGGGTCTCGACTTCCTCCTCCGGGATGTCCGGCCGGAGGATGTACATCGTTTCGTAGTAGGGCTGCGTCATGGTCGCCTGTGGAGGGGCTGAAGGGCACCGGGGCCCGTCAGCGACGGATCCAAGACCCTATCGCAGCGCCGTGGCGCCCTTCAGAAGAGCTGCATCCGCACCGCCTCGGAGACGGTGGGGATGTCGGCCTCCTTGCCCCGCAGGCTCTGGATCACCGAGAACAGCACCAGCAGCAGCGTGCCCAGGAAGATCGTGTTGGAGAGGGTGCGGATGGCGAAGCCGGCGCCGAGGGGCGCCAGCACCGTGTCGAAGGCCAGGCTCAGCAGCACCAGCACGATGTCGATCAGGATCGCCTGCAGCACGTTGAAGCGGATCGGGTAGGGCACCCGGGGGTTGCGCACCACCAGCAGGAACAGCAGCAGGAACAGCACCAGCCCGCCGAAGGGGATGGCCTGCTCCAGGACCACCAGGGGCAGGGCCGGCAGAGCCAGCCACCCCAGCAGCGGGAACATGTCGAACAGGGCCTGGCCGAATCGCAGGGCGTCGCTCAGGGGCAGCAGGTAGGCCAGGGCTCCCAGCAGCCGCTGCCAGATCGGAGGACCTTCCATGGGGGGCGCTGGCTCGGGTGCGGACGGTCACTGCAGGCTAGGGGGCCCCCAGCCGGGCCAGGGCGGCGTCCCGCATGGCGATCACCGGCACGTCCGGCCGGCCGCTCCAGAGCCGCAGGGAGGCGGCCCCCTGCTGCACCAGCATCTCCAGGCCGTCGATGGTGTGGCAGCCCCGCTCGCCGGCCAGGTGCAGCAGGGTGGTGGGCCGGGGGATGTAGATGAGGTCGTAGACCGTGGCGGCCGGCCGCAGCAGGGCCACCTGGGCGGGATCCAGGGGCGAGCGCGCCGCCGCCGCCGGATCCCGGCCCGAGGCCATGCCCAGGGGCGTGGTGTTCACCACCAGATCGGCGTCCGCCAGCGCCCCGGCCAGGGGATCCGACTGTCCGGCCGCCCCGGGCTCCCAGGCCAGGGGCTCCAGGCCGGGGGCCCAGTCGGCGCAGGAGGCGAGGAAACGGCCCAGGCGCGTGCTGTCGCGGCCCGCCACCCGGATGCGGCCCAGGCCCAGCTCCACCAGGCCCGCCACCACCGCCCGGGCACTGCCGCCGCAGCCCAGCACCAGGGCCTCGTGCTCCCCCCATGGGTTGGCGCCGGGCGCCGCTGCGGCCCCGGGCGGCCGCAGCGGCGCCAGGAACCCCTCCACATCGGTGTTGGCGCCCAGCCAGCCGCCCCCGTCGCGGCGCACCAGGGTGTTGACCGCCCCCAGGCGCCGCGCCAGCGGCGTCAGCTCCTGCGCCAGGGAGGCCGCCGCCTGCTTGTGGGGCAGGGTGACGTTGAGGCCGCGGCAGTCGATCGCCTCCAGGCCCTGCAGCACCACGGCCAGGTCCGCCGCCGCCACCGGCAGGGCCAGGTAGGCCCAGTCGAGGCCCAGCGCGGCGATGGCGGCGTTGTGCATCGCCGGCGAGAGGGAGTGGCGCACCGGGTTCCCCAGCACCCCCGCCAGGGCGGTGCCACCACCGATCACCGGGGCTGCCTGTGGGGTCGCCATGGGCTCGCGTGAGCAGCTGCCGCCCGACCGTAGGTCCGCCGGATCCCAGGCTCCGACAGGCCCAGGCCCCCGTCCCGGTACGGCACCGGTTCGGGAACCACCCCTCGCCTGGGTGAACCCCGGATGCGGAAGATGGCTCCAGTCAGAACTTCATCCACACCAGGAGGTGGTCATCCATGGGCAAGGTCGTCGGTATTGACCTCGGCACCACGAACAGCTGCGTCGCCGTGATGGAGGGCGGCAAGCCCACGGTGATCGCCAACGCCGAGGGCTTCCGCACGACGCCGTCGGTGGTGGCCTACACGAAGAACCAGGACAAGCTGGTCGGACAGATCGCCAAGCGCCAGGCGGTCATGAATCCGGAGAACACCTTCTATTCCGTCAAGCGGTTCATCGGCCGTCGGGTGGATGAGGTGAACGAGGAGTCGAAGGAAGTCAGCTACGGCGTCGAGAAGGCCGGCTCCAACGTCAAGCTGAAGTGCCCGGTCCTCAGCAAGCAGTTCGCCCCCGAGGAGATCTCGGCCGAGGTGCTGCGCAAGCTGGCCGAAGATGCCGGCAAGTATCTGGGTGAAACCGTCACCCAGGCGGTGATCACCGTCCCGGCCTACTTCAACGACTCCCAGCGCCAGGCCACCAAGGACGCCGGCAAGATCGCCGGCCTCGAGGTGCTGCGCATCATCAACGAGCCCACGGCGGCGGCCCTGGCCTACGGCCTGGATCGCAAGAGCAACGAGCGGATCCTGGTCTTCGACCTCGGCGGCGGCACCTTCGACGTCTCCGTGCTCGAAGTGGGCGACGGCGTCTTCGAGGTGCTCTCCACCAGCGGTGACACCCACCTGGGCGGCGACGACTTCGACAAGGTGATCGTCGATCACCTGGCCGATAGCTTCAAGGCCAACGAGGGCATCGACCTGCGCCAGGACAAGCAGGCCCTGCAGCGCCTCACCGAGGCGGCCGAGAAGGCCAAGATCGAGCTCTCCAGCGCCACCCAGGCCGAGATCAATCTGCCCTTCATCACCGCCACCCCCGAAGGGCCCAAGCACCTCGACCTGACCCTCACCCGGGCCAAGTTCGAGGAGCTGGCCTCCAAGCTGATCGACCGCTGCCGGGTGCCGGTGGAGCAGGCCCTCAAGGACGCCAAGCTCTCCACCAGCGAACTCGACGAGATCGTGATGGTGGGCGGCTCCACCCGCATCCCCGCGGTGCTCGAGCTGGTCAAGCGGATCACCAACAAGACCCCCAACCAGACGGTGAACCCCGATGAGGTGGTGGCCGTGGGTGCTGCCATCCAGGGCGGTGTGCTCGCCGGTGAGGTGAAGGACATCCTGCTTCTCGATGTCACCCCCCTCTCCCTGGGCGTGGAGACCCTCGGTGGCGTGATGACCAAGATGATCACCCGCAACACCACCATCCCCACCAAGAAGTCGGAGGTGTACTCCACCGCCGTCGACGGCCAGACGAACGTGGAGATCCACGTGCTGCAGGGTGAGCGCGAGATGGCCTCCGACAACAAGTCGCTGGGCACCTTCCGCCTCGACGGCATCCCTCCGGCCCCCCGCGGCGTGCCCCAGATCGAGGTCACCTTCGACATCGACGCCAACGGCATCCTCAGCGTCACCGCCAAGGACAAGGGCAGCGGCAAGGAGCAGAGCATCTCCATCACCGGGGCCTCCACCCTCAGCGACAACGAAGTCGACAAGATGGTGAAGGACGCCGAGGCCAACGCCAGCGCCGACAAGGAGAAGCGCGAGAAGATCGACCTGAAGAACCAGGCCGAGACCCTCATCTACCAGTCCGAGAAGCAGCTCGGCGAACTGGGCGACAAGGTGGGCGCCGAGGACAAGGCCAAGGTGGAGGGCTTCGCCAAGGACCTCAAGGAGGCCCTTGAGAAGGACGACTCCCCGGCCATCAAGGCCAGCCTTGAGCAACTCCAGCAGGCCCTCTATGCCGCCGGTGCCTCCGTGTACCAGCAGGCCGGGGCCGAGGGTGCCGCCGCCGGCGCCGCCCCCGGTGGCAACGGCAACGGCACCGCCTCGGCCGCCGATGACGTCATCGACGCCGAGTTCACCGAGAGCAAGTGATCCGGCGGCCGAGCGCCGCGGATCCGACAGCAACGGCCCCCCTCACCAGGGGGGCTTTTTCATGGTTCGCCGCGGCGTTCAGGTGTTGGTGGGGCGGGCCTCGATCTGAGCGGCCACCCAGGCGGCGGTGGCCGGAGCCAGCAGGATTCCGTTGCGGTAGTGGCCGCTCGCCAGCAGCAGCCCCGGGGCCGGCTGCTCCAGCAGGGGGGCCGGCCGGCCGAGGGGACGGGGGCGCAGGCCCTGCCACCGTTGCACCACCCGCGCCTCCCGCAGCCACTCCGGTGCCGCACCCCCGAGGTGGCGCAGCTCCCGGAGCTGGTCCGGGTCGGCCCGGCGGCCCGGCTCCAGGGTCGCCCCCAGCCACAGGCGCCGGCCCCCCTCCAGGTCGGGTCGGGGCACCAGGTTGACGCCCCGCCAGACCACCGCCCCGGGCCACGGGCCGGGGAGGGGGGCGTCCAGCTCCAGCTCCAGGGCCTGGCCCAGCACCGGCTCCAGGGCGCCGAGGCCAGCGTCCATCCCCGCCGCCACCCCCGCAGCCGTTGCCAGCAGCGCGCCGCTGGCGGTCCCCGCCGCCAGCACCACCCACGCCGCCCGCTCCGCGCCGCCGCCGGCCAGGTCCACCCGCCAGCCGCCCCCCTCGGGCCGCAGGGCCACGGCCGCCTCCGCCCGCAGGGTCAGGCCCCGTTCCCGGCCGTCCGCCGCCAGGGCGGTCAGGGCCGATCCCGGATCGAGCTGGCCGTCGCGGCCGGAGTGGACTCCCGCCAGGGAGGGCTGGGGCAGGCCGGGCTCAAGCTGCTTGAGGCGCTGCCGGTCCCAGGGCTCCAGGGGCAGGCGCAGGGCACGCTTGCGCGCCCCCAGCGCCGCGAGACGTTCCTCCTCGGCCCTATCGGCCGCCAGCAGCAGCACCCCGCAGCGGTAGGGGATCGGATGCCCCCGCCGGGCCAGCTCGTGGCGCCACTCGGCCCAGAGCCCCAGGCTGCGCTGACGCAGGTCCCAGGCCCGGCCGCGGTCCCGGTGGAAGCTGTCGGCCATCAGCACCCCGAGGGCGGCCAGGCTGCCGCTGCGCTCGGGGCCCTCGCTTGGGCCGGCGCTATCGAGCAGCAGCACCGCATGGCCGCGGCACTGCAGCCACCAGGCGCAGGCCCGGCCAACGATGCCGCCCCCCACCACGATGACGGAGCTGCCGGAGGGCGTCACCGGGGACGGTCCGGCTTCAGGAGGGGTGGCCCTGGGGCCCGCCGGGGTGCGGATCAGGCGTCGCCGCTGGCGACCGGCTGGGGCGCGGGGGTGTTGGGCGAGGGGGCCGGCGGCACGGCGTTGGAGACCTTGGCCTCGGCGCTGAAGGATTCGGCAAGGGCGATGGCCTCGGCCGGAATCACCTCGGCGTAGGAGCTGAAACCGGTGGCCACCTTGATGTAGTCCTTGCGCAGGTTCTCGCCGTCCTGCAGCCGGGCGGCCTCATCCAGCTTGGCCAGGGAGGCCTTCAGCTTGGTGGCCCGCTTGGCGGCTTCGGCCCGGTCGGCCGGCAGCAGGCGCTGGTTGATGTAGAGCATCTGGCGACCCAGATCCTGCATCGGGCCGTGGATCAGGTTGCGGGTGAAGACCCAGTTGCGCTCGTTGACCAGGTCGGCCAGTTCCGGCAGGCGCTCCTTCGCGGCCAGGAACCCTTCGGTCTGGCGGGCGATCAGGGTCATGTCCTCCGGGCTGATCGTCGGCGGCTTGCGGGTCTGGTCGCCCGAGCAGGCCACCAGGGAAAAGCTCAGCACCAGAGCCACGGCAAGCAGGCTGAGGCGGCGCAGGACACCCATCAGGGAGAGGGGCGCGGAGATCGACGCGACGGCCATGGGACTGTGCTGTGACGTGACTGGCGCCGTGACTTTACCGGCCCGCCTGCGCCACCATGACGGTTCCGACCGATCCGTCCCGGATTCATCGATGCGTTCCCCCACGGCGATCCTGCAGCTGATCTGCCCCGATCGGCCAGGGCTGGTGAGCGAACTGTCGGGGTGGGTGGCCGCCAACGGCGGCAACATCCTCCATGCCGACCACCACACCGATGCGGGGGCGGGGCTGTTCCTGAGCCGGATCGAATGGGCCCTGGAGGGGTTCGGCCTGCCCCGTGAGGCCATCGTTCCGGCCGTGGCGGCGCTGGCGGCGCGCCTCGGCGGCGAGGGCCAGGTGCATTTCTCCGACGCCCTGCCCCGGGTGGCGATCTTCGCCAGCCGCCAGGACCATTGCCTGGTGGACCTGCTCTGGCGCACCCGCTCCGGCGAGCTGCCGATGCAGGTGCCCCTGGTGGTCTCCAACCACCCGGACCTGGCCCAGCTGGCGGTCGATTTCGGCGCCCGCTTCGTGCATCTGCCGATCACGGCGGCCTGCCGCTCGGAGGTGGAGCAGGCCCAGCTGGCCCTGCTGGAGGAGGAGCGGATCGAGCTGGTGGTGCTGGCCAAGTACATGCAGGTGCTGAGCCCCGCTTTCCTGGCCCGCTTCTCCCAGGTGATCAACATCCACCACTCCTTCCTGCCGGCCTTCCAGGGGGCCCAGCCTTACCACCGCGCCTGGGAGCGGGGGGTCAAGCTGATCGGCGCCACGGCCCACTTCGTCACCGAGGAACTCGACGGCGGGCCGATCATCGAGCAGGCCACCATGCACGTGGGCCACCGCGACGAGGTGGAGGACCTGATCCGCAAGGGGCGCGACACCGAACGGCTGGCCCTGGCCCGGGCGGTGCGCCTGTTTCTGCGCCGCCAGGTGATGGTCTACCGGGGCCGGACCGCCGTGTTTGATTGAGCCTTCCCCCGGGACCCGCCGTCGGTCCTTCGCTGCCGCCACCGCTCCGGTGATCCGTTTTTCCGCCCTCGACGACCGCCTGATGGCGCCCAAGCCGGCCGCCGCCACTGCCCTGGGCTGGCGCTGCTTCCAGCTGGGGATGTTCCTGCTGGCCAGCAGTGCCTTCCTGGCCGGTCTGGCCCTGCTGCTGGCCCTGATCCTGGGCAGCCGCGGCCGCCGCCCGGTTCTGGAGGACCGGGCCAACGCCGTGCTCCTGGCGGCGGCGGTGCTGATGGTGCTGGGCTGCTTCCGGGCCGCCAGCAATGACCTGGCCTGGCTGGGGCTGGGCAACTGGCTGCCCTTCTTCTGGGGGTTCTGGGGCTTCCAGGTGTATCTCGGCACCCCTGCCGCCCGCCGCCGGGTGGCCCTGGCCGTGGTGGCCGGCACGGTGCCGGTGATCCTCACCGGCCTTGGCCAGCTCTGGTGGGGCTGGAGCGGACCCTTCCAGTGGCTGGGGGGCCTGATCATCTGGCACATCAAAGCCGGCGGCAACCCGCCGGAGCGGCTGGCGGGACTGTTCGACTACGCCAACATCGCCGGGGCCTGGATGGTGCTGGCCTGGCCCCTGACCCTGGCGGCCCTGATGGAGGGGGGCCTCAGCTGGCGGCGCCGGGGGGTGGTGCTGGTGATCGCCGCCGGCCTGGTGGCGGCGGTGTTCCTCACCGATTCCCGCAATGCCTGGGGGGCCCTGATGCTGGCGGTGCCCGTGGTGGCCGGGCCCGGCAGCTGGATCTGGCTGCTGCCGGTGCTGCTGGTGGTGCTGGCGGTGATCGGGCTGTCCACCCTGCCCTGGGTGCCGGCGGCCCCGCAGGAGCTGGCCCGGCAGGTGGTGCCCGAGGCGATCTGGGGCCGGCTGATCGACCTGGAGCACGGCGGCCAGCGACCGCTGGCGATCACCCGCCTGGCCCAGTGGCAGGTGGCTCTGGGGCTGATCGCCGAACGGCCCTGGCTGGGCTGGGGGGCGGCCGCCTTCAGCATCATCTACCCGATGCGCACCGGCTTCTGGCACGGCCATCCCCACAACCTGCCGATCGATCTGGCGATGAGCCACGGGGTGCCGGTCGCCGTCCTGGTGGTGGGCCTGGTGCTGTGGCTGCTGGGCCGGGCCGGCTGGCTCGGCATGGCCGGCGGCGCCCTGTTCGATCGGGCCTGGTGGGCCGCGGCCCTGGTGCTGGTGGCCCTGCACGCCACCGACATCCCCCTCTACGACAGCCGGGTCAACGTGGCGGGCTGGGTGCTGCTGGCGGGTCTGCGCTGCTATCGCCGGCCAGCGCCTCCTGTCGATGCCTGAGCAGGGTGGCGGGCGGCAGCGGGCCCTCCAGATGGGTCCAGGGCAGCACCCGTTCCTCCCCCCAGGTGGCGTGGACCACCTCCTCCCAGGGGGGCGGCAGCGGCAGGGGGACCGGCAGATCCACCGGTGCGGCCGCCTCGCCGGCGCGCGCTGCCCTGTAGGCCTTCTTCCAGCCGCCCTGGCTGTCGTGCTGGCCGCGGGCCGCGGCGATCACGGGCGCCAGGCGGCGGTCGCTGCGGGAGAGCAGGGCCTGGATGACGCTCCAGCCATAGCTCTCCGGCCGCAGTTCGATGCCCTTGGGCTGCAGGCGCCGCGCCAGCCGCTGCAGGCGCTTCTCCGCCTCCGGCCGCACCCCTTCCCACTGGAAGGGGGTGTGGGCCTTGGGCACGAAGGTGCTCACCCCGAGGCTGAGCCGCAGGCCCGGGGTGGCCTTCTTGAGGGCCAGCAGCAGGTCGGCGGTGGCTTCGATGTCGGCCTCGTCCTCGCTCGGCAGGCCCGCCATGCCGTAGAGCTTCAGGCCGCTGAGCCCCCCCTCCCTGGCGTAGCGGGCCGCCGCGAAGATCTCCTCACCGGCCAGCTTCTTGTTCACCACCCGCCGCATCCGTTCGCTGCCGCTCTCGATCGCGATCGTCAGTGAGCGGCTGCCCCGCCGGGCCAGGATCCGCCCCAGCTGGGGGGTCACCGTGGCGGCCCGCACCGAGCTGACGCTGACCCGGGTGCCCTCGAACCGGTCCTGATCCAGCCAGCTGAGCAGGTCGGCGAACTGGGGGTGCTGGGTCACCGAGGCCCCCAGCAGGCCGAGCCGCTGGGTCACCGCCAGCCCCGTCTCCACCGCCGGGATCAGGCCGTCGTCGAGGGAGGCGGTGCGGAACGGCAGGGTCAGATAGCTCGCCAGGCAGAAGCGGCAGAGCTCCGGGCAGCTGCGGGCCACCTCCACCATGTGGATCGACGGCCAGGCCGCCTCCGGCGTGATCACGGTGGAATGGCTGAGGGTGTTGCCGCGCCAGGTCTGCTTGGCGATGGTCGCCGGCAGGTCGGCGGCGATGGGCTCCACCCCCAGCAGGGCGCCATCGGCGTCGTAGCGGGGGGCGAAGAGCGCCGGCACGTAGACCCCGGGAACCCGGGCCAGCTGCCGCAGGCGTTCGGGGCGGGGCAGGGCGCGGGCGGCCTGGAGCGCGTCGATGAAGGCGGGCAGCAGGAGCTCGCCGTCACCGAGCAGCACCACATCGAAGAAGGGGGCCAGGGGCTCGGGATTGGCGGTGAGCACCGGGCCGCCGCCGAACACGATCGGGTCGTCCTCCCCCCGCTGGTGACTCCACAGGGGGATGCCCTGCCGCTCGAGCAGGTCGAGCAGCACCGGTCCGTCCAGCTCCCAGCTGAGCGACAGGCCGAACAGGTCGCAGCAGCGGTGCGCCGGATCCCCCTGATCCGTGAACAGCCGCCGCACGTCCAGGTCGCTGCGGCGCGCCAGGCTGGCCCACACCACCTGGTAGCCCAGGCTGGTGATCCCCACCGAATAGCTGCTCGGGAAGGCCAGCACGGTGCGCAGGGCATCGGCGGCCGGTTGGGCCGGCTCGAACAGCAGGGTTTCCTGATTCAGGGGGGCGGCGGGACGGGGAGATCCAGCGTGTCACTTCCGGGGACGGGCTGGCGTCTCCCTAAACTCAGGCGCTTTCCGACAAGCCGCCATGCCCACCCTGCCCAGTTTCGTCGAGATCATCCTCGGCATCCTGGTGCTGTTCGGCGGCGGGGAACTGTTCGTGGCCGGTTCGGTCGCCCTGTCCCTGCTGCTGGGCATCCCCCAGCTGGTGATCGGCCTGACGGTGGTGTCCCTGGGCACCAGCACGCCGGAGCTGTTCGTGAGTGTGCTGTCCACCATTCAGGGGGATGCCGACCTGGCCGTCAGCAACGTGGTGGGCAGCAACATCTTCAACATCCTCGTGGTGCTGGGCGCCAGCGCGGCCATCGTTCCCCTGCGTGTCAGGAGCCGCCTGGTGCGGCGGGACGTGCCCCTGCTGCTGGGCATCTCGATGGCCGTGTGGGGCATGGCCTCGGGGGGCCGGCTCACCTGGCAGGCCGGTGTGGCACTGCTGTTCGCGACGGTGGCCAATCTCGTCTGGGAGATCCGCACCGCCTCGGAAGATTCCGAGGACGACGAGGACAACGAAGCGGAACGGGCCACCCCGCTGGTGGCGGCCTTCAAGCTGGCGGCGGGCCTGGTCCTGCTGGTGCTCGGCTCCCAGCTGCTGGTGCGGGGGGCCACCACCGCCGCCGTGGCCCTGGGGGTGAGCCAGACGGTGATCGGCCTGACGATCGTGGCGGCCGGCACCTCCATGCCCGAGCTGGTCACCTCCGTGGTGGCCGCCTACCGGGGCAAGGCCGACCTGGCCATCGGCAACGTGGTGGGCAGCAACCTGCTCAACCAGATCGTGATCCTGGGGCTCTGTGCCGTGCTCTCCGGCGGCAAGGGGCTGGCGGTGGATCCGGTGATGGTGAGCCGCGATCTCCCGATCATGGTGGCCACCACCCTGGCCTGCCTGCCGATCTTCTGGACCAACGGGGTGATCAGCCGCCTCGAGGGCTGGCTGCTGCTGGGTCTTTATGGGCTCTATCTGGTGGAGCAGGTCCTGGCCGCCACCGCCGGCGGTGAGATCGTCGACAACACCTTCCGGTTCGTGGTGCTGGTGGCGGTGCTGCCCCTGCTGATGGTGTTCCTGGTCTGGCAGGTGCTGCGCTGGAAGCAGCAGCGCAAGCTCCTGGCCGTTCAGGGCGGTGAATAGGAATGGGCAGGCGGGGCTTGGTGTGAGTCACGCCGATAGGCCCCTGCGGTCAGCGGCGGTAGCGTTTTGCCATGGTCTCCGCCTCCGCACAGCCGTTCGTACCGCCCGCGATTCCCTGGCGTGAGCCCCGGGGGCTGGCGGCGCTGCCGGATCTCGGCCCCGGCCTGGATCAGGAGGCTTGTCGCCTGGCCTTGGCACGGCTCAGTGCCGACGCCGATGTGAGGGCGGTCCTGGCGTTCGGCTCGCGGGCCCGGGGCGAGGCGCGCCCCGATTCCGACCTTGACCTGGCCGTGATCGTGGGCCGCGCCCAGCTCACCCCCGCCGAGAAGGCCGCCTGCTGGCAGCGCTTTCGCCAGGCCCTCGGGCCCCTCGGCGTCAGGGTGGACCTGGTGGTGGCCGGGGCCGCCGACGCCGAACGGTTGAGTGGCTCGCGCTGGCACGTGTTCGGCGATGTGGCCCGCGAGGGGAAGGTGCTTTATGTCGCCGGCTGAGGACGCGGCCCTGCTCCTGGTGATCGTGCGCCGCCATCTGAGGACCTTGCGGATCGGACTGGATCCTGCGTATCCGGAGGAGGACTGGGGCTTCACCGCCCAGCAGGTGGTGGAGAAGCTGCTCAAGGCCTGGATCGTGCTGAGCGATCGCCGACCACCACGGGTGCATGAGCTGAGCGACCTCGCCTCTGTGGCGGGACAGGTTCTGGAGCCCCGGCTGGCGGCTCTGCAGGAATTCGCCGTGGAGGCCCGCTACGAGGCAGGGCCCTTCCCGCTGCCGGCCGAGAGATTGGAGCTTCTGGCCTTGCTGGAGGCCGAACTGGAACGCTGCGAGCGGGCTGTGGCGGGGTTGGGTTGATCGGCCAAGCCAGCGGGAGCCCTCGGTTCAGCGCTTCGAGGGTGACACTGGGTGGAGCTTCGTGCTCATGCTTTTCCGTCCAAACCTGCTCCGATGCGGCGAGATTGGGTGCAACCAGTCCTTGGATGGAGTGTTAATGGATGGCCAGGTTGGGCCACTGCGGCAGCAGGGTGTTTCGCCGGGTCTGCCTAATTCGACGGGGTTGCGTGGCGCTGAGAGGTGAACCCAGGCCATGTCAAGGGTTTGGCAGCGTTGCCATCAGGGCAACTCGCTTTTATGCTTCCCAAGGCTGAAAGTTTGGGACTTAGATGGTTCCGCCCAAGAGGCGTTCGGCGATGAATGCTTCGTCACGGATGCAGGCCCAAGCTTTCATGAGTATCTAAGATGCCATTCTCGTTATCGATCCCTACCGGCAAGCCTACCGGCGCTCTTCCTTTGACAGTAAACGTAGGGGAGATGATTTTCATTCTTGGTGCTAACGGCACCGGCAAGTCGAGTCTTATGCAGGCTTTTGCATCAGCTAGCAACGAAGGTACCCGACGAATCACAGCGCATCGCCAAACTTGGTTTCGATCTGGATCACCCGAGTTCACCGGTAAGCAACGTGCTGAGTATGAGCAGCATGTGTTCCATCATGATCGGCAGAAGAATGCGCGGTGGATGGACGACTACTCGCAGCAGCGTGCTCAGATGGCGATCTATGACTTGGTTAACTCTGAGAACGTGCGCGCTCGCGAAATCACGCGGGCCGTCGACGCGAAAGACACCGATGAAGTCAACAATCTGGCCGCCAAAGATGGAGCGTTTTCGACCTTGAACCGCTTGCTGCGGCTTGCCAATCTCGATATCACAGTGTCAGTCGAAGCGAATGATGAGATCATGGCGACTAGGAATGGTAGCCAGCCCTATAGCATCGCCAAGCTATCCGACGGAGAACGAAATGCAATCCTCATTGCTGCCAACGTGTTGACGGTGCCGGCGGGAACACTTCTCCTTATTGATGAGCCGGAGCGGCACTTACATCGTTCAATCGTATCTCCGCTTCTGTCACTATTGCTTAAGGAAAAGCCAGAATGTGCATTCATTGTATCTACGCATGAGCCACTGCTCCCAATCGACAATCCGGGTTCAAAAATATTGCTGACGCGCGCCTGTGTTTACGAGGGAGACACGGTTGCCGCTTACGATATCGATTTGCTGGAGAATTGCACAATAATCGATGACGATCTGAAACGAACTATCTTGGGTGAGCGGCGAAAGATCGTATTTGTCGAGGGTGTTGAGCACAGCCTTGACAAGCCACTTTACAGCTTACTCTTTCCCAATGCGTCAATCGTAGCTAAGGGGAACTGTCGTGAGGTTGAGGATGCGGTTGTTGGTATCAAAAGCACGAATGAACTTCACTGGGTAAAGCCGTTTGGGCTTGTTGATAATGACTCCTCCGAGCCGGATCGAATCGCCGCCTTGCAGGGCAAGGGCGTGATCCCGTTAAACGTGTATTCAGTTGAATCTATTTACTATCACCCCGAAGTTCAGAGACTGGCAGGTGAGAAGATCGCTTCTGTGGTAGGCGGTAATTTGGGAGAAATGCTTGAGAACGCAAAAAATGATTCCATCAGAGCGATTAGTGATAATGCCAAGCATCTCAGCACACTGATTGCAGAGAAGTCGGCGCGCTCGCAGGTCTTCTCACTTCTACCAAAGAAGGGTGAGCTAGCAGCGGGGGGTAAGCGTACTGTAGAAGTCGACTTTTCGAAGTGTGCTCAAGATGAAGAGGCGCGTCTACAGGCATTAGTCAGTGCATCAGATTTCGTCGGGGTGCTGCAGAGGTATCCCATTCGAGAATCGGCAGCCCTTGACGCTATTGCCAAGGCTCTCAAGTTTGCGAATCGAACTCAGTATGAAGCCGCTGTTCAGAATATCTTGGTGCATGATGCAGGCGCCGTGAGCCTTGTCCGAAACTTACTTGGATCCTTCCCAGATGATCTGATCGCATAGATTCTGTAGTCGCCGCAGAACAACACCATCCACCTGCGCCGCCACTGTATAGCCCTAGCTTTCTCCGCCAGCTCATAGCGGCCTGGCGATAGTAAAGTTTAGCTCAGGAATCGATTCCATCTTTCTCAACAAATCGGAGCTATCCACCCAGTCATTCCATAGGCGGTCAGAATTGTTCTGGGAGCAAGCGAGGTAGGGTATGGATTGGCCTCGAGCAAAGGACCCATGCGCGCACCCCTCGCCTTCGCTGCCGCTGGCCTTCTGGCCATCAGCCTCCCGGCTGGAGTCGGACTGGCCCAGCCCGCCATCGAGAGTCAGAGGGTCACGTTTCGAGCTGGGGCTGATTCCACCCTGCTCACGGGCCAGCTCAAGGGCGACCAGACCATCGACTACAAGCTGCGGGCCGGCGCCGGTCAGACCCTGACCGTGGAACTCAAGGGTTCCAACCCACAGAACTACTTCAACGTGATGGCGGCCGGGGCCGACACCGCCCTGTTCATCGGCAGCAGCTCCGGCAACCGCTTCCGTGGCCCCTTGCCCAGCGACGGCGATGTCAGGGTGAGGGTGTATCTGATGCGGCCGGCGGCGCGCCGCAACGAATCGAGCACCTACAGCCTCAAGGTGGGGATCAGTGGTGCTTCCCTCGCCCCTGTGCCCGCGTCCCGCGATGCCCTGATCCCAGGCACACCGTTCCACGCTTATGCGGATGTGCCCTGTTCCTCCGGCAGCAGCGGCAAGGCCGCCAGCTGCAAGGCCTCCGTGATCCGCCGGGCCAACAACGGCGCCACGGTGGTGGTGATGAACCCCGAGGGCCAGAAACGCCAGTTCCTGTTCGTGAAGGGCAAGGCCGTCACGTCCGATCAGCCCGAGAAGCTCTCGGTGCAGCGGCGCGGAGATGTGTCGGTGCTGCTGCTTGGAGAGAACTTCGAGCGCTACGAGATCGTCGACGCCCTGGTGGTGGGGGGTTGAGGCCCCAGCCCGTGGTGAGGGATGGCGCCGAGAATCGCACGTTGGTTGGTATGTCCACCCTGCTCCTTTCGATGACGGGGGCTCCAGTTCTCGCCATTCCACCGCCCCCCGCTGACGACGTCCGGGTCGTGGGGGTGCTGGATGGCCACACGATCGTCGTCACCCCCTACGGCGACCCGTTCAAGGTGCGGCTGGCCTGCATCCGTGCCCTACAACTCCCTCAGGGCAGCTCTGGCTTGGCCGCCAAGGCAGCCCTGGAGGCCCTTCTCCAACCCGGTGCCTGGGTGACGCTGTCGACGCGCAGCAAGGCCGCTGACGGCGTCGATCTGGCGGAGATCACTCCCGTTGGTTCGAGGGTGCCGATCAACCTGAGCCTGGTGCAGGTCGGCTTGGCAGCGCTGGATCGCCAGGCCGCGAGCCCGTGTAACCAGGAGATCTACCGAGAGGCTGAGATGAGAGCCCAAGCCATGCAACTGGGACTTTGGAGGCCATCGCCGGGAACCCGATAGGGGCAGCGCAGGCCTCCGCCAGCACCTTCTCCTCCTCCATGCTCACCGTCTCGACGCTCAGGAGGATTCGGGTTCTTTCCTCCACTTGAGGCTGGAATTTCCTTGCTTTCTTCCTATCCGCCGATTCTTGGTGTGGTTGCTCCAGGCGTTGCCTGGTGTTCTTTCTTGAGCGTCCGCATCCGGCTGTTCAGGCTCCTGCTGTGGTGGCGGTATCCTTTAGGCCAAGCCCAATGGCTTCCGAACAGCACATTCATCGCCTCCGACGTGCACCCTCGCAGGGAAGGTCATGACGAAGCTTGATTTTGCCTGGGCGTTGACGAGTTATGTCCTGGTGAGCTTTGTCCTGTTCCTGACCACGTCCTTCACCACGCTCGGCTGGATCCTTTACGTCCTGATCCTCCTTCCGATCTATGCCGTAATCCTGCTCGTGAGGTGGCTCACCCTTGGCCGAAATCATGGCGATCGCGTTCGCACAAGGATCTGGATCTGGCCCATCGTTCTGGTGCTGCAGGTTGCGGTCTTTCTGACCTCCCCTGGCAACTGCTATGGATGGAGTCAGGGTGATCGCTGCTATTCCAACCTTCAGATCGTGTTGGGACAGGCCCCACGAACCGGACCCAGCAAGCTGGCGCGGTGGAAGCCAGTGGAGAACAGCTTCCATCACTTCATCCTGGCCTATGGGGCATCCCTGGCCGTGGCGGTGTCCCTCACGGCAACCAGGGAGAGGTGACAGGCGATGGAGCGTTCTTTCGGCCGTCCGCCAAGCGTATGGATCACCCAGGTTCTTTTTCTCCTCTCTTTGCTTGGCTTTGGGGTCACACTGCTGGGCGCTCTTCTCAGCTGCTTTTCGGGTGGATCGTCCACGCGTTGCCCCGCGTCCGTCACGCCCACTGACGTCCTGACCAGCCTTCTGGTGATCGTTCTTGCTGGGCTGACCTTCTGGGGGTTGCAGAGAAGACGACGCTACGGACAAGGGCTGGGCGCCATTCTTCTGATCGCCGCGATGGTTGTCGGTGTGTTTGAGAGTCCCCTGCCCAGGGCCCTCCGCGTGATGCTGCTCTCCCTGCTCCCCGGCGGCGGCGGTCTGCCAGACCCGCTCCAGGCCTGCAACCATCCGTTTGGCGTGATGACCTATCTCTGTGGCCATTCCAGTTACCCGGCACTGGCCTGGAGGATCATCGCCGATCTGCTGCCCGCCCTTCTTCTGGGCGTTCTGGCCGTTCGTCTGCTGTGCAGCGATGCGGCCAGACGCTTCTTCGACCAACGAAGGAACGGGTAGCCTTTCGCCCCTTCACACCTCCGCCAGCACCTTCTCCTCCTCCTCCACGCTCACCACCCGCCCGGCATCCTCGAAGCCGTCGATCTGGTCGAAGTTGAGGTAGCGGTAGAGCTGGTCGGAGAGGGGATCGATCTTGGCCGCCGCGATCTCCAGGTACTCGGCCGGGCTGGGGATGCGCCCCAGCAGGGCGCACACCGCCGCCAGTTCGGCGCTGCCCAGGTACACCTGTGCGCCGTTGCCGAGGCGGTTGTTGAAGTTGCGGGTGCTGGTGGAGAACACGGTGGTGTTGTCCTCCACCCGGGCCTGGTTGCCCATGCAGAGGGAGCAGCCGGGCAGCTCCATGCGGGCGCCAGCGGTCTCGAACTTGGCGGTGTAGCCCTCGGCCCGCAGCATCTCGTCGTCCATGCGGGTGGGCGGGCAGACCCACAGCCGGGCGGCGCTGGTGCCGGCCCCGTCGAGCACCGTGGCGGCGGCGCGGTAGTGGCCGATGTTGGTCATGCAGGAGCCGATGAACACCTCATCGATCCGGTCGCCCGCCACCTCGCTCAGCAGCTTGACGTTGTCGGGATCGTTGGGGCAGGCCAGGATCGGTTCGCTCAGTTCGTCCAGGTTGATGTCGATCACCGCCGCGTACTCGGCGTCGGCATCGGCCTCCATCAGCACCGGATCGGCCAGCCAGGCCTCCATCGCCCTGATCCGCCGCGCCAGGGTGCGGGCATCGCTGTAGCCCCGGGCGATCATGTTGCGCATCAGCGCCACATTGCTGCGCAGGTACTCGCTCACCGTCTCGACGCTCAGCTTGATCGTGCTGCCGGCACAGGAGCGTTCGGCGGTCGCGTCCGTCAACTCAAACGCCTGCTCCAGCTTCAGGTCGGGGAGCCCTTCGATCTCCATGATCCGGCCGCTGAAGATGTTCTTCTTGCCGGCCTTCTCCACCGTCAGCAGGCCCTGCTGGATGGCCACGTAGGGAATGGCGTTCACCACGTCCCGCAGGGTGACGCCGGGCTGCAGGGAGCCGGAGAAGCGCACCAGCACCGATTCGGGCATGTCGAGGGGCATGGCGCCGATGGCGGCGGCGAAGGCCACTAGGCCGGAGCCGGCCGGGAAGGAGATGCCGAGCGGGAAGCGGGTGTGGCTGTCACCGCCGGTGCCCACCGTGTCCGGCAGGAGCAGGCGGTTGAGCCAGCTGTGGATGATGCCGTCGCCGGGCCGCAGGGCGACGCCGCCCCGGGAGCTGATGAAGTCGGGCAGCTCGGCGTGGGTCTTGAGGTCGACCGGCTTGGGGTAGGCGGCGGTGTGGCAGAAGCTCTGCATCACCAGATCGGCGGAGAAGCCCAGGCAGGCCAGCTCCTTCATCTCGTCGCGGGTCATCGGCCCGGTGGTGTCCTGGCTGCCGACGCTGGTCATCAGCGGTTCGCAGCTCGTGCCCGGGCGCACCCCCGCCAGGCCGCAGGCCTTGCCCACCATCTTCTGGGCCAGGGTGAAGCCCTTGCCCGTGTCGACCGGGGCCACCGGCCGGATGAAGGCCTCCGACGGGGGCAGGCCCAGCTGCAGCCGCACCTTGTCGGTGAGGGAGCGGCCGATCAGCAGGGGGATGCGCCCGCCGGCCCGCACCTCGTCGGCGATGGTGCTGGGCTTGAGCTCGAAGCGGGCCACCACCTCCCCGGCTCCCGGCTCACCGGCGGCCCGCTCGATCGTGCCGTCGTGGGGCCGGATCGTGATCACGTCGCCGCTGTTGAGGGCGCTCACGTCGCACTCGATCGGCAGGGCGCCGGAGTCCTCGGCGGTGTTGAAGAAGATCGGCGCGATCTTGCCCCCGAGCACCACGCCGCCGCTGCGCTTGTTGGGCACGTGGGGGATGTCGGTGCCGATGTGCCAGAGCACCGAGTTGATCGCCGATTTGCGGGAACTGCCCGTGCCCACCACATCGCCCACGTAGGCGAGCGGATGGCCCTTGGCCTTCAGTTCGGCGATCAGGTCGAGCCCTTCGGGCATCCGCGTCTCCAGCATCGCCATCGCGTGCAGGGGGATGTCGGGGCGGGTGGTGGCGTGGGTGGCCGGCGAGAGGTCGTCGGTGTTGGTCTCGCCCGTCACCTTGAACACCGTGACGGTGATCGCCTCCGGCAGGGGCGGCCGGGCATGGAACCATTCCGCCGCCGCCCAGCTGTCCACCACCTGGCGGGCCAGGCGGTTGGTCTCGGCCAGCTCCAGCACGTCGTGGAAGGCGTCGTAGACGAGCAGGGTGCGGCTCAGCCCCCGGGCGGCCTCGGCGGCGACGTCCGCCTGCGGGCAGGAGAGCAGCTCGATCAGGGCGCCGACGTTGTAGCCGCCGATCATGGTGGCCAGCAGCCGCGTGGCCTCCAGGGGGCTCACCAGGGGGCTCGTGGCCGTTCCCTTGGCGATCCCACTCAGCCAGCCGGCCTTCACATAGGCGGCCTCATCCACCCCCGGCGGAATCCGTTCGCTCAGCAGGTGCAGAAGGAAGGCCTCCTCGCCAGAGGGCGGCTGCTCCAGCAGCTGGGTGAGGGCCTGGGCCTGGGGGGCGGTGAGCGGCAGGGGCGGCACACCCAGCGCCTCGCGGGCCGCGGCGGCCTCGCGGTAGCTGAGGAGCAGTTCGGAGGCCGACAGGGGGGCGGGGCTCGGGGAGACGGACATATGGATGGATGACCGGGTCGGACCCCCGGTTGGCATGGGCATGGCATCCATTGTTCTTCCCCGCGGGTCCGCCCTCTGGTGACGACGGCTGCAGAAGTCGGCGCTGGCATCGGTGCCACCAGTTCGTAGGCTGGGGGGTCTGACCATTCCCCGCCGTCGGCCGCATGATCCCCACCTCCGATCTCCATGTGGTGGAAACCCGGCCGCTGGTGCCGCCGGCGCTGCTGCACCGGGAGCTGCCCCTCTCCGAGCAGGCGGCCCGCACCGTGCAGCAGGCCCGGGAGCGGATCAAGGCCATCCTGCACGCCGGCGACCAGCGGCTGCTGGTGATCGTCGGCCCCTGCTCGGTCCACGACGTGGCCGCCGCCCGGGAGTACGCCGACGCCATCGCCCAGGCCCAGCGCCGCCATCGGGACGAGCTGGAGATCGTGATGCGGGTCTACTTCGAGAAGCCCCGCACCACCGTGGGCTGGAAGGGGATGATCAACGATCCCCACCTCGACGGCAGCTACGACATCAACACCGGCCTGCGCCGGGCCCGTTCCCTGCTGCTGCACCTGGCGGAGATGGGCCTGCCGGCGGCCACCGAGGTGCTCGATCCGGTGGTGCCCCAGTACCTCGCCGACCTGATCAGCTGGACCGCGATCGGCGCCCGGACCACCGAGAGCCAGACCCACCGTGAAATGGCCTCGGGTCTGTCGATGCCGATCGGCTTCAAGAACGGCACCGACGGCAGCGCCGCCACCGCCATCAATGCCATGGAGGCGGCTGCCCGGCCCCACCATTTCCTGGGCATCAACAAGGAGGGCCAGGCCGCGATCGTGTCCACCACCGGCAACCCGGACGGCCACCTGGTGCTGCGGGGCGGCAAGAGTGGTCCGAACTACCACGCCGAGGCGGTGGAAGCGGCGGCGGCCCTGCTGGCCCGCGACGGCCTGCCGGCGCGGCTGATGGTGGATTGCAGCCACGGCAATTCCAACAAGGACTACCGCCGCCAGGGGGAGGTGCTGCGCCAGGTGGCGGAGCAGGTGCGGGGTGGTTCCATCCACGTGATGGGGGTGATGCTGGAGAGCCATCTGGTGGAAGGGAATCAGAAGATTTCCGCCGACCTGGCCTCGCTCACCTACGGCCAGAGCATCACCGATGCCTGCATCGATCTCGCCACCACCCTGGATCTGCTCGTCGAGCTGGCCGAAGCCGTGCGCCAGGCCCAGGCCCGCAGTCTGGCCCTGGCCTGAGGGGCTCCGGTCTTCTTCAAGGCAGCACAATCAGCACTCGGAAGGTGAGAGTGCTGATCCGATCTTCTGCAACAGAGTGTTCCTGGTGAACAGCTGACTGTCGTGCCCTGGGTACGTTTGGGATCAGCAAGATCGTGGTGGGCCGCTGATGACCTATCTCCTGCAGTTCTGCGGGTTGTCCGACCCCTTGCAGCTCTTCTATCTCGAACAGAAATCCGTCGCCTCCCCCGCCGGCGGCCCTTCGGCCCCCGGCCCGATCTACGGCGGCTTCCGCCCCTTCCAGCTCGACGACCTCCTGGGCTGGGCCCTGGACACGGCCCGGGGCCGCTGCTGGGACGGTGAGGCCATCCAGCGCCTGGTGATCGATGTCTGGATGGAGCGGGCCGATGTGATCCGCCAGTGGCAGCTGCGGCTGCGGGAGGAGCCGGCCGAGCGGGTGCTGGTGGCCGGCATCGGCACCCAGCGCGACTGGGAGCTTCGCTGCGAACAGCTCCTGCGGGCCTGACCTCAGTCGACCTCGAGGCCGAACAGCTGGCGCATGCGCTCCAGGATCGAGGTCTGGCGGCGGGCCGCATCCGGGGAGGAGAGCTTCTCCAGTTCCGAGCGCCGCTGGCCCACGATCGCCGCCAGCGCCTCCAGCACCCCGGCATCGTCCTCCACCAGGGGCATGAAGTCGTCCCGCTCCACCTCCAGCAGCACGCATTCCCCCCGCGACCGCACCGTGGCAGTGCGGGGTTCGCCGGTGCAGACCGTCATCTCCCCGAAGATCTGATCCCGGCCCAGCACCGCCACCGAGCGCCCCAGGGGGGAGCCGTCGGCCTTGAACACCTCCACCTCACCATCCACCACCTGGAACAGGGCCTCCCCCTCCTCCCCCTCGGCCACGATCGTTTCGCCGGAGCCGAAGCGCAGGCAGCGCACCTCCGAGGCGAGTCGGTTCACCTGTTCGGGGTCCAGCTGGGCGAACAGCCAGCTGCGCCGCAGCAGCTGCGCCGTCAGCGAGGCATCCACGCCGGTGGGGTGGGCCGGATCCCGCTGGGGCTGGCGCCGCTTCAGCTCCCTCACCGGGTAGGGCAGTTCCCAGCCCTGCCGCTCCAGGGCGTACCAGATCTGCTCCAGCAGTTCGCCGCGCAACCGCAGCCGGTCCCCCTCCGAGGGCCCCCGCTGGTACCCCTGCAGCTCGTAGCGGATCAGGGAGTCCTCGTAGGAAATGATCAGCACCTCCGGCTCCGGATCGACCAGCACCAGGGGGTTCTCGGCCATCACCCGCAGCAGCAGCTGGCGCGCCCGGGCCGGCGGGATCTCGTAGCCCAGGGCGATCTCGAAGCGGTTGCCGACCGGCTCGTGCTGGCTGAAGCGCCGCATCGGGTTGTCCGCCACCGTGTTGTTGGGCAGGTTCACGGTCGAGCCGTCCTTGCGTCGCAGGCGGGTGCTCATCAGGTGCAGGGACTCCACCGTGCCGCTCTCGTCGCCGACGCTGATCCAGTCCCCTTCCCGGAAGGGCGGATCCACCTGCAGCTCGATGCCGGCGAACAGATCCTTGAGCGTTTCCTGGGCTGCCAGGCCGATCACGGCGGTGAGCACCGCCGAGGTGGTCACCAGACCCACCAGGTTGAGGTTGGCCAGGCGCTGCAGCACCAGCACCGTGGCCAGGGCCGAGAGGCCCAGCATCAGCAGGTCGCGCAGGATCTTGGCGGTGGGCCGCCACCAGCCCAGGGCCTCCGGGCACTCCAGGGCCAGCCAGCCCAGCAGGCCGATCAGGGCGTAGGCGGTGGCCAGCTCGTCCACGGCGCCGAGCCACTGCACCCCGGCCGGTCGGGTGGTGCCGCCGACCACGCACCACAGCAGCACCGCCAGCAGCGGCAGCAGCAGCGGCGGTGGCGGCAGGTGGAAGCGCCGGGTGGCCAGCCTCAGGGCCAGCAGGACCGCCACCAGGGCCAGGCCGATCAGGATCCGCTCGATCGGTCCCATCAGCTCAGCACCCGCCACAGCCCGGCCACCGCCAGGGGCACGCTGATGTTGTCGATGCCCAGCAGGGCCCACTGCTCCAGCCCCGTGGCCACCAGGGCGATCAGGGCGATCGAGGCCGGTGCCGGGCCACCGCCCAGCAGGCCCAGGGTCAGCAGCACGGCCAGGCTGGCGATCCCCATGGCGGCGGTGCCTGCCAGGGAGCGGCGCTCGCCGAACACCGTCCAGCTTGGTGACGGGATCAGCGGGCCCAGCAGACCGGCCAGGCCGTCGCCGAACGCCATCACCAGCACCCCCGCTGCCACCGTGCCGGGGTGGGCGGGCCACCAGAGCCACAGCAGCAGGGTGATCGAGGCGCCGTAGGCGACCGTGCCGTAGCTGTGCCGCTCCACGTCCTCGATCGCCGGCAGCACCCGCACCCGGTGGTTGAGGGCGGCCAGCAGGGTGATGGCGGCGGCCGCGGGTATCGCGATCAGCCGCTCGACACCGAAGGCCCAGGCGATCAGCACCACCGGCCCGGCTCCGATGTGCACCAGCTTGCGGCTCCATTCCCGCTGCCCCGGCCAGCGGCGGCGCAGCAGCAGGGCTCCGGCGCTGAGCAGGGCCAGCCAGAGGGCCACGGCCAGCACTCCGGTCAGCCGGGCCAGGTCGTCATGCTCCGGTGGAAGGACCAACGCCAGCAGGGAAGCTCGGGTCAGGCGGCCTGGTGGAGGTTGCTCATCAGGCGCAGCTTCATGATCGCCTTGGCCTCCAGCTGGCGCACCCGTTCGCGGGAGACATTGATCTGACGGCCGATCTCGGCGAGGGTGAGCGGTTCGGCGCCCTCAAGGCCGAAGCGCAGCCGCAGGATCTTCTGTTCCCGTTCGTTCAGCTGGGAGAGCCAGGCGCCGAGGTGCTCCTTCTGCAGATGGCGGTCCATCGAGTCGAAGTGCTCGTTGCTGGCCGGATCCGCGATCAGTTCGCCCAGGGTGCTGCGATCCTCCTCCCCACGGGCGTGGGCGTCGAGGGAGGCGCAGGGGGCGCTCTGGGTCATCAGTTCCTCGAGCTCCTCCGGCTGCATGCCCATGGCATGGGCTAGCTCGAGCCGGTTGGGCTGGCGCCCGAGCCGGTGGGACAGCTCGCGGGTGATGCGCCGCATCTTCGAGAGCTTCTCGCTGATGTGAATCGGCAGGCGAATCGTGCGGGCGCTGTTATCGATGGCGCGCGTCATGCCCTGGCGGATCCACCAGTAGGCATAGGTGGAGAACTTGTAGCCCATGGCGGGGTCGAACTTGTCGACGGCCCGCTCCAGACCGATCGCCCCTTCCTGGACGAGATCGAGCAGTTCAAGACCTTGGTTCTGATACTTCTTGGCGACGCTCACCACCAGCCGCAGGTTGGCGGCCATCATGCGGTCGCGGGCCCGTTGGCCCATGCGCAGCTGGCGCCTTTGGCGGGCGGTGAGCTCACCGTCCACGAGGGCCTGGAGCTTCTTGCCGGCCTGAACGTGGTGGGCGAGTTCGATTTCCTCAGCCGGTGTAAGAAGAGGCACACGGCCGATTGTGCTGAGATACCAACCGATGGAGTCGGCGCTGATGCGCCCCCCCTGGCGGGCCGTGGTCTTGGCTGTGGCTGTCGGCTTGGAACTGACTGAACCGCCGCTGGATTTCGCCCTGCTGGACGAAGCCCCATCTGCGCTGCTTTTCAGCAGCGAGAGGGCGGAATGCAGAGGTGTCCCCATCACCCCAGGCTCCCGAATGAATTTGGACGGAATTTAGCACCGCAGGAAGGTTGAAACCCGGATCCGGTGGAAGATTGTATGTATTTTGACTGAAAGATGTTGCTTATGTCGTGATGGCTACGCTTTGGCCTCTGGAACGAGGCCGCCGCGCCAGCGTTCCATGAGGAGCATCTGCGTCAGTTTTGCCTCGCCGGAGTGCTGACGCTGTGCAAAGTGTCCATCGCTGTGCATGTGCCAGGCGCCCGTATCGGTGAGGTAAAGCTCAAGCAAGGCCTCGATCTGCTTCTGGAGCTTCGGGTCCTCGATCGGCGCCACCGCCTCCACCCGTCGATCGAGGTTGCGGGGCATCCAGTCGGCGCTGCCGAAGAACATCTCCGCCTGGCCGCCGTTGGCGAACCAGAACAGCCGGGAGTGCTCCAGGAAGCGACCGATGACACTCACCACCGTGATGCTCTCGCTGACCCCTTCGAGCCCCGGCCGCAGGCAGCACATGCCGCGGATGATCAGCTCGATCCGCACCCCGGCGGCCGAGGCCTCGTAGAGCAGGGCGATGATCGCCGGATCGACCAGGGCATTCATCTTGGCCTTGATGTGTCCGCCGCGACCGGCCTTGGCATGGTCGATCTCCCGCCGGATCAGACCCTCCATGCCCTTGCGCAGGGTGACGGGCGCCACCAGCAACTTGCGGAAACTCTGTTGTTTGGAAAACCCCGTAAGGTAGTTGAACAGTTCCACCAGGTCCTGGCCGAAGTCCTCCCGGGCCGTCAGCAGACCGACGTCGGTGTAGAGCGAGGAGGTCTTGGAGTTGTAGTTGCCGGTGCCGATGTGCACGTAGCTGCGCAGCGATCCCTTCTCCCGCCGCACCACCAGCAGCACCTTGGTGTGGGTCTTGAGCCCCAGCACCCCGTACACCACATGCACGCCGGAGCGTTCCAGCTGGCGGGCCCACTGGATGTTGTTGTCCTCGTCGAAGCGGGCCTTGAGCTCCACCAGCGCCATCACCTGCTTGCCGTTCTCGGCGGCGCGGATCAGGGAGGCCACCACCGGCGAGTCCTTCGACGTGCGGTAGAGGGTCATCTTGATGGCCAGCACCGAGGCATCGGCGGCAGCCTGGCTGAGGAACTCCTCCACCGAGGTGGAGAAGAGGTCGAAGGGATGGTGCAGGAGCACATCGCCGCGCCGCAGCACCGAAAAGATGCTCTCGAACTCCTCCTGCTTGATCGAACCGTCCTCCAGCTGGCTGCGCTGGGCCCGCACCAGGGCCGGCGCCGTGCGTCCCTTGTGGGGGGCGTCCCGCAGCTGGCTGAGGGGGATCGCCATCAGGCTCATCAGGTCGTCGAGGCCCAGGGGGCCGTTGGTGCGATAGATGTCCTCGGGCTCCACATCGGTGCCCTCCATCAGCAGGTGCACCACCTCCTCGGGCATCTCGTCGGCCACCTCCACCCGCACCACCTCACCGCCCACCCGGCGCTTGCGCAGGCCCTCCTGCAGGGCCTCCATCAGGTCGTCGGCCTCCAGGTCCCGCAGCTCCAGGTCGGCGTCCCGGGTGATCCGGAAGAAGTAGTGCCCCTCGATGGTCATGCCGGGGAACAGCCAGCGCAGGTTGAAGGCCACCAGCTGCTCGAGCGGAACCGCCGTGTAGCCCGGGGTGGGCACGACGCCGCTCAGCTCGGTGGGGATCGGCACGAAGCGCGGCAGGATCTTCTGCGGCACCTTCACCCGGGCGAACTGCTGGCGGCCCGTGTCGGGGTCGCGGATCAGGGCCGCCACGTTGAGGCTCAGGTTGCTGAGGAACGGGAAGGGGTGGGCCGGGTCCACCGCCAGCGGGGTCAGCACCGGAAAGATCGCCTTGCGGAAGTAGTCGTCGGCCCAGGCCTTCTGGGCCTCGTTGAGCCGCAGGTAGTCGAGCAGCTGGACCCCGTACTCGGCCAGATGGGTCTTGAGGGAGTGGCGGTAGTGCTGCTGCTGTATCTCCAGCAGCGGCCGCAGTTTCGTCTGGATCGCCTG
Organism: Synechococcus sp. UW140; assembly: GCA_943369315.1. Classification (GTDB taxonomy): domain Bacteria; phylum Cyanobacteriota; class Cyanobacteriia; order PCC-6307; family Cyanobiaceae; genus Cyanobium. Next base: position 62,370 of record CALRMW020000004.1, read on the forward strand.
CAGCTGCTCATGGGGCGTCAGGCCGTCGTCGCTGCGGCCGGTGACCCCCGCTTCCAGCTGGGACTTCAGCGAAGCCACCCGCACCATGAAGAATTCGTCGAGGTTGTTGCTGAAGATGGCGCTGAATTTCGCCTGCTCCAGCAGCGGGGTGTGCTCATCGAGCGCCAGGGCCAGCACCCGATGGTTGAAGTCAATCCAACTCAGCTCGCGGTTGATGTAGAGATCGGGAGCAACGACCGGCTGCGACGACATACGGCGGGGCTCCGCGGGCATGAGAGACGGCAACGTAGCAATGGCGGCCACGCGCTCAGGGTGTCGCCTCTGCTTGACGGTGGGATCCGGCCGCCACAAGCCACACCACGACGGCCATCAGCAGAATCCCCAGCCAGAACGGACTGCGGCGGCCGATGGTCTCGTAGGCCAGTCCCGCCAGGGGTGGGCCGAGGAAGCTGGCCAGGCTCTGCAGTCCCTGCAGGCTGCCCAGGGCGGCGCCCTGGCCGCTGTCGGCGAGGCGCCGTGACACCAGGCTGCGCAGGCTGGGGGTGACCAGGCCGGTGCCCAGGGCCAGGACCGCCACCGCCGTGAACACCAGGGGCACGGCGTTGCCCTCATCCGCCAGGGGCACCAGCAGGAAGCCCGCCATGACGCAACCCAGGCCAATCTGGGTGAGGCGCCACTCCCCCAGCCGCTGCACCAGCGGACCGATCAGGCCCCCCTGCACCACCGTGGCCACCACGCCGACCACCAGGAAGGCCCCGGCCGACAGGCCCGGGCCCCAGCCGAAGGCCTGCTTGAAGTACAGGACCAGCAGGGCGGTGAACCCGCTGAACCCCAGGAAGAACAGGAAGAAGGCGGCGCAGAGGCGACGCACCCTCGGATCGGCGAACACCCGCTGCAGCTGGCCGAAGGGCTGCAGCTCCCAGACCCTGGGCAGGGGCAGCCGCTCGTGGGGCGGATGGGTTTCCGGCAGCAGGGTCACCACCACCACCAGGTTCAGCGCGGCGAAGCCCACGGCGAGCAGCAGCGGCAGGCTCACGTTGATGCGACCCAGCAGGCCGCCCAGGGCCGGGCCGAGGATGAACCCCAGTCCGAAGGCCACGCCGATCAGGCCGAAGGCCCGGGCCCGCCGTTCCGGCGTCGAGATGTCGGCCAGCACGGCCGCGGCGGTGGCGGCGGTGCCGCCGCTCACCCCGTCGATCAGGCGGGCGGCGAACAGCAGGGCCAGGGGCAGGCCGGCGGCGGCGGCCTCGGGCCAGACGCGGCCCCAGGGCAGGATCACGGTGAGGGCGAACAGGCCCAGGCCCAGGACCGAGCCGGCCACGCAGGCTGTGATCACCGGCTTGCGACCGTAGCGGTCGCTGAGGGCCCCGATCAGGGGGGTGAAGGTGAACTGGGCGATGGCGTAGCTGCCGGCCAGCAGGCCGAGGGTGCGGCCGTCGGTGGTGAAGTCCGCGAGCAGGAACGGCAGCAGCGGGAAGACGATGCTCTCCCCCAGCCGGTCGTTCAGCAGCGTCAGGAAGGCGCAGAGGAGGGTGGAGGGGCGCGAGAGTCGCACGGCCTGGAGCCGGGGATCCCTGCACCCTCCCATGCCGGGGTCGCGAACAACGCGATGGCCTGACGCCGCAGCGCCACGAACAGCTCCGGTTCCCCGCTCCCTTCGCTGCCTCCTGCTCGGGGCGCGATCACACCATGGATGGCGACGCTGACACCATCCGTTCGAGAAACAACGATGGGCAGGTGATGAGCAGGTGTCATTCGATTCCGCGATTCAGCCATGGCGAGCAGGGCTGGCCTCAATGGACCGCGTTGCTGAGCAGCAGGAGGGCATCAGCCTCCAGCCGCTCCCCCAGAAAGGCCCCGTGGTTGAAGTTGGGTACGATGACGCTGACGATGGGTGACGCGTCGGACCGCTTCATCGGGGCGCCCCGCCCGGCTTCCGGCGGCCGCGTGCCCTGCCCCGGCCCATTCCCCCGATGCCTTCTGCCACCTTGCCTCCAGGGGCGCTGACCCGCAGCTGAATGATCACCGGATTCTGGATCGCCGTCACCGGCCTGGCGTTGGTGCTGTTCCTCGCCGTCCACCTCGGTGGCGTGCTGCTGGCCCTGGTGGATCCGCCGTCGTTCGAGAGCACTGCCGCCTCCCTGCACCAGCAGGGCTGGCTTCCCTGGCTGGAGGTCGCCCTGCTGGCGGCCGCCCTGGGCCATCCCCTGCTGTCGCTGCACCGGGCCCACGTCAATCGCCAGGCCCGCGGCCCGGCGGCAGGCCCCCTGCGCAGCCGCCGCCAGGGGCCGTGGGAGCCCGTGGCCGCCCTGGCGGGCCGGGCCATCCCCTGGAGCGGCTCGCTGCTGCTGCTGTTTCTCTGCCTGCACCTCGCCCAGCTGCGCTGGCATCGCCCGGCGGCGGGGGCTGAGCTGGCCGCCGTGATGGAGGTGCTGGCGGCGCCCTGGTGTCTGGCCCTCTACGGGGCCGCCGGGGTGGCGGCGGGTCTGCACCTGATCCACGGCACCGAGAGCGCCGTGCGCCGGCTGGGGCTGCTGGAGCCCGCCAATGCCGCCGCCCTGCGGCTGGGGGGCAGGGGCCTGGCCCTGCTGCTGGGGGCGGGCTTCACCCTGGTCCCCATCGCCCTGGTGCTGCGTCGGGCGGGCCCGCTGCTGGCCGGCGGATGAGCACGCCGATGCTGCTGGATCCACGCCTGCCCGACGGCCCCGTCGCCACCGCCTGGCAGCGGTGCCGAGAGTCCCTGCCGCTGATCAGCCCCAACCGCAAGCAGCGGCTGCGGATCCTGGTGGTGGGCAGTGGGCTGGCGGGGGCTTCGGCTGCCGCCAGCCTCGCCGAGCAGGGCTACAGGGTGCAGGTGCTCACGTACCACGACAGCCCCCGGCGGGCCCATTCCGTGGCCGCCCAGGGGGGCATCAACGCCGCCCGCAACTACGCCAACGACGGCGACAGCGTCGAGCGCCTCTTCCGCGACACGGTGAAGGGCGGCGATTTCCGCGCCCGGGAAGCCGGCTGCCACCGGCTGGCCGAGATCAGCGGCGCGATCATCGACCAGTGCGTGGCCCAGGGGGTGCCCTTCGCCCGGGAGTATGGGGGCAGCCTCGCCAACCGCAGCTTCGGCGGTGCCCTGGTGAGCCGCACCTTCTACGCCCGGGGCCAGACGGGCCAGCAGCTGCTCTATGGCGCCTACCAGGCGATGCTGCGCCAGGTCGCCGCCGGGCGGGTGGAGCTGCTCTGCCGCCGCGACATGCTCGACCTGATCGTCCATGACGGCAGGGCCAGGGGGGTGGTCTGCCGCCACCAGCTCACCGGTGCGCTGGAGGTGCTCAGCGCCGATGCGGTGCTGCTGGCGACCGGCGGCTATTCGAACGTCTTCTACCTGTCCACCAATGCCCTGAAGTCGAACGCCACGGCGATCTGGCAGGCCCATCGGCGGGGCGCCTGCTTCGCCAACCCCTGCTTCACCCAGATCCACCCCACCTGCATCCCCTGCGGCGACGCCCACCAGAGCAAGCTCACCCTGATGAGCGAGAGCCTGCGCAACGACGGCCGGATCTGGCTGCCGCTGCGCCCCGGCGATGACCGGCCGCCGGCGGCGATTCCGGAAGCGGAGCGGGACTACTTCCTCGAGCGCCAGTACCCCAGTTACGGCAATCTGGTGCCCCGGGATCTGGCCTCGCGCCGGGCCCGGGAGCTCTGCCTGGAGGGCCGGGGCGTCGGGCCCGGCGGCCGTTCCGTCTACCTCGACCTGGCCGGGGCCATCGCCCGGGACGGCACCGAGGCGATCGACGCCCGCTACGGGAACCTGCTGGAGATGTACGAGCGGATCACCGGCGACGACCCCAGGGCCACGCCGATGCGGATCTACCCCGCCCCCCACTACACGATGGGTGGTCTGTGGGTCGACTACCACCTGATGAGCACGGTGGGCGGCCTGTTCGTGCTCGGCGAGGCCAACTTCTCCGAGCACGGCGCCAACCGGCTCGGGGCCAGTGCCCTGATGCAGGCCCTTGCCGATGGGTACTTCATCGTCCCGGCGACGGTGACGGGCTGGCTGGCCGGCGCCGGTGCCGGCGCCCTGGCGGACGACCACCCGGCCTGCCGCGGGGCGGTGGCGGCCGTGGAGGCCCGCATCGGGGCCCTGCGCCGCGCCGGGGGCACCCAGCCCGTGGATGTCTTCCACCGCCGGCTGGGCCTCCTGATGATCGACGCCTGCGGCATCAGCCGTCGCGCCGATCGCCTCACGGCGGCGCTCGCCGAGCTGGAGGCCCTGCGCCAGGATTTCCTGAGGGACGTGCGCCTCCCTGACCAGGACGGTGTCCTCGACGGCGAGCTGGAGAAGGCCCTGCGGCTGGAGGACTTCTTCGGGCTGGCGGATCTGATGCTGAGGGACGCCCTGGCGCGAGAGGAATCCTGCGGCGCCCACTTCCGCGAGGAACATCAGACCCCGGACGGGGAAGCCCTGCGGGACGACGAGCACTTCGCCCACATCGCGGCCTGGGAGCACCGGCCCGGAGGCACCCCCCTGCGCCACAGCGAGCCCCTCACCTACCGATCTGTTGTGCCGGGACCGCGAAACTACGGCTGAGGGGCTCGGGCCGGCCGAAGAGGAACCCCTGGCCCTGGTCGCAGCCCATGGCGAGCAGTCCTTCGTGCTGCTCGGCGGTCTCGATGCCTTCGGCGATCAGGCCCAGGCCCAGGTCGTGGGAGAGGCGGATCATGGCGTCGAGCACCACGGCCTTGCGGTGGTCGTTGAGAAAGTCGGCGATGAAACTGCGGTCGACCTTGATCGAGTCGATCGGCAGCCTCGCCAGCCACGACATGCTGGAGTATCCCGTACCGAAGTCATCGAGATGCACCTTGACGCCGGCCTCCCGTAACCGGCTCAGCTCGGAGGTGGCCAGTTCGGGGTGTTCGATCAGGATGCTTTCGGTCACCTCGATCACGGTCCAGCCGGGATCCACCCCGAGCCGTTCCGCCTGGGTGAGGAAGTAATCGCTGAGGCCGCTTTCCTTCAGCTGCAGGGGACTCACATTGATCGCCATGGTGACCTCCGAGCCCTCGGCACGGATCTCGGAGAGGTGCCTGAGGGCTTCACTGATCACCCAGCGGCCGATCGGCAGGATCAGGGCCGTGCGCTCGGCGAGGGGGATGAATTCCGATGGGGTGGCGATCGGCGCCGTGATGGCCCCGAGGCGCAGCAGCGCCTCCATCCCCACCACCACCCGATCCTCCAGCCCGACGATTGGCTGATAGGCGAGAAACATGGCCTCGTGCTGGATCGCCTCCTCCAGCTGATGGCGCAGATGGATGTTCTTCCTGACCCTCTTGTCAATGGAGGGATGGTAAAAAGAAATGTGCTGGTCGTTGGTCTTGGCTTCGTACATGGCGAGATCCGCCCGCCGGATCAACTCATCCACGGAGATGTCTGGATCGTCCGAGATGGTGATGCCAATGCTCATCGACGGGCGGATCATATGGTCTTCCACCGACCACGCCTGACCGACGGCGTCATTGAGACGCATCGCCAGCTGCAGGGCATCCGCCTCATTGAAGATGCCCATCGTGAGCACGACGAACTCATCGCCGCCAAGGCGCGACAGAATGTCGCCGAAACGCAGGGAACGCTGCAGCCGGCGGCCGATCTCGATCAGCAGGTCATCGCCGATCTGATGGCCGTGCAGATCGTTGATCTCCTTGAAACTGTTGAGATCGCAGAACAGGATGCTGATCCGGCCACCAGTCTGGCGCTGGGTCTTCAGGGCGGCGCGGATGCTGACGTGGAGCCCGCGGCGATTGGGCAGACCGGTGACCGGACACTCCATCACCTTGGTGGCCAGGGCGAGGCGTTCCATTTCCAGGGCCCGGTTCAGGTTCTCGGTCTGCTGGCGGCGCCGCTCGATCCGCTCGGCCTCGACCCGCAGCTGCTCGTAGGAGAGCAGGGCGCTGACGTCCCGGAAGCAGAAGATGAGCGGCCGCAGCCGCTCGCTGCGGATCGGCTTCCACTCGATCTCGATGGCCCGCATTTCGCTGCGGTGCAGCACCCGGGTGAAGTGGCCCCCCAGGTCGCCGCCGGCGAGCACCAGCTCCGGATTGAGCAGGGGGGCACTGTCGCAGTCGCGGGGCAGCTGGTCGTAGATCGATTCCCCCAGGACGGCCGGGGGCGTGCGGTCCACCAGCCGGGCGTAGCTGGCGTTGCACCACAGCACCCGTCCTTCGCAGCTGGTGATCACCAGGGCATCGCTGATCGTGCCGAGGGCCGCCTCAAGCCGTCCCATCGACCGTCGAAGCTCCACGACGAGTTTGCGGTTGTCGTTCACGGGTCGTTCACGCGGCAGCAGGGACCCGATCGGGCATGGGGGGCCGGAACCCCATTTCTGAAAATTGCCTGAGTCTTGCATCTTTCTCCTCGCAGCTGGGGCCATTGCCGCGCGGATGAAGCGGAATCACAACATTCCTGCCCCCTGACCGGCAGAATCGGGGTTGTCCCTGGCGCCTTCCGGGGCCCGCCAACGGCAGCCCCCGTGCCACGGCCGTCTCCACGCCACGGCTGTTTCCATGCCACGGCTGTTTCCATGCCGACCGTTTCCCTCACCCTGAGGATCTGGCGCCAGACCGGTCCCGACCAGCCCGGGGGCTTCGAGGTCCATGGGCTGGAAGGGGTGTCCACCGACCTCTCCCTGCTCGAAGCCCTCGACCTGCTCAACGAACGGCTGATCGCCGCCGGGGACCGGCCGGTGGGCTTCGAGCACGACTGCCGCGAGGGCATCTGCGGGTCCTGCGGCTTTCTCGTCAACGGCCAGGCCCAGGGGCCCCAGCGGGCGACCAGCGTCTGCCAGCTCTACCTGCGTCAGTTCCGCGACGGCGCCGTGCTGACCCTGGAGCCCTTCCGCGCCCGGGCCTTTCCCGTGCTGCAGGACCTGGCCGTGGACCGCTCCGCCTTCGACCGGATCATCGCCAGCGGCGGCTACTGCTCGATCAACACCGGCAGTGCGCCGGAGGCCAACGCCCTGCTGATCGGCCGGGAGCAGGCGGCCCAGGCCTTCGACACCGCCGCCTGCATCGGCTGCGGCGCCTGCGTCGCCAGCTGCCGCAACGCCTCCGCCAGCCTGTTCGTGGCCGCCAAGCTGGCGCACCTGGGCCAGCTGCCCCAGGGCCAGCCGGAGCGGCAGCAGCGTGCCCGGGCCATGCAGGACCAGATGGTCAGCGAGGGCTTCGGCAGCTGCAGCAGCCACCTGGAATGCGAGGCTGCCTGCCCCAAGCAGATCTCCGCCGACTGGATCAGCTGGATGCATCGCGAGTCCTGGCGGCGCCCCTGAGGCCTCAGGCGCCGGCCGCGCCGCAGTGCCGGGCGATCACCCCCTCCTCATCGGCGGGGATCCGCAGCAGCTCGAAGGGCTCCAGCCAGGCCAGCGCCGCCTCCAGCTCCTTCCCCAGGGCACGGTCGTGTTCACCGATGCCGCCGGTGAGGGCGATCACGTCGACCCCGCCCAGGCTGGCGGCCATGGCCCCGATGCCCTGCAGCAGCTGGTGGCGGAACACCGCGATCGCCAGCTGGGCACCGGCGTGGCCTTCGGCGGCGGCCTGGCGCAGGTCCTTCATGCTGGCGCTGAGCTCCGAGAGGCCCAGCAGCCCGCTCTCCTGCTGCAGCCCGTGGTCGAGCTCCTCGGCCGTGACACCCCGGCGCAGCTGGTGGAGCAGCAGGCCCGGATCGATGGAGCCGCTGCGGGTGGCCATCACCAGCCCCTCCAGGGGCGTGTAGCCCATGGTGGTGGCGATGCTGCGGCCCCCCCGGATGGCGCAGAGGGAGCAGCCCGCGCCGAGGTGGCAGCTGATCAGCCGCAGCTCCTCGCCGCCTGGGGTCTCGCCGCGGTGCTCGCTTTCGGCGCGGTGGGCCACGGTTTCGGCCACGTGCTGGTGGTTGAGGCCGTGGAAGCCGAAGCGCCGCAGGCCCTCGGCGCGCCAGCGGGCCGGAATCGCATAGGTGCGGGCGGCCTCCGGCAGGGTGCCGTGGAAGGCCGTGTCGAAGCAGGCCCACTGCGTGATTTCTGGTTGCCAGCGGCTCAGCCAGCGCATCACCCGCAGGGCCGGACCGTTGTGCAGCGGCGCCAGCGGCACCAGCTCCTCCAGGACCGCGAGCACCGCGGCATCGAGCCGGACGGGGGCCGTGAACCGCTCACCGCCGTGGACGACGCGGTGGCCGGCGACGGTCAGCCCGGCCACCCGGCCGGCCAGGGCCCCAGGCAGCCAGGCGTCCAGCACCGCCTCCAGACGTTCCTCGGGGGCCGTCCCCTCCGCAGCACCGACGCTCCAGCTGCGCTGGTCCCTCCAGAGGCAGCCCCCCGAGCGGGTATGCACGGAAACCTTGAGGCTCGAGCTGCCGGCGTTCAGCACCAGCACCTCGCCAGCCTCTTCGCCGGCCACCGTCGCCGGCTCCGTCATCCGTGTTCGGCCGCAGGGGGCGTCCAGCGCCAGTCGGTCACCTCCGGGGCATCGGTGCCGTGGGTGTGGGCATAGGCCCGGTGGGACAGGATCGCGTCCTGCATCCGCTCCTTGACGTGGGCGGCGCGGGAGCGCAGGAAGGGCACCCGGTTGACCACGTCGATGACCAGATTGAAGCGATCGATCTGGTTGTTCATCGCCAGCTCGAGGGGCGTGTTGATGTTGCCCTTCTCCTTGTACCCGCGCACGTGGATGTTGGCGTGGTTGGTGCGGCGGTAGGTGAGCCGATGGATCAGCCAGGGATAGCCGTGGAAGTTGAAGATCACCGGCCGGTCGGTGGTGAACAGGGTGTCGAAATCCTTGTCACTCAGACCATGGGGATGCTCGTTCGGCTCGGTGAGGGCGAAAAGCTTGACCACGTTGATCACCCGGATGCGCAGCCTCGGGATCTCCCTGCGCAGGATTTCCACCGCCGCCAGCGTCTCCTTGGTGGGGATGTCGCCGGCGCAGGCCATCACCACGTCCGGTTCATCCGGCTCGGCGCCGCAGTCGTCGTTGCTGGCCCAGCCGACGATGCTCACCCCCTTGGCCACATGGCGCCGGGCCTGCTCCAGGGTGAAGTACTGCAGGTGCTTCTGCTTGTCGGAGACGATGATGTTGCAGACGTTTGTCTCCTGCAGGGCCTCCTCCGCCACCGCCAGCAGGCAGTTGGCATCGGCCGGCAGGTACACCCGCACCACGTCACCGCTCTTGTTGCCGGCCAGGTCGATGAAGCCGGGGTCCTGGTGGGTGAAACCGTTGTGGTCCTGCCGCCACACCGTGGAGGAGATCAGGCAGTTCCAGGGGCCGATCGGGGCCCGCCAGGTGGCATGCAGCAGGCAGGATTCCAGCCACTTGGCGTGCTGGTTGAACATCGAGGCGATCACGTGGGCGAAGGCCTCGTAGGTGTGGAAGAAGCCGTAGCGCCCGGTGAGCAGGTAGCCCTCCATCATTCCCACCAGGGTGTGCTCGCTGAGCATCTCCACCACCCGCCCGCTGCGGGCCAGTTCACTGCCGTTGAGGTCCTCCGGCAGGAACTCCTCCATCCACACCTTCTTGCTCACCGCGTAGATCGCCTGCAGGCGATTGGAGGCGGTTTCGTCAGGGCCGAACACCCGCATCGAATCGGGATTGGAGCCGATGATGTCGCGGAGAAGCTCACCGAGGGGATAGGTGTTCTCCACCTCGGTGGTGCCGGGGGCCACCACCTCCACCGCGTAGTCCTCCAGCGGGGGGAACTGCAGCTTGCGGCGCAGCAGGCCGCCGTTGGCATGGGGGTTGGAGCCCATGCGCTGGTGTCCCTGTGGCGAGAGCGCCTGCAGCTCCGGCCGCAGGGTGCCGTTCTCGTCGAACAGCTCCCAGGGCCGGTAGCTCTTCAGCCACTCCTCCAGCAGGTGCAGCTCCTCCGGATCGGTGTTCGGGGACGCCAGGGGCACCTGGTGGGAGCGCCAGAACCCCTCCAGCTTCTTGCCGTGCAGGGAGGCGGGTCCTGTCCAGCCCTTGGGCGAGCGCAGCACGATCATCGGCCAGGCGGGGCGGACCGCTTCGCCGCTGGCGCGGGCCTCGGCGCGGATCTCCAGGATGCGACCGATCGCCTGGTCCATGGCGGCCGCCATGGCCCGGTGCATGGCCATCGGCTCGTGGCCTTCGACGAAGATCGGCTCCCAGCCGTAGCCCCGCATCAGGCTGGCCAGCTCCTCGTGGGGGATGCGGGCCAGCAGGGTGGGGTTGGCGATCTTGTAGCCGTTCAGGTGCAGCACCGGCAGCACCGCCCCGTCGCCGATCGGGTTGAGGAACTTGTTGACGTGCCAGGAGGTGGCGAGGGGGCCGGTCTCGGCCTCGCCATCGCCCACGCAGGCCAGGGCGATCAGGTCGGGGTTGTCGAACACCGCCCCGCAGGCGTGGGAGAGTACGTAGCCGAGCTCGCCGCCCTCGTGGATCGAACCGGGGGTTTCCGGGGTGCAGTGGCTGCCGATATGGCCGGGGAAGGAGAACTGCTTGAAGAAGCGGCGCATCCCCTCGGTGTCCTGGCTCTTGTCCGGGTACACCTCGCTGTAGCTGCCGTCGAGGTAGGTGGGCCCCAGCACACCGGGGGCGCCGTGACCCGGCCCCGACAGGTAGATCATGTCGAGGTCGTGGCGGCGGATCACCCGGTTGGCATGGGCCCAGAGGAAGGCCTGGCCGGGGGAGGAGCCCCAGTGCCCCAGCAGCCTGGCCTTGACGTGCTCATGCCGCAGCGGCTGGGCCAGTAACGGGTTGTCCCGCAGATAGATCATCCCGACGGCCAGGTAGTTGGCGGCGCGCCACCAGGCGTCGATCAGGGACAGCTCCTGCTCCAGTTCCGGCGTCATGGCGGGGGCCTCGAAGGGGGCCATCGTCGAGATGGTCATGGCCGTCACATGCAGGGGGCTGTGAGTTCAACTTTCGCCTGCCTGCTTGGAAAAGCAGGTGATTCAGCGACGGACCCGGGCGGGGGTCAGGAATCCGACATCCAGGCCCCTCAGGGGCCCGGAGCCAGGGGAGCGTTCCAGCACTGCACCGCCGGCAGGCCGCGGTAATCCGAGAGCACGGTGAGGGTCGCGGTGTCGAGCAGGAAATGGGCGCCGTGGCCGGGGGTCAGACCGATCCAGCGCGCCACGAACACCCGCAGCAGATGCCCGTGGGCGAACAGGGCCACCCTGCCGCCCTCCTGCCGCAGCCGGCCGATCACCCGGTCCACCCGTTCCCCCACCTGGGCGGGGCTCTCCCCGTCCGGACAGCCATCCCGGAAGACCATCCAGCCGGGGCGCCGCGCCTGGATCTCCGTGGTCGTCAGACCTTCGTAGGCGCCGTAGTTCCACTCGACCAGATCGGGCTCGAGGCAGGCCTGAGCGGCCAGCCCCGCCAGTTCGCAGGTGCGGCGGGCCCGCTGCAGGGGGCTGCACAGCACCAGGGAGAACGGGCTTCTCGCCAGCAGCGGCGCGAGGCCGCGGGCCGCCTCCTCCCCCCGCGCGGTGAGGGGGATGTCGGTGCTGCCGGTGTGCTGGCCCGAGAGGCTCCATTCCGTCTCGCCATGGCGAATCAGGATCACCTCGCCGCGGGCGGCGGGCTCGTGCTGGGGGCTGGTCACGGTGGGGCTCCCACGGAATGGAGACGGCCCGCTCACTTAAGCTCGGCCTTCCAGTCCGGTTGGTGATGGTGGTTCGCATCGGCCCGGCAGCGGCCCGTCGCCCGGCCCTTGCCGTCTGGCCGCGACCTTGAGCCACCCCCCCGCGCCCCTCCCCGTCGACGGCCCGGCCCGGGCCCAGTGCCCCTACTGCGGTGTGGGCTGCGGCCTGGAGATGAAGCCCCCCGCGGCCGCCGCCGCCGGCGAGGCGGTCTGGACGGCCCGCGGCGACCGCCACCACCCCTCCTCCCTGGGACAGGTCTGCGTCAAGGGGGCCACGGTGGGCGAGACCCTGGACCGCAACCGCCTCACCACCCCGCTCTACCGGCTGCGCACCGACCAGCCCTTCGAACCGATCAGCTGGGATCGGGCCTTCAAGCTGCTGGAGGAGCGGGTGCGCCGCACCCTGGCCGAGCTGGGGCCCGAAGGGATCGCCATGTACGGCTCCGGGCAGTTCCTCACCGAGGACTACTACGTGGCCAACAAGCTCATCAAGGGGGCGCTGGGCAGCAACAACTTCGATGCCAACTCGCGCCTGTGCATGAGTTCGGCCGTGTCCGGCTACCTGCGCAGCTTCGGCAGCGACGGTCCCCCCTGCTGTTACGACGATCTCGATCAGGCGGACACGGTGCTGCTGATCGGCACCAACACGGCCGAGTGCCATCCGGTGCTGTTCCAGCGGCTGCTGAAGCGCAAGCGCAAGCAGAAGCAGGACCTCCAGATCGTGGTGGTGGATCCGCGCGCCACCGCCACCAGCGATGCGGCCGACCTGCACCTGGCGATCCGGCCCGGCACCGATCTGGCGCTGCTGCATGGCCTCGGCCACCTGCTGCTGGAGCAGGGCGGTGTGGACCGGGCCTATGTGGCGGCGTCCACCGAGGGCTTCGAGGCGCTCGCGGAGCTCTGGGCGGGCTGGACGCCCGAGAAGGTGAGCCTGTTCTGCGGCCTCGAGGAGCAGCAGCTGCGCCAGCTGGCCGCCCGCTGGGTCGCCAGCACCGGTGTGGTCAGCCTCTGGTCGATGGGGGTGAACCAGAGCGTGGAGGGCACCGCCACCGTGGCGGGGATCATCAACCTCCATCTGGTGAGCGGCCAGATCGGCAGGCCCGGGGCCGGGCCCTTCTCCCTCACCGGCCAGCCCAATGCCATGGGGGGCCGGGAGGCCGGTGGCCTGGCCCGTCTGCTGCCGGGCTACCGCTCCGTCACCGACGCCGGCCACCGCAGCGAGATCGAGCGGCACTGGGGCCTGGCGCCGGGGAGCATCGCGCCGGCCTCGGGCCTCACCGTCTGGGAGCAGATCGAGGCGATGGAGCGGGGGGCCCTGGGGCTCTGGTGGGTGGCGGCCACCAACCCGCTGGTGAGCCTCCCCTGGCTCGACCGGGTGCGGGCCGCGGTGGCCCGCTGCCCGATGGTCGTGCTGAGCGAGGCCTACGCCGGCACCGAAACCGCCGCCATCGCCCACCTGGTGCTGCCGGCGGCGCAGTGGAGCGAAAAGGCCGGGGTGATGACCAATTCCGAGCGCCGCGTCACCCTTTGCCCGGCCTTCCGAGCGCCCCCCGGGGAGGCCCGTCCCGACTGGGCGATCTTCGCCGAACTGGGCCGGCGGCTGGGCTTCGAGCAGCAGTTCCGCTATGGCTCCTCGGCCGAGGTGTTCGACGAGTTCGCGGCCATCACCGCGGGCCGGGTGTGCGATCTGAGCGGCCTCAGCCACGGGCTGCTGCAGGAGCACGGTCCCCAGCAGTGGCCCTTTCCCGCCGGCACGGCCCCCGGAGGCGGTGCCCCGCGCCTGCACACCTCCGGCCGCTTCCCCACCCCCTCCGGCCGGGCCCGGTTGATCAGCGAGCAGCCGATGGGCCTGGGGGAACCCCCCGATGGCGACTACCCGCTGGTGCTCACCGTGGGCCGCTATCTGGAGCAGTGGCACACCATGACCCGCACGGGTCAGGTCGAGCGGTTGCTGCGGCCCCACGCCGAGCCGCTGCTGGAGGTCCATCCCGCCGACGCCCGGGCCCATGGACTGGTCGATGGCGGCCGGGCGGAGGTGAGCTCCCGGCGGGCTGCCGTGACGGCCCGGGTGCTCGTCACCGACCGTATCCGCCAGGGGACGGTGTTCCTGCCGATGCACTGGGGGGCGGCCCAGGAGCAGGCCTGCGAGGCCAACCGGCTGATGCACGCCCTGGGCTGCCCCATCTCCCAGCAGCCGGAGCTCAAGGCCGCCGCGGTGACGCTGCAGCCGGTGGCGGCCTCTTCGATGCCGGCGGCGCCGGTCCCTGGCGATCCTTCAGCCGATCGGCCGCAGGCCAGCCCCTGAGTCGGCGACCAGCGGCTCCACCAGCCTCGGCGCCAGCCGCAGGTCCCCGGCCGGGCCACGGCAGGTCTCGATCAACCGGGCACGGCGGAGAAGGGAAAACTGCTGGGTCACCGTCACCCTTGTGTGGCCGATCAGATCGGCGATCTGGGCGTGGGTGAGCTGGAGCGGCAGCACGTACCAGTCCTTCTGACGACGGCCGATACGTTCGGCCAGCAATCGCAGCAGGGCCGTGAGCCGTTGCTCGGCCGTGGTCAGCCGGCGGATCAGCAGCAGATCCACGGCCCAGTCATTGAGGCTGTGCTGCCCCGGCTGGGGCGCTTCCACGCCGCATTCGCTCAGCTGCACCGGGGTGATCGCCTCCAGGTGCATGGTGGCCCTGCGCTGAAACTCCAGCGGCAGCTGGTCGCCGGCCTGGAGGAACCCCAGGGTGATGGGCTGGCTGTTGGTGGCGGACAACGACACCTTCAGAAGCCCCCGTTCGATCAGGAAACAGCGGGGGCCATCCTGACGGTCCGGTTCCAGCAGCAGGGTGTGGCCTTCGGCGATCGTCACCCCGTCAGGGCGTGGCGGCCTCACTGGTCGTCGTGGGCGAACCGGCGGTAGAGGAAGTCCAGGGCGTGGTTCCGGTAGTCGTAGTACTCCGGCATCTCCATCAGCTGGGCCCGCTGGCGGGGACGGGGGAAGGGCAGCTCAAGGATCTCGCCGATCGTCGCCGCCGGGCCGTTGGTCATCATCACCACCCGGTCGGCGAGGAACAGGGCCTCATCGATGGAGTGGGTGATCATCAGCACGGTCACCCGGTGCTCCTGCCAGATCCTGAGCAGCTCCTCCTGCAGCTCCTCCTTGGTGATCGGATCGAGGGCGCCGAAGGGTTCATCGAGGATCAGCACCTTGGGCTGCAGGGCCAGGGCCCGGGCGATCGAGACCCGCTGCTTCATGCCCCCCGAGAGGCTGGCCGGCTTCCGGTCGGCGGCCTCACTCAGCCCCACCATCGCCAGGTGGCTCTCCACGATCCGCTCGGCGTCGCCGTTGCGCCGGAGATGGGGGAAGACATTGTTCACAGCCAGGGCCACGTTCTCGGCGGCCGACATCCAGGGCAACAGCGAATAGTTCTGGAACACCACCATCCGGTCCGGTCCCGGTTCCCGGATCGGCACCGACTCCAGTCGCACCTCGCCGCTGGTGGGCTGGCCGAAGCCGGAGACCAGATCCAGCAGGGTGGATTTGCCGCATCCGGAATGGCCGATGACGCAGATGAACTCCCCTTCGGCCACCTCCAGGCTGATGTTGTCGAGCACGGTGTAGGGCCCGTTGGGGGTGGGGTAGACCTTGCTGACCCCGTCGATCACCAGAAACGGTTCGGCGGCGCCGGCGGTGCTGGGCTGGGGCGTCGTCAGGGTCTGCATGCGGGCGTAGGAGCGGGAGGGAAGGGGAGGTGGAGGGCTCAGCGGCCAGCCGGGGCGGGCACCGGCGCGTCCGCACCCCGGGCGGGCGGCGGCGGCAGGGGCGCCGGGGCCACGGTCACCTGGCCCTTGATGCGCAGGCGGTCGAGGTAGCTGAGGGGATCGAGCGGGTCGAGGCGATCGCCTTCGAACGCCGCCGCCACCGCCACCGCTGACGGGGGGCGCTCCGCGGACGGCAGCCCCAGGGCGGTGGCCGCACTCCGGAACAGGGCCCGATCCTGCACGCGCTCGGCCACCTCCTGCCAGTTGCTGGGGAAGCTGGCCAGGCCCCAGCGGCCCAGCTGGCTGAGGATCCAGACCGCCTCCGCCGGGTTGGGCTCGTTGACCTCGGGGCCGAAGAAGCGGTTGAAGGAGGGAATGGCGGTGGGTGTGCCGGTGCCGCGGTCGTAGGCATCGACGAGGCCTGGCCGGATCGTCGCCACATCGCTGCCCACGTACGGACCCTGGGAAAGCAGCTCGGCCAGTTCGTCCCGGTGGGCCGGGTCGTCGCAGTAGCGGCAGGCCTCCAGCAGCGCCTGCACCAGGGCCCGATGGGTGCGGGGGTAGGCGGTCGCCCAGGCCTCCTTCACCCCCAGCACCTTCTCGCCGTGGCCGTTCCACAGCTCCACATCGGTGGCGATCACCGTGCCGAGACCCTCCAGGACGGCGCGGGAGTTCCAGGGTTCACCGACGCAGTAGCCATCGATGGTGCCCGCCTTGAGGGCGGCCACCATCTGGGGCGGCGGGATCACCAGCAGCTCCACGTCGCGCTCGGGGTGGATCCCCGCCGAGGCCAGCCAGGCCCGCAGCATCAGGTTGTGCATCGAGGCCGGATGCACCACGGCGAGCACCGGCCTGGACTCCGGGTGGGCGGCGATCCAGGCCTTGAAGTCGGCCAGGGTGTTCACCCCGGCCTCGTGGAAGCGGCGGTGCAGGGTGATGGCGTTGCCGTTGCAGCTAAGGGTGAGGGCACTCACCATCGCCAGGGGCGGCTGGCCGCCGCAGCCGAGGGTCATGGCGATCGGCATCCCCGCCACCATCAGGGCCCCGTCCAGCACGCCCTGGCGGACGTGGGTTTCCAGGGTTTTCCAGTTGCTCTCACGCCGCAGCCGCACCTGGGTGAGGCCGTGCCTGGCGAAGAAGCCCTTCTCCTGGGCCACCACCAGCGGCAGACAGTCGGTGAGGGGAATGAAGCCGAGCTCCAGGTTCACCTTCTCGAGGCCGTCGGCGGCGATCGGCTCGGCGGGCTTGAGCCGCTGCTGCCGGGCCCGGCGCTGGTCCGTCAGGAAGTTGACGATCTCGGCGCGCAGCCCGTAGTAGCGGGGGTGCTCCACCGTGCCCAGCTGGGTGCGGGGCCGGGGCAGGGGCACCTCGAGAACCTGATCGATGTGGGCCTCGGGGCCGTTGGTCATCAGCACCACCCGGTCGGAGAGCAGCAGGGCTTCGTCGACGTCGTGGGTGACCATCAGGGCGGTGACCTTCGCCTCCTGGCAGATCCGCATCAGCTGCTCCTGCAGGTTGCCCCGGGTGAGGGCGTCGAGGGCGCCGAAGGGTTCATCGAGGAGCAGCAGCTTCGGCCGCAGGGCCAGGGCGCGGGCGATGGCGACCCGCTGCTTCATGCCGCCGGAGATCTCCCGGGGGTACTTGTCGGCGGCGGCCTTCAGGCCCACCAGCTGGATGTGGTGCTCAATGATCGCCTCCCGCTCC
This sequence comes from Synechococcus sp. UW140, assembly GCA_943369315.1. Taxonomy (GTDB): domain Bacteria; phylum Cyanobacteriota; class Cyanobacteriia; order PCC-6307; family Cyanobiaceae; genus Cyanobium. Next base: position 79,450 of record CALRMW020000004.1, read on the forward strand.
CGACGGTCGCTGGCGGCGATCACGTTGTCGACGCCCAGGGCGATGTTCTGGCGCACCGTGAGCCAGGGGAGCAGCGAATAGTTCTGGAACACCACCATCCGATCCGGGCCTGGATCGGTGACCTGCCGGCCATTCATCAGGATGCCGCCCTGGGTGGCGCTGGTGAGGCCGGCCAGCAGATTCAGTAGGGTGGACTTGCCGCAGCCGGAGTGGCCGACGAGGGAGATGAATTCGCCTTCGGCGATATCGAGAAAGATGTCCCTTAGGGCCACGTACTCACCCCCACCGGGCAGGGGGAAGGCCTGGGTGACGTGGTCGACGGTGAACAGGGCGGCCATGGCTATTCGGCTCCCTGGCTGACCTTGCGGCCGACGAAAGCGACCAGGCGATCCAGAAGCAGCCCGACGAAGCCCACATAGATGATGGCCAGAATGATCTGGCTGGAGCTGCCATCACCGCCGGCGTTGTAGGCATCCCAGATGAAGTAGCCGATGCCGCCATCAGCCTTGAGCATCTCGGCGGCCACGATGGCCAGCCAGGCCAGGCCAACGGCGATGCGCAACCCGGCGAACACGAAGGGCACCGTCGCCGGGACCACGATGTCCTTGATGTAGGTGGACTTGCTGAGCTTCAGAACCCTGGCCACGTTGATGTAGTCCTGGGGAATCTGGCGAATTCCCACGGCCGTGTTGATGATGATGGGCCAGATCGCCGTGATGAAGATCACGAAGACGGCCGAGATTGTGGAATCCTGGAACACCATGAGTGTGATCGGGAACCAGGCCAGCGGCGGCACCGTTCTGAGCACCTGGATGACGGGATCAAACCCTTTTCCGAGGAAACGGTTGAGCCCCAGGAGCCCGCCGATGGTGACCCCCACGACAGCCGCAAGCCCATAGCCCAGGGCCACCCGTTGCAGCGAGATCAGGATCTGCAAGCCCAGCCCTTTGCTGGTGCCGCCATCATCAAAGAAGGGCTGGCTGATGTAAGGGTCCCAGGTGTCGATGACGATATTGATGGGCCCGGGCAGCCGACTCACCCCCAGGACGAGAGAGACCAGCTGCCAGATCAGCAGGAAGGCTCCGATGCAGATGACATAGGGCGCCGCCTTGGAAACCCAGGTCGGGGATCGTCGATGGGAGCGGCTTTGCCGGGCGACTGCGCTGAGGGCCATGGGGAGATGACGAAGGGATGGATGGGGAAGCGGGCTCCGCCTGCCGACGTGTCAGCCTCAGGACATGGCCTTGAACTTCAGGCCATCGAGATAGGCCTTGGGGTTTTCCGGGTCAAAGACCGTGCCGTCGAAGAACGTTTCCTTGCCGCGGGAATCACTGGCGGGAATCGCCTTCTCCTGGCCGATGGCCGTGGCCGCCTGCTTCCAGAGATCGGCCCGGTTGACCTTGTTGACCAGGGCATCGATATCGGTGTCTGCCGGCAGATAACCCCAGCGCATGTCTTCGGTCACGAACCATTTGTCGTGACTCTTGAAGGGGAACGAGGCGTTGTCGGCCCAGAACAGCATCTTATAGGGGCTGTCCTTCACGATCCTGCCATCGCCGTAGTCGACGATCCCCGCCAGACGGGGTTTGATGTCCTCCACCGAGGCCTTGATGTATTTGTCCTTGGCCAGGATCTCGCACATGGCGTCGAGGTTGGCCGGATCGTCGCACCACATCTGGGCCTCAAGGACGGCCTTCAGGAGAGCCTGGGTGGCCTTCGGATGGGCGTTGACCCATTCCGTTCGCATCGCGAAGGCCTTCTCCGGGTGGGCTTTCCAGAATTCACCGGTGACGGCGGCGGTGTAACCGAGCTTCTTGTTGACCAGCCGTTGATTCCACGGTTCGCCCACACAGAAGGTGTCCATGGTGCCGGTTTGCATGTTGGCCACCATCTGGGGCGGTGGGACAACCACCAGATCGGCGTCCTTGTTGGGATCGATGCCGTTGGCCGAGAGCCAGTAGCGCATCCAGAGGTCGTGGTTGCCGCCGGGGAAGGTAACCGCCGCCTTGAACTTCTTGCCCTGGCCCTTGCGCGTGGCCACGGCTTTGGCCAGGCCGGCGCTGTTGTCGATGGTGAGCTTGTCGCCGAGGAATTCCTTCGCCACCGAATAGGCCTGGCCCTGCAGGTTGAGCCGCGCCAGGATCGACATCGGCAGCGGCTGTTTGCTCTTGGTGATCTTGCCGGCCTCCAGCAACAGGGGCATCGGCGAGAGGATATGGGCGCCCTCGATGCCGCCGCCGGCTCCACCCAGTTCCAGGTTGTCGCGGGTGACGGCCCAGGAGGTCTGCTTCATCACCTTCACCTCGGGCATGCCGTGTCTGGCGAAGAAGCCCTTCTCCTTGGCGATGATCAGCGGGGCGGCGTCGGTGAGGGCGATGAAGCCGAGAGTCACCCCGGGAACTTCAGGGGCATCGGCGCCACCTCCGGCCGGTGCCGGGGTGGGGGCGGCCGCTTCCTTGGTGCCGCCACAGGCACTCAGCCAGATGGCGCCTGCCGTGGTGCCGGCAGCGGTGATCAGAAACTTGCGACGGGAAAGGTTCGACATGAAGCCTGAAGGGGGAGCCAGGGGGGACCGGAGGGACGCACCAGCAGGTGCATGGGTTCTCAGGACGGGCTCCACAACGAAGCGCACCGTGCTGGCGAAGATTGGGTTGGCTGGCGCGCAGGCTGACCAGACACGAATCAAGAGACCACGCCGACAGCCCTCGCCAGGGTCGCGACGGTTACCGATTCGGATTTTCGAGCGGTCGGCTCAGCCTTCCGGAGCGGTCAGCTGGCGCCGCAGCCGCTCGCCGCTGCGAGCCACGAGCAGGGCTGTCGCCTGCTCGAGGGCGTCCTCGAGGCGTTCGAAGCGGCCGGCGAACCAGAGGTAGGCCGCCACGTTCCAGCGCAGCGCCGGCACCAGGGCCCCTTCGCCGCAGAGGGCCGCCAGGGCCTCGGTCCGCCAGGCTTCCAGGCCCTGCCACGGCACCTCCGCGCTGGTGATGCCGTGGTCGCGGGGGTGGAGCAGGATCCGCTCGGTGGTTCCCTCGCGCACGCGGGCGGTGATGCCGGCCCGGGAGGTGGGCAGGTCGGTGGAGCCCTCCAGGCCCTTCACCGTCAGCAGGTCGGTCTCGCCGCAGTCCTGCAGGGCCTGCCAGGCACGGGTCTCGGTGGGGGGATGGACGAAGCCGCTCACCAGCAGGTGCTCCCCCCGGTGCGGCGTCCACAGCAACTCCAGGCTCGCCACCGGCGGCCGTTTGCCGATGGCGTCCCGCACCGGCACCAGCCGCTCCGCCCAGGCGAAATGGTCGGGCTGGTGGGTGAGGGCCACCCCGTGCCGATCAAGGCGCCGCTGCACCGCTTCGAGCGGCAGGCCCGTGGAAGGGATGCCGATCGCCTCGAACAGTTCGGCCAGGGTGACGCCGAACTTCACCGGCATCGGATCGCCGCCGTGCAGCACCACCGGCACCGCGTCGCTGGCCAGCACCAGGGCCACCAGGGGCAGCAGGGGGGCCGTGCGGCTGCGGCCGTCGTAGGGCACCCCGAAGCAGAGCGGCCGCCGGCCGGGGGTTTCCAGCACCGGTCCGCAGCGCCGGTAGCTGTCGAGCATGCCAGAGAGCTCGGTGGGGTGGGGGCGGCGGATCCGGTGGGCGATCAGGAAGGCCCCCATCTGGGCATCCGCGACCCGACCCTGGAGCATCAGGTCCATGGCCTCGGCGGCCTCCTGGCGATCCAGGCCGGTGCTGGTGTGCTCGCCGCTGCCCACCTTGCCGATCAGTTCGCGGAAGCGGGACCGCTCGGGCCCGAGCGCCTGCAGGCGCTCCAGACGCCGATCCTCGGCACCGTTGCGCGGCTCCGCCGGCCCCGGTGGGGCGGCGTCAGGTCCGGGGCTGGCCGGTTCTGGTAACAGCGACGACATGGGAGGACGGTTCCATGCCGGAAACTAAAGCCTCCTGATCGGTGGGTTCGCGCAGCTTTCCCCGGCGCTCCCCGACACAACGATCCTTCCGGACGACGCAGCTCTCATCGGCGTCCCGGGTTCCCGTCTCGCCGGACCGGCTTGAGACGTGTTCACCCGAAGCTCCGCTTCCCCACCCCCGCCGGCCTGGCAGGGATCCCCCGCATGGCTGGCCATGCGGACCACCGCTTTCGCATGAACAGCACCGACACCAGCGTCGACACCGCCCCAACGAGCGACCGTTCTGCACCGCCGCCCGCGGAGCTCAGCAAGGTCGAACGGGCCAAGGCGGAGCTCTGCGGCCTCGACCTGGCCCCGCGGCTGGCGGAGCTGGCCGCGGCGGGCTGGGAGTCCCTCGATGAGGCCACCCTGACGATCCGCCTCAAGTGGCTGGGGATCTTCTTCCGTCCCGTCACCCCCGGTCGCTTCATGGTGCGGCTGCGGCTGCCCAACGGCGTGATCCGTGCCGAGCAGCTGGAGCTGCTGGCGGACGCCGTCGATCGCTGCGGCGAGCACGGCAGCGCCGACATCACCACCCGCCAGAACCTGCAGCTGCGGGGCCTGTTGCTGGAGGACATGCCGCCCCTGCTGGCGGCGATGGAGCGTGTCGGCCTCACCAGCCGCCAGTCGGGCCACGACAACCCCCGCAACATCACCGGCAACCCCCTGGCCGGCCTCGATCCGGAGGAGCTGATCGACACCCGGCCGCTGGTGGACGCCATCCAGGCCCGGCTGCTCGCCGACGACGGCCCCCGCAACCTGCCGCGCAAGTTCAACGTGGCGGTGGGCGGCGCCCCCGACAGCTTCCTGCTCCACAACGACCTCGCCTTCCTGCCGGCACCCCACCCGCAGGATCCGGCCGGCCCGCTCGGCTTCACGGTGATGGTGGGCGGCTTCTTCTCGGCCCAGCGCAACGAACTGGCCGTTCCCCTCGGCCTGTGGCTGCGGCCCGACCAGCTGCCCGACTTCACCCTGGCCCTGCTGCGGCACTACGACGCCCACGGCAACCGGGTCCAGCGCAACAAAAGCCGGCTGATGTATCTGGTCGATGGGCTGGGGCTGGCGGCCTACCGCGACGCCGTGGTGGCGGCCTACCGGGAGCTGGCCGGGGCGTCGGCGGATTCTCCGCTGCCCCACGACGGCCGCCATCTGGTGGTGCGGCCCCCCCGCGACGGGTTGGGAGTCCAGGCCCAGAAGCAGGCGTGCCTCCACTGGGCGGGGCTGCACGTGCCGATGGGGCGCCTCGACGCCGCCTCCATGCTGGAGCTGGCACGCCTGGCCCGCACCTACGGCAGCGGTGAGCTGCGCCTCACCGAGGCCCAGAACGTGCTGATCGTGAATGTGCCGACCGATCGGCTCGCGGCCCTGAGGGCCGAACCCCTGCTGGAACGGTTCAGACTGGAGCCCGGTGCCCTGCAGGCCGAAGCGGTGAGCTGCACGGGCAGCCGTTACTGCAGCTTCGCCCTCATCCCTACCAAGCGCACCGCCCAGGCGGTGATCGACGAACTGGAGCGGCGGCTGGAGCTCCCCGAGGCCGTGCGCAGCCACTGGACCGGCTGCCCCAACGCCTGCGGCCAGCCCTACATGGGCCAGATCGGCCTGATGGGGGCCAAGGCCCGCCAGGACGGTCAGATGGTGGAGGCGGCGAAAATCTTCCTGGGGGGCCGCCTGGATCAGGATCCGCAGCTGGCCGAGCTGCACGCGAAGGCGGTGCCCCTCTCCGAGCTCCCGGATGTGCTGGAGGTGTTGCTGGTGGAACGCTTCGGCGCCCGGCGGCGGGCCGCGCCGTGAGTGCCCCCGTGACGGCCGCCCGCGCCCCCTGGGATCCCCGGACGCTGCCTGCCAGCGGCAGCCCCGAGCGCTGGCCCTGGCTGCAGGGCCTGCGGCGGGCCCGGGACCTCGACCTGGAGCCCTGGCTGCAGGCGGTGGAGGCGGGATCCTTGCTTCCCGCCCCCGACCTGCTGGCCGCCCTGGCGGAGCGGCTCGACGGTCCGGCGGCGGCACGGCTGCTGGCCTGGTGGCTGGCCCAGCCCGCCGCCGACCCCGCCCTGCTGGCCGTGGTCGGCCGCCACCGCCACCCCCGCTGCCGCACCCTGCTGCGGCAGGCCCTGGCCCCGACCGCCGCCGCTCTCGCCGACGGCTCGGCAGCGGGGCCACGGGCCGCGCTCCTGCTGCCCCTGCTGGGCCATCAGCGCCACCCGGACGATTTCGCCCTGCTGCGGGAACGGGCACTGGCGCCCTTGCCGCTGCAGCAGCGGCGGGCTGCCCTGGAGGGCCTGGCCGTGGGGCTCGGGGCCTGGCCGCCGCTCCCCCTGCGGCAGGCGCTCGGCGCCCTGGTGGGGGATCTGGACCCCGCCCTGGCCGCCACGGCCGTGGATCTGCTGGCCCGTCTGCCGGGGGGAGGGGAGGACCTGGCCACCCTGGATCGCCGCCGCCTGGACCCGGAGCTGGCGCGGCGCGTGGAGCGGCGCCTGGCCGCCGGGCGATCATGACCGCACCCCAGCGCGTTTGAGGCGAGGCCGATGTTCCGTCACCTGCTGGTGCCCACCGACGGCTCCGATCTCTCCGACGGCACGATCCGCCGGGCGGTGAGCTTCGCCCACGAGGCGGGGGCCACCATCACCTTCCTGCATGTGCTCGCCAACCTGGCGATGCCGCCCCAGGGCTCCCTCTACGGCGATCCGGTGCTGCTCGATCCGGCCGTGGTGGAGCAATTCACCCAGGCGGAGCGGGCCTATGCCGACGAGCTGCTGGGGCGGGCCAGGGCCGTGGCCGAGGAGGCCGGGGTCCCCTGCAGCATCGCCATCGGTGAGCATCCGGTCGTCTACGAGGCGATCATCGACGCCGCCACACGCCACGGCTGCGACCTGATCTTCATGGCCTCCCACGGCCGCCGCGGCCTCGCCGGGCTGCTGCTGGGCAGTGAGACCCAGCGGGTGCTGACCCACACCGAGCTGCCGGTGCTGGTGTTCCGGCGCCCCGGGCCCGCCGCCGGCAACGGTCAGGAGGCGCCGTCGGCCCCGGCCGCGCCGGCCTGCTGAAGGCGCCAGCGGCGCACCACCTCGGCCACCCCCAGGCCGTCGAGGTCGACCTGGGCGTTGAGGCGCTGCATGGTGGCGGCGGGGATCCGGCCGGCCAGCGCCTCGATCACGGGCACCAGCTCCGGGCGCCGCCGCAGGGTGGCCGCGTTGAACACGGGCACCGCGTCGTAGGGCGGGAAGTAGTGGCGGTCGTCCCGCAGCTGCTGCAGGTCGAGGGCGGGGATCAGGCCGTTGGTGGTGTCGCCGGCAATCAGGTCGACGCGCCCCTCGGCCAGCGCGCGGTAGGTGAGGCCCAGATCCATGGCCTCGGGCGGCTGGGCGAAGCGCAGCCCGTAGCGGCGGGCCAGGCCGGCGAAGCCGTCGGGGCGGTTGAGGAACTCGTAGCCGAAGCCCGCCCGCCAGCCGGGGGTGTGGGGGGCCGCCTCGCTGATCGTGGCGATCCCCAGCCGCCTGGCCTCGGATCGGCGCACCAGGATCGCGAAGCTGTTCTCGAACCCCAGGGAGGGGAACACGGTGAGACCGAAACGCTCGGCGTAGAGCCGGCGGGTCTGCTCGAACACCCGCCGCCCCGGATCGGGCGTCTCCGGCGGAGGAGGGGACTGGCCAAGAAGCGTGGTCCAGGCGGTGCCGGTGTACTCCACATAGCCGTCGATGCGGCCGCTGCGCACGGCGGCATGGATCAGGCCGGTGCCCCCCAGGCCGAAGTCGCGCCGCACCTTCAGCGGCGTGGCGGCCTCGATCTGCTGGGCCAGCAGTTCGCCCAGGATCAGCTGCTCGGTGAAGCTCTTGCTGCCGATCCGCACCGTGCCGGCGCCGGCGGGCGGCAGCAGCTTCAGCGTCAGCACGGCCCCGAGGGCGAGGCCCGCCAGGCCCCAGGCGAGCCGCAGGACCCGCCGCCGGCCCGGGGCGCCGGTCCCGCTGGGGCGCAGGGCCAGCCGCCGCTCCAGCAGCCCCAGGCCGCCATCGGCGAGCAGGGCGATGGCGGCGGCCGGCAGGGCCCCCGCCAGGATCAGGCCGTTGTTCACCGTGGCGATGCCCCGGAAGATGAACACCCCCAGGCCGCCGGCCCCGATCGCGGCGGCGATGGTGGCCACCCCCACGCCGATCACCGTGGCCACGCGGATGCCCGCCATCAGGGTGGGCAGGGCCAGGGGCAGCTCCACCCGCAGCAGCACCTGGCGGTCGCTGAGCCCCAGGGCCCGGCCCGCCTCCTTCAGCCCCGGCGGCACCTGGGCCAGGCCGGTGACCAGCCCCCGCAGCAGGGGCAGCAGGGCGTAGAGGGTGAGGGCCACGATCGCCGGGGTGGTGCCGATGCCCCCCAGCAGCGGCACGGTGAGCAGCAGGCCGAAGATCGCCAGGCTCGGGACCGTCTGCACCGTGCTGGCCAGCGCCAGCACCGGCCCGGCCCAGCGGGGCCGGCGGCTGATCCAGAGGCCCAGCGGCAGGCTGATCGCCAGGGCCAGGCCGATGGCGCTGCCCACCAGCAGCAGGTGCTCACCGCTGCGTTGCAGGATCTCCCCCGCCAGGGCGCCGTCCCACCAGGCCGGCGGCCACCGGGGGGTCATGGCGCCTCGGCCGGCGTCAGGGCCCGGGTGGCCAGGAACACCGGCACGCTCACGCCGATGAGCAGCAGGGCCCAGCCGCTGTTGGCGGTGTCGTTGCGCAGGGCGCCGACGAGGAAGGCGATCGAGCCGAAGAGCACGATCGCGGTGCTCCAGGGGTGGCCCCAGGCCCGGTAGGGCCGCGGCCGCTCCGGCTCCCGCATCCGCAGCACGAACAGGCAGAGGAGGCCCACCAGGTAGAGGCTGACGTAGAGGAAGGCCGCCAGCCCCAGCAGGATGGTGAAGTCCCCGCTGAGCACCAGCAGGGCCGACGCCAGGCTGGTGAGCACCAGCGCCACGGTGGGGGTGCCGCCCCGGTTCACCCGGTCGACCAGGGGGCTGAACAGCCGGTCGCGGCTGAGGCCGTAGAGGATGCGCGGGGCGCCCATGATCGAGGCGTTGATCAGCCCCGCCAGGGACAGCAGCGCCAGCACGGTGATCGCCTGGCCGCCGAAGGCGCCGAACAGCAGGGCGGCCGCATCGGCCACCGGCAGGCTGGAGACGGCGATCACCGGCAGTGGCAGCACCCGCAGCAGGGCCAGGTTGAACAGGGTGTACAGGGCGATCACCGCCAGCACGCCGCCGATCAGGGAGCGGGGCAGGTCCTCCTGGGGTTCACTGAACTCCTCGGAGAAATAGATGGGGCTGTGCCAGCCGTCGTAGGTGGTGATGATCGCCTGCAGGGAGAACACCAGCGCCACGGCCAGGCCCGTCCAGCCCACCGCGGCCAGGCCCGCCGGATCCGTGGGGATCGCCGCGGAGGCGGCGGCCCTGGTGTCGGGGCCGCCCAGCAGGAAGCAGGCCGCCACCACCGCCAGGAAGGCGACCGCCTTGGCCAGGCTCAGCAGCTTCTGGCTGCCGCTGCCGGCCTCCACCCCCAGCAGCTGGATCAGGGTGAACAGCAGCAGCACCGCCAGCCCCACCAGCTTTCCGTGCGGCTCCAGCCCCGGCAGCAGGAAGGCCGCGTACTCGCCGATGGTGACCGCCACCCAGGCGATGCCGGTGCAGTGCCCGACCCAGTCCATCCAGCCCACGGTGAAGCCGGCGGCATCCCCGAAGCAGCGGCGGGCGTAGACGTACCAGCCGCCGGCCAGGGGCAGGCTGGCCCCCAGTTCCGCCACGGCGTTGGCGCCGAGCAGGGCGTAGAGGCCGCCGGCCAGCCAGGCCGCCACCACCCAGGGGCCGCTGCCCAGCTGGGCCGCCACCAGGCCGGGCGTGCGCAGGATGCCGGCGCCGATGGTGCCCCCCACCGCTCCGGCGATGCCGAAGCTCACCCCCAGCACGCTGAGCAGGCGGCCCGGGGTCTGGGCGGTCGACGCCTGGTCCGGGACCACCGGATCCGGGGGAGCGGAGGGGGTCAGGAGGCGATCACCCGTTCCAGCAGCCCGTGCAGCTCCTCGAGTTCGTGGCGGCTCAGCAGCCAGTCGCCCTCCAGATCCTTGGTGACGCGGGCCTCGAGGATCCAGCCATCCTCCGTGCGCACGACGGCGAAGTGGGGGGACTGGAAGGGGGCGGCCATGGGCTGGCGGGAGGGGGGCGGTACCTCCTGCTTAGCCAGGGCCGGTGGGGCGGGCAGCGCCAGATCCGCCAGCAGCGGCGGCGGCCCCAGCTGCTCGAGGCGGAAGCTGGCGCCGTAGCTCGGGGTGGGGCGCTGGGAATAGAAGCGGGCGGGGCTTGGCCTGCCCAGGCGGGCGCGGCCTGCGGCCACCAGGGCGGCGGCCCGGCTGCGGGCCCGCAGGGCCCTCAGCATCAGCGACTGCAGCCAGTCGGGCGCGGTGCTCCAGCCCAGGGCGGCGCAGGTCTGGCGGTCCAGCAGGCCCATCAGCCCCCGCCGCAAGGCGGGGCGCAGGGGGGTGGGCCAGTCGGCCAGGAGCATGGCCAGGGTGGCCTCGGCGATGCGCCGGTTGGTGGCCGCCGGGGCGAAGGCCTCCCGCTCCACCCGTTCGTTCAGCGCCAGCAGGTCCACCAGGGTGTCGGGCAGCGCCGTGATCCCCATCCGCTCGCCCACCCCGCGCCAGAACAGGAACAGGTGCTTCTGCTCCAGGGGAGTCAGGGGCCGCCAGCCGTAGCGCGCCAGCCAGCGGATCGGCTCGGCCACGAAGGTGGATAGCACGTAGAGGAAATCGTCGTTGCCGATCGCGTAGTGGCCGTGGATGCGGTTCATGCGCGCGATCACCGCGGCCCCGGCCGGGCTATCCAGGCCATGGCGCAGCAGTTCGGCCACCATCAGCCCGGTGTCGTCGTAGCGCTTGCGGGGCCGGCGTTCGAACTCCCCGGTGCGGGACAGCAGGCCGGAGATGGAGGGCACGCAGAAGGTCTTGAGCAGGGCCAGCTCCAGGGCCCGGGTGAGGTCCCAGGGAAACAACTCGCCGGCCAGCCGGTGGGCGGTGGCTTCGGCGGCCCGCAGAGTCGCGTCGGCGTCGGCAGGGTCGGTGGGGGAACGCATCGGGGGGACTCAGAAGCGGGAACCGGGCTGCAGCAGGAACGCCTGCTCCTCAGGGCTGCTCGGCCGCCCGAGGATCTGGTTGCGGTGTGGGAAGCGGCCGAAGCGGGCGATCACCGCCTGGTGGCGGTGGGCGAAGTCCGCGGTGCGGGCGTCGGTGAGGCGCTCGAACAGGGGCAGACCCAGCTCCTGGATCGCCAGATCCTCGCTGTGCATCAGGGGCATCAGCCAGAACGGCCGCCGTTCCGGGGCCGGCTCCGTCTCCACCCAGCCGGCCTCCAGGGCCCGCAGGGTGAGGGCCTGGGCCTGCCCGTCCCCGGCGAAGGCGCGGGCCTGGTCGCGCCAGATCTGACGGGGGAACTGGTCGAGCACCAGCAGCAGGGCCAGGGCGTCGGCGGCGCTCTTGCCCCAGGCGGCCCGATCGCCGGCCAAGGCCTGCTCGGTGAGAGCCCCGAACCGTTCCCGCACGATCCGGTCGCGGGCGGGACCGGGGCGGAACCAGGCGGAGGGGGGTGTCTCCTCGAACCAGAAGTGCAGCACCTCCTGCGGGGTCGGCATGGCTCAGGCGAGGAATCGGTGCAGAAGAAATGGAAGCACCATCAGCAGCAGGACCACCGCATGGGCCTGCTTTCTGCCAAAGAGCGCGTAGCCCAGTCCAACCGACCCGATCACCAGCGTCAGCAGCTGGCGGAGGCTGGGATCGCTGCCCATGGAACCTGGCCCGGAGCGGCGGACGCCCCCATGCTGGGGCTCCCATCGCCCTCATGCCCACCCATGACCCACCTGGTGGTGCTCCAGCACCTGGAGCGGGAAGGCCCGGGCCGTTTCGCCGAGGAGGCCAGCCGCCGGGGCTGGGCGGTGACGGTCTGCCGGCCCGACCGGGGGGAGCCGATGCCCCGGCTCGGGCCCGACCAGGCCCTGCTGGTGCTCGGCGGACCGATGGGGGTGGGCGACATCGGATCGCCGTCCTTCCCCTGGCTGGAGGCGGAGGTGGGCCTGCTGCGGGAGTGCCTGGCGTGCGAGCGCCCGGTGGTGGGGCTGTGCCTGGGGGCCCAGCTGCTGGCCTACGCCGCCGGGGGGCAGGTGGTGCCGCTGACGGCGGGGGACCCGCCGGTGCGGGCCTACGAAGTGGGCTGGGGGCCGGTGGCCTGGACACGGCCCGAGGGGCAGGAACCGGTGCTTGCGGGGCTCGGGGCCGGCCTGCCGGCGCTGCACTGGCACGGGGACCGGATCCGCCTCCCCGCCGCCGCCACCCTGCTGGGGTCGACGCCCCTCTGCGCCGAGCAGATGTTCCGCATCGGCCACCACGCCCACGGGCTCCAGTTCCACGCGGAGGTGACGGACGCGGCCCTGGAGGTCTGGCTCGATGAGGACGGCGACTACGTGCGCCAGGCCCTCGGACCCGACGGGGTGGAGCAGATCAGGGCCGGCCGGGAGCGCTGGGGCGAGGAGGGGGAGCGCCAGGGGCGCCGGCTGATCAACAACCTGCTGGATCGGGCCTGTGCCCTGCTGGGGGGGTATCCCCTGCTCTGAGGGCCAGCTCGCCGGCCAGGGCGTCGGCCAGCTGGCGGCGCCGGTCCTCCACCGCCCCATCTTCCAGCAGCCGCTCCGCCCGGGTCAGCCCCGCCTGGAGGCTCTCGCTGATCCCGGCGCGCCAGAGCAGGAAGCCCCCGTTCCAGATCAGTCCGGGCAGCAGCGGTCCGGAGCCGGCCAGGGCGTCCCGGGCCTGGCCCCGCCACAGGGCCACGCTCTCCAGCGGCACCTCGGGCGCCCCCAGGCCGTGGTCGCGGGCCCGCAGGATCAGCCTCTCGGCTTCGCCCGCCGCTGCCCCCTGCCGGTGGGAGGCGATCGCCACCCGGTTGGTGGGCAGCTCCACGCCCCCCTCCATCCCCTTGATCAGCAGCAGATCGTCCTGGCCGGTGGCGGCGAGGGCCTCGTAGGCCAGCCGCTCGGTTGGGGCGTGGACGAAGCCGCTGACCTGCAGGTGGGGCCCGGGGTGGCAGCTCCACAGCAGTTCCAGGGTGGCGACCGGCGGGCGCTTGCCGATCTGCTCCCGCAGCGTCACCAGCCGCTCGGCCGCCGGGAAGTGGGCCGGCTGGTGCAGCAGGGCCAGCCCCTCCGCGGTGAAGCGGCGGTTCACCGCGTCCCAGGGGAGGCCGCGGCGGTCGAGGTCGAGGGCGGCCAGGGCCTCCGCGGTGGTGAGGCCGTACGTCACCGGCATCGGATCGCCGCCGTGAAGCACCACGCCGGCCCCCGCCGTCACCAGCATCAGGGCCAGCAGGGGCAGCAGCGGCGCGGAACGGCTGCGGCCATCGAAGGGCACACCGAAACTCAGCACCCGGCGTGGGCTCGCCGCCAGCCGCGGCCCGTGGCGCCCGTAGCTGTCGAGCATGCCGGCCAGCTCCTGGGGCTCGGGCCGCCGCAGGCGATGGGCGATCAGGAAGGCGCCGGCCTGGGCGTCCGTGCAGCGCCCGTCGAGCAGGTGATCGAGGGCTTCGCCGGCCTCGGCCCGGCTCAGGGCCCGGCCGCTGCGTTCGCCGCTGCCCAGGGCGGCGATCAGCTCGCGGAAGCGGCGCTGGTCGGCCCCCAGCGCCTCCGCCCGCTCCTGCCGCCGCTGCGCCGTCCATTCCCCCCCGGGGCTTGGCGTCGACATGCGCGGCGACCTCCGTAGGGTGAGGGGCATGCCCGGGATCATCGCAAGCCCCCTTCTGCTGGTGGTGCATGGCCGTGCCGGTGGCGTCATCCCCGCCGAACTGCAGGTCCTGGCCAGGGAGCTGGAGGCGGGGCGCGGGGCTCCGGTGGGGCTGGAGGCCCTGACGGCGGGCGAGCCGCCGGAGGCCCCCCGCGGCAGCGCCGCCGCCCCCCTGGCGCTGGTGCCCCTGTTCCTCCTGCCCGGCAGCCACGTGCGCCGGGACGTGCCGCGGATCGCCGAGCGCTGCCGCCGGCGCGGGCCCGTGCGTCGCCTGCCGTTCCTGGGGGCCTGGCCCGCCTGGCAGCGGGCCCTGGCCGCCGAGCTGGCGGAGCTGCCGGCGCCGGTGGAGGCGGCCGGAGCCCTTGCGCCGGCGGGCCCCTGGTTGCTGCATCATCCGCTGGAGGGACCGCTGGGGGCGGCGTTCCTGGCCCACCTGGAGGCGGTCACCGGTGGCCGCTGCCGCGCCACTCCATACAGTGCCCCCAATCCCGAGGACGCTCCGCTGCCCCTGCCTGGCCCCGCCCTGCCCCTGGCCCTGGCGGCCAACCGGCTCACCGACGCCCTGCCGCCGTCGCTGGGCCGGCCGCTGCTGCAGCGGCCCCGGTTCCGGGCCGTGGTGCTGGAGGCCCTGATGGCGTTGCCATGACGGAGCCATGACGGAGACATGACCGACGAGACCCTGGCCCCCAGCCTCGATGACGGCCCCGGGACCGTGTACCTGGTGGGGGCGGGCCCGGGGGATCCGGACCTGCTTACCCTGCGGGCCCACCGGCTGCTGCAGCAGTGCGACGCCCTCGTCTACGACTCCCTGGTGCCCACCGCCCTGCTGGATCTGGTGCCCGAAGGGTGCGAGCGCCATTTCGTGGGCAAGCGCCGCGGCCACCATTCGGTGCCCCAGCCCAGCACCAACGCCGTGCTGCGCGAACTGGCCGGCCGCCACCGGCTGATCGTGCGCCTCAAGGGCGGAGATCCGTTCCTGTTCGGCCGCGGCGGGGAGGAAGCGGCGCACCTGGCGGCCCATGGCATCCCGGTGCAGGTGGTGCCGGGGGTCACGGCCGGCATCGCCGCCCCCGCCTACGCCGGCATTCCGGTCACCCACCGGCGGGCGGGATCGAGCGTCACCTTCGTGACCGGCCACGAGGAGATCGACAAGCGCCGCCCGGGCGTCGACTGGCGCGGCCTGGCCCGCAGCAGCGACGGCCTGGTGATCTACATGGGCCTGCACAACCTGCGCCACATCATCGCGGAGCTGATCGCGGGCGGGCTGGCCCCCACCACCCCCGCCGCCGTGATTCAGCAGGGCACCGTGCGGGGCCAGCGGCAGCTTGTGGCCACCCTGGCGGTGCTGGCCGACCGGGTGGAGGCCGAGGCCTTTGCTTCCCCCTCGATCGTGGTGGTGGGGGCGGTGGTGCAGGAGCGGGTGCCGTCCTGCGCGCCGTCGCCCGCCGATGTGGCGATGCCGATACCCTTCTGAGGCCGCCGATTCCGCCCCGGCATGAGTCAGCCCGGCCTTTCGCACCTCAACGCCGCCGGCCAGGTGCACATGGTGGAGGTGGGCGACCGGCCCGCCAGCGACCGCCGCGCCGTGGCCGAGGGGTGCATCACCATGGCGCCCGAGGTGCTGGCCCTGGTGCTGGAGGGCCGGGCGGCCAAGGGTGACGTGCTGGCGGTGGCTCGGGTGGCGGCGATCCAGGGTGCCAAGCGCACCTGGGAGCTGATCCCCCTGTGCCATCCGATCGCCCTGACGGGCCTGGAGGTGCGGATTGAGCCGACCGCCGACGGCAGCGGGCTGCGGCTGGAGGCCAGCGCCCGCACCAACGGCGCCACCGGCGTGGAGATGGAGGCCCTGACGGCGGTGCAGGTGGGCCTGCTCACCCTCTACGACATGGTCAAGTCGGCCGATCCGGCCATGACCATCGGCCCGGTGCGGCTGCTGCGCAAGGAGGGGGGGCGCCGGGGCCCCTGGGAGCACCCCGACGTCCGGGGCCTGGCCGGGGAGAGCGATGGCTGAGCCGTTCCCCCGCGAGGGCCTGCCCCTGGAGGAGGCACGGCGCCGGGTGCTGGCGGCGATCACTCCGCTGACGGGCCGTGAGCGGCTGCCGCTGGCGCGGTGCCTGGGCCGGGTGAGTGCTGAGCCGGTGCGGGCCGCCGAGGCGGTGCCGGGGTTCCGGGCCTCGATCATGGATGGCTACGCCATCGCCGAAGCCGAAGCCCCCAGCTCCGGCCGCCGCTGGTCCCTGGTGGGCCGCTCTGCCCCCGGCGCGCCCTACGGAGCGGTGCTGGCCGAGGGGGAGGCGATCCGGATCCTCACCGGCGCCCCCCTGCCCGAGGGGGCGCTGCGGGTGCTGCCCCAGGAGCTGGTGCGTCCCGAGTCCCTCGGGGAGGCGGCCGGCGCCGACAGTCTCGTGCTCACCGGAGAGGCGGGCCCCAACCCCTGGATCCGCGCCCCCGAGGAGGAGGCCGCCGCCGGCGACGAACTGCTGCCGGCCGGGGTGCGCCTGGGGGCCGCCGCCCTGGGGCGGCTGGCCAGCTGCGGCGTGGCGGCCCTGGAGGTGAGCGTCCAGCCGCGGGTGGGGCTGCTGATCAGCGGCGATGAGCTGGTGGCGGCCGGCGCGGCCCGGGGGCCGGGCCAGATCTGGGAGAGCAACGGCACCCTGCTGCGGGCCCTGCTGGAGCGGCTGGGTTACCCCGTCAGCGAGCAGCGGGTGGTGGCCGACGATCCGGCCGCCCTGCGCCAAGCCCTGCGGGAGCTGGCCGCCGGCTGCGACGTGGTGGTCAGCACCGGCGGGGTGTCGGCCGGCGACAGCGACTGGATCCGGCCCCTGCTGGCCGAGCTGGGGGAGGTGGGCTTCTGGAAGCTGTTCCTCAAGCCCGGCCGGCCCTTCGCCTTCGGCCAGCTGGGGACGCGTCCTTTCTTCGGCCTGCCGGGCAACCCGGTGGCCGCGGCGATCACGGCCCTGCAACTGCTTTGGCCGGCTTTGCAGCAGCTGGAGGGGGGCGAGGTGGTGCTGCTGCCCCGGCTGAAGGTGCGTCTGGACTCGGCCCTGAAACGGGGCGCCGGCCGTCCCGAACTGGCCCGGGCCCGGTTGGCGGTGGCTGGCGACGGGGCCCTGCTGGCGCTGGTGGAGGGCAGCCAGGCCTCCTCCCGCATCGGCTCGCTGCAGGGGGCCGACCTGCTGCTGGAGATCCCCGCCGAGGCGGGTGCCCTGGAGGCCGGAACGGAGCTGTGGGCCCAGCTGCTGCGGCTGCCGCTGCTCTGAGACCGCCACGGAGCAGCGTCAGTCGCTGCTGGCGTCCGCCGTCCCGGGGGCGGTGATCGGCGCCGGAATCGGGGCGGGGAGGCCGTCGATGCTGCGGCGGTTCTTGCGCTTCCAGTAGCGCTCCAGGCCGTCGTTTCCCTTGCGGCGGGCCCAGCTGTCGAGCTCGGTGCGGTCGCCCCCGTAGCTGTAGCGGGGCACCGCCATGCCGCAGGAGGTCTGGACCCGTTCGATGGCCAGGTCGAAGATCTGGCGGGCGCCGGCCAGGGGCTCGAAGTGGCTGAACAGGGCGTCCCAGCCGGCCTCACCGCGCTGGATGGCGCGGGCGGTGCCATAGAGCCGCAGGATCTGGGGTGGGCCCTCGAAGGCGCAGAACATCAGCGTCATGCGTGGGCACGCCTGCACGTGGGCGGCGGTCTCGTTGCCGCTGCCGGTGAGGTTGAGCCAGATCACCCGGCGCTCGTCGAGCACCCGCAGCGCATCCCGCCCCTTGGGGGACACGTTCACCGTGCTGTCCGCGGTGGCGGTGCCGACGAAGAAGAGCTTCTGGGCGGCGATGAAGCCGATCTGGTCGGCCGTGAGGGCGTCGCTGGACTGGCCCATGGAACGGGGTGCGAGGGAAGGGGAGAGGAGGGGTTCACAGCGGGGTGTTGCCGGCCACCCAGGTGCCGCTGCCGCCGCTCCACTCCCGTTTCCAGAAGGGGGCGTGGTGCTTGAGATCCTCCAGCAGCTCCTGGACGCAGCGCAGGGCGGGGCCGCGGCGGTCGGCCTGCACGGCCACCAGCACGATGGCCTCCCCCGGCTGCACCCTCCCCACCCGGTGCGCCACCAGCACCGCGCCCGCGCCGTGGCGCGCCGCGCAGGTCTCGGCGAGGGCCCGCAGCTGGGCCTCGGTCATGCCGGGGTAGTGCTCGAGTTCCAGGGCCTCGAGGGGCTCGCCGGCGGCGGTGGTGGGGCGGACGCGGCCGATGAAGTGGCTCTCGGCGGCGCTCTCCGGCTGATCCCGCTGCCAGGCGGCCAGCCGCTCCAGCGGCTGGAAAGGGGCCTCCAGGAGCTGCACCACGATCGGGGGGGCCGGGCGGACGGGGCTGGTGGTGGACATCGGTCAGCCTCCGGTGATCGGGGGCAGGAAGGCCACCTCGTCGCCGGGAGACAGGGGGCTGTCGGGGGCGGCGAAGGCCTGGTTGATGGCCACCAGGACCGTGGCCGGCAGCTCGGCGCTCTCCTCGCCGGGGCCGGCGTCCAGGGCCAGCTGCCGCCAGAGATCCGCGGCGGTG
The DNA here is from genome assembly GCA_943369315.1 of Synechococcus sp. UW140. Taxonomy (GTDB): domain Bacteria; phylum Cyanobacteriota; class Cyanobacteriia; order PCC-6307; family Cyanobiaceae; genus Cyanobium. Next base: position 97,701 of record CALRMW020000004.1, read on the forward strand.
GTCCGCTGGCTGTCGGGCCGGGCGTCGAGTTGGATGAGCCGTTCGCCCCAGCCCGCCCGTTCGCGCAGGCCGGCGAACAGGCGCACATGCACGGGGGGGACGCTCTGGTGGGTCATGGGTTCAGGCGGAGAGGTCGACCTGGCTGTGCAGGGACCGGCAGACCACCCGGTTGCGGCCATGGCGTTTGGCTTCGTAGAGGCAGTCGTCTGCCAGCTGCAGCAGCCGGTCGGGGTCGCACTCGGCCATGGAGTTCGGATCCCAGGCCGCGATGCCGATGCTGACGGTGAGGACGTTGCCGGTGGCGATTCCCGGATGGTAGATGCCCTTGTCCTGGATCGACTCGCGCAGCTTCTCGCACAGGCGCAGGGAGGCATCGGCATCGGTCTTGGGCAGGATGATGGCGAATTCCTCGCCCCCCAGCCGGGCCACGAAGTCGCTTTTGCGCCGCAGACACGTCCGCAGGGCATCGGCGATCTCCTTGAGGCATCGGTCGCCGTAGGCGTGGCCCAGAACATCATTCACCACCTTGAACTGATCGATGTCGATCAACGCCAGGGCCAGGTTGACCTGGGCGGCCCTGGAGGCGGAGACATTCCCCTTGAGGAAGGAATCGAAGCTGCGGCGATTGGCGAGCTGGGTGAGGGGATCCAGCATCGCCAGCCGCTTCGAGCGTTCGCTCTCGAAGGCATAGAACAGCAGGCTCAGCAGGCTGCTCATCGCTTCGATGCGTTGCACCTCCTGGTCGCTGAAGACGCTGCCTTCATGCAGGGCGATCGTGAGCACCGGGATGGAAACACCGCGCGAGTCCAGTCGGATGCCGAGGTAATCGCTGCAGCCCACGTCCTTGAGGGAGTCCAGGAAAGGAAAGCCATACTCCTTGGTGGCGATCAGCTGCTGCCGAAACACCTTGCTCCTGGTGGCGATGAAATGCAGGGGGCTGCGCAGGTGCTCATCCTGCTCCAGGAAATCCCGCTCCATTCGCAGGGTGCTGACAAGGCCGGGCCTGGAGCTCACCCAGACATACTGGCTGCAGTCGATGTCATCCTGGTCGGGCAGAAAGGCCAGGGAGAAACGGTAGATCTCCAGGCCCCAGGACTTCAGCTCATTGACGAACAGGAGCACGAACTCCTCGAAGCTGCGCAGTCTCGACCAGTTGTCGATGATGTAGCGCTCCAGCGGAATTTTCTTGTCGGACGTGTTGAAATTGTCGCCATGCCCGGAATCACGCAGTCTTGAGGTGGCACGGATCTGCTCCAGCGTCTGCTGCAGGGAATCGCGGTCCGCCCAGTTGGAGGACCGGATGAACGTCTCCACTTCCTCCAAGGGGAGGGGAGGCGAGACGAGGAACCCCTGCAGAGCATCAGCTCCCAGTCGGATGACGGAGGTGAGTTCGTTGTGGGTTTCGACGCCTTCACAGACCACGGTCTTGCCCAGCGCATGGACCGTGTCGATGAAGGAGCCGACATAGCGCTGCAGCCGGAAGGAGCGATCGACTCCCCTGATCAGATCAATGTCGAGCTTGATGGCGTCGTACCAGGCTTCACTGATGCGTCGGTAGTTGGAAAGTCCGGAGCCAAAGTCGTCGATGAAGATTCTGAAGTTCAGCTCCCGCATCAGCCGCTCCGACGCCGTTGTCACCCCTTCCGATCCCGCCAGGATGTCCGTGGCGGCCATCTCCGTGATCTCGATGCAGAAGATCGAGCTGTCGATGCCATGGTGCTTGACCAGGCCGATCAGCTGGTTGAGGCGCTGATCGGTGGAGACGGAATCAGAGCTGATGTTGAAGGAGACATACTCGATGCGATGACGCAGAAACTCCGACGCATTGAGCTGCTGCTGCACGTCGTTGAGCCTGCTCACCACGAGGGCATCGATCTTGTGGGCAATGCCGATGTCGTGGGCCAGCTGAATCACGTGTCCCGTGCCGAGCTTGCTGAGGGCCGGCGGCAGGAATCGGATCAGCAGTTCAAGCCCGAAATGGCCTGGGTTGCTGATCTGAAGAATCGGCTGGAAGCGCAGCTCCAAGTCACTGGCCTTCAGGGAAGTGAGTTGACTTCTGATCTCGCCCTTATCCTTGACGAGCAGGTCATCACCGCTCTTCACGAGGCGGTAGGAACGTCTGTCTTCGGCCGCCAGCATCTCCCCGAAGGCCTGCATCGTCAGCAGGGTTTCGGGTGGTGCATCCAGCTGGAATCGCTGCCCGGTGATGATCACATCGTCCCAGGCGAGTACCGAATCGCTGGAGAACTGAATCGATCCTGAAACAATGCCGAGCAGACGGGCCAGGAGCGCCTCACAAGCGCCGTTGTCGTCGATGGGAATGCTGCCGGAGGCCCGCACGATCAGGGCGATCTTGTTTTTCGAGACGTGGTAGAAGTTGAAGCCGGGATGCACAGCCCATCCCTTGTCAATCGCCCGACAGGCTTTCGTGAGGATGTCGTTGATCTCCACCTCACTGAGGTAGCCGCGTTGCCGTTCGAGATAGCGAAAGTCGATGGTCACCAGGAAGCCGTCTTCGCCGCGTTCCGCGTGCTTCCAGGGCGCCGAAGCCTCGAGATCCTTCTCCAGGGCATACTGCGTCAGGAAGGACGTCTGGCCGTGCTTGTGGAAGCTTCCATTCGCCGGTTGCACCTTCCTCCGGTTCTGGCTGGAACGCCAGGGGATCGCAACGCTCAGTCCGATCCCCAGGAGCCCCAGGGTCAGGGCGAGGTTGCGGGCGCGATCCGGCTTGGTCGGCAGGGCCGGCGCCAGGGTCAGCCCCACCGCCAGATCCCCGAAGCCCACCCGGTAGAGCGAACCGGCTGGCGCTCCCTTCGCCAGGCCCCTCGCCTCCATGGCGGTCCATGGGGCCAGCCGGATCCGCCTTTCGCCATCCTGCTCGGGGTTGATCAGGCTGGTGCCGGAGAGCCTGATCCATTCGGGGGCCTGGCGGCGGGTGAGGCCCGTGGTGAAGAGCAGGGCATTCGCCTGGCCCGGTTCGCCCGCCACCACCAGAGCCAGCCGGGGGAACCGTCGGGGACAGACCAGGGGCCTTCCCTTGAGGCCCCCGGATCCCGTTGCCATCACCGCTGGAACGGGGGAGGTCGCCAGCTCCGCATCGGCGACGAACTGCAGCCCCAAGGAGGCCAGGGACTGGCCTTTGCCCTCCGTGGTGGCGGACCCAGACGCCGGGGACGGGGTAGCGAAGTTGCGCTCAACGCCTTGCAGGGCGGTGCACAGCCGCCCGACGATCCGATCATTCTGGTGGCGTAAGTTGTTGGAACTGCGCTGATCCAGCAGATGCGTGAAGATCAGAAGAGAGGTGCCCGAAAGAAGCGCTCCACTGATGATCACCAATGTGGTGCGTCGGCGCATGTTCCTCCCTCACCATCCTCACCTTAGCCACTGGTGGCGTGGGGGTCCCCCGGTCTCTGGGCCCATTCCCCCCTGTGCCCGCGTCCCCAGCCGTCGCCCCGGGTTCCCTCACCCTCTGGAGCGGAATGGGGGGGAGAGGGTCGTTGCCACCCGCTCAGCCATCCCATGGGCCGTTCGATGTTCTCGTGGGCCCGTTATTCCCCGGCATTTTCTCAGCTTTGCTCAGAGAAAACTTAGCCTTGTTCTCATCGCTCGAAGGTGCTTATGGCGACGTCCACAGGATTGGTTCCACCACTAACATTCGCGAGCATGCATACCCTCAGGCCTTGGACGCCGCACCGATCACGAATCTTTCGGCTGTGTCGGCACTTCATTGCTTGATGCTCAGGCATGCGCTCATCCTGATTCTGGACCTTCAACCGTGATCCACACAGCTGTTGTTGGAGGTGGAGCCTGTGGGCTGGCTCTGGCCAGGGGGCTCTGGCAGCACGGACGCTCCGTGCGTGTCTACGAACGGGCCATGGCGTCGCATCTGAACGGCCACGGATTTCTGCTTCTGGCCAATGGTCGTGCGGCGCTGCGTCGTCTCGGCTGTGACCCGGATGGCACCCTCGGCCATCCGATCACGTCGGTGAGAATCCTCTGTCGTTCGGGGCAGGTGCTGATGGAACACTCGCTCAAGGGAGCGGTGGCGATGCTGCGTCACCAGTTGCTCAACGTTCTGCTGCGCGGGGCGCCGGACCATCTGGTGCAATACAACCACCAGTTTGAGCGCTTCGACTGGCACCGCGACCAGGCCAGGGCGGTGTGTTTCCAGAACGGCCAGTCCCATGAGGCCGATGCCTTCATCGCTGCCGATGGGGTGCGTTCCAGTTGCCGGCTTTCACTGGGATGTGGAGCGATGACCACCCCCGGCCGGGTCAAGGAGATCGTGGCCCATGTGCGCCAGCCCCTGCTGGCTGCCGAGCTGGGCCATCGCTTTCTCAAGGTGCTGGATCCCTCCGGGGGGCTGGCGGCCGGCCTTGTTCCCCTGGGCGATGACCGGCTGGTGTGGTTCGTGCAGTTCGACAGTGAGCGATTCACCCCCCCGCAGCCCTCCGAGGTGGGGGCCTTCCTCGAGGAGCACTTCCGGGGGTTTCCCGCCGTGGTGCGCCATGTGCTGGGCGCCACCGATCCGTCCCGCGCCCACGTGTGGCACACAGTGGATGAGGAGCCGGCAACCCGATGGAGCAAGGGGAATGTGGCCCTGGCGGGGGACGCGGCCCACCCGCTGCTGCCGTTCACCAGCCAGGGGGTCAACGCCGCCCTGGAGGATGCGGTTGTGCTGAGCGGTCTGCTGATGGACTGTCGCGATCCCGCGGATCTGCCGGACCTGTTCACCGCCTACGAACGCCTGCGGAGGCCGTCGCTTCTGGGCTGTGTGGAAGCGGGCCGCGAGATGGCCAGGGCGTTTGTCCAGCCTTCCGCCAGTCGTTTCCAGCTGCCGCTGATGGCATGAGCGATCGCTTCGCCGACAGCTTCCGCGACGGAGCGGTTCCGCTTGAACTGCTTCGCCAGCGGGCCCACAACCTTCGCTGGGCCGAACAGGCCCCCGGGGTGATCCCGCTCACCGCCGCCGATCCCGATTTCCCGGCGGCGCCGGTCATCCGCGACGCCATCGCCGACTACGCCCGCTCCGGGGTGTTCAGCTACGGCCCCGCCGGCGGGCTGCCCTCCTTCCGGCAGGCCGTGGCCGGCTACCTCCGGCAGCGGGGGGCGCCCGTTCCGCCCGAAGCGGTGGTGGCGGCGAACAGTGCGGCCGCCGGTCTGGCCCTGGTCACCCGCCATTGGCTCTCCCCCGGTGACGAGGCGATCGTCTGGGATCCGGTCGACTTCCTCTTCGCCCACACCGTCCGCAGTGCCGGCGGTGTGCCGGTGCTGTGGCGGATCGAACCCCAGGCCCCCCTGGACCTGGCGGCGCTGGAGGCGCTGGTCACCAGCCGCACCCGGGTGCTGTGCCTCTGCAACCCCCACAACCCCCTGGGCCGCTGCTTTCGCCGCGACGAACTCGAGGCCCTCGGCCGCTTCTGCCTGGAGCGGGGCCTGCGGGTGCTGAGCGATGAGGTGTGGAGCGATGTGGTCTACCCGCCGGCCACCTTCACCAGCTGGCTGGCCCTGGAGCCGGAGCTGGCCGGCCTCGGGGCGGTGGTGCACGGCTTCTCCAAGTCCTTCGGCCTGGCCGGTCTGCGGGTGGGCTACGTAGCGATGGCGGATCCGGAGGCGGCCGCCCGGCTGCTGGCCGACAGCGAGCTGCCCTCCACGGTCGATGGCGTGGCCACCCTCAGCCAGGTGGCCGCCACGGCGGCCTACAGCCCCGACGGCCTGGCCTGGCTGGAGGCTTTTCTGGGCCATCTGCGGGCCCGCCGCGACCAGGCCGTCACCCGGCTGGCGGCGATCCCTGGCCTGCGGGTGCAGCCCCCCGCGGCCACCTTCGTGCTGTTCGTCGGCCTGCCGCCGCTGCAGGAGAGCGTTGAGGCGCTGGTGGAGCGGCTGCGGCGGGAGCACGGGGTGGCGGTGGTGCCGGGGAGCCCCCGGTGGTTCGGCCCCGGGGCGGCGGGCCACCTGCGGCTGAGTTTCGCCACCTCCGAGGCACTGCTGGGCGAGGCCCTCGAACGCCTGGCGGCCGGGCTGGCCCTGGCGCCCTAGCCAGCGGCGGGCCGCTCAGGGCAACAGCCGCACCGGATCTCCCACCGCCACCGGACCGGGGCTGACCACACTCAGGCGGATGCCGGCCACCACGCCGTTGTGACGGGCGGTGGCCCGCAGGATCTCCAGGTTCTCCTCCAGGGCGCCCTGGGCCAGGGTGGTGACGACGCAGCGGGGGCAGCCGCCGTCGACCCGCAGCACCAGCTGCTCACCGATCTGCAGGCAGGCGCCGCTCCAGCTCTCCTCCACGAAGCCGGTGGACTCCGGCGGCGTGGCGATCAGCAGGTTGGGGCGGAAGCGCTCGACGGCGAAATCCAGCTCGGGTTCGAGCTGGCGCAGCTGCTCCAGGGTGGCGGTGGTGATGGCGTGGATGGGGCAGGCATCGAAGAAGGTGCCCGCGGGCAGCTCCAGGGCGTTGGTCACGTCCTGGAAGGCGCGCTCCTCCACCGGCGGCCAGTACTGGTCGAGGCTGGCGCCCTCCGGGGGGGTGTCCAGCAGGCTCACCTGGCGCCCGAAGAGCTCGCTGAAGAAGGCGTCCACATCGTCCTCGCCACTGCAGAGCCCGGCGCTGCCGTCGTCCTCGCGGGGGGCGATCAGCACCGGCGGCAGGGGCGCCGCCGGCGCAGGTTCCTCCCGGAAGCGGGCCCGGTACGCAAGCAGGCCCTGCCAGAGCCGCGGGTTCTTGGCGCTGGCCACCCGGCCGCTGGCGTGGTCCCACAGGGCGTAGGCCCGGTCCCCCCGGATGCCGCGGGGATCCACCGCCAGCTGGCTTGGGGAGTCCCCGAGCATCGACTTCACCGGGTAGCGCCAGAGTGCCTGCACCGTTCCCACCAGATCCTGCACGCCCTTCGCCTGTCGCTGCCGGGGCACTCTGGGGGCGGAGGCGCGACAACGCCGGTAGCAGCACCTACCGTCCGCAGGGCGCACGCCGGGATCCGCGTTCCAGGGCCATGAAGGACTTCATCCACCTGAGATCCGCCCGGTTCCCCGAGCTCCCCGGCGAGGCCGAGGAGATGGTGAACCCCTGCACGGTGGGCAAGGCCCTGGCGCTGTATCTGCAGGAGAGGCTCCATACGAACGGCCGGCAGGTCCCTTTCCTCTGCTGCGAGGACTGGGGCTGGTGGGTGCAGCTGGCCGACGCCCCCTTCCGCTTCGGCGTCTGCATCTACAGCCAGCCGGCCGAGGGGCAGGAGATGGAGTTCTGCTGCACCGACGGGGCCGTCGCCGAGCGGGTCTGGCAGTGGCGCCGCTTCCGCTTCACCGACACGGCCCCCTGGGCCGAGGCCCTGCACGGGGAACTGCTGGCGATCTTCCGCGACGATCCGGAGGTGGAGCTGCTCGGCAGCGGCCCCACGTTCCCCTTAGGGGGCCCCTGAGCTGACGCCTGGACGGGGGCGCGCCCCGTCAGGGGCTCCAGAAGCCGCGGGAGTTGAGCCACAGCCCCAGCACCACCAGCGGCAGCAGGAACCCTGCCAGGATCTGCAGCCGCGGCCGCAGGCTTGTGGTCTCCGGTGCGGTCCGGGCGACGTCCTGCCGGGGGGGCGTGCCCCTGCCATGGGCGGGCGTGCGTCGGCGCGATCGCGAAGCCATGGATTCGGGCGGTGGGGCCTTAATTCTTCACCAGCACCTGCTCGAGCGAAAGACGATCACGGATGTCACCGGGCAGGTGGGTCCAGTGCCGAGCGATCAGATCGGCCAGCTGGTGGCCGTTGACGAGGCTGATCCTGGCGAAGCCCTCCTCGCCGGCCGCCGTGGTTGCCGCCGGCTGGAAATCGGCGGTGGTGATGAAGACCCCATGGCCGCCGAAGGGAATGAACTGGCGCAGCTCCCGCACCGCGTCGGCGCCGATCCGGGCGCCGAGGTTGCCGCGGTGGAAGCGGGCGTGGATGCGGATCCGGGCCGGCAGCGACAGGCTGATGTCCCCGCAGGCATCGAACACATCCCGCAGCGCCCCGTGGTGCTCGGCCCGCTCCCAGTCCTGGAAGCCGAGGGCATCGAGCAGGTGGACCACCAGCCGCTCGAATTCGGCGGGATCCAGCTGCAGGAGCTGTTCGAGCACGCTGCGGTGGGCCTCTGCCTTCCGGGTGGTCGCCCGGGCCGGGGTCGTCGTCTCCTGGCGGCCGATGGCGCGGATGAACTCGGCCTTGTGCTCCACCAGGAACACCGTCAGCAGGGAACGCATCCGGGTGTGGGACGGAACGGTGAGCAGGGTGCGGATGGAATTGCGGAACGGCGCCGAGAAGTGGTCGAGCGGGAGCGGTTCGGGCGACCAGGTGACGGGACGCCGGTGGCGCAGGGGACAGCCGTCGTCGCCGGTGGCGTCGTAGTAGGGGCGTCCCTCATCGACGACGCCGAAGCGGAGCAGATCGGCTTCCGCCGCCGGGATGATCACGTGGTCGCCGGGGCGGATCTCGAACAGGAAGCGGTGGATCTCGTTGACGTAGTTGGAGAGGAGGATCGCGCTCTGAATGTCCGGGAAGTAGCGCCGCACCACCGAAAAGAGCTGCTCCCGGTTCCGGATCGGACCGAGATCTTCGGTGATCTCCCGCCAGCCGATGCCGACGAAGCCGCCGCTGAGGAAGTTGTCCGCATAGATGCCGCCGCCTGCCCGAACACACCAGACGTTGGTCATGGCTGCACCCCGGGGGGACCCGTCTGGGCTCGGCTCATCTCGGGGTAGCGGGTCGGGGGGGCAGGCCTGCGGGCGCCATGGATGGGTGGACGGCGCCTACAGCTTCTGAACAGAAGCCCACTGAGATTGTCGCGAATCTTGCCGGGAAGCGCATCCTCATCAACCCTGAGACGCAGGAGAATGGTCTGATACCTCCCATCTTAAGGCATCACTCACCATTTCTTAGTTCTTCGGGTCGAGGCGGCGCACGGCCCGCTCCAGGGACGGGGCCAGGCTGCGTCGCTGCTGCAGCCTGGGACTCCAGACCCGGCCACTGCGCAGCTCCTCCAGCCCGGCCAGCACCATGTCCTGTCCCTCGTTCAGCTGCAGTGCCGTCAGGGGCACGGTGAGGGGGCCGCGGAAGTAGGTGGCGCTCAGCTGGGCATCGCGATGCTCGAACCAGAACGGCAGTTCTGGCGCCTCCCAGCCGATCTCCTCGCCCAGCTCCCTCAGGATCGCCTGCTCCGGCCGCTCCCCCGGATCGAGGTGGCCGCCGAACAGGCCCCAGCAGCCCGGATGGACGATCCCCTCGATGTCGTCCCGGAGCTGCAGCAGCCAGCGGCCCTCGCGCTCCAGCATCGCCAGCGCCACCGCGAAGGTCATGGGTGGGGGCGGTCCATGGGGCGAAGGCCGGCGGTCGATGGGGGGATTCTGGCCGGGGCGGGGTTGCGTGATGGACACCTGGTGTCGTCTGTTCCCTCCTACTTTTCCCCGGACAGTCCTCCAGCCCGTGATCACCGCTGACCTCATCTTCCTCCTGCTGCGGGCCGCCACGGCGGTGCTGTGCGGGGTGGCGGCGCGGGAGGCCTGGGAGCGCGCCCGCCTGCCGGGGCAGCCGAGGCAGCGTCGCTGGCGGGCCCGGTTTGCCGCGGCCGTGCTGCTGGCCCTCGGAGTGTTCGCCCTCGAGGACGGGGTGGGTGAGGCCCTGGGCCGGCCGGGCGAGCCGCTGCGCTGGCGCAGCTGGGTGTGGGTGATCCTCGATCTTTCCATCCCCTCCCAGGTGCTGGCGGTGCTGAGCACGCTGCGCCAGCGCGACCGCCTGGAGGCCGAGCTGGCTGCTGCGGTGCGGAGCGATCCGCTGACCCGCCTGCCCAACCGGACGGGCTTCGCCGAGGCGGCCACGGTGGCCCTTGCCGCCGCCGCCCGCGACGGCCGGCCGGTGGCGGGGGCCATGCTCGACATCGACTTCTTCAAGGCCATCAACGACGGCTGGGGCCATAGCGCCGGCGACGTGGTGCTGCGCGACGTCGCCGGCGCCATGCGGGCCGTGCTGCGCCCGGGCGATGTGCTCGCCCGCGTCGGCGGCGAGGAGTTCGCGCTGCTCCTGCCTGGCGTGGATGCGAAGGGGGCGGGCCCCCTGCTGGAGCGGCTGCGGGCAGCCGCTGCGGCCGTGCCCCACCCAGGGGCACCGGGGCAGCGCATCACCCTTTCGGCCGGCGTGGCGGTGGTCGAGGGCACGGGCCTGGCGGAGCTGGAGACCGGCCTGCGCAACGCTGACGGCGCCCTCTACGCCGCCAAGGCCGCCGGGCGGAACCGGGTGATGGTGGCGGGCTGACGAGCACCTGCTTGGTGGCCCCTCAGCCAATCCCCCCCACCACCGGCCACCAGGCCGCCGCCGCCACCAGCTCCGCTTCGCTGCAGCCCGCCGCGCGCCGTTGCTCCGCCGCCTGGCTGTCGCACAGGGAGCCGTGCAGTGCCTCTCCCAGGGCCTGGCGCAGCAGGTCGCTGGCGGCGAAGGCGGCCGAGGCCTCCGCCAGGGAGCCAGGCAGGCGCGGTACCGACCCGGCGGGCAACCGGGCCGGATCCCCGCTCACCGGCGGCGGCAGGGGCTGGGCCCGCGCCAGGCCGTCGGCCACCACGGCCTGCACGGCCCCCAGCAGCAGGTAGGGGTTGGCGGCCAGGTCCGCCACCTTCAGCTCCAGGTGGGCCGGGGCGCCATCGGCCGCGGCGGGCACCAGCCGCAGGGCCGCCTCCCGGTTCTCCACGCCCCACGCCTGAAACGGGGCCGACCAGGAGCCCGGGGCCAGCCGCCGGTAGGACACCGCCAGGGGGCAGGCCAGGGCCAGCAGGGCCGGCAGCTCCGCCAGCAGCGCCGCCACCACCCGGGCGCCCGCCGCGCCCAGGCCGGCCTCGCCGTCGCCGCCCTCCAGCAGCGGCATCCCGTCGCGCCGCACGCTCAGGTGCAGGTGGCCGCCGTTGCCCACCCGCTCCAGGCAGGGCTTGGGGCTGAAGCTGCAGCGCCAGCCGAAGCGGCGCGTCACCCGCTGGACCAGCAACTTGGCGTGCACCAGCCGGTCGGCGGCCTCCAGGGGCGTGCCCGGCGCCAGCGACAGCTCGAACTGGCTGGCGCCGTACTCCGGGTGGAACTGCAGCCAGGGCAGGCCGGCCGCCTCCAGGGCGTCGAGCAGGGCCGTGGCGTAGTCGAGGCCTTCCACCAGCCGATCGGCCCCGTAGGGGCCCCCGGGGATCGCCGGCGCCGGGGTGCCGTCGGCAGCGGGGCTGGCCACCAGCCACTCCAGCTCGAAGCCGGCCCGCAGCTCCACCCCGGCCTGCTGCAGCTGCTCCATCTGGCGGCGGCACAGGTGGCGCTGGTCGCCGGCGTAGGGCGCGCCGCTGCGCTCGTAGCGCTCCCCCGGCGCCCAGGCCCAGCCGCTGGCCGGCTCCAGCGGCGCCAGGGCTGCCGCATCCCCCCGCAGTCGCAGGTCGCCGTCGGGCCGGGCCAGGCGATGGGCGGCAGCGATGCCGCCGTCGGCGCCGAAGGCATCGGACACCGGTGAGAAGCCCACCCCCACCGCCACCGCCGCCCCGAAACCGGCCAGGGGCACCACCTTCACCAGCGGCGCCCCGGCGTGGTTCACCCAGGTGATCGCCACCCAGCGGATCCCCTGCGCCGCCAGCGCCGCGGCCATGCTGTCGGGGGGAGTGGACACGGGCCCGGCAAGCGTCTGCCGCCATGATTGGACGGATCGCCGCCGCCTGCATGCCGTCATGCTCACCCGCGGAGTGGCTGCACCCCGGTTGCACCGCGCTGCTGCTGGTGGATCTGCAGCAGGGCACCTGCGGCGACGCCCAGCCCCGGCAGGATCCGGACTTCGATCGCCGCTTCCGCGCCACCACCCTGCCGAACGCCCAGCGGGTACTGGCGGCGGCCCGCCGCGGCGGGCTGGAGGTGATTCACACCGTGATCGCCAACCTCACCGCCGACGGTCGCGACCGAAGCTTCGACTACAAGCGCTGCGGCATGGGCTTCCCGCCCGGCAGCCGCGCCGCCGAGGTGATCGCCGAGCTGGCGCCCCTGGCCGATGAGCTGGTGCTCCCCAAGAGCTCCTCCTCGCCCTTCAGCTCCACCAGCCTCGACTACCTGCTGCGCAACCTGGCCGTCCGCACCCTGGTGGTGATCGGCCTGCTCACCGACCAGTGCATCGACCACACCGTCAAGGACGCCGCCGACCGCGGCTACCGGGTGGTGTGCGTCCACGACGCCTGCCAGGCGGTCACCCCGGAGCGCCATGCCGCCGCCCTGGCCTGCTTCGCCGGCTACGCCGAGCAGATCAGCAGTGGGGAGTTCGTGGCGGCCATGGACTTAGCCGCAACCCGACCAGGTTGAGTCCAGTGCGTGTCGCCGCCATACAGGTCAACCTCCATGACGCCAAGACCCACCTCTCCCGCTATGTGGCCCAGGCGCTGGAAGGGGAGGAGGTGGTGATCGCCAAGGCGGGGCGGCCGTTGGTGAGGCTGGTGCCGGTGGTGGCGGCTCAGGAAGCTCGCCGGGGCGGCTTCCTGGGGGACTCCGCTGTGCTGGGAGCCGATCTCAAGGCCGATTTCGCCGCCGAGATCGACAGCCTGTTCGGCTGATCCGCACGCCGTGAGCCGCAGCGCCCCGCCCTCAGGCGCTGGGTTCCGGGTCGTAGTACACGCCGGAGGCGTTGAACGGGGGCACGCTGGTGACGTACTCCGTCGTCAGGGTGGCGGGGTCGAAGGCGATGATCGTCCTGGTCCGGTCGAGCCACTGCACCCGGTCGGCGCCGGTGACCTTCAGGGTGGCCACCCAGGGGCCCACGACGCTGTCGTTGAGATCGAAGTCGCCGCCCTCTGGGTGGCGCTCGTACAGCTTGACGACGCCATGGGCCAGGACCCTGTCGGGGTCGCACGGCCAGTAGCCGGTGCGGCCGGCCAGGATGATTTCGGAGACGCGGGAGTGCCCGGCCGCGGCGAAGCTGAGGTGGACGGCCATGGTGCGCGGAGTGGCTGCTGAGGTCGAGCGCGGGTGCCGGGGGACACGGCTGGCGGCGTCCCGGCTTGGCATCGGGAGGCCGCTCGGCACATCCCCGGTCATGACCACCTTCCCGTGAAGCCCCCTCGGTCCGCATCCCCAGAACGGGGGATTGGCCCAGAGCAGGCCGGTTCAGCCGGTACCAGGCGGCTCAGCCCGTGACCGGGGTGCGACCCTCCATCGCAGATTCCAGGTTGATCAGCCCGGCGGCGATCGACTTGACGACCGCCTTGGTGCGGTTGTCGACCTGGAGCTTCTGGAAGATGTGCTTGATATGGGTTTTGACCGTCTCGGGGCTGACCACCAGCTCCTGGCTGATCCGCTGGTCGGTCAGGCCCAGCATCAGGTGGTTCAGCACCACCCGCTCGCGCTCGGTCAGTGGTTCGATCGGAGCCACGGGCGGCTGCTGCCGCAGCACCGCCGCCACCGGCTCGGGGTAGTAGATGCCGCCGCCGGCCACCACCCTCAGCGCCGGCATGAACAGGCCCGACTCGAAGCAGATGCCGTTGCAGCCCCGGGCCAGGGCCTCCCGCACCAGGGCCTCGTTGGCGTCGTCGGCGACCAGCAGGGTCCGGATGGCGGGGTCCAGCGCCTTCGTGCGCTCCGCCAGCGCGAGCCCGGTGCCCTCCTGCAGCCTCTGGCTGACCACCAGCAGGGACGGCCGCTGCCGCTCCACCAGCCGGAAACCTTCCTCCTCCGTCGTGGCCGCCCCCACCAGGCTCCTCTGGACCGGGGTGATGCACATGAAGGCCCCCAGCCATTTCATGTGCTCCAGGCAGGCGACCGTAGGGAGCCCGGCCAGGATCCCCTCGAGCTCTTCCAGCAGGGCGGGGATCCCCGGGATGAGATCCGTGAGGTCCACAGCTGGCGGAATGTCCGGGGCTCATGATGGCTCGCATTGGGTCCGTCTGGGGCTCCAGGGTCTTCGCCGTGGAGCTTGCCGCTAAAGATGCGTCAGCCAGCCCCGATCAACTGGGCCCCGAGCCCCAACTGCCGGGCGGCCCTCACGAATGGCGCATCCAGGCTGCAAAGGGTGGCGCTCCGTTCGGCGGCGATGGCCAGGTGCAGCGCATCGGCGGCCCGCAGGGCCGTGGTCCAGCAGCGCAGACAGGCGTCGGCATTGCGGAAGTCCTGGGGTTCCAGCTCCAGCATCAGAAAACCTGGAGCCAGAGTGCGTTCAAAGCCCTGCAGCACCGCCTCGGCCTGCGCGGGGCCCAGGGCCCCGGTGCGCACCTTGAGCCCGAGAGCGGAATGGAGCTCGGTGACACTTCATGGGCTCATCGCCAGCGGCGCAGTGGCCTGCTCGAGAAAGGCCGCGGCGGCGTCGGAGTGGTCCTCCGGTGTGAGGGCCGCCAGCAGCACGCAGGCGTCCACGTACAGCATCAGGAGCCGACGTCATCCCGCAGGGTGCGCATCGTCTCCACGCCGCTGGTGGCCTGATGGGGCAGGGAGTCCCGCAGTGCCTGGAGCTGGGGCAGGAGATCGCGCACGGCCTGCCGGGGAACCAGCTCAGCGATGGCCTTGCCGCGCCGGGTGATCACCACCGGCTGGCCTTGTTCCACCGCGTCGAGCAGGTTCGACAGCTGGGCTTTGGCCTCCGCCACCGTGACCTGTCGCATGGTGTTGGTCATCGTGATGACCAACTTTAGGGCGGCTTGTGGGGCGGTGCCCCTGCAGGAGGGTCGGAGGGGAGATGGTGGCCTTGCATCTGCCACTGCAAAAATGGCGAAATCAGCTAGACAGCGGCGTGCAGCTTTGCCGAATCCAGATCGAGAGTTCTTCAAGCATCTGATCACGCCGGGCAGGGGAGGTTTCTGCGAGCTGCCACATGCGCTGCTCCGCCTCTTCATGGCGGGGCTTCCACTCAAACCCATTCGCCCGCAGGACCATCTTCACGGAGAAGAACGCCACCCGCTTGTTGCCATCGGGTAAGGGGTGGCCCTTCGCAAAGGCGTAGGCCACCACAGCAGCCAAAAGAGCGATGTCCGCCTCAGGCCTGAAGGTGTGGAATGTCAGGACCTCCGCCAGAGCGGTTTCGATCCTGCGTAGATCAGGGGTTACCTGGAGACCACCATGCTTGTTGATCGTCGCCGCATGGACCCGTGCCATCTCAACAGGGCCTGGGAGGATCAGGGTCCCAGGCGCAATCCTCACTGAGCCAGCGAACGGAAGACGTCGTCGTACTCGTCCATGAACGCCAGAGCGTCGTCGATGAGTTCCTGGCGCACTTCAAACCGGTCAGTGAGGGGCGGGAGAACGCCTGGCCGGGGAGGCTCAACAGAGGGCACGCGGCTCTGACCGGCAACCTTGCTCTTCCAGATGGGGGAGGCATCGGTAGCCACGGCCGGTAGATCAGGTTCAAGTGAGATTGACACTAGCCCTGATCGTCAACCTTCCGGGTGGCCGGAGTGGCATGGATCCCCGCCTTTGCTGGGATCTGAGCGATGCCCGATGCCGGTTTCGAACCAGCGACATCCTGCTTGTAAGGCAGGCGCTCTACCGCTGAGCTAATCGGGCGGTGGGGACATTCTGGCGGAGGGGGCGCCGGGGGCCGGCGGCCGGTACCTTGCCGGCAGCGTCCGGAGCCCGGCCATGGCCAGCGGCCGCCGCCACGATCGTGCCACCCGCTGGCTGGCCCTGCCCTTCGGGCTGCTCTGGGGGCCGGCCCTGGGAATGGCGGGGGTGGCGGTCGCCAGCGGCGCCTTCCTGCTGGGCGGCCTCTGGCTCTCCCCCGACCTCGACACCCGCTCCAACGCCACCCGCCGCTGGGGACCCCTGCGGCTGCTCTGGTGGCCCTACCGGCGCCTGCTGAGCCACCGCTCCCTGCTTTCCCACAGCCCCCTGCTGGGCACCAGCCTGCGGCTGCTGTGGCTGGCGGTGCTGGTGCTGCTCGCCTGCGCCGCCCTCGGTCCCTTGGGCTCCCCGTCGCCCGGCGAGCTGCTGCAGCGGGGCCGGGAGCTCTGGGGCTCCCAGCGGCCACTGCTGCTGGCGGCCTTCGTGGGCCTGGAGGCCAGCAGCTGGCTGCACCTGCTCCAGGACGGAGATCCGATCCCGCGGCTGCCGCGGCCGCTGCGCGCCCTGCGCCGGCGCCTCAGCCGCCTCAGCAGCAGGAGCCGCCGCTCGCGGGGGCCGGCGCGGCGGCGGGAGCGTCGGCGCCAGGGGCGGCGGTAGCCGCGGCGGTGGCATCGAAGGGCAGGGCGCTGCCGCAGCCCTCGAACAGGCCGTAGTGGCGGCTGAAATCGCCGATGAAGTCGAAGTGGGGCGCCAGCCGGCTCTCGGCCAGCATGCGGAAGGTGTTGCCGCAGACCGGAAACACCCGCCCAGCCTCGATATGGTGGTGCTTGTCGAAGGGCAGGGCCTCGGGGTGGCAGGCGATGCTGCCCCGGTAGATCACCGCCTGGCCGTGGTCCTCGCAGGCGTCCTCCAGGGTCTCAATCTGGAACAGCCGATAGGTGGCGGAGAAGAAGCGGATCGCGCCGGTGCGCGCCGCCAGCTCCGGGTCGGTGATCTCCAGGGGCCGGTCGTCCACCAGGCGCGGATCGGCGAAGCCGGCCTGGCGCGCCAGCCGCAGGAAGTCGTTCCAGTAGAGGGCGCCGCTGAGGCATTCGCCGTGCAGCACCGGGTCGTGGCGCAGGGCCACGGGCACGCGCCGGTCGGCGTAGACGTCGGCGAAGAAGAATTCCCCGCCGGGCTTCAGCAGCCGCCGCACCCCGTTCAGCACCGCCAGCTTGTCGGCCGAGAGGTTGACCACGCAGTTGGAGATCACGAGATCGAAGCTGCCGGGCTCCAGGGGCAGCTGGTCGAGCTGCTCGATGCGGCCCTCCAGGAACTGCACATTGCCGTAGCCGAACACCTCGGCGTGGTGGTCGACATGGCGCCGGGCCACCGCCAGCTGCTCCGGCGTCATGTCGACGCCCACCACCGCGCCGCCGGCCCCCACCAGCTGGGCCAGCAGGTACACGTCACGGCCGCTGCCGCAGCCCAGGTCGAGCACCCGCAGGCCCTCCAGCAGCGGCGGCGCCACCAGGCCGCAGCCGTAATACCGGCTCAGCACCTCTGGGTGGATCCGGGCCAGCAGGGGCCGCAGCGCCGGCGGCACGCTGCTGGCGTCGCAGCAGGCACTGGTGCGCAGGTCGGCGCTGCTGCTGAGGGTGGAGCCGTAGTACTCCTGCACGCTGCGGTGCAGATCGGCGGCGCTGGTCATCGGGGAGGGGTCGCAGGGGGTAGTGGGGTCGGCGTGTGCGGTGCGCGGGGGCTCAGCCGCGGCGCCGCCAGGTGTGGTAGCGGCGCAGCCAGGGCAGCAGGTGCTGGGGCACCCGTTGCTTCTTCCAGGCGGCGGCGGTGTACTTGCTGGCCTCGGCCAGGGTGGGGTAGGCGTGGATCGTCCCGAAGATCCTGCCCAGTCCCAGGCCCCATGTCATGGCCAGCACGAACTCGGCCAGCAGTTCGCCGGCGTGCTCGGCCACGATCGTGGCGCCCAGGATCCGGTCGCGGCCCGGTGGGGTAAGCACTTTCACGAACCCCCGCTCGGCGCTCTCGACGATGGCACGGTCGAGCTCGTGCAGGGGGAAGCGCGTCACCTCCACGGCCACCCCCCGGGCCGCCGCTTCGGCTTCGGTGAGCCCCACCGTGGCCACCTCCGGGTCGGTGAAGGTGGTGCGTGGGATGACGCGGTTGTCCACCTGGAAGGAGCGCAGCTGGCCGAACAGGGCATTTACGGCGGCATACCAGGCCTGGTGGGCGGCGGTGTGAGTGAACTGGAACGGTCCGGCCACATCGCCGGCGGCGTAGATGTTGGGGTAGAGCGTCTGCAGGAAGGCGTTGGTGGTGATCGTGGCGCCGGTGGGAAGGCCCAGCTCCTCGAGGCCGCAGCCCTGCAGCCGGGCGCGGCGGCCCAGGGCGCAGAGCACGGCGTCGCAGGCGATCCGCCCCCGCCGCTCCCCCTGCCGCACCAGCACCGTCACCGCCCCGTCGGGGGCGGGATCCCGCTCGAAGCCGAGCACCTCGGTGTCCATGTGCAGGGTCACGCCGTCCTCCTCCAGGGCCTGGCGCACCTCGGCGGCCACATCGGCGTCCTCCTTGCGCAGCAGGCGGTCGCTGCGCTGGATCTGGGTGATCGGCAGGCCCAGCTGGGCCAGGGCCTGGGCAAGCTCACAGGCGATCGGCCCGCCCCCCAGCACCACCAGCCGCGGCCGCTCCAGTGGGCACTGGGCCAGCCAGCCCCAGACGGTCTCGCTGGTCAGCAGGGGCACCGCCTCGCTGCCCGGCCAGTCGGGCCGCACCGGTTCGGCGCCGGTGGCCAGCACGATCGCCCGGGCCGTGAGCCGCTGCTCGGTTCCGGCGTCGGTGCGGATCGCCACCGTCCAGGGATCGAGCAGACGGGCCTGGCCGCGCAGCACCTCCACCCCCAGGCCCTCGTAGCGCTCGACGCTGTCGTGGGGGGCCACGGCCGCCACTTTGGCGGCCACCCGCTCCAGCACCCGGCGCAGGTTGAGCCGCGGCTCCAGCGGCTCGAGTCCGTAGCGGTCGGCCCGGCGCAGGCGCGCCGCCAGCCGCGCGGAGCTGATCAGCGCCTTGCTGGGCACGCAGCCGGTGTTAAGGCAGTCGCCGCCCATGGCGCCGCGCTCCACCAGGGTCACCCGCGCCTTGACGGTGGCGGCGATGTAGGCGGTCACCAGCCCCGCCGCTCCGGCGCCGATCACGATCAGGTTGCGATCGAAGCGGCGCGGCCGCGGCCAGCGGCGGTAGAGCCGCCAGGTCTGCCAGCGGCCCAGGGCCGCCTTGGCCAGCCAGGGGAACAGGGCCAGCAGCAGCAGCGACCCCAGCAGCGGCGGGCTGAGGATGCCGCCGATCCCGCGCAGCTGGGCCAGCTGGGTGCCGGCGTTCACGTAGACGACGGTGCCTGGAAGCATGCCGATCTGGCTGGTGAGGTAGAAGCTGGCGGCCCGGATCGGCGTGAGCGCCATCAGCAGGTTCACCAGGAAGAAGGGGAACACCGGCGCCAGCCGCAGGCTGAGCAGGTAGAGCACCCCGTCGCGGGCCACCCCGGCCTCGATCGGCGCCAGCTGGCGGGCGAACCGCCGCCGCACCGGCTCCCGCAGCAGGGTGCGGGCCACCAGGAAGGCCAGCAGGGCGCCGATGCTGGAGGCGAACGACACCAGCAGGGTGCCCAGCCCGACCCCGAAGAGCGCCCCGCCGGCCAGGGTGAGCACCGCGGCCCCCGGCAGCGACAGGGCCGCCACCAGCACGTAGAGCAGCAGGTAGGCGCCCGCCACCAGCAGGGGGGTCTGGAGGCGCTGCTCCAGCAGGGCGCCATGGGCCGCCTGCAGGGCCTCCAGCGTGAGCTGGCGGTGCAGGCCCAGAACGAAGAACAGGACCACCACCAGGGCGATGGCGGCGATCAGCAGCAGCCGGCGCCAGCGGGAAGGCGAGAGCGGTGGGGCCATGGGGAAAGCCGTTCCCCCTTCCTACCGGCGAGCCGCCGTTTCGGATGGCCCCGGCCCCGGGCGGTCGGCCATCCATTCGCTCCCTTCGCCGGTACGTTCATCAGCAGGGGAATTCCATGCCCAACCAGGGATCGGCCATGGCGATGGGGGCCATCCAGGTGGTGATTCCGGCGCGCAACGAACGCCAGACGATCGGCCACGTCATCGGCCAGCTGCGCCGCCAGGGGCTCGACCGCATCCGGGTGGTCGACAACGGCAGCCGCGATGGCACCGCCGCCATCGCCCGCCAGCTGGGGGCGGAGGTGCTCAGCGAACCCCGTCCCGGCTACGGCCGGGCGTGCTGGCGGGGGTGCCTCGATCTCGCCCCCGACGTGGACTGGCTGCTGTTCTGCGATGGCGATGGCGGCGACCCGCTCGAGGAACTGCCCCGCTTCCTGGAGCTCATCGACGACCACGACCTGCTGCTCGGTGACCGCACCGCCACCGCCGTGGGCCGCGCCTCGCTCACGCCCCTGCAGCGGGGCGGCAACCGGCTGGCCACGACGCTGATCGGCCTGGGCTGGGGGTTCCGTTACCGCGACATGGGGCCGCTGCGGCTGGTGCGGCGCGAGGCCTTTGAGGCGATGGCCCTGCGCGACCGGGGCTATGGCTGGACCCTGGAGATGCAGGTGCGGGCCATCGAGCTGGTCCTGCGCATCCGCGAGGTGCCGATCTCCCATCGCCCGCGCCTGGCCGGCGCCTCGAAGATTTCCGGGCGCTGGGGGGCCAGCCTCCGGGCCGGATGGGTGATCCTCACCACCCTGGGCCTGCTGTGGCTGCGGCGCGTCCTGCGTGGAGGGCCGCGTTGATGGCGCTGTCCTCCCTGCTGCGGCGCCTGCAGCTGCCGGCCAGTGCCCTGCTGCTGATCGGCGGGGCGCTCCTGATGCGCCCCCACGGCGACCTGTTCGACGTCGAACAGCTGCTGCCGTTCTGGCGGGCGGCCGCCGTGATGGGGCTGGGTTTCGCCCTCTCCTGGTCGTTGCCCACCATCCCCCGCGCCCTGTTCTGGGGCGTGGCGGTGCTGACACGGCTGACCCTGCTGGCGATGGAGCCCGGCGACGACATCTGGCGGTACCTCTGGGAGGGGGGGATCCAGCTGCATGGGTTCAGTCCCTATGCGCTGCCCCCGGATGCCGCAGCGCTGGAGGGGTTGCGCACGCCGTGGTGGCCCCTGATCAACCACCCCGACACCACCGCCATCTACCCGCCCCTGGCGCAGCTGCTGTTCCGGCTCCATGCCGCCGTGGCCCAGCAGGTGCTGCTGTTCAAGCTGTCGTTCACGGCCGCCGACCTGGCCATCGCCGGCCTGCTCGCCTCCCGCTTCGGCGCGGCACGGGCGGCGCTCTACGCCTGGAATCCGCTGGTGATCTATGGCCTCAGCGGCGGCGGGCACTACGACAGCTGGTTCCTGCTGCCGCTGGTGGCCGGCTGGCTGTTGGCCGAGCGGGTTCCCCCGCCCCAGGGCCAACGCCCCCAGGCCTGCATCGACCTGCTGCTGGGCCTGAGCGTGGCCTTGAAGTGGATCACTCTGCCGCTGCTGCTGCAGCGGGCCTGGAGCCGCTGGCTCCGGTTCCGGCGGCCCGCCCCGGTGCTCGCCACCCTGCTGCTGGGGCTGGTGCCGCTGCTGCTGGGGGCCTCCCTGTTCTGCAGCCTGCGCAGCTGCCCGCTGCTGCCCACCGGCTCCAGCTTCATCCGCCACGGCCGCAGCGCCGAGTGGCTGCCGCACTGGATCGGCCAGCTCTGGCCCTGGACCCTGCAGACCAATGCGGCGCATGGGTGGCTGCTGCTGCCGGTGCTCCTGGTGCTGCTCGCCACCAGCACCCGGCTGGGGGTCTTCGCCTGGCGCTACCTGCTGGCCCTGCTGCTGCTCTCGCCGGTGGTGCACGCCTGGTACTTCATCTGGCTGATGCCCTTCGCCGTGCCCAGCCAGAACTGGGGGGCGCGGCTGGTGAGCCTTTCGGCGTTCGTCTATTTCGTGCTCCCCTCGCGCCTGCCGGACTGGCAGCTCACCAACCCGGAGCGGCTGCTGCTGTGGCTGCCCCTGCTGCTGGGGCTGCTGCTGAGCGCCCGGGATCGAACCGAATCGGCCCCTGGCCGGTAAAGCTCTGGTGTTCCCCCGCTTCGCCATGGTCCGTGCCCGCTCCCGCGCCCCGCTGCTGCTGGCCTGCGGCCTGGCGCTGATCACCACCGCGGGCTGCGGCGGCGGGCCGGCCCCGTGGACGGCTGCCGATGCCGGCCGCCCGTCCCCGGTGGCCGCCGCCCCCCAGCCCCCCCTCGATCCAGGCCCCTTCAACGCGGTGCTGCGGACGGTGGTGGATGGCCAGGGCCTGGTGGATTACGCCGCCCTGCAGCGGGATCCGGCCCAGCTCGATCGCTACATCAAGGCGCTGGGCGCCCTGGCCCCCGAGCGCTTCGCCTCCTGGTCGGAGGCCGAGCAGATCGCCCTGCTGATCAACGCCTACAACGCCTTCACCCTGCGCGCGATCATCGACAACGATCCGATCCGGCCCAGCATCAAGGCGATTCCCGGCGTGTGGAAGTTCCGCCGCCACCAGCTGATGGGCCGAGGCCTCACCCTTGATGCGATCGAGCACGAGATCCTGCGGCGCGAGTACAACGAGCCCCGCATCCATGCGGCCCTGGTGTGCGCCGCCATCAGCTGCCCGCCGCTGCGGCAGGAGGCCTTCACGGGGGCGGCGCTGGAGCGGCAGCTGGAGGATCAGACCACCCGCTGGCTGGCCAGCCCCGTGGGCCTGGCGATCGACCGGGCCGCCGGCACGGTGCGGATCTCCCAGATCTTCCAGTGGTTCGCCGAGGACTGGCAGCGGGCCGATCCTGAAGCGGAGCCCGTGCCGGGCCACGCGCAGCAGAGCGCCGTGCTGCGCTTCATCGCCCGTTACCGCCCCGCCGCGGAGCGCGCCCTGATCCTGGGCGGCAACTACCGCTTCGCCTACCTCCCCTACAACTGGGACCTGAATCGCCAGAGCCCCTAAGGCGGCTGGGTTCAGGGCGCTCCCGGGCGGTTCGGGGTCTCAGCTCAGGGCGCCACCGCAGCTGGAGCCGGCGCCGGCGGTGCAGCCGAAGCAGTGGTCGGCCACGGCGATCGGCTCCCCATCAGGGTCCCGCTCCAGCAGCTGGCGCAGGTGGGCCCGGGGGCTGCCCTGGCCGATGGGCAGGCCAAGCATCTGGTTGAAGTCGCAGTCGTACAGGAAGCCCTGCCAGTCGACGCTGACGGTGCTGCGGCACATCACCTGGGCCAGGTTGGCCGGGTTGTGGTGCTGGCGCAGCAGTGCCATGTAGCCCTCCAGCTGGCCCTGCTGGCGCAGCACCGCCGCGAAGCGCTGGATGGGCATGTTGGTGATCGTGAACAGGCGGTTGAAGCGCAGCCCGAAGCGATCGGCCAGCTCCCGCCGGTAGTCGGCCTCCAGGGCGGCCTGGGGCGGCGGCAGGCTGGGGCCCTGGGGGTTGTAGACCAGATCCAGCTCCAGGCCTGCGTCCGGATCGCCGTAGCCGAGGGCGTTGAGCTGGCGCAGGCCGGCGAGGCTGCGCGCGAACACCCCATCGCCGCGCTGCCGGTCGACGTTGTCGGCCAGGTAGCAGGGCAGGGAGGCCACCACCTTCACCCCCTGCTGGGCCAGGAAGGCGGCCAGGTCCTCCTGGCCGGGTTCACTGAGGATGGTGAGGTTGCAGCGGTCGATCACCGCCACCCCCAGCCCCCGGGCCTGGCGCACCAGGTCGCGGAAGCCGGGGTGCAGCTCCGGCGCGCCGCCGGTGAGATCCAGGCTGGCGATCCGACGGGCCCGCAGCACCGCCGGCACCAGGGCGATGGTGTCGGCCCCCATCATCTCGGTGCGGCTGGGGCCGGCGTTCACATGGCAGTGGCTGCAGCTCTGGTTGCAGCGGTAGCCCAGGTTCACCTGCAGGGTGTCGAGGCGGCCGCGGCGCAGGGCCGGGAACGGCGGGGCCAGGGTGGTGGTGGAGCCGGTCAGATCGGCGACGCCCATGGATGGGGGGAATGGATGCCGGAGCTACCGGCCGGGCGGCGAATCGGATGGGCCCGGAGGCAGCTCAGCTGGGCTGGGGTGCCGCCTCCTTCTGACCACCGATCACGAGCCGCAGCAGAATCGGGGCCAGGAAGGTGGTGCCGATCACCATCAACAGGATGGCGGCTTCGAGGGCCGGGGTGAGGATGTTGGCCTGGGTTCCCAGACCCAGGAAGATCAGACCCACCTCGCCGCGGGGCATCATCCCCAGACCCACCACCAGGCGGTTGGTGGGGTCCTTGCTGGTGTAGGTCCAGCCCGTGGCCACCTTGCCGGCCACGGCCACCAGCAGCAGGAACAGGGCCACCACCAGCCCCTCGCGGTTGGCGGGATCGAAGGGGTTGAGCACCGAGAGGTCCATGCCGGTGCCGATCAGTACGAAGAACACCGTGGCGAACAGGGCCACCAGGGGTTTGACGGCGGCTTCGATGTCGTGGGTGTGCTTGGAGGCGCTGAGGATCAGGCCGGCGGCGAAGGCCCCCAGGGCCGCCTCCAGGCCGATCGCCTGGGCAGCGAAGCAGCAGAGGGTGAGCACCACGAAGCTGGCCACCGCCACATCGCCGGGGGCCTTGAGCTGATCCACCACCCAGTCGAAGGCGGGGGCGGCGAAGCGGCTGAGCACCAGGGCGACGGCCACGAAGATCACCGCCGCGACGCACAGCTGCACGACCGGTCCGAGGGTGAAGGAACCGCCACCGGCCAGGGAGACCACCACCGCCAGGATCACGATGCCGAGGATGTCATCGAGCACGGCGGCACCGATGACGATCTGGCCCTCCTTGCGCTTCAGCCACTGCAGCTCACCAAACACGCTCGCCGTGATGCCGATCGAGGTGGCCGTCATGGCGGCACCGGCGAACACGGCCGGGATGAACGGCACATGGAAGAGGTAGTAGAGCCCTGCGGTGCCGGCGGCGAAGGGCAGCACCACGCCGGTGAAGGCCACGGTGCCCGCCTGGATGCCCACGGCCACCAGCTCATCCAATTCGCTTTCCAGGCCCGTCAGGAACAGCAGCGAGAACAGGCCGATCTCGGCCACCACCTTCAGGCTGGAAAACGTCTCGGAATAAAGAGAGCTGATGGACTCCGGGGTCATTCCGCCCAGGGAGCTGAGCACGCCGAGCAGAGCGCCGCTCAGCTGGGCCTGGGCCTCGGGGGGAACCACCAGGTGCAGGCCGGAGGCACCGATGATCACGCCGGCGACCAGTTCGCCGAGGATGGTGGGCAGCTGGAGGCGCACCATCAGCTCCGCCATGAAGCGGGCCGCCACGAAAATCACGAGAAAACGGCCAACCCCGATCAGGGTTTCCGTCACTTCAACCTGGTGGCTGCCGACTTCCATCAGCAAGGTGGGCAGCAGATCCATCAGGTGGGGTACGGGTGGGTGCAGTTTTAGAGGGAAGGAGGCTCGAACTGTTGTCTGGACGACACCAGAAACCAAAGGATCCCGTGATGGATCCGATCAGCGCTGGTGATCGATGGCGGTCATCCACGCCAGCCGGGGCCCTGGAACAAGCCCTCCCGTCCAGGCAGGAAAG
Organism: Synechococcus sp. UW140; assembly: GCA_943369315.1. Lineage (GTDB taxonomy): Bacteria > Cyanobacteriota > Cyanobacteriia > PCC-6307 > Cyanobiaceae > Cyanobium. The sequence continues at coordinate 122,750 of CALRMW020000004.1, forward strand.
GGAGGGCGCTGGGGTCAGCGGCGGATCAGAACTTGTGATCGCGCAGGGCTTCCACGGGGTAGATGTAGGTGATGATCGAGAAGTCCGCGTAAAACTTGGCTTCGATCTCGCGAGTGATGGTGTCGGCCAGCTCGCGGGTGCCGGTGAGCACTTCGATCTTCACATTGGAAAGGGTGTGGGACACACTCGGCTCCCCCGTGGAGCGCACATTGCGGCTGCCTTCTCCACCGGCGGCATTGACGGTGTAACCGGTGGCACCTGCCGCCTTGATGAGCTTGATGAGTTTCTTGGAGAGGATTTCCTCTCCAACGATCACCAGCTTCCAGACCTGTTGACTCATGGGTTTGACCTCTTGACAGTGGTTGATTGTAAATGAATGTCAGGTATGGACCTCAACGGCCGAGCATCACCTCTGCAATCCCGATGAACAGGGGGATGCAGATCGCGATCGCGACGGGGGTGCCGATGGCGGTGGAGGCTCCGATGTAGGCCGAGGGATTGGCCGAGGGGATACCGGCACGCAGGGTGGGCGGACCCGAGATGTCCGAGCTGGAGGCCGCGATCACCGCCAGCACCACCGCGCCGCCGATGCTGAAGCCGGTGATCTTGTGGATGATCAGGCCGACACCGAAGGCCAGGAAGCCATGGACGATGGGGGAGATGAAGGCATAGATGGCAAACCACTGGGCCACCTTGCGCAGCTCGTTCATCCGCTGGGCCGCCTCCATCCCCATGATGATCATGAGAATGGCGAGGAAGCCGCGGAACAGGGGGTTGAAGAAGCTCTCGTAGACGGGCTCTGGCTTGGTGAGGATGCCAAGGGCCACGCCCAGCAACAGCGACGTGACAGCCGAGCTCTGGATGCTTTCCTTGATGATCGGCCAGATCTCGATCTTCTCGGCGGTGTTGCCCGTCTTCTTGGAGAGGTAGACGCTGGCGACCACGATGGCCGTCACCAGCGCCGGAATGTCCATGAAGGGGTAGAGGGCCGCCGTCCAGGCTTCATAGGGGATCTTGGCGGAATCCAGCTGGGGCAGCACGGCCGCCAGGGTGGAGCCACTCACCGCACCGAACAGACCGCCGGTGGCCACGGCGTCAGGCACGCTGATGCCAGGCAGTTTGCCCAGGGTCCAGCGAGCGATAAAGACGATCACGATGCCAACCAGCACCGCCGCCAGCGCCGGCAGAAAGATCTCGGTGGGGTTGGAATTCCGAATCGCGATCCCGCCCGTCAGGCCGATCTTCATCAGCAGGAAGAAGCTGATGAACTTGTAGATCGAATCGGGAATCGCCAGCTGGCTGCCAAGGGCGGCAACGATGATCCCGCCGATCAGGAATCCCAGGGTCGGGGACTGAACCTGCTCCAGGAAGAGCGGGAGGAAGTCGGAGATGAATGCCACGTGGTGTCGGAGTACTCTTCGGTTGAGTGGCCGTGAAAGGTAGCAGCCGCCACAGCCGGCCCGTCGAAAGTAACAAAGTGTAAAGCGCGCGGCTCGCGGCTGGTCCTTGCCGGTTTCTGAGTTTCTCCTGTGTCGGAAAGTGGCGGCCCTTGATGGAATCCATCCTCGGTTACATCTGTGCCACAAATGTCATTCAGTTGCCTTTCGTCAGGGTTTGTTCCGTGATTTCAGGCACGGTGCTGGTCTTGGTCTGGAGCGGGGCAATGTCTGTGTTCCCTGATGAATCGTCTCTGGTTGGTCCCATGAAGGATCTGTCGCCGCTATCCATTGCCCCGCATGGCCTCCGGCGGCAGCCGGATGATGGCAAGGTGATCGCATGGCGCCAGTTGGGGTGATCGTGGGCGGGCCCACCACCGCCCTATGGATCATTGCTTCACAGCACGATCGACCGCTCCGGAGCCTTGCCCTGTGGTCGCCGATGCCAGCCCTGGTGTCACCGACCACCAAGGGTTCGGCTCCACTCCTCGGCGGCGCCAGGCGGTGTTGGGATGGGGTCGGTGTCGCTCCCAGGCCGGGGCGGGAGTGAGGATCGGACCCTCGCCGATCCCATCGCCACGGTCTTCACGGCAACCACCATGGGTATCCGCCACCACCGCCAGGGTCCACCCGGCCCCTGCCGTCAGCGCCCGCGCCGCCATCGCCAAGGATGGTCCCCGTGGTTCTCGCCTGCCTGCGATGTCCGGTTCCCGGCCGCTTCCCGCTTCTGATGCCGATGGGGCCGCGGAGGCCCTGGCGGAGCTGGTGGCGATCGTGGACCGGCTGCGGGATCCCCAGGGGGGCTGCCCCTGGGATCTGGCCCAGACCCACAGCACCCTGATCCCCTACGTGCTCGAGGAGGCCCATGAGGTGGCCGACGCGATCCGCCGCGGCGACGACGATCATCTGGCGGAAGAGCTGGGTGACCTGCTGCTGCAGGTGGTCCTGCACGCCCGCATCGCCAGTGAGGCGGGGCGCTTCGACCTGGCCGCCGTCGCCCGCGCCATCGGCGCCAAGCTGGTGCGCCGCCACCCGCACGTGTTCGATCCGGCGGCGGAGCAGGCCGACGATCCGGAGGCCGTGCGCCGCAGCTGGGAGGCGATCAAGGCCGCCGAGCGCCAGCCGCCAGCCAGCGCCAGCCCCCTGAGCGACCGGCTGGCGGAGAAGGTGCGCAGCCAGCCCGCCCTGGCCGGCGCCATGACCATCTCCCGCAAGGCCGCCGCCGCCGGCTTCGAGTGGGACGCCATCGAGGGGGTGTGGGCCAAGGTGCAGGAGGAGCTCGACGAGCTGCGGGAGGCCGTGGCCAGCGGCGACCGGGCCCATGCCCAGGAGGAACTGGGCGACGTGCTCTTCACCCTGGTGAACGTTGCCCGCTGGTGCGGCCTCGACCCGGAGGAGGGCCTGGCGGGCACCAACCGCCGCTTCCTCGACCGCTTCTCCCGGGTGGAGGCCGCCCTGGGCGGGGATCTCGGCGGCCGCGGCATCGCCGAGCTGGAGGGCCACTGGCGGGCCGCCAAGGCCCAGATCCGCGCCGAGCAGGATCCCGGCCCTAGGCCTCCTCAGGCGGACCCTGCCGCCGGCTGTTCTTGATCGACCCCCGCTGGCGTTTGGCCTTCAGCCGCCGCTCCACCGAGCCCCGGCTCGGCCTGGTGGGCCGGCGGGGCGGCGGCGGTGGCGCGATCGCCGCCTGGATCAGCTCCACCAGGCGTTTCTGGGCCGCCTGACGGTTCTGCCACTGGGAGCGGTGCTCCGCCGCCACCACCACCAGGCCGGCCGGGGTGAGCCGGCTGGCCAGCCGCCGCAGGGCCCGCTCCCGCAGGGCGGGGGGCAGGGCGTCGCTGGCGGCCAGGTCGTACACCAGCTCCACCCGGGAGTCGGTGGTGTTCACCCCCTGTCCCCCGGGGCCAGAGGCGCGCGAGAAGCGCCAGCCCAGCTCGGCCGCCGGGATCACCCGGCCGTTCCCCAGGGGCAGATCGCCGCTCACACCAGGCTCACTTCGCCGCTGCCGATGTCGAAGTAGGCGGCCTGGATGGTCAGCCGCCCCTCCGCCACCGCCTGGCGCAGCAGGGCACTGCGCCGGGGCAGCGCGCTGGCGGCGGCCGCGGCGTTGCGGCGCACTGCCTGGGCGAGGTCGGCACCCGGCTCCAGGCTGGCCCGGATCGGCGCCACCAGCTCCTCCAGCAGGGGTGTGAGCGGGTGGCTGGCCATGGCGGCGGTCACCGCGCCGCAGCCGCTGTGGCCCATCACCAGGATCAGGGGCACCGCCAGCTCCGCCACGGCGTACTCGAGCGAGGCCACCCCCGCATCGAAGGCCGTGTTGCCGGCGCTGCGCACCTCGAAAAGCTCCCCGGCGCCGCAGGCGAAGATCCATTCCGGTGCCACCCGCGAGTCGGCGCAGCAGAGCACCGAGGCCCAGGGCCGCTGGCCGGCGGCCAGGGCATCGGGGCGCACCTGGCAGTGCATCGGCCAGGTCTCGTGCAGCAGCGTGGCCCGCGAGAGGGGATCGGCGCTGCGCTCGGCGTCCTGCCAGGTGCGCGAGAAGTCGCGGTTGCGGCGCAGCAGCTCCTGGAGCGGATCGCCGCTGGGGCGGCACACCGACAGCCGCTCCACCAGGGTGCCGTCCGCCGCCGCGGCCGCCGCCGGCCGGGGCCCCAGGGCTTCCAGGGCCACGCTGGCGCCCGCCAGGGCGAGGATCCTCAGCAGGTGGCGTCTGGAATGTGCCATGGCGCCGTGACAAGGGGTCCTGCCGAAGGTTTAGCTGGAAAGCCACGAGCCAACCGCATGGGACCGCAACAGCCACCGGCCGACGCCTGCCCCCCGGGCGCCTGGGTGGACGAGGAGCTGGGCGGGGTGCGCTACGGCCTCGCCGCCACCGTGGTGGAGGAGCGCACCAGTCCCTACCAGCGGATCACCATCATCGACAGCCAGACCTACGGCAAGGGGCTGCTGCTCGACGGCTGCTGGATGACGGCGGAACGGCAGGAGCGGCACTACCACGAACCGCTGGTCCATCCGGCCCTCTGCGCCGCCGCCTCCATCGAGCGGGTGCTGGTGATCGGCGGCGGTGACGGCGGCACCGCCCGGGAATGCCTGCGCCACCCCGGCGTCGCCCACCTCGACATGGTGGAGATTGACGGGCTGGTGGTGGAGCTGTCCCGCCGGCACCTGCCCAGCCTGGGCGGCGACGCCTGGAGCGACCCGCGCTTCCACCTCACCGTCGGCGATGGCATCGCCTGGGCGGCCAACGCCCCCGCCGCCAGCTACGACGTGGTGCTGGTGGACGGCTCCGATCCGGCCGGGCCGGCCGAGGGCCTGTTCAACCGCACGTTCTTCCAGCATTGCCGCCGCCTGCTGCGCCCCGGCGGCGTGTTCGCCACCCAGAGCGAATCCCCCGAGGCCTTCCGCCAGGTCCACATCGACACCGTGCGGCTGCTGCGCGAGGTGTTCGGCCACGCCGATCCGATGTACGGCTGGGTGCCGATGTACCCGAGCGGCTGGTGGAGCTGGACCTTCGCCAGCCCCGACGGCCCCCGCTACCGGGAGCCGCTGCCGCAGCGGGCTGCGGCGGTGGCGCCGGGCTGCAGCATCTGGTCGCCCCGCTGGCAGCGGGGGGCCTTCGAGGCGGTGCCCGCCTTCGTGGAGCGCGCGCTGGCCGACGCGGCGAGCCAGCCATGAACCCGGATCTGTTCGACACCGAAGGGGCGATCTACATGGGCGCCCGCCGCGACCCCCTCGGCTGCGCCGTGGGCCTGTTCGGCGTCCCCTACGACGGCACCACCTCCTTCCGCCCCGGCGCCCGCTTCGGTCCGGCGGCGATCCGCGACGTGAGCAGCGGCCTGGAGAGCTATGATCCCCAGCTCGACCTCGATCTCGAGGACCTGGCCTTCGCCGACCTCGGGGCGGTGGCGATCCCCTTCGGCGCCCCCGAGCCGGTGGTGGAGGCCGTGGGCCGGGCCACCGCGGCGGTGCTGGATCTGGGCCTGGCGCCGCTGATGCTGGGTGGCGAGCACTCGATCAGCAGCGGGGCGGTGGCGGCGGTGGCGCAGCGCTATCCCGATCTGGTGCTGGTGCAGCTCGATGCCCACGCCGACCTGCGGCAGGAGTGGCTCGGGGCCCGCCACAGCCACGCCTGCGCCATGCGCCGCTGCCTGGAGGTACTGCCCAGCGGTGAGCTGCGCCAGATCGCCATCCGCAGCGGCACCCGCGAGGAATTCCGGGAGCTGCTCGCCACCGGCCGCCTCGTGCCGATCGACGCCCTGGCGGCGGCGCTGGCACCCCTGCGGGGCCGGCCCCTCTATCTCACCGTCGACCTCGACTGGTTTGATCCGGCGGTGCTGCCGGGCACGGGCACGCCCGAACCCGGCGGCTTCCACTGGCCCCAGTTCGCTGAGCTGGTGGAGGAGCTGCGCCAGCACCGGCTCGTGGCCGCCGACGTGGTGGAGCTGGCTCCCCAGCTCGACCTGAGCGGCGTCAGCGCCGTGCTGGCCGCCAAGGTGACCCGCAGCCTGCTGCTGCTGCTCGGGCGGCCGGTGCTCTCAGGCGCCCCGGCTCAGTAGCAGCAGGTGCCGCTGGCGCGCTGCTCCCGCAGGCGGGTGTGCTGCTGCCCGATCAGCTGCACGGCCAGGGTGGGGTGGTTGTGCAGCAGGTTGAGGAAGCGGAGCCGATCGAGGCGCAGCACCTCCACGGGCGTGCGCGCGAAGGCATCGCTGCGGTGGCTCAGTTCGCGCCAAGTGATGTCCTGGTAGCTGAACAGCTCACCGGGGCGGTAGCAGGTCTTCTCGCCCTGCTCGCCCACCAGCTCGACGATGCCGCGTCTCACGGCATAGATGGCGTTGGCGCTGGCGCCGCGGCTGAAGACGTGGGCTCCCGTGGGAAGGGTGAAGGTTTCACAATCCACGTGAACGGCCATCAGTTCGACGGGCGACGGGGATGTGGCGGTTCTGATCAATGCAGGGGACCTCCGTGGTCGGGGTGGACGGGGTGCTGCCTTCCTAGGGCCAAACGGACCGTTCCGCTACTGGAAGGGAGGGAGAATAGGCAGAGGAAAGGTGAAACGGAATCATCCGCAACACATTTCCACTTGTCTTCAGCTTTCAGGATAGCCCGGTGGCCAGGCTCAACTGCTGGCTCGCCACCGGAACGCGGGCCTGCTTGAGCAGGGCCTCGGGGGACACCACCGGCAGCCGCGGCGGGCGGGCCGTCCAGTGGTGGCACCACAGCTCGGCCACCAGCTCGGGGTGGATGGGGAGCTGACGCAGCTGGCACCATCCCATCTCCACCCCGGCGGGAGGGGTGCAGTGGCGGCAGCTGCGGCAGTTGGGACGGTTGCCCATCCTCTTGACCCATTGGGCCATTCAAGGTACGCATTTCCTTGCCGGTGTGATAGGGGTGGAGGCCGAATCACAGGCTTTCTTCGGTATTGGAGGCCCCACCTCCAGGATTGGCGGCGCCCAGTCCATAGGATCGCGCCACCCTGCTCCGGCGTTTCCCTGGCCGGCCGGCCGCCTCCGATGGATCCCACCCCCCTGCGCCGCACGCCCCTGGACGCCGCCGCCGTCGCCGCCGGTGCCCGCATGGTGCCCTTCGCCGGCTGGCAGATGGCGATCCAGTTCTCCGGCCTGGTGCAGGAGCACAACGCCGTGCGGCAGCACTGCGGCGTCTTCGACATCTCCCACATGGGGGTGCTCACCCTGCGCGGGCAGGGCACCAAGGACGCGCTGCAGCGCCTGGTCCCCACCGACCTGTTCCGCTTCGGCCCCGGCGAGGCCTGCTACACGGTGCTGCTCAACGAAGCCGGCGGCATCCTTGACGACCTGATCGTCTACGACCGCGGCCGCGTCGCTGGTCCCGAGGGGGAGCGCGATGAAGTGGTGCTGGTGATCAACGCCGCCTGCGCCGAGGCCGACACCGCCTGGATCACCAGCCAGCTGGAGCCCGAGGGCATCACCATCACCGACCGCAAGGGCGACGGGGTGCTGCTGGCCCTGCAGGGCCCGGAGGCGCCCGCCCGCCTGGAGGCCCTGGTGGGCACGAGCCTGGCGGGACTGCCCCGCTTCGGCCACCGGGAGCTGGCCATCGACGGTGCGCCGGTGTTCGTGGGCCGCACGGGCTACACCGGTGAGGACGGCTTCGAGCTGCTGCTCGGCCGCGAGGCCGGCGTGGCGCTGTGGCAGCGGCTGCTGGCCGAAGGCGTCACCCCCTGCGGCCTCGGCGCCCGCGACACCCTGCGGCTGGAGGCGGCGATGCACCTCTACGGCAACGAGATGGACGCGGCCACCACCCCGCTGGAGGCGGGTCTGGGCTGGCTGGTGCACCTGGAGATGCCGGCCGACTTCATCGGCCGCGCCGCCCTGGAGCGCCAGACCGCCGAGGGGGTGGGCCGCAAGCTGGTGGGTCTGAAGCTGCAGGGCCGGGCGATCGCCCGCCACGGCTATCCGGTGCTCCTCGACGGGGTGCCGGTGGGCGAGGTCACCAGCGGCACCTGGTCCCCCACCCTGGGGGAGGCGGTGGCCCTGGCCTACGTGCCGGCGGCGGCGGCGAAGCCCGGCACCGCGCTGGCGGTGGAGATCCGCGGGCGCACCGAGCCGGCCGTGGTGGTCAAGCGGCCGTTCTACCGGCGCGGCTGAGCACCCTGTCTGCGCTGGTCCGGCCCCTCCAGAACGGCCCGCCGGCGCCCTGTGGGAAACTCGCGGATTCGTTCTGCTTGCCACCATGCGCAGCCACGGGTGCGGCGATCTGCGCAACGACGCCATCGGTGAGGGCGTTCAGCTGTGCGGCTGGGTCGACCGGCGTCGCGACCACGGCGGGGTGATCTTCATCGACCTGCGCGACCGCAGCGGCACTGTGCAGATCACGGTGGATCCCGACCTGGCCCCCGCCGCCTTCGCCGTGGCCGAGCGGCTGCGCAACGAGACGGTGCTGCGGGTGGAGGGCAAGGTGCGGGCCCGGCCGGCCGAGTCCCTCAACGAGCGCCTGGCCACCGGCGCCATCGAGGTGCTGGCGAGCGGCATCACGGTGCTCAACGAGGTGCGCGGCAACCTCCCCTTCCCGGTGTCGGTGCACGACGAGGAGAACACCCGCGAGGAACTGCGCCTGCGCCACCGCTACCTCGACCTGCGCCGCGAGCGCATGGGCCGCAACCTGCGGCTGCGCCACGCCACCGTGAAGGCCGCCCGCGGTTATCTGGAGGGGGAAGGTTTCATCGAGGTGGAGACCCCGGTGCTCACCCGCTCCACTCCCGAGGGCGCCCGCGACTACTTGGTGCCCAGCCGCGTCTGCGGCGGTGAGTGGTTCGCCCTGCCCCAGTCGCCCCAGCTGTTCAAGCAGTTGCTGATGGTGGGCGGGCTGGAGCGTTATTACCAGCTGGCCCGCTGCTTCCGCGACGAGGACCTGCGGGCCGACCGCCAGCCGGAGTTCACCCAGCTGGACATGGAGATGAGCTTCATGGACCAGGAGGAGATCCTGGCGCTCAACGAGGGGCTGATCGCCGCCATCTGGAAACAGGTGAAGGGCATCGAGCTGCCGCGGCCGTTCCCCCGCCTCACCTGGCACGAGGCGATGGCGCGCTACGGCACCGACCGGCCCGACACCCGCTACGGCATGGAGCTCACCGACGCCTCGGACATCGTCCGGGACATGGGCTTCAAGGTGTTCTCCGGCGCCGTGGCGGCCGGGGGCTCGGTGAAGTGCATCGCCGTGGCCGGCGGCAACGAGGCCGTCAGCAACGTGCGCATCAAGCCCGGTGGGGATGTGTTCAGCGAGGCCCAGAAGGCGGGAGCCGGCGGCCTGGCCTTCATCCGGGTGCGGGCCGGCGGCGAGATCGACACGATCGGCGCCATCAAGGACAACCTCTCGGCCGAGATGAAGGCGGAACTGCTGGAGCGCACCGGCGCCACGGAAGGCACCCTGCTGCTGTTCGGTGCCGGCGACACCGCCACCGTCAACAAGGCCCTCGACCGGGTGCGCCAGTACCTGGCCCGCGAGCTGGGCCTGGTGCCGGCCGAGCGCGACAACGACCAGTGGAACTTCCTCTGGGTGGTGGATTTCCCGATGTTCGAGTTCAACGCCGGCGAGAACCGCCTCGAAGCCCTGCACCACCCCTTCTGTGCGCCCAACGCCGGGGATCTGGGCGGCGACCCCGCCGGCTGGGCCGGCACGCTCCCCACGGCCCGGGCCCAGGCCTACGACCTGGTGCTCAACGGCCTGGAGCTGGGCGGCGGCTCGCTGCGCATCCACGATGCGGCCCTGCAGCGCCAGGTGCTGCAGACCATCGGCCTTCCCCTGGAGGAGGCCGAGCGCCAGTTCGGCTTCCTGATGGAGGCCCTCGACATGGGCGCCCCGCCCCATGGCGGCATCGCCTTCGGCATGGACCGGCTGGTGATGCTGCTGGCAGGCGAGGAGTCGATCCGCGACACGATCGCCTTCCCCAAAACCCAGCAGGCCCGCTGCCTGATGACCCAGGCCCCGGCCGATGTGGCGCCCACGCAGCTGGAGGAGCTGCACGTGGCCAGCACCTGGAGCGACGAGGAGGGCTGAGGGGGCGGGGAGGAAAACCGGCCTTAAGGCGGAATCACTTCGCCTTAGAATGGCGACTCCTGCTCCCCCGCCATGGCCATCACCACTCCCCCCATCGACATCGGCATCCCGGCGGACCAGCGCCAGCAGATCGCGGAGGGGCTCGGCCGTGTTCTGGCCGACAGCACCGTGCTCTACGCCAAGACCCACGGCTTCCACTGGAACGTGACCGGACCGATGTTCAACACGCTCCACCTGATGTTCATGGACCAGTACACCGAGCTCTGGACCGCCCTCGACCTGATCGCCGAACGCATCCGGGCCCTCGGTTTCCCGGCCCCCTACGGCGGCACCCTCTATGCCGGCCTCTCCTCGATCCCCGAGGCCGAAGGCGTCCCCGCCGCCCTCGCCATGGTGCGGGAGCTGGTGGAAGGCCATGAGGCCGTGGCCCGCACGATCCGCTCGGTGTTCAGCCTGGCCGACGAGGCCAACGACCAGCCCACCGCCGACCTGCTCACCCAGCGGCTGCAGATCCACGAGAAGACGGCCTGGATGCTTCGGAGTCTCCTGGAGGGGTGAGCCAGAGGGGGCTGGCCTGCGCCGGGGCGCGCCCGCGCTGCGGGCAACGCCCGGCTACGGCCAGCCCCCTCTGGCACCCCCCAGGAGGCTGGGCACGGGGGGAGGGGGCTGGGAGGGAGGCCCTTGGGGGCGGGCGGACTGGAAGGGGTCGGTAGATTGGGGGATCAGCGCAGCGCCCGATGTCCGCACCGTCCGCCACGCGGGGCCATGCCGCGAAGTTCGTCTTCGTCACCGGCGGGGTGGTGTCCAGCATCGGCAAGGGCATCGTGGCGGCCAGCCTCGGGCGGCTGCTCAAATCCCGCGGCTACAGCGTCTCGATCCTGAAGCTGGATCCCTACCTCAACGTGGATCCGGGCACGATGAGCCCCTACCAGCACGGCGAGGTGTTCGTCACCGAGGACGGCGCCGAGACCGACCTGGACCTGGGCCACTACGAGCGCTTCACCGACACGGCCATGTCGCGCCTCAACAGCGTGACCACCGGCTCCATCTACCAGGCGGTGATCAACAAGGAGCGCCGCGGCGACTACAACGGCGGCACCGTCCAGGTGATTCCCCACATCACCGGCGAGATCCGCGAGCGCATCCACCGGGTGGCGGCCAACAGCGGCGCCGACGTGGTGATCACCGAAATCGGCGGCACGGTGGGCGACATCGAGTCGCTGCCGTTCCTGGAGGCCATCCGCGAGTTCCGCGGCGACGTCGGCCGTCAGGACCTGGCCTATGTCCACGTCACCCTGCTTCCCTACATCGGCACCTCCGGCGAACTCAAGACCAAGCCCACCCAGCACTCGGTGAAGGAGCTGCGCTCGATCGGCATCCAGCCCGACGTACTCGTCTGCCGCAGCGACCGGCCGATCAGCACCGACCTCAAGGCCAAGATCGGCGGCTTCTGCGGCGTCCCGGCGAGCGCCGTGATCCAGGCCCTCGATGCCGACAGCATCTACGCGGTGCCCCTGGCGATGGAGAGCGAGGGCCTCTGCCGCCAGGTGCTCGACGTTCTCTCCCTGGTCGACCACGACAGCGACATGGCGCGCTGGGCGGAACTGGTGGAGAAGCTGCGCCACCCCGGCCCGGCGGTGAAGGTGGCCCTGGTGGGCAAGTACGTCCAGCTCAACGACGCCTACCTCTCGGTGGTGGAGGCGCTGCGCCATGCCTGCCTGGAGCGGGACGCCTCCCTCGATCTCCACTGGGTCTGCGCCGAGCAGATCGAAAGCCAGGGGGCCGATGCCCTGCTGCGGGGCATGGATGCGGTGGTGGTGCCCGGCGGCTTCGGCAACCGCGGTGTCGACGGCAAGGTGGCGGCGATCCGCTGGGCCCGCGAGCAGCGGGTGCCGTTCCTGGGGCTCTGCCTCGGCATGCAGTGCGCCGTGATCGAGTGGGCCCGCCACCAGGTCGGTCTGGAGGGGGCCACCAGCGCCGAGCTGGATCCGGCCTCGCCGCACCCGGTGATCCACCTGCTCCCCGAGCAGCAGGACGTGGTGGATCTGGGCGGCACCATGCGCCTGGGCGTCTACCCCTGCCGGCTGACGGCGGGCACCATGGCCCAGCGCCTCTACGGCGAGGAGGTGGTCTACGAGCGCCACCGCCATCGCTACGAGTTCAACAACGCCTACCGCTCCCTGTTCCTGGAATCGGGCTACGAGATCAGCGGCACCTCCCCCGATGGGCGCCTGGTGGAGCTGATCGAGCTGAAGGACCATCCCTTCTTCACCGCCTGCCAGTACCACCCGGAGTTCCTCTCCCGCCCCGGTAAGCCCCATCCCCTGTTCCGGGGGCTGATCGAGGCGGCCCAGCAGCGCCTTCCCGGCTCCCCCAGCGAGGCCGTGGACCGTGTCGCCAGCCCCATCTACGGCTGACGGCCCGGCGGTGGTGGAGACCTTCCACTCCCTGCAGGGGGAGGGGCTCCATGCCGGCCGCAGCGCCTTCTTCATCCGCCTGGCGGGCTGCGACGTGGGCTGCCCCTGGTGCGACACCAAGCACTCCTGGCCGGAGGCGGCCCATCCCCAGCGCCCCCTGGGCGAACTGGCGGCCGAGGCCAGCGCCGCCGCCGCCGCCGGAGCTGCCTTCGTGGTGATCACCGGCGGCGAGCCCCTCCAGCAGCCCCTGGACGCCCTGTGCGCGGCCCTGGCGGCGGCGGGCCTGCCGCTGCACCTGGAAACCAGCGGTGTGGGGCAGCCCAGCGGCCGCTTCGACTGGATCACCCTCTCGCCCAAGCCCCACCGCCCCCCGGCTGCCGCCCTCCTGGCCCACTGCGATGAGCTGAAGGTGGTGGTGACCTCCCCGGCCGACCTGGACTTCGCCGAAGCCATGGCCGCCGAAGCGGACCGCCTGCGCCCGCCCACCGCCCCCGGTCCGGAGCGTCTGCTCCAGCCCGCCTGGGACGAGCCGACCGCCCGGGATCTGGCGGTGGCCTACGTGCGCACCCACCCCGCCTGGCGCCTCAGCCTGCAGAGCCACAAGTGGCTGGGGGTGCGCTGAGGCCCCGTTGCGGAGCCCCAGCGCTGGGGCCTCAGAGGGCCTGGGCCGGCTGCTGCACCTTCTCCGCCTTCCAGAGCCGCCAGCGCAGCTGCAGATCCTTCGGGGTGTAGACGACGATCGGCCGGCTGGCGTCGTAGGGCACCACGAAGGGCTTGCTGCCCATCGGGATGAACACCTTGCGTGTCGCCTGGCCGGGGGGGCAGGCCATCAGGGTCGACACCATCGGCCCCACATCGCTCACCCTGTAGACGCTGACGCCCGGGCCCTTCAGCTTGCTGGCGCGGAAGCGGCCGCGGAAGGCCCGCTGGTTGCAGTCGGCCTCCACCTCCCGGCCGGCGATCAGCTGCACCCGCCAGTCGCTCGGGTTGGGGGACAGGCGCGGATCGGCGGTGGGGGGCAGCACCCCGGGCAGCTGGATCACCCAGCGGGTCTGGGCGGCGGTGGGCTTGGGGTAAGGCGTCAGATCCAGCCGGGGGATGGCCCGGGCCGGTGCCAGCGCCAGCGCGAGCAGGGACGGCAGGCTGACGGCGGCCGCGGCCGCCGTGGCGCGGCGCAGGGCATGGGCCATGGGGAACCTCGGAAGGGACCGGAATCCGGAGGAACCACCATGGCATCCTCCGTCGCGTCCGATCCCTGGCTGCCCTCCGGCCGCTTCCACAATGGGGGGGCCGTCGCGACCGCCCGCCCCATCACGCCCTCCCCTGCCACAGCCCCTCCACCCCCGCCGCTCGCCATCGCCCTGCTCTCCGGTGGCCTGGATTCGGCCACCGCCGCGGCCCTGGCGATCGAGGCGGGGCAACGTGTGATCGGCCTCTCCTTCGACTACGGCCAGCGCCACCGGCGCGAGCTGGACGCCGCCGCCGCGGTGGCCGGCGCCCTGGCCCTCGAGGAGCACCACGTGATCGCCGTGAACCTGGCGGCCTGGGGCGGCTCGGCCCTCACCGATCCGGCCATCCCCGTCCCCGACGGCGGCGTGGCCGAGGGGGTGATCCCCACCACCTACGTCCCCGGCCGTAACACGGTCTTCATCGCCCTGGGGCTGAGCCTGGCCGAAGCCCGCGGCGCCACCAGCCTCGTGCTCGGGGTCAACGCGGTGGATTACTCCGGTTATCCCGACTGCCGCCCCGACTATCTCGCCGCCTTCCAGAGCCTGGCCGACCTGGCCACCAAGGCGGGACGCCAGGGCCACGGGGCCCGCCTCTGGGCCCCCCTGGTGGCCTGGGACAAGGCCACCATCGTGCGCGAGGCCCTGCGGCTGGGGGTGCCGATCGCGGCCACCTGGAGCTGTTACAGCGGCGAGGATCTCCCCTGCGGCCGCTGCGACAGCTGCCGCATCCGTGATGCCGCCCTTGTCGCCGCGGGCCGGCCCGACCTCACCAGCGCCGCCGTGCGTGCCGGAGCCGCCCTCCGCGCCGGAGCCGACCGTTGAGGAGCGACCCGCTTCCCTGGCTGGAGCCCCGGGCCCTGGCCCGGGTCCTGGTCGAACGCTTCGGCCGGGACGGGCTGGTGCTGCTCGACGGTGACGGCAGCCCCCTCGGCTGCCGCGGTGTGCTCGGGGTGGATCCGGTGGCCACCGTCTCCTGCCGGGGGCTGCCGGGCAGCCCGGGGGCGGCCGACCCCTTCGACGTCCTCGCCGGCCTGGAGCGCCAGGGGGGACCGTGGTTGGGCTGGCTCGGCTACGAGGCCGGGGCCTGGGTGGAGCCGGCCGAGCACTGGCAGGCCTCCGACATGGCCACCCTGTGGGCGGCCCGCCACGACCCCCTGATCCATTTCGATCGGGGGGAGGGGCGGCTGTGGCTGGAGGGCCAGGACCCGGCCCGGTTCGCGTCCATGGAGCGGCTGCTGGAGGATCCCGCCACCGGGGCGGCGGTGGCCGGGGCCGGGGAGCGCCCGGCCGAGGGGCCCGGCATCGCCCGGGACGCGTGGCACTGGCACACCCCCCCGGACACCTATGCCGCCCAGGTGGGGATCCTGCGGGAGTGGATCGCCGCCGGTGATCTGTTCCAGGCCAACCTCACCGCCTGCTGCGAGAGCCTGCGGCCGGAGCCGCCCGACCCGCTGGCGCTGTACCGCCGCCTCGTGGGCCACGGTCCGGCCCCCTTCGCCGGCCTGGCGATCGCCGGCGGGGAGGCGGTGATCTCGGCCTCGCCGGAGCGCTTCCTGCGCCTGCACCCCGACGGCCAGGTGGAGACGCGGCCGATCAAGGGCACCCGGCCCCGCTGGGCCGACCCCGACGCCGATGCCGCCAGTGCCGCCGAGCTGATCTGCGACCCCAAGGACCGGGCCGAGAACGTGATGATCGTCGACCTGCTGCGCAACGACCTGGGCCGGGTCTGCGTGCCGGGGTCGGTGCACGTGCCCCAGCTGCTGGGGCTGGAGAGCTACGCCCATGTCCACCACCTCACCTCGGTGGTGATGGGCCGGCTCGCCGACGGCCGCGGCCTGATCGACCTGCTGCGGGCCTGCTGGCCGGGGGGCTCGATCACCGGCGCCCCCAAGGTGCGGGCCTGCCGGCGCCTCAACCAGCTGGAGCCGGTGCCGCGGGGGCCCTACTGCGGCTCCCTCTTCCACCTGGGCGCCGACGGCGGCTTCGACAGCAGCATCCTCATCCGCACCCTGCTGCAGAAGGGCCGGCGCCTGCGGCTCCATGCCGGCGGCGGCATCGTGGCCGATTCCGACCCGGCCGGAGAGGCCCGGGAGATGGGCTGGAAGATCGAACCGCTGCTGGAGGCCCTCGCATGAGCGGCGCCGGCGGCACCCATCCGGCCGGCAGGGCCATCGCCTGGATCGACGGGCCGACGCCGGAAGGAACCTGGGGTGATCCGGAGCGGCTCTGCCTGCCCCTGAGCGACCGGGGCCTGCTGCTGGCCGATGGTCTGTTCGAAACGGTGCTGGTCCAGGGGGGGACGCCCCGACTGCTGGCGGAGCACCTGGAGCGCTGGCGCGTCTCGGCCGCCAGTCTGGGAATGGCGCCACCCCCCGGCGCCGATCGGGTGCGGCCGCTGCTGGCCGAGGCCGTGGCCCGCAGCGGCCTTTCCGGCCCCGGGGCCCTGCGGCTCAACTGGAGCCGGGGCAGCGGCGCCGGCCGGGGCCTGGCGCTGCCGGGGCCGGATGAACCCCAGGGTCGCCCCCGCTTCTGGCTGCAGCTGAGCCCCTGGACGCCGTCCTCGACCCCGGTGGCGGTGATCGTCAGTGGGGTGGAGCGGCGCAACGCAGCCAGCCTGGTCAGCCGCTGCAAGACCTTCGCCTACGGCGGCGCCATCCAGGCCCTGCGGGAGGCCCGGGCCGCCGGGGCCGATGACGCCCTGCTGCTCGGCAGCGGCGGCGACCTCTGCTGCGGCACCAGCGCCAACCTGCTGCGGCGGCGGCGGGGCGAGTGGATCACACCGCCCCTGGAGAGCGGCTGCCTGCCGGGGGTGATGCGGGGCCGCGGCCTGGCCCTGGGGCTGGTGCGGGAGGAGCGGATGTCTGTGGCGGACCTGCTGGCGAGCGAGGCCGCCCTGCTGATCAACAGCCTCGGCTGCCGGCCGATCCGGCGCTGCGGCGCCACCGACCTGCCCGTGCCCGCCGGGGTTCTGGACCTCTGGGGGCGGCTGCTGGCGTCGTCATAGGTTGGCCCCAGAGTCGATCGATCACGTTGTCCGACGCTGTGGGGGGCCTGGTGTCCCGGAAGCACCTGGCAGGACTGCTGGCCTTTGCGGGCCTTGCCCTGGCCGGTTGCGGCTCCACCCCGAAGGAGGTGGCCATTCAGGACGCCAAACCGGGCGACCTGTTGGTGGAGGTCGATGGAAGCCGGGTGGAGCTGGTGCGGGCGTTCAAGCCGGGCATCGCCAATGGGCTGCACAAGGGTGTCGTGAAGGTCACCTCAGGCGGCGCCGATGCCAAGGGTCAGATGTACGAAACAACGGCGATCTGCAGCGTCAAGGGGGAGCCGGGCTGGCAAACCTACGACAATATCTTCGGCGATCCGATCAGCGATCTCAACGCCAAGAGAACATTTCCTGTCAAGGATCGCTGGCAGTTCCTGTTTCATTTCGATGGCCGCACCGAACAGATTGGCAAGCTGGATCCCAGTGTCTGGGTCTCGCGGTTGAAGGACAATCTCTGCCGAAAAGGGGATTTCGACGACACCTGATCATCCGTCGGTCGAGGGGCGGAGAAACGTTGCCATGGGCTTGAGAATGATTCTTAATTCCATTCATTGAAGCGGGTATGGGCCGCCAGTTTCCGGTAGCAATCGACACTTTCGAGCCGCAGGCCATCCTTTTGGATGGATGGGAAATTGCGCCTCGGTTCTTCGATGCCCAAAACACTCTTCTCCGTCGATCTCACCAAGCCGATGGATCAGCAGGACATGCCCGGGCACAACCGCTGGCATCCTGAAATTCCTGCCGTGGCATCGGTGAATCCGGGTGACGTCTTCCGGATCGAATGCAAGGACTGGACCGACGGCCAGATCAAGAACAACGACGACCCGAAGGACATCGAGGACGTGAATCTCGAGGTCGTTCACGTTCTCAGCGGCCCGATCTGGGTCAACGGCGCCCAGCCCGGCGACATCCTGGTGGTGGACATCCTCGATGTCGGTGCCCTGCAGGGCGATGAGTGGGGATTCACGGGCATCTTCGCCAAGGAAAACGGTGGCGGTTTCCTCACCGATCACTACCCCAAGGCCGCCAAGGCGATCTGGGATCTGGAAGGTATCTACACCTCCTCCCGTCACATTCCCGGCGTTCGTTTCGCCGGCATCACCCACCCGGGCCTGATCGGCTGCGCCCCCTCCCAGGAGCTGCTCAACGAGTGGAACCGTCGTGAGACGGAACTGGTGAAGACCGCCCCCGACCGCCGCACCTACGGCGCCGGCCTCTCCGGCAGCGAGCCGGTGCTGGCGGCCCTGCCCAATCCCAACAGCGCCATCCTCGGCACCCTCCCCGGCAGCGAGTTCGAGCGGGTGGCCAACGAAGCGGCCCGCACGGTGCCCCCCCGGGAGCACGGCGGCAACTGCGACATCAAGAACCTCACCAAGGGCACCCGGATCTACTTCCCGGTCTATGTCGAAGGGGCCAAGCTCTCGATGGGCGACATCCACTTCTCCCAGGGGGATGGTGAGATCTCCTTCTGCGGCGCCATCGAGATGTCCGGCTACCTCGACCTCCACGTCGAGATCATCAAGGGCGGCATGGCGAAGTATGGGATGGTCAACCCCATGTTCAAGACCAGCCCGGTGGAACCCCACTACACCGACTACCTGGTGTTCGAAGGCATCTCCGTGGATGAATTCGAGGGCAAGCAGTACTACATGGACGTCCACATCGCCTACCGGCGTGCCTGCCTCAATGCCATCGAGTACCTCAAGAAGTTCGGCTACACCGGCGAGCAGGCCTACCTGCTGCTGAGCTGTGCGCCGGTGGAAGGCAGGATCAGCGGCATCGTCGACATCCCCAACGCGTGCTGCACCCTGGCGATTCCCACCGGGATCTTCGACAAGGACATCCTGCCCTGCTGATCGACGGGCTGGAGGGAGGGGCCTGGACACCAGGCCCCTTTTTCTTGCCTGCCGCTTCTTCTCCCCGCACCTTCTTCTCCCCCGTCGTTCCCCTCGTCCTGCGATGCCTGTCTACGAATACAGCTGCAGCAACGGCTGCGAGAACTATGAGGTCTGGCGCAGCATCGATGAGCGCCACAAGGAAACCAACTGCCCCACCTGCACCGCCGAAGGCGTCCGTGTGTTCACGCCGGTCATGTCACTCAGCGGGCCCTTTCGCCTGAAACAGGAGCAGTCCGAACCCCGCCTGGTTCGCAAGGAAACCAGGGAAGCCACCGGCAAGCCGCGGCTCAAAGAGAGCGGCACCCGCCCCTGGATGCTCAATCGCGGCTGCTGAGCGCGATACCAAGCAAAAGTCCCGGGCCGCGCCACCGCTGGTGGCATCGGCCCGGGACTTGCTGTTGCGCCGGAGCCCTCAGACGGTGAGGAATTCCTTGATCACGTCGTCGGAGAGCTGGTCGGTCTGGCCGCTGGAGACGATGCCGCCCCGCTGCATGGCGTAGTAGAAGTCGGACTGGCGCACGAAGTGCAGGTGCTGCTCCACCAGCAGCACGCTGATGCCCGTCTCCTTCATGATCCGCTGCACCGCATGTTCGATGTCGAGGATGATGGAGGGTTGGATGCCTTCGGTGGGTTCATCAAGGAGCAGCAGCTTGGGCTTGCCCAGCAGGGCGCGGGCGATGGCGAGCTGCTGCTGCTGGCCGCCGCTGAGGTCGCCGCCTTTGCGCTTGAGGAACTTCTCGAGGATCGGGAAAAGATCGAAGATCAGCGGATCGATGTGGCGGTTCTTTTCCAGGCCGCCGGGAAGGGCTTCCATGCCCAGCAGCAGATTCTCCTTGACCGTCACCTGGGGAATGATGTCCCGGCCCTGGGACACGTAGCCGATGCCGGCGCGGGCCCGCTTGTAGGGCGGCTGGTTGGTCAGCTGGCCGTCCTGGTAGGCGATCGTCCCCGACCGCTGCTGCAGCAGGCCGATGACGGTCTTGAGGAAGGTGGTCTTGCCGACGCCGTTGCGGCCGATCAGGCAGACCATCTTGCCTTCGTGGATGGTCAGATCCACGTTGCGGAGAATGTGACTCTCCCCGTAATACACGTTGAGGTCGGAGACCTGAAGCAGGGGCTGGGCGCTGGTGGTGGACATGGGCTCGCGGTGGGTGATGGTCGGGAAGCGATTACTGTTCGGGCGGCCCCAGGTAGACCTCGATCACCCGAGGGTCGGCTTTGACCTTCTCCAGCGGTCCTTCGGTCAGCACCTGTCCCTGGTGCAGCACGGTGACATCGAAGCCCAGGTCGCGGATGAACTCCATGTCGTGCTCGATCACCACCACGGTGTGGTCGCCGGCGAGGGACTTGATCAGCTCGGCCGTGCGCAGGGTTTCCTCATCGGTGAGGCCGGCGACGGGTTCGTCCAGCAGCAGAACTTCGGGGGCCTGGGCCACCAGGGAGGCAATGGCCAGCCATTGCTTCTGGCCGTGGGAGAGGGAGCCCGCCTTGACGGTGGCGAAGGGCGCCAGGCCCACGTAGTTCATGATCCGATGCACCTCGTCCTTGGAGGACTGGGGCAGGCCGGAACCCAGCAGGCTGAAGGCGTTCTTGACCGGTGAGGCGGAGAGCTCGAGGTTCCGCAGCACGGTGAGATTCTCGAACACGCGCGGCGTCTGGAACTTGCGGCCGATGCCATCACGCGAGATCTGCTGCTCGGTAACGCCGAGCAGGGACTTCCCCTTGAAGGTCACCGACCCCTTCGTGGGTCGCACCTTGCCGGTGATGACATCGAGGAAGGTGGTCTTGCCAGCACCGTTGGGGCCGATGATGGACTTCAGCTCACCCTTGTAGAGCTTCAGGCTGAGGTCGGTGAGGGCATAGAAGCCGTCGAAACTCACGCTGACGTCATTGAGCTCGAGTAGAGGTTCTGACATGGACTTCGGAAGGGTGCGGAATCAAAAGAGCGGTCACAGCAGATGAGCCAGGAAGCAGCTTCCTGGAGGGCTAATCCACAGGAACGGCCTCCTTGTCGATCTGTGGATAGGTCTTGGCCTTCTTGGCGATGCCGAAGGCGGCCAGGAAGGTGCGGAAGCCTCCTTTGGTGATCCAGCCGTAGATGCCATCGGGCATCAGAACCACCACGAAGATGAACAGGGCCCCCTGAACGAACAGCCAGGCCTCGGGAAGAGCCTCGCTCACCAGGCTGCGCAGGTAATTGACCAGGGTGGCACCGATGATCGGGCCCACCAGGGTGCCCCTGCCGCCCACGGCCACCCAGATCACCATCTCGATCGAGAAGGAGATCGACATGTACTGGGGCGAAACGATGCCGGACTGGACGGTGTAGAGGGCCCCGGAAATCCCGCACAGAGCTCCCGCCACCAGGAAGACGATGGTTTTGAAGGGGACGGGGTTGAAGCCGGCGAAGCGCAGGCGGCTCTCGTCGTCGCGGATGGCGATCAGGGCATCACCGAAGCGACCACTGGTGAAGTAGCGGCAGACCAGAAACGCGAGGGGAAGCAGCATCACGGTGAGGCGGTAGAACCACACCTGCATGTCCGGGGAGCCCACCAGTTGGCCGAACAGTTCGCTGGTGCTGGTCTTGAGGCCGTTGGTGCCGTCGAAGAGTTTCTGCTGGCCGTTGAAGAAGTGGAAAAAGACCATCAGAGCCGCCTGGGTGATGATCGAGAAGTACACCCCCTTGATGCGGTTTCGGAAGATCAGCCAGCCCACCAGGCCCGCCACCACGGCCGGAATCACCCAGAGGGCGATCAGGGTGAACACCGGCGACCAGAAGGGCTGCCAGAAGAACGGCAGCTGGTCGACGCCGTAGTTCTCGAAGAACTTGGGAATCCCGTTGCCACCCGCCAGGCTCTTGGTGTTGAGCATCAGGTACATGGCCACGGCGTACCCCCCGAGGGCAAAGAAGATGCCCTGGCCCAGGCTCAACAGACCGGTGTATCCCCAGATCAGGTCGATCGCCAGTGCCGTGATCGCCAGCGAGAAATAGCGGCCGAACAGGTTGAGGCGGAAATCATCCAGTGCTGCCGGCAGGATGAAGAGGGCGATCGCCAGGAGAATCCAGGGGACGAGTCGTTGGAAGATTTTCACAGGTAGGGCCTCCTGGTGGGGAGATGGAACGGGAATCTGCAGAGGGTGGAACTGATCGGGTCAGGCATCGACCGAGCGACCCTTCTGGGGGAACATGCCGTTGGGGCGGAACTGGAGGAAGACGATGATGAAGATGAACACCAGCACCAGCGACATGCTCGTGGTGGCGAAGAACTCGATCACGCCTTTGGCCGCCGCAGGCAGATCCGGGAAGATGGTGAGCAGGGTGCCGGAACCGATCACCGACTGGATGATTCCCAGCAGCAGTGAGGCCAGCACGGTGCCGAGCAGGTTACCCACCCCACCGAGGACGATCACCATGAAGCAGGAGACGATGTAGGCCGCCCCGAGGTTCGGACCCACCGAACCGAGCAGGGTGATGGCACAGCCGGCGACCCCCGCCAGGCCGGAGCCGATGCCGAAGGTGATGCTGTCGACGCGGTCGGTGGGAATGCCGAGACAGTTGCTCATCTGACGGTTCTGGGTGACCGAGCGGATGCGCAGGCCCCAGACGCTCTTGTTGAGGAACCAGTAGGTGGCGAGCAGCAACAGGGCCGACAGCAGAATGATGAAGATCCGGAGGCCCGGGAGTTCAATGGTGCCGATCATCCCCCAGCTTCCCTGAAGCCATTTGGGGGCGGTGACATCAATGTTGCGCGGGCCGAACCAGGGCTTGGCGAGGGGACGGACCTGGTCGAACAGGTTGACGGCGAACAGACCGATGCCGATGGCGATCGCCCAGCCCAGTCCGTTGAGATAGGTGAAGAAAGGCTTTTCGGAGAGCTTCGCCGCGAGCAGTTTCGAGATAATGAACCCGACGACGACACCCACGATGATGCCCAGCATCATCGCCGTCGACACGCTTCGAATCAACTGAATCAGAATCAGGCTGACCCCCCAGGTCGCCAGCAGTGTTTCGAGCGGGCGGCCATAGAGCTGCCGGATCAACGTTCTTTCCAGCAGCACCCCGATGAGCCCCGTCACGATGAACGCGAGCACCAGAGAGATCGGAAAATAGAGCTCGAAGATCACACCACCTATCGGCTTGAAGGCCGATTGCACCACGTAGGTGACATAGGCCCCGAGCATCATGAATTCGCCGTGGGCGAGGTTGATGACACCCATCAATCCGAACACGATGGCCAGACCTGTGGCTGCGAGCAGCAGCACAGATCCGATGCTGAGGCCATCGAGGATCTGAGAAAAGAAAAGTTCCAACGGAATGAAGGTTGAACGTTAGATCCAGCGCTGCCTCGGCGACGCTGGATCGGGTCGAACGTGGTGGTGTGGCGGACGGGAAAGGGGCGGTTCCCGGAGGAACCACCCGGCTTTCATGGATTCACGGATCGCTCCGTGATCACATCTTGAACTTGCCGGCGTCAGGCCGATCCTGGGTCCAGTCGCAGGTGAAGCCCTTCGTCTCAGGAACGAACTGGTTCCAGGGCTGCGGCGGGATGGCCTTGACGCTGTCGTACAGGATCTTGAACTGGCCGGTGGGCTCCGCCTCGCCGATGAGCACCCGTTCGGAGGTGTGGTGGTTGGGGAACATCTTGATCTCGCCCTGGGGAGCGGCGAAGGTGATCCCGATCATGTCCTTGCGGACCTTGTCGAGGTCTTCGAAGGTTCCCGCCTTCTCGACGGCGTTCTTCCACAGGTAGACCATGTTGTAAGCAGATTCGGCCGGGTCACCCGTGACCCGGTCGGCGCCGTACATGGCCTGGAAGTCGGCGGTGAACTTCTTGGAAGCCGGGGTGTCCAGGCTCATGAAGAAGTTCCAGGCGGCGTAGGTGCCGGTGGTGTACTCAGGACCGATCTGGCGAATCTCCTCTTCCGCAATGGAGAAGGACATGATCGGATACTTGGCCGGATCGATGCCCGAGGCCTTGAACTGCTTGAACAGGGCGACGTTGGAGTCACCGTTCAGAGTGTTGATGATGATCCCGCCATCCGGGAAGGCCTTCTTGATCTTGGCGATGATTGGGGCCACCTCGGTGTTGCCGAGGGGGATGTAGTCCTCGCCGACGGTCTCACCGCCGAGGGCCTTCATCTGCTCCTTGATGATCGTGTTGGCCGTGCGCGGATACACGTAGTCGGAGCCGACCAGATAGACTTTCTTGCCGAGCTTGTCGCCGAACTTGTCCATCAGCCACTGAACCGCAGGCTCAGCCTGCTGGTTCGGAACGGCGCCGGTGTAGAAGATGTTCCTGGAGCACTCCTGACCCTCGTACTGAATCGGGTAGAAGAGCATGTGGTTCTTCGACTCGAAGACCGGCAGCATCGCCTTGCGGCTGGCGGAGGTCCAGCCACCGAACACGACGGCGACCTTGTCGGAGTCGATCAGCTTCTGAGCTTTCTCAGCGAAGGTGGGCCAATCGGAGGCGCCATCTTCGGTGACGGCGACGATCTTGTAGGACTTGCCGCCAACTTTGACGCCGCCGGCGTCATTGATTTCCTTGATCGCCATCTCCTCGACTTCTTTCAAAGTCGTTTCGGAGATGGCCATGGTGCCGCTGAGGGAGTGAAGGATGCCAACCTTCACTTCACCATCAAAATTGCCGCCGGACCCGGACTCGCCCCCGCAGGAGACGAGGGTTACGCTCACAGCAGTTGCGGCGATTGCAGCTGCCAGTCGCCTTGAAAGATGCAGAGACATTGAAGCCTGTTCAAGATGAATTGTAGTCGCCGTAACCGACGGCAAAGGGAAAGGTAAGGAAGGACGTGGTTACCCCCGGTATCCAATGAGACAGAAAGCCGCCCAGGGCCTGCCGGAGTGAGGATTTGAACGTCGCAGACCTGTCGATATGTTGCATTACCTACGGTTTTGCTGATCAACGGCTGAAAGCCGAATACCAGAATCCTTGATCGCTCAGGCGGCCGCCGATTCGGGCAGCTGCCGCAGCAGGAAGCTTTCGACCCGATCGAGGCCCTCGCCGCTGCGCAGATTCGTGAAGCACCAGGGGCGGCCGCCGCGCATGCGTTCGGTGTCAGCCTCCATCACCGCCAGGCTCGCCCCGACCATGGGGGCCAGGTCGATCTTGTTGATCACCAGCAGGTCGGAGCGGGTGATGCCGGGTCCCCCCTTGCGGGGGATCTTGTCGCCGGCGGCCACGTCGATCACATAGATGCACAGGTCCACCAGCTCCGGGCTGAAGCTGGCCGCCAGGTTGTCGCCACCGCTTTCCACCAGCACCAGGTCGAGGTCCGGGAAGGCCTCCTCCAGTTCCTGCACCGCCGCCCGGTTGATCGAGCAGTCCTCCCGGATGGCGGTGTGGGGGCAGCCGCCGGTCTCCACCCCCCGGATCCGCTCGGGGGCCAGGGAGCCGGCGCGGGTGAGGAACTGGGCGTCCTCCTGTGTGTAGATGTCGTTGGTGACCACCGCCAGCTGCAGCCGCTCCCGCAGCCGGCGGCAGAGGGCGTCGACCAGGGCTGTCTTGCCCGATCCCACCGGCCCGGCCACACCGACCCTGAGTTTGCTGCCCATCGCCCCGATCCAGGATGGGTGCCATCCTGACGCCAGCGCCGAGGGCTGCGGTGAGTGACGGACCGATCCCCACGCTGATCCGTCGCTTCGAGCGCCTCGATGGGCGCCTGGTCGCCACCGTGGTGGGCACGGGGGTGGTGGTCTGCCTCGGCTTTATCGAGCTGCTGCGCAGCCCCCTGCAGCAGCTCTCCAGGCTCACGATCGAACTGCTGGCGGTGCGGGCCCTGCTGTTCCTGGCCCCGCTGCTGGTCAGCCTGCTGCTGCTGCTCCGGGATGGCCCGCTGCTGCTCGGCGACCGGCGCCCCCCCGGCTCCTGGGGGCCCGACCTGCTGGCCAGCGGCCTGCTGAGTGTCGTATTGCTGCTCTATTTCATGGCGGCCGTGATCATCACCGCCAGCCTCACGCTCAACCAGGGGGATGTGGTGGGGGAGGTGGGCTTCCTGATCGGCCAGCTGGAGCCGGCCCGCTTTGCCGCCGCCCTGGCCAGGGCGGGCGTCTATGGCGGGATCTGTGCCGCCATCTGCCTGCACCAGGCCCGGCGCGGCTCCTCCGGCTCCGTGGGGATGGCCTCCCGCATGGCCCGGTCGCTGCGGCTGGGCATCGGCGTGATGGTCTGCCTCGACCTGCTCTGGACGATCGCCGTCGATCCCCTGCGCATGGGAGGGAACTGACCGTGTCCGCCACCTCCCCGGAGCCCGGCCCCTCCCAACCGCGGCGTCCTGGCCCCCAGAGCGTGGCCTTCCTGGCGGGAGCGGCGGCCCTGCTGGGGGTGTTCGTGCTGGGAATCGCCCGCGCCGGCAACTGGCTCGCCCCCAGCGTCCGCCTGCAGTTCCGCACCCTCGACGCCGCCGGCCTGCAGACCGGCATGGCGGTGAAGATCTCGGGATTCGCCGTCGGCCAGGTGCGCCGGATCGTGCTGCAGCCCGACGCCCAGGTGCTGGTGGAACTGGAGCTGCGGGACCCCTACCGCTCCATGGTCGGTCGCCGCAGCCGGGCGGAACTGGCCCAGCTGGGGCTCCTGGGCGACAGCTACATCGCCATCACCCCCGACCCGGCGGCGATCGGCCAGCCCCCGATCGGTGATGGCGAGACGCTCGTGTTCACCAGCCGCCCCGACATCGACGACCTGCTCACCGAGGTGGCCAGCAGCCGCATCCCCCTGCAGCGGGCCGTCAGCAGCGGCCTGAGCCTGGCGGAGACCCGCCTGCCCCGCAGCCTCGACGAGCTCGATCGCACCCTGGTCGCCAGCCGCCGCCTGGCGACGCGCCTGGAGGCCGACACCCGGCGCAGCAGCAGCGAGCTCAACCGCACCCTGGGGGCCACCCGCGCCCGGGCCGAGCGGCTGGAGTACCGCGCCGCCGGCACCGCCGCCGACCTGTCCGCCCTGATCCGGCGCCTGGAGAGCACCGAGTCCCAGACGCGGCCGCTGCTGCTCCAGACCCTGCGCGAGCTTTCCACCATGGCCAGCGCCACCAACCGCCTGGTGAAGACGCTCAACGAGAGCTGGGTGATCGAACTGATCGAGCGGACCGGGGAGCCCCGCGGTGAGCGCGGCCGCTGATCGCCGGGATGGCCGTCGGGATGGCCGCCGGCGGCGTCAGCCCTCCACCCGGTCGGCCTGACGCAGCAGCTGCGGCGGGAACGTCACCCCGATGGCCCGGGCCGTGCGGCGATTCAGCAGCAGCAGCTTTCGGGTCACCGGCTCAAAGGCCATCGTGGCGGGGGAGCGGCCGCGCAGTACCTGCACGGCGAGAGCTCCGGCCTGGGCCCCATCGGCCTCCGGATCCCAGCCCACCACCGCCAGGCACCCCGGCGTGGCGATGTCGGAGGGATCGACGGAATAGACCGGCAGGCGATGGCGCAGGCCCGCCGCCGCCAGAGCGGGGAAGCCCACGCTGGTGGCGTAGTCGCCCACCCGCACCAGGGCCGCCGCCCGGTGGGCGGCCAGGGCGTCGGCGGCCCGGCTCACCTCCGCCGGCCCGGCCACCGGCTCAACCACGACCGCGAGGGAGCGCTGGGCCGCCTCCCGGCGCAGCAGCTCCGCTTCGAAGCTGGCGTTGGCCTCGGAGGGGTTGAAGACGAGCCCCACACTGGCCAGGCCGGGCGTGATCCGGCGGGCGAGATCGAGCTGCTCGGCCAGGGGGTTGGTGCTGACCGTGCCCACCACGTTGGGCCGGTGGCGGGTGTAGCTGGTGCCGGCCCCGGCCCCCCACGGGTTGGAGCAGTAGGCGAACACCACCGGCACCCGGGCGGGGGCGATGGCCAGGATCGCCGCCAGGGGCGGGGTGCCGATGGCCACGAGCATGTCGACCCCGCCCTCCAGCAGCTCCTTCACCTGGACGCGGCAGGTGGCCATGCTGCCCGCGGCGAAGCGCTCCAGCAGGATCACGCCGGCCGGCGCCCGGAAGCCGCCCCTGGCCAGGGCCTGCACGAACCCGCGGCGGGCGGCATCGGGGGCGGCCTCCCGCACGTACTGGATGAGGCCCAGCCGCGGCGGGCCCGGAGGCCGGCGGGTGGCGTTGCATCCGGCGGCGAGCAGGGTGCCGGCGGCGGCGGCCCCGCCCAGCAGGCGCAGCGCCTGCCGCCGGCTGGCCCCTGCGGTGGTGGCCATCAGCTGCGGAACAACCGGGAGTAGAGCTCACCATGACCCAGCTGGGCCAGTCCCGCCCCCACCCCCCCGTTCCAGAGGGCCTCGGGATCGGCCGCCGCCAGCTCCGCCGCCCGGGCGGCGATGGTGGGCGCCAGGGCCAGCTGCAGCCGCTGGGCTTCGGTGGGGCCCAGGGGCACGAGCCGCACGGCGGCGCTGAGCTGGGTGGCGATCCAGCCGTAGAGGTAGGCCTCGACCACCTCCTCGGGCGCGATGGCCAGGGCCACCCCGGCCCAGGCCCAGGCCGCCGGCCAGGCCAGGCGCTGGGATGGGTCCCCGGGCAGGGGCAGGGCCAGGTCGGCCAGCAGCTGCAGCAGGGAGCGGCCCATCTGGCGCTGCTGGGCCCGCACCTCGGCCGCCTCCCGCTGGGCCAGCAGCCAGCCGTCCAGCTCCAGCACCTCCTGGCGGGCCGGCCCCTCCGGGAACTCACGCCATCGGGTGAGCGCCTGCATCAGCCGGTTCAGGCTGGCGGTCTCAATCGCCAGGGCCCCCCGGGCCAGCTCCGCCTCCAGCCACTGGGCCACGCCCTCGGCATCGCCCAGCTCGCCGGCCTGCACGAGCACCTCCAGACCTTCGGAGTAGCTGAAGGCCCCCACCGGCAGGGCGGGACTGACGAGCTGGAACAACCGCAGCCGGGCGATGCTCATGGGTGGGAATGGCCGTGATGGCCATGGGCGTGGTGGTGGCCGTGGCCGGACCCTTCGTAGGCCCCGGGTTCGGGCAGAAACGGCCCCGCCATCCGCTCCACGGTCAGCCCCCGATGCCGCAGCAGGTCCTCCAGCACGCTGTCGACCCCCAGGCGCAGCTCGTCGCGGTGCAGTTCCATGGCCACGTGGCGGTTGCCCAGGTGATAGGCCGCCTGCAGCAGGGCCAGGGGGTCGGCGGCCCGCACCACCATCAGCGGCTCATCGGCGGCCTCCACCACCACCAGGGGACCACCGACCTCCGGTGCCAGCCGGTCACCGGGCTCCAGGGCCGCGCCCCGCGGCAGCTGCAGCAGGAGGTCCCGTCCACAGGCGCTGCGGCGATGGCCCCGCAGGCTCGTGCGCTCGTCGGCCCGCAGCGGCAACCGCAATGGCGCATCCGGCCCTGGCTCCGGCCCCGGGACCTCCCCGTGACGCAGGTGCCGCACCAGCACCAGGGAAGCCGTGGCGTCGGGAACCGTGGGGCCGGGCATGGAGCGGGCCAGCGGGCGAGGGTGGTTCGGGCAGCCTGGCCAGCCGTTGGCCGGAGGCCCTGTGTCGGGCGCTACCAAATCCAGGCCCCCGGGGCCCCACCATCATGGCCATGCAGCTCACCGCTCCCGCCCCCTGGAGAGCCCAGGCCCGGCTTCGTTTCGAGACCACCGGCGGCGCGGACGGTGCCACCCGGCACCAGGGCGGAGCGACGGCGCCGCTGAAGATCCAGCGGGCCTTCGCCGCCGCCGATGGGCGCTGCGAACTGCCCCTGCTGCACACCGGCGGCGGCCTGGTGGGGGGGGATGAGCTGGCCATCGAGGCCGAGCTGGGCGCCGGCAGCCGCGCCCTGATCACCAGCGTGGCGGCCCAGAAGGTCTACGGGACCGTGGGCCGCTCCCGGCGGGTCCCCGCCGGCAGCTGGACCTTTCAGACCCTCGACTTCCGCCTTGCCGCAGGGGCCGACCTGGAGTGGCTGCCCCAGGAGCTGGTGGTCTTCCGGGATGGCCTGTTCCAGCAGACCTGCCGGGTGGAGCTGGCCGAAGGGGCCAGCTGGCTGGGCGCGGAGGTGGTGCGGCTGGGGCGCAGCGCCGATGGCGAGACGCTCGGATCCGGCCGTTGGCGTTCCTTGCTGGAGATCCGGCGGGAGGGTCACTGGGAGCTGGTGGACCGGCTCGAGCTGGGCGGCTCGAGTCTGGAGAGCCCCCACGGCCTGGGGGGGCAGCCGGTGTTCGCCAGCCTGGTGTGGGCCGCCCCCGGGCCGGTGGGCGAGCCCCTGCTGGAGGCCTGCCGCGCCGAGCGGCACGGGCTGGAGGGGGCGATGGCCTGCGGCCGGCTGGAGCGGGGGCTGGTAGCTCGCTACCGGGGGCGATCCACCCAGGCGGCCCGCTTCTGGTTCACGCGCATCTGGGCCCGGATCCGGGCCGAGCGGGGCCTGGCGGCTCCGGTGCTGCCCCGCGTCTGGCCGTTCCAGGAGCAGCCGCTCGATCTGGAACCGCCGCTGCCGGTCCCCGCCCGCAGCTGGTGACCCCCGGCCAGGCGCAAGGGCGGGCCTAGGTTCGCCCCAGGCGCAGCCCCCCGATGCATCGCTTCCAGCTCTCCCTGCAGGCCCTGGGCCAGGCGCGCCAGCTGATCGCCGTGGGCCGCAGCCAGGGGGATCTGGGCCGGATCGCCGATCTGGTGGACAGCTTCCTGGACACGCCCCAGATGGACGCCTGCATCGCCCGCTTCCGGTCCCTACCGGGCGGGGCGGCGATGATGGACGAGCGCTACCCGCCCCTGCAGCCGGATCTGGAGCGGCTCGAAACGCTGCCGGAGGGGAGCCTCGGCCGCACCTACGCCGCCCTGATCCGCCGCTTCAACTACGACCCCGAATTCTTCCGCCCCCGTCCCATCGACACGGAGGGCCGCTGGCTCACCCAGCGGATCGCCACCACCCACGACATCCACCATGTGGTCAGCGGCTTCGGCACGACGCCGGTGGGGGAGAACGGCGTGCTGGCCATCACCGCCACCCAGATCGGCTTCCCCGCCTACGTGAGCCTGACCCACGCGGCCCAGATCGCCGGCTTCCGCTTCAAGCTCGACAGCTACCAGACCCTGAGCCGGTCGATCAGCCATGGCACCACGATCGGCTTCACCGCCCATCCCTTCGCCACGGTCCGCTGGGAGGAGGGCTGGGAGCTGCCGGTGGCGGAGTGGCGGCAGCGGCTGGGGGTGACGCTGCCGGCGGATGGGGAGCCCTATGGGATCGACCAGCCCTGAACGGCCACGGGGCCGTCCACCCTCCCAGCAGCGATGACGGACCCCCTGCCCTTCGGGTTCCAGGCGACCGTGGCGGGCCTGGCGGCGATCACCGCCGGGATGGTCAACGCCCTGGCCGGCGGGGGGTCGCTGATCAGCTTTCCCGCCCTCACGGCCATCGGCCTGCCGGCGGTGATGGCCAACATCACCAACACCGTGGCCCTGGCACCCGGCTATCTGGGCGCCACCGTGGCCCAGCGCCGGGACCTGCGGGGCCAGCGGCGACGGCTGTGGATGCTGCTGCCCGCCGGTGCCGCCGGCGGCCTTCTTGGCGGCCTGCTGCTGCTGCAGACCGGCGAGCGGCTGTTCACCCAGCTGGTGCCGTTCCTGATCCTGTTCGCCTCGGGGCTGCTGGCGGTGCAGGAGCCCGTGCGTCGATGGGTGCAGCGCCGCTCCGAGCGCCGCGGCCGCCCCCCCTCGGAACTCTGGGCCGTACCGCCGGTGTTCCTGGCGGCCATCTACGGGGGCTTCTTCGGCGGCGGGCTGAGCGTGATCGTGCTGGCGGTGCTGGCCCTCACGCTCGAGGACACCCTTACCCGCCTCAACGGGCTCAAGCAGGCGGTGGCGTTCGCCACCAACCTGACCGCCGCCGCCTTCTTCCTGTTCTCCGGCCAGGTGGCCTGGGCTCTCGCGGCGGTGATGGCCATCGGCGCCATCCTCGGCGGGGCGCTGGGGGGGCGGCTGGCGTCCCGCATCCAGCCCGCCACCCTGCGCACCCTCGTGGTGCTGGTGGGCGTGGTGGTGGCGCTGATCTATCTCCTCAGGACATGAGCTGCCGCAAGGCCTGAGCGCAGGCCCGTAGGTCGCCTCTTCGGACACCGCCCCTAGGCTTGAAACCCGCCCCAATCCCTGGGCCGATGCCGCTGCTGCTGATCCTGGTGGCGGTCGCCGCCGTCGGGTTGATCCTCCTCTACAACCGCCTGGCCCAGCTGCAGGTGCTGGCGGACAACGCCTGGGCCGACATCGACGTGCAGCTGAAGCGGCGCCACGACCTGATCCCCAACCTGGTGGAGACGGTGCGGGGCTACGCCAGCCACGAAAAGGAGAGCTTCCGGACCGTGATCGAAGCCCGCAACGCCGCTGTGGCCGCCCGGGGGCCCCGGGAGCAGCAGCAGGCGGAACAGGCCCTGGGGGCGTCGCTGGGCCAGCTGTTCGCCCTGGCGGAGGCCTACCCGGCCCTGCGGGCGGTGGAGAGCTTCCAGACCCTGCAGGCCAACCTCAGCCAGATCGAGGAGATGCTCCAGAACGCCCGGCGCTACTACAACGCCGTGGTCCGGGATCTCAACACGGCGATCGTGCAGTTCCCCTCCAATCTGGTGGCCGGCGGCTTCGGGATCCGCCCGCGCACCTACTTCGAGCTGGAGAACCCGGCCGAAGCGGCGGTTCCCGCCGTCCGCTTCGATGGCTGAGGGCTCTCCGGCCGCCCGGCGGCTGCGGCGCCGCTGGCGCTGGGGGCTGGGGGGGCTGCTCGGCCTGGCCCTGTCGCTGCTGCTCCTGGCCCCCTGGGGGGCCGGCGCCGCGCCCAACGCCGCCGAGCGCCAGCTGACGCTCACCGATTTCCAGATGCAGGCCGAGGTGGCACCCACAGGAGCTGTCCAGGTCCGCGAAACCCTCACCGCCCGCTTCGACGGCTCCTGGAACGGCCTGGTGCGCCAGATCCCCCTGCTGGCAAGGCGGCCCGGCGGGCTCGAACCCCTCGGGCTGCGGGTGCTCGCGGTCACCGACCCCGAGGGCCGGCCCTACCGCTACGAGAGCAGCCACCCCGGCTCCGACCTGAAGCTGAAGATCTGGATCCCGGGCGCCGAGAACGCCAGCCGCACGGCCGTGATCACCTACCGGCTGAAGCGGGGTCTGCGCTTCTATCCGGACCACGACAAGTTCAACTGGAACGTCACCGGCAACGCCTGGGAGGTGCCGATCGAGCGGGCCTCGGCCCTGGTGCAGCTGCCGCCAGCTGTCTCCGGACTCCACGCTTCGGTCTACACCGGGCCCCGCGGCGCCCGGGACCGGAACGCCACCCTGACGATCGGCGCCGACACGGTGTCCAGCAGCACCACCCGGCGCCTGGAGCCCGGCGAGGGCTTCACCCTGGCGGTGGGCTTCGCCAAGGGGCTGGTGCCGTCGCCCTCGGCCCTGGCCCAGCTGATCACCTGGTGGCAGGGGCGGCTGGCTCTGCTGCTGCCCCTGCTGAGCGCCGGGGTGCTGGGTCCGCTCTGGTGGCGCACCGGACGGGATCCGGCGGTGGGCGCGGTGCCGGTGGCCTACGAACCCCCCGAAGGCCTCCCCCCGGCGGTGCTGGGCAGCCTGGTGGCGGAGCAGGTGAGCGGCTCCGCCCTGGGGGCCACCCTGGTGGCGCTGGCGGTGAAGGGCCAGCTGCGCATCGAACAGGACCAGCGGAAGCTGCTGTTCCTGAACCTGGGCAAGCGCTACGTGTTCACCCTGCTGGGCGATCCGGCCCAGCGGTCGGCGCTGCTGCCCCATGAGGCCTACCTGCTCGAGACGCTGTTCCCTTCAGTGGAGCCGGGGGCGACGGTCAGCACCGATCAGCTTCGCGATCATTACTACGTCCATGTGCCCGGCTTCGAGCGGCTGGTGAAGCAGGCGGTGCTGGCGGAGACCTTCTTCCGGCGCTGGCCCGGCACCGTGCGGGCCCTCACCCTGCTGGGGGGCCTGGGGCTGGCCGGCGCGGCGGTGGCGCTGGCCCTGGTGCTGCTGCCCAACGACATCGTGCGGCTGCAGGGGGAGGCGCACCCGTGGCTGACCTTCGGCTCCCTGGCGCTGACGGTGGTGCTGGTGGCCGTGTTCGCCTGGATCATGCCCAGCCGCACCACCCGGGGCACGGCGGTGCTGCGCCAGACCCTCGGCTTCCAGGAGTTCCTGCGCCGGGTGGAGGCGCCGCGGCTGGAGCGGGTGGTGCTGACGCCGGAGCTGTTCGAGCGCTTCCTGCCCTACGCGATGGTGGCGGGCCTGACGCGTCAGTGGACAGCAGCGTTCCAGGGGATCCTCGAAGTGGCCCCCAGCTGGTACGTCGGCGGCGACGGGAGCTTCGACCCCACTGATTTCGGCACCAGCCTCGAGGAGTGTTTCAGCACCACCACCGGCGCCATGCAGTCGTCGCCGAGCAGCTCAAGCAGCTCCTGCGGCAGCTCCGGCGGGGGCAGCTCCGGCGGCGGCGATGGCGGTGGCGGCGGCGGCGGCTTCTGAGCACCGTGGCAGGCGCCACGGCCAGGCCTAGCTTTCCCCGAGTTGCCGGCGTTGCCGTGGCCCCAAGCGTCCTGCGTCGCCCCGGGGCGGCCGCCCTGGTTCTGGGTCTGGCGCTCCAGCTCCCGGGGGCCGCCCGCAGCGCCGAGGCGCCATCGGGCCCGCCGCCGCCGCCGCGCCAGGTGACGGCGGAAAGCGTGGCGGCCGCCCTGCCCCGGCTCGATGCCCTGGCCACGGAGATGCTGGGCCGCACCGGTGTCCCGGGCCTGGCGATCGTGGTGGTGCACGCCGACCGGGTGGTGTTCCTCAAGGGCTACGGCCTGCGGCGGGTGGGTGAGCCCGGTGCGGTGGATGCCGACACCCTCTTCCAGCTGGCGTCGCTCTCGAAACCGATCGCCGCCACGGTGGTGGCCGGCCTGGTGGGCGATGGGCGCGTGGGCTGGGATGACCCGGTGCTGCGCACCCTCCCCCAGGCCCGCATCGGTCCGCCGGCCATCGCCCCCTTGGTGACCATCCGCGACCTGCTGTCCCACCGCAGCGGCCTGCCCGACCACGCCGGTGATCACTTGGAAGACCTGGGCTTCGATCGGGCCACGATCCTGGAGCGGCTGCGGCTGCTGCCCACCGGCAACCGCTTCCGCGCCGACTACGCCTACACCAACTTCGGCTTCACCGCCGGTGCCGTGGCCGCCGCCAACGCCGTCGGCCGCCCCTGGGAGCAGCTTTCCAGCGAACGGTTCTACGGGCCCCTGGGCATGGGCCGCACCAGCTCCCGCCACGCCGATTTCGCGGGCGCCGCCAACCGCGCCTCCCTGCACGTGCCTGAAGGCGGTCGCTGGGTGGCCCGTTACCAGCGGGATGCCGATGCCCAGGCCCCCGCTGGCGGCGTCAGCTCCAGCGTTCGGGACCTGGGCCAGTGGCTGCGGCTGCAGCTGGCCGGCGGCCGCCTCGATGGCCGTGCGGTGGTGGACGCCGCCGCCCTGGCTGAGACGCACCGTCCCCAGATCGTCAGCCAGCCGCCCCGCGATCCGGCCACCGACCGTGCCGGCTTCTACGGGCTGGGCTGGAACGTGGGCTACACCGACCGGGGCACGGTGCAGCTGAGCCACTCGGGCGCCTTCGACCTCGGCGCCGCCACGGCCGTCTACCTGCTGCCGGCGGAATCCCTCGGCATCGTGGTGCTCTCGAACGGCAAGCCACTGGGGGTGCCGGAGGCCCTCAGCCTCAGCTTCCTCGACCTGGCCACCACCGGCGCGGTGAAGCGCGACTACCTCACCGCCATTCGCCCCCTGTTCCAGGCCATGGAGCAGCAGGACTACCCAACCGTGGTCACCCCGGCCCGGCCGCAGCCGGCCCGCCCCGCCGACGCCTACACCGGCGCCTACGCCAACGCCTACGTGGGCCCGGTCGCGGTGGTGCGCCGCGGCGATGGCCTCGAGCTGCAGCTGGGTCCCCGGCTGCGCCCCTTCCCCCTCACCCCGGTGAGCGGCGACAGCTTCCGCTACCAGCCCCCCGGCGAGAACGCCTACGGGCCCAGCGCCGTCACCTTCACGGTGGGTGCCGACGGCCGGGCCACGACGGTGCGGATCGACAACCTCAACCTCGACGGCCAGGGGGTGCTCCAGCGGCGCTGATCGGGGCAGCGAACGTTCCTTCTGAACCTGACCCGGTGCCGGAGCGCTGCGAGAGTGGGGCCGGCCAGCGCAGCCTGCATGAACCTCACCCCCCAGGAGAAAGACAAGCTGTTGATCGTCACCGCCGCCCTGCTGGCGGAGCGGCGACTCGGCCGGGGCCTGAAGCTCAACCATCCCGAGGCGGTGGCCTGGCTCAGCTTCCAGGTGATCGAAGGGGCCCGCGACGGCCGCAGCGTGGCGGAGCTGATGCGGGAGGGCACCACCTGGCTGAGCCGGGATCAGGTGATGGAGGGGGTGCCCGAGCTGATTCCCGAGGTGCAGATCGAGGCGATGTTCCCCGACGGCACCAAGCTCGTCACCCTCCACGAACCGATCCGCTGACCCCCCACCCCGCCATGGCCCCCCTGATCCCCGGCGAACTGATCCCCGAGCCCGGCACGATCGATCTCAACGTCGGCCGCCCCGTCACCACCCTGTCGGTGGCGAACCGGGGTGACCGGCCCGTGCAGGTGGGTTCCCACTTCCACTTCCATGAGGCCAACGGCGCCCTCGCGTTCGACAGGGAGGCGGCCCGCGGCCTGCGGCTCGACATCCCCGCCGGCACCGCCATCCGCTTCGAGCCCGGCGACCAGCGGGACGTGCATCTGGTGCCCTACGTCGGCGACCGCCGCGTGTTCGGCTTCAACGGTCTGGTGAACGGCCCCCTCGATTGAACCCCCATGGCTTACCGAATTGACCGCCGTGCCTACGCCGAGACCTACGGCCCCACCACCGGCGACCGCCTGCGGCTGGCCGACACCGAACTGATCCTGGAGGTGGAGAGCGACTGCACCACCTACGGCGATGAGGTGAAGTTCGGCGGCGGCAAGGTGATCCGCGACGGCATGGGCCAGGCCCAGACCCCCCGCTCCGAGGGGGCCGTCGACACGGTGATCACCAATGCCCTGATCCTCGACTGGTGGGGCATCGTCAAGGCCGACATCGGCCTGAAGGACGGCCGCATCTGCGCCATCGGCAAAGCGGGCAACCCGGACATCACCGATGGGGTGACGATCGTGGTCGGGCCCGGCACCGAGGCCATCGCCGGGGAGGGGCACATCGTCACCGCCGGGGCGATCGACACCCACATCCACTTCATCTGCCCCCAGCAGATCGAAACCGCCCTCGCCTCCGGGGTCACCACCCTGCTGGGCGGCGGCACCGGCCCGGCCACCGGCACCAACGCCACCACCTGCACCCCCGGCGCCTTCCACCTGGCGCGCATGCTGCAGGCCGCCGAGGGGCTGCCGATCAACATCGGCTTCTACGGCAAGGGCAACGCCAGCACCCCGGCGGCGATCGAGGAGCAGATCCGCGCCGGGGCCTGCGGCCTGAAGCTGCACGAGGACTGGGGCACCACCCCGGCGGCGATCGACTGCTGCCTGACGGTGGCCGACAAGTACGACGTGCAGGTCTGCATCCACTCCGACACCCTCAACGAGGCCGGGTTCGTGGAGGACACGATCCGGGCCATCGGCGGCCGCACGATCCACACCTTCCACACCGAGGGGGCCGGCGGCGGCCACGCCCCCGACATCATCCGGATCTGCGGCGAGCCCAACGTGCTGCCCAGCTCCACCAACCCCACCAAGCCCTACACCGTCAACACCCTCGAGGAGCACCTCGACATGCTGATGGTGTGCCACCACCTCGATCCCCGCATCCCGGAGGACGTGGCCTTCGCCGAATCGCGCATCCGCCGCGAGACGATCGCCGCCGAGGACATCCTCCACGACCTGGGCGCCTTCAGCATCATCGCCAGCGATTCCCAGGCCATGGGCCGCGTCGGTGAGGTGATCACCCGCACCTTCCAGACGGCCCACAAGATGAAGGTGCAGCGCGGCTTCCTCCCCGAGGACGCCGCCGGTCCCCGCGGTGGCCGCAACGACAACACGCGCCTGAAGCGCTACATCGCCAAGCTCACGATCAATCCCGCCATCGCCCATGGCCTCGACAGCCAGATCGGCTCGGTGGAGGTGGGCAAGCTGGCGGACCTGGTGCTGTGGAAGCCGGGCTTCTTCGGGGTCAAGCCGGAGCTGGTGATCAAGGGGGGCTCGATCGTCTGGGCCCAGATGGGCGATGCCAACGCCTCGATCCCCACGCCGGGGCCCGTCCACGGCCGGCCGATGTTCGCCGCCTACGGCGGATCCGTGGCGGCCAGCTGCCTCAACTTCGTCAGCCAGGCGTCTCTGGAGGCCGACCTGCCCCACAGCCTCGGGCTGAAGCGGCCCTGCGTGCCGGTGGTGCAGACCCGGGGCATCGGCAAAGCCCAGATGCGTAACAACACGGCCCTGCCCAAGGTGGAGGTGGACCCCCAGACCTACGAGGTCTTCGCCGACGGCGAACTGCTCACCTGCGAACCGGCGGAGGTGCTGCCCATGGCCCAGCGCTACTTCCTGCTGTAGGGCGCACCGCGGCGGCTCAGGCGGCCCCGCAGACGCCGGCTCCAGCCGAAGGCGGCAAGCGCCCCGGCCAGGGGCAGCGGGCCGGGAACGCCTGTGGCGCGCTCGGAGGGGAAGGCCCTCACCACGAGCTGGCTGAGCAGCACCTCCGTGCTGCTGGCGTCACCAGCGCCGCCGACGCCGGTGATTTCGATGATCTGGTTGGCCCCGACGACGAAGGGGTTGGTGAAGGGGTGGCTGGTGCCGACCGTTTTGCCGAACAGGGTTTCGGTGGAGACCACCGGACTGGTGGGCTCTCCCCAGGTGAGCAGGGGGTTGCCAGGGCCGACCCGCAGGCTGCCGTAGCGGTAGCTGACCAGTTCCACCGCCTGATCGAAGACCAGCTCGATGGCGCTCTGATTGGCCAACCCCGTGCCGTTGCCGGGGGTGGCCCGTCCGCAGTTGGTGAGGCCGATGTCGTTCAGGCCGGCCCCTCCGGCCCTGTAGAGACAGAGACCCGCCTCCGTGGCACTCACGGGCTTGGGGGTGGGCTTGGCGGTGTCGTCGAGGATCAGGGCGTTCTGAAACACCAGCCGGAGGGTGCGGCCGTCGGCCCTGGCTTTGAAGGACTTGGTGGGTGAGGCCTGGGGATCGGCGGGGGTGGCGGTGCTGCTGCCGAGGTCAAAGGTGAAGGTGGTGCCGAGGGCCTGCCCTGGCGATCCACTCACGACAAGCCCTGCGCCGAGGAGGGTTCCGAGAAGCGGGCGAGCAAGCGGCAAGGCGGACATGGCAGCGCTGCCTGGCGCACGGTTGTGTTGCGTAATGTAGGGAGTCCGCGCCGCTGCGCCAACCATCCGCGTCCCGGGAGTGGACCGGTGGGGGAGGGGGCCGGGGGTCAGAGGGCCGCCCGCTCCCCCTCCTCCTGGAGGGCCCATTCCTCCTCGTTGGGGTCCCGCCGCGTGCCGCGCCGCTCCACGGAAAGGACCGGCACCTCCTTGAGGGGGGTGGCGAAGGCCACACCGAAGCTGAGGGCGAAGTGGGCCCGGGTGAACCAGCGCAGCTGGGCCCGCAGGCGCAGCTCGCTGAAGCCGGGCTGGGAGCGCACATCCAGCAGCAGCCACTGCCCCGCTTCCAGCGCCTGGTCCTCGTTGGCGATCAGGCACATCCCGCCTTCAGCGAGGTCGGCGATGTCGGCGAGGAACCAGCGCCCGTAGGGCTGGCCATCGCCGTCGAGGCGGCGGACGGCGATGGTGCGGCAACTCTCGATCGAATGGCGCGCATAGGCGCGCTTCTCCCGGCGCGCTCCGGTCCTGCCCCTGTCATGCAGGAGGGCGCCCGGGGTACGCGGGGCCGTGGAAGGCTGGGATCCGCTCTGGCTCGTCAGCATGGCTCTCATCCCTGCCGGTTTTTCATGTTGAACCCTGCGAGTCCCGCAGCGGCGGTTACTTATGAAAACTCTGTTGGTATGAAGCGCTAGCCCTGCGTCATCCTGGGGTGGGACCCCCGCTGAGGCCCCAAGCCACCCCGGGTTTCGTAGCAACGGCAACGGGTGGCCACCCCGGCGGCACTGCAGGATCCAACCGCGCGGACGGGTGTGGAATGTTCAGTCAGTACAAGCCGAACCAGGGGTACGACGAGTACTTCTCCTCCAACGACCAGCCCCGGGCCACCCTGACGCCCCTGTTGTCGTCCCTTGGCCAGATGGGGCTCGACCAGCTGAACCGCAACCATGCGGCCGCCGGCATGCTGCTCAAGCGTCTCGGCGCCACCTTCCGGCTCAACGATTCCGACAGCAAGGGCGTCGAGCGGATCCTCCCCTTCGATCCCCTCCCCCGCCTGATCGGCGCCCGGGACTGGGAGCGGCTGGAGCGGGGCCTGTTCCAGCGGCTGGAGGCGATCGACCGCTTCCTGGCCGACGTCTACGGCGATCAGAAGATCCTCGCCGACGGGGTGGTGCCCAGGGCCGACGTCGAAAGCTCCCAGGGCTGGCGGCCCCAGATGCAGGGCTTCCGTCCGCCCCTCGGCCGCTGGTGCCACATCTCCGGCCTCGATCTGGTGCGCGATGGCGACGGCACCTGGCGGGTGCTGGAGGACAACCTGCGCTGTCCCTCGGGGGTGGCCTACTTCCTCGAGAACCGGCGCGTCATGAAGCGCATGTTCCCGAGCCTGTTCGCCGGCCGCACCGTGCAGCCCATCGACGACTATCCCTCCCACCTCCTGCAGACCCTGCGGGAGCTGGCCCCCTGGACCGACACCCCCAAGGTGGTGCTGCTCACCCCCGGGGTGTTCAACAGCGCCTACTTCGAGCACAGCTACCTCGCCCAGCAGATGGGCATCCAGCTGGTGGAGGGGCGCGACCTGGTCTGCGAGGGGGACCGGGTCTGGATGCGCAGCACCGCCGGCCTGGAGGCGGTCGACGTCATCTACCGCCGCATCGATGACGACTTCCTCGACCCGGCCGTGTTCCGCAGCGATTCGCTGCTGGGCGTCAGGGGGCTGATGGGCGCCTATGCCGCCGGTCGGGTGGCAATCGCCAATGCCCCCGGCACCGGCGTGGCCGATGACAAGCTCATCTACGCCTACGTGGGCGAGATGATCCGCTACTACCTGGGCGAGGAGCCGATCATCGAGAACGTCCCCACCTACATCTGCTCCCGGCCCGACGACCAGGCCTATGTGCTTGCGCACCTCGGGGAGCTGGTGGTGAAGGCCGTGGCGGAGGCCGGCGGCTACGGGATGCTGATCGGCCCCCATGCGAGCCAGGCGGAGATCGAAGAGTTCGCCCTCAAGATCCAGGCCAACCCCCGCAACTACATCGCCCAGCCGACCCTGGAGCTCTCCACCGTGCCCTCCCTCAGCGAAGGGGAGCTCTACCCCTGCCACGTGGATCTGCGGCCCTACGTGCTGCGCGGCAGGGAGGCCTGGGTGAGCCCCGGCGGCCTCACCCGCGTGGCGCTGCGCCGCGGCTCCCTGGTGGTCAATTCCTCCCAGGGCGGCGGCTGCAAGGACACCTGGATCGTGGATGAAGCCCCATGCTGAGCCGCGTCGCCGACTCCCTCTACTGGATCAACCGCAACGTCGAGCGGGCCGAGAACATCTCCCGGTTCGTGGAGGTGAGCGAGGCCATGGCCCTCGACTGCCCCCCCGGCAGCGCCGAGCCCTGGCTGCCCCTGATCGATGCCAGCGGCGACCGCAAGCTCTTCGATGAGCTCTGTCCGGTGGTCACCCCCGAGGCCGTGATCCATTTCCTGGTGCGGGAGGCGGAGAACCCCAGCAGCGTTCTCAACTGCATCGCCAACGCCCGGGAGAAC
The DNA here is from genome assembly GCA_943369315.1 of Synechococcus sp. UW140. Taxonomy (GTDB): domain Bacteria; phylum Cyanobacteriota; class Cyanobacteriia; order PCC-6307; family Cyanobiaceae; genus Cyanobium. The sequence goes on from CALRMW020000004.1 coordinate 164,073, forward strand.
GCCCGCCAGATCCGTGAGGTGATGACCACGGAGATGTGGGAGCAGATCAACGACATCTACTGGACGCTGCAGGAGGAGGCCTTCTGGCAGCAGCCGCCCCAGGAGCAGCTGCGGGAGATCCGCCGCGCCTGCCAGCTCTTCTACGGCATCACCGACGCCACCCTCAGCCGCGACCTCTCCTGGCAGTTCAGCCGTCTGGGGCGGCTGCTGGAGCGGGCCGACAAGACCACCCGGATCCTTGACGTCAAATACTTCCTGCTGCTGCCGTCCCCCGAGGAGGTGGGCGGGGTGCTCGACGAGCTGCAGTGGATCTCCCTGCTGCGCTCGGCGGGGGCCTACCAGATGTTCCGGCAGTCCAGCCAGCAGGCCATCGAACCCAAGGCCGTGGCGGCGTTCCTGCTGCTCGATCCGATCTTCCCCCGCTCGGTGCGCTACTGCCTGGAGCGGATCAGCGACACGCTGCGGATCATCCGCGGCAGCTCCGTTCCCCGCCCGGCCGACGATCTGGAGTGCCTGATCGGGCTCACCCTGGCCCACTGGAGCTTCACCAGGATCGACGAACTGGTGGCCACCGGGCTCCATGAAGCCATCGACAACTTCCAGTCCGATCTCAATCGCCTGCATGAGCTGATCGAAGCGCGCTACTTCATCGCCCCCACCGGCACCACCGCCAGTCAGGAGGCGGCATGCGAGCCCGGATAACCCACACCTTCGACTACCGCTACAGCGCCCCGGTCTTCCTGGGCCCCCACCGTTTCTGCCTGAAGCCCAGGGGCCATGGCTTCCAGCGGCTGCTGCACTTCCACCTGGCGGTCACGCCGGAGCCGTCCCGCTTCTATCCGCTGCTGGCCGCCAGCGGCGATGAGATTCTGCGGGCCCGCTTCACGGGCAGCACCGAGCACTTCCGGGTGCAGGCGATCAGCGATGTGGAGACCCAGCAGCCCCCGGCCCTGGCCAGCTGCCTGGAGGACCAGGAGCCGCTGCTGCCCTATCCGGTGGGCCACCTCAACGGCGATCTGCTGGGCTCCCTCGAGGGATGGCTGCCCAACGGCCAGCACGACCCCGCCGCGGTGGACCTGGCCCAGGAGGCGCTGATGGGCAGCGACCAGCGGGGGCTGATGTTCCTCGAGCAGCTGGTGGAGATCATCAAGGACCGGGTCAAGTACACCCAGCGGCACGTGGGGCCGGCCTGGCCGGCGGGGCGCACCCTCAAGGAGCGGGTCGGCTCCTGCCGCGACCTGGCGATGCTGATGGTCGAGACCTGCCGCTGCGTCGGGCTGCCGTCCCGGTTCGTGAGCGGCTACCACCTGGTGGAACCGCAGCCGAAGCAGTACGACCTGCACGCCTGGGCGGAGGTCTACCTGCCCGGGGCGGGCTGGCGGGGGTTCGACCCCAGCGGTATGGGCAGCGTCGACGACCGCTACATCACCCTGGCCACCTCCTCCAAACCCACCCTCACCGCCGCGGTGAACGGCAGCTTCTCGGGCCCCTCGGGGGTGGACAGCGAGCTGGAATGGAACATCGAGGCGGAGCTGCTGGAGCCCACACCGATGGGCTCCGCCTGGCACGAGGTGCTGCACGGCTGAAGCGAAGCCACTCTTAAGGTGCGCCCGCTGGTAGCCGATGCATCAGCGGCGGCGGTACTCCCCAGGCCAGGACTGGTCCACTCCGCCGACCGCCGCCCGTCCCCATGGCCAGCCCCACACCCGCCCCGTGCCCGCCCAAGGGCCAGGCCCTCCTGGAGGCGATGCGGCGCCATCTGTTCTCCAGCCAGGCCAAGTCCGCCTCCCTTGCCACCACCCACGACCACTACGTCTGCCTGTCGCTGGCCGTCCGGGACATCCTGCTGACCAGCTGGGTCGACACCGCCGACACCTACACCAGGCAGCACGTCCGCACCGCCACCTACATGTCGGCGGAATTCCTGCTGGGGCCCCACCTGGAGAACAACCTGGTCAGCCTCGGGCTGCGGGAGGAGGCCGCGGCCGCCTGCGAGGCCCTCGGCTTCACCCTCGAGGAGATGCTGGCGGAGGAGCCGGAACCGGGCCTGGGCAACGGCGGCCTGGGCCGGCTGGCGGCCTGTTTCCAGGAGTCGATGGCCACCCTGGAGCTGCCGGCCATCGGCTACGGCATCCGCTACGAGTTCGGCATCTTCCGCCAGCAGATCGGCCCCAATGGCCAGATGGAGAGCACCGATCCCTGGCTGGCCCGCGGCAACCCCTGGGAGGTCATCCGGCCGGAATGGAGCTATCCGGTGCTGATCGGCGGCCAGACCGTGATCGGCGTGGCCTACGACACCCCGATCCTGGGCTACGGCGTCCACACCGCCAACACCCTGCGGCTGTGGTCGGCCCAGGCGCCGGACGCCTTCGACTTCGCCTCCTTCAACGCCGGCGACTACACCCGGGCCGTGCTGCACAAGGTGCAGTCGGAGACCCTCTCCAAGGTGCTCTATCCGAATGACGAGCTGGAGCAGGGCAAGCGCCTGCGGCTCAGCCAGCAGATCTTCTTCGTCTCCTGCTCCCTGCAGGACATGTTCCGCATCCTCGGCAGCCAGGGGATCCCGGTCACCGAGTTCCACCGCAAATTCGCGGTGCAGCTCAACGACACCCATCCGGCGATCGCCGTGGCGGAGCTGATGCGGCTGCTGATCGATGTCCACGGCGTCGACTGGGACACCGCCTGGAGCATCACCACCGCCACGATCAGCTACACGAACCACACCCTGCTGCCCGAGGCCCTCGAGGCCTGGGGGCTGGAGCTGTTCCAGCAACTGCTGCCGCGCCAGCTCCAGATCATCTACGAGATCAATGCCCGCTTCCTGCGCACCCTGCGCATCCGCTTCCCCGGCCAGCCGGAGCTGCTGGAGCGGCTGTCCCTGATCGAGGAGGGCCCCCACCGCAAGGTGCGCATGGCCCACCTGGCGGTGGTGGGCAGCCACACGGTCAACGGGGTGGCGGAACTGCACAGCCGCCTCCTGAAGGAGAACCTGTTCTCCGAGTTTGCCCAGGTGTGGCCGGAGCGCTTCACCAACATCACCAACGGCGTCACGCCGCGGCGCTGGCTGGCGGTCGCCAACCCGCCCCTGGCCTCCCTGCTCAACGACGCCATCGGCACCGACTGGTGCCGCCATCTCGACCAGCTGCGCCAGCTCGAGCCGCTGGCCACCGACGCGGCGTTCCTGGAGCGCTGGCAGGGGGTGCGGGAGCAGGCCAAGGAGCGCCTGGCGGCCACGATCCGCCAGGACACCGGCGTTCTGGTGGATCCCTCCTCCCTGTTCGACGTCCAGGTGAAACGCATCCACGAGTACAAGCGCCAGCACATGGCTGCCCTGCAGGTGGTGGAGCGCTACCTGCGCCTGCGGGCCGGGGAGGACCTGCCGCCGCGCACGGTGATCTTCGGCGGCAAGGCAGCCCCCGGCTATGCCATGGCCAAGCTGATCATCCGCCTGATCGTGGGCATGGCGGAGATCATCAACATCGACCCGGCGATGGACGGCCGCCTGCGGGTGATCTTCCTGCCCAACTTCAGCGTCAAGCTGGGCCAGAAGATTTACCCGGCGGTGGACCTGTCCGAGCAGATCTCCACCGCCGGCATGGAGGCCTCCGGCACGGGCAACATGAAGATGTCCCTCAACGGTGCCCTCACGATCGGCACCCTCGACGGGGCCAACATCGAGATCCGGGAGCGGGTCGGTGACGACAACTTCTTCCTGTTCGGCCACACCGCCGAGCAGCTGGCCGCCATCAACCGCAACGGGTACCACCCGATGCCGTGGCTGGAGAACGATGCCCTGGCCAAGGAGGCCATCGACCTGATCGGTTCGGGCCACTTCAGTGAAGGCGACCGCGACCTGTTCCATCCGCTCCTGGCCAACCTCTGCAGCAGCGACCCCTTCCGGGTGATGGCCGACCTGGGCGACTACCGCCGTGCCCAGAACGAGGTCGACAGCGCCTGGTGCGATGCGGGACGGTGGAGCATGATGTCCGTGCTCAACACGGCCCGCTGCGGCTTCTTCAGCAGCGACCGGTCCATCCAGGAGTACGCCGAGCGCATCTGGAAGGTGGCCCCGGTTCCCGTCAATGCCTGCAGCGTGATTCCCAGCCCGTCCCCATGAGCCTCCCCCAACCCGCATGAGCTGGCCCGCATGAGCTGGATGGACAGGGTGGCCGAGGCGGCCGAGTCCCGCCTGAGGGCCGCCGGCATCCAGCTCACCCTCGGCGGTGAACCCACCCTGGTGCCCCTCGAACCGGAGGGGCCGGAGTGGAGCGTCACCGCGGATGGTCCCACCAAGCTCCCCATCGCCCGGGCCATGGCCCGGGACCTCCAGCAGCGCGTCTGGCCCGGCAGCACCCTCCTCTATTGCCCTGGCAAGCGCTACGACGGTGAGGTCAATCCCCGCTGGGCCCTGCGCCTGTTCCTGGGCGACGACGGCACGGCGCCGGTGCGCTGGCCCGGTCTCTGCCAGCCCGGCCTGGAGGGAGCACTGCTGACGGCCGAGGCCGCCCCGGCCTGGCTGGAGCAGCTGGGTGCTCGGCTGGGCATCGCGCTCCAGCCCGTGGTGCTGCGGGACCCCTTCGAACCCGAGCGCCGGGTCTGGGCCGCGCCCCTGAGCGTGGCGCCGCCCGAGGCGGACGACCCGGCCGCGGCGGTGGCCTGGGCGGTGGCGCCCTGGCCCCTGGAGGAGGGCCTGAGGCAGCTCACCGGCGCCCCCGGTCCTGCCGGCCTGCGCCTGCCCCTGGAGCACCTGCCCGAGGACGTGCCCCGCCAGGTGCTCACCCTGGAGGTGGACCCCGAGGGCTGGGAGCTGTTCCTGCCCCCCCTGGAGCGGGAACCCCTGCGCCTGCTGCTGCAGGCGGTGGCCGACAGCCTCGGCCCGCTGGCGGCGCCCCGGCTGAGCGGGGTGCTGCCCCTCGATGCGGGTGAGCGCTGGCAGGTGCTGGGCCTGACGGCCGACCCCGGCGTGCTGGAGATCAATCTGCCCGTCTGCCACAGCTGGACGGAGTACCGCCGCTGGCTGCAGCGGCTGGAGGAGGTCGGCGAGCGCGTCGGACTGCGCAGCTGGAAGGACCTGGGTGACGGCCGCCAGGAGGGAACCGGCGGCGGCAACCACCTGCTCTGGGGTGGCCCCGACCTGGCCCACCATCCCTTCTTTTCCCGGCCGGCCTGGCTGACGGGAATCCTGCGCTACTGGCAACGGCATCCGGCCCTGGCCTATCTGTTCTGTGGTCCGGGGGTGGGCCCGGCCTCCCAGTCGCCCAGGCCGGACGAGGCGATCGGTGAATGCTTCGATCTGGAGCTGGCCTACCGCGCCATCGAGCAGGCGGAGGGCCAGCCCTCGGGCGAACCCTTCGGCGATGTCCGGGGCCTGATCGGCGAGACGCTGCGCCATCTCCACGCCGACCGCAGCGGCAACAACCACCGCAGCGAGATCAGCTTCGACAAGTTCTGGAACCCCGGAGCCCCGGCCGGATGCCTGGGCCTGGTGGAGTTCCGGGCGCTGGAGAGCCTGCCCCGCATGGAGTGGAGCAGCACCATCGCCCTGCTGTGGAGCGCCCTGGCGGCCCACCTGCTGGAGCCGCGTCACCGCCCCAACCAGCTGCACGACTGGGGTCCGGCCCTGCATGACCGCCAGCTGCTGCCCAGCCAGCTGTGGGCCGATCTGGAGGCCATCCTGGCCGACCTGGCGGCCGATGACCTGGCCCTGGATCCGGCGCCGTTCCGGGCCATCTGGGAGTGGCGCTTCCCGCCCCTGCTGCGCTGGCAGGCGGAAGCCGGCACCGCCGGGACGGAGCCCGCCCTGGAACTGCGGCCGGCCCCCGAGCCCTGGCCCCTGATCTGCGACACCCCGGTGCAGGGAGGGTTCACCAGCCGGTTCATCGACGGCTCCCTGCGCCGCTTTGAGGTGGTGGCCAATGAAGCCTTCCGCCGCGACTGCGGGCTGTTCATCAACGGCCGGCCCCTGCCGCTGGAGCCCGCCGCCGACGGGTCCGCCATGCCGCTGGCGGTCCGCTTCCGCTTCCAGCGGCTCTACCCGTGCCTGCATCCGGCGATCGAGCCCCACATGCCCCTGGAGCTCGTGCTGCGCACCCCCGGCGGCGATCGGGCCTTCCAGCTGCACCCGGACGGCCACCGCTTCGATCCCGTTCCGGAGCCGCTGGCCGTGCCAGTGCCCGGCGCTCCCCCCTGGCGGGGACGGCAGCGTCCGACGGATCTCACCATCGACCTGCGGATTGCCGAAAACCAAGTGCGGACGGTCGATCAGGGGCGTTAAATTCTTCTCTTTCCCTCACTTTTAAGGCCCTGGGCTTCCCAGGCCTCCAGTGAAATCTTCAGGAACAAAGCCGTCATCCCGCCACGCTTCAGCCGGGCAGGGGGGGTCTTCCCCATCATGGTCAGCAATGAAAACGCTGCCTAAGATCTCTCGTGAATGGAACCGTCAGTGCAATCCTTCTGGTTCAGCACCCCGGCGGAACAGGGGCTGATTCCTTGCGTCGACAGCGTCGGCGATGCACTGCGTTTTGCCGCCGACCTGGGCAGTGATGATCTGGTTGTGCTTGATCTGACCAGTGGCCATTTCATCGACTGCAACCGTTCAGCCCATGAGCGGCTCGGCTACGCCCGGGAGCATTTCCTCACCCTGAATCCGGCGGCCATCCAGGCGGATGAGGAGCTGGCCGACGACCTGATGCACGACCAGCTGCGGGCGATGCGACAGCAGCCCAGGGGCAGCTTCGCCACGCGCCACCGGGCCCGCTCCGGCGCCTGCCGGGATGTGTCCGTGAGCTATCAGGTGCTCGACCTCTGCGGCCGGCTGGTGGCCCTGGTGAGCCACCGTGACCGCACCGAACTGGACACGGCCCTGCGGGAAAGCTCCCGTCTGGGCTGGCTGCTGCAGGAGGCTGAGCGGCTCACCCATGTGGGCAGCTGGGAGCTGAACCACCGCACGGGCGAGCTGCTCCTGTCGAGGGAGACCTACAGCATCCTGGGCACCTCCCCGGACGTGGTGGCCCTGACCTATGAGCTGTTTCTCGGCAAGGTGCATCCGGACGATCGCGCCCTGGTGGATGCCACCTTCAAGGATGCGGCACGCTCCGGCCGGCCCTACAGGATCGAGTACCGGCTGCTGCTCGACGATGGCGGCCTCAAGGTGGTGCTGGAGCGGGGGCGCACCACCCTCGACGACGACGGGGAGCCGCTCACCACGCTGGGCACGGTCCAGGACATCAGCGAACAGCACGAGATCCAGCAGCGGCTGGAGCGCATCGCCTTCGTCGATCCCCTCACCCGGCTGCCCAACAAGGCCGCCGCCGTCCGCCAGCTGGCTCGCCTGCTTCGTGCGGCCGGCAGGGAGCGCGGCATCGCCCTGATCAACCTCGACCTCGACAACTTCCAGTCGATCAACAACAGCCTGGGCCATGAGATTGGCAACCAGGTGCTCCAGGCCAGTGGCAGCTGCCTGCGGCACCTGATGCGCCCCGACGACTGGCTGGCCCGGGTGGGCAGCGACGAGTTCATCCTGCTGCGGCCCATGGCCATGGCCGACCGGCTCGAGGCCCTGCAGTGGGCGGAGGAGATCCGGCGCACCCTCGGCAACACCCCCGGGATGGGCACCGGTCTGGCGGTCCAGCCCAGTGCCTCGCTCGGCGTGGCCCTGGCCCCCGACCACGGCTCCGACCCGGACACCCTGCTGCGCTGCGCCAACACGGCCCTGATGGAGGCCAAGCAGCACGGCAAGAACCAGCTGCGCTTCTACACCCCGGAGATCAGCCTGCAGCTGCGCGAACGCCTCGAGCTGGAGCTCAGCCTGGGCCGGGCGATCGATCGGGAGCAGCTGCGCCTCTTCTACCAGCCCCAGATCGATCGGGGCGGCAGCCGGATCGCCGGGGCCGAGGCCCTGCTGCGCTGGCGTGACCAGAACGGCCGGATGGTGTCCCCCAACGTCTTCATCCCGCTGGCGGAGAAGACCGGCCAGATCCACACCATCGGGCTCTGGGTGATCGAGGAGGCCTGCCGGCAGCTGCACGCGTGGCATCGCCAGGGGCTGCGGCCGGGAAAGCTGGCGATCAACATCTCGGCCCTGCAGCTGGGGGCCGAGCATCCCTCCCTCTCCGAGCTGCTGGCCGGGGCGCTGAACACCTATGACCTGGTGCCGGAGAACCTCGAGCTGGAGATCACCGAAACGGCCCTGCTGAACGATCCCGACCGGGCCGGCGAGCAGCTGCGGCAGCTCGCCGAGAGCGGCTTCAGCCTGGCCATCGACGACTTCGGCACGGGCTACTCCTCGTTGGCGATGCTCCACTCCCTGCCCCTCGACAAGCTCAAGATCGACCGGTTCTTCGTGGAACGGCTCGGCAACGACGACGCCGACCTGGCCATCGTCAAGGCGACGATCGTGATGGCCAAGGAACTGGGGCTGATGACCCTGGCCGAAGGGGTGGAAACCGCCGAACAGCTGCGGATGCTGCAGAACCTCGGCTGCGACCAGTTTCAGGGGTTCCTGATGGGACGGCCGATGCCCGCCGAGGCCTTTGAAGGCCTGCTGTCCGGCGCGGCGGTGTCCTGAGGACTCCGCCTACCAGCTCACCCCGTGGAGCTTGGGCAGCGGGGCGGTCTTGGAGGTCACGGCGAACAGCCGGGGGATGCGGTGGCTGTTGTATACCCGGAACTCGCGCACCACGCTGGCGCCCTCCTCGCGTACAGCCTGGTTGAGCACCAGGGAGCCGTCGGGATCGGAGACGGAGCGGTGGAAGGTGCCGGGGGGAATGCGCAGGATGTCGCCGCCGCAGTCGAGGCGAACGATGTGATACGGGTAGTTCCAGCCGAGATTGACCAGGAAGAAGGTGCGGCCGCCATGCATGGCGAGCAGGTTGTCCTCCTGGTGAGGGTGCAGATAGAACTGCCAGCTGCCGGTCTCCTGGCAGTCGGGCGGGCTCACCGCCGGGCCCGAGTGGACCACCAGATCCCGCTTGTTCGAGCTGGGCACGGTGATGTCGAAGAACCGCACCGACGGGGTGTCGCGGAACTTCTCGTAGGGGATCAGCTCGAACATCGGAGCCGGCCGGGGACCCTGGCTGGCCCCGGAGGGCCGGTGATCCTGCAGCTCGTCTCTCGACGGGACGGTGGCGGTCATGGGAGCGACTCCGTGAGAAGCCTCTGCGGTCTCTTCAGTGAACCTAATCCTGGTGGGGTCCCACGGTGAGATCGGCTACGAAAGCCCCTGGGGCCTGGGCCAGTTCCAGCGCTGGAGAGGCTCGCCATCCCGCCGCGGCGAAGGCCCAACCGCTGCCGGAACTTGCTTGAATGACCCCTTATCGGGTTCAGGTTCAGGACGCCGCGCCATGGCCATGTCGCAGATCGTGCAGAGGCTGATCCCGGGAGGTGTCGTCCGCCATCTCGCCTTCGGCGTCAGCTTTGGCGCCGTCATTGCCGCCATTCCTTCCACCGCGCTGGCCCAGAGCCGCCAGCCGGTGGCCCGTCCCACCGTGTCGGTGCCGGCCTTCAAGAACACCGTCACCCAGCCCACCTGGTGGTGGCAGGGGCCGGTGGCCGACGACCTGGCCGCCGCCCTGGCCAACGAACTGCAGGGCACGGGCACGTTGCAGGTGGTGGAGCGGCGCCAGCTCAAGGACGTGCTCTCCGAGCAGGAGCTGGCGGAGCTGGGGATCGTCAGGAAGGGCCCCGATGCCGCCCGCAAGGGTCAGATGCGCGGCGCCCGGTACATCGTGCTGGGCACGGTCACCTCCTACGAAACCAACGTGGAGCAGAAGCAGTCGGGCAGCAGCTTCGGCCTGCTGGGCTTCGGCAAGCAGAACCAGCAGGTGGAGACGAAGGACTACGTGGCGATCGACATCCGGGTGGTGGACAGCACCACCGGTGAAGTGGTCGGGTCCCGCACCGTGGAAGGCCGCGCCAGCAACACGGCCAGCGCCAGCGCCAGCGGTGTGAGCCTGCTGCCGGCGGCGGGTCTGGCCCTCTGGCTGGCGCCGAACATGGGCCGCACCGGCCAGGCCCTCACCGGTGCCGCCGGCACGCTGAACTTCGGCAACAACCAGGCCCAGGCCCAGCGCACGCCCGCCGGCAAGGCCATCCGGGCGGCCCTGGTCGACGCCTCCGAGTACGTGAGCTGCGTGCTGGTGCCCCAGGGGGACTGCCTGGCCCGCTTCCAGCAGCAGGACCAGGAGCGCCGCCAGCGCACCAGGGGCGTGCTGCAGCTGGACTGAGCTCCAGGGTTCGCCCCCAGGCTGCCTAGGGTGCAGGTCCCCCCCGGGTCCGGCTGCATGGGCCGCCACGACCACTGTTTCGGCTTCGAGGCCGACTTCGTCGACGACCTGCGCTGCATCCCCATGGCCGTGCGGCGCAAGCTCGACCTGGTGGGGGTCAAGCTGAAGCTGGTGCACTGGAGCGACCTCGACGAGGGGGAACGGCAGCGGCTGCTGGACTGGCCCGACGATCCCGAGGCCCTGGTGGCGCTGGACCACTGGCTCGAGCGGCGCACGGCCGCCATGGCTGCCGGCACCGCCGGCCGGCTGGAACCCGCCTGCGGTGCGCCCTGGCAACGGGACGACGCCCCCCCGGAGGTGCTGCTCGCCTCCTGCCGCCAGCTGGGCCTGACCCTGCCCCCCCATGCCTGGGGGGCACTCGATGAGCTGCAGCGCTTCGCCCTGGTGAAGCTCAGCCATCCGGGCCATGAGCACCGCAACCTGCCGCGGGCCCTGGCGGAATTCGGCCTGCTGGCATGAGCGGCCTGCGGGCCTGCCTGCTCAGCGGCGGCGCCAGTCGCCGCATGGGCACGGACAAGGCCCTGCTGCCCCACCCCGCCGGGGGCACCTGGCTGGAGTTCAGCCTCGGGCGACTGGCGGCGCTGCCGCTGCCGATCACTCTGCTCAGCCACCACCGGGCCCACCACGCCCTGGCGAGGCCCCTGCGGGACGGGCGGGGCCAGTCGATCACCGTCCTGGAGGAGCCGCCGCCCCGGGAGGGGCCGCTGCTGGCCCTCGAGCGGCTCATGGCGCACCACCCCGGCGAGGGCCTGCTGCTCTGCCCGGTGGACATGCCCTGGCTGGAGGTCGCCGCCCTCCAGACCCTGCTGGGGGCCGCCGCCGCCCCGGCCGCCCCCGCCGCCATCCACCTGGCCCACGACGGCCGGCGGCTGCAGCCGCTGCTGGGGGTCTATCCGGCCCATCCCGGCCTCCGCCGGCGGCTGGGTGCCTTCACGGCGGCGGGCGGCCGGCGGCTGCAGGACTGGCTGGCGGGCGAGGCGGTGGTGCCGGTGGCCCTGCCGCCCGCGGGGCTGCGCAACGCCAACACCCCCGACGCCGCCACCGGCCTGTGGCCCTAGCTTTCGTGCCATGGCGGAGCGTCCCCTGGATCTGCATGGCCGGCCCCTGGGGGTGCTGCGGCTGTCGCTGACGGCCCGCTGCAACCTGGCCTGCCCCTACTGCTGCCCGGATCTGGAGGACCCGCCCGACCTGCTGACCCTGGCGGAACGGGTGGCCCTGGTGGAGGCGACGGTGGGCCTGGGGGTGCACACCCTGCGCCTCACCGGCGGCGAGCCCCTGCTGCACCGGCGCCTGGAGGAACTGATCGCGGCCCTGCAGCCGCTGCGGCGGCGGGACCCCGGCGATCCCCGCGGCGCCCTGCGGGAGATCGCCCTCACCAGCAACGGGGTGCTGCTGGGGGCCGAGCGGGCCCGGCAGCTGAAGGCGGCGGGGCTCGACCGGATCACCCTCAGCCTTGATGGCACCGACGGGGCCAGCGTGGCCCGCATGGCCGGCCTTGCCGGTGCGGCCGCCGGCGACGCCGTGCTGGCGAAGGTGCTGGCGGCGATCCGGCACGCCAGGGAGGCGGGCTTCGATCCGGCCCGCGGCGCCCTGAAGCTGAATGCGGTGGTCACCCGCTCGGGCAACGCCGACCAGCTGCTGCCCCTGGCGGCCCTGGCCCGGGAGCAGGGGCTGGAGTTGCGCCTGATCGAGTTCATGGATGTGGGCAACCGCAACGGCTGGGAGCCGGAGCAGGTGCTGCCGGCGGCCGAGATGGTGGCCCGCATCGGGGCGGCCTGGCCGCTGGAGCCGGTGGGACGGGCGCCCCACGGCACCGCCGGCCGCTGGCGCTACCGCGACCGGGACGGCACCCACCTGGCGGTGGTGGCCTCGATCACGGCGCCCTTCTGCGGCGACTGCAACCGGCTGCGGATCACCGCCGACGGGGTGGCCTACAGCTGCCTGTTCGCTGCCGACGGCACCGACCTCAAGCCCTGGCTGCGACCCTGCGCCGATGCCGCCGGCCTGGAGCAGGCGCTGCGTCGCCTCTGGCTTCAGCGCCGCGATCGCTACAGCGAGGAGCGGCAGGAGGCGGCCGACCAGCGGCCGTCGCCGGCGGAGATGGCCTACCTGGGGGGCTGATCGGCTCCGGCAGCCTGAGCCAGCAGCCCCCGCACCAGCACCGGCACCCGCTTGAAGGCCGGGGTGCCGCAGCGGGGGTCGATGACGGCCTTCATGATCACGTTCACCTCCGGGTAGAACATCAGCGCCGCCCCCTCGCGGATCTCGCCGGGGATGATCTCCACCCCCTCCAGGGCGCCCGCCTCCCCCTGCACCGTCACCCGCTGGTGGGCCGCCAGGCCGCAGCGGCGCAGGTCGGCCCGGTTCATCAGGATCGTGTGGCGGTGGGGCATGCCCCGGTAGCTGTCGCCGGCCTTGTAGACGACGGTGTTGTGCTGGCCGTAGCTGCGGGCCGTGATCAGAGCCAGCACCAGGCCCCCTTCCCCCGGCCCCAGGCCGCCGAAGTGCTCCGCCTCCGGCAGCGTCAGCTCGGGCAGGGGGGTGGGCGCCACCCGGGCCCGGCCGCTGGGGGTGGGGAAGTCGGGGGTGTCGAACAGGCGCCCCTCGACGCTGAATTCCTGGCGGGTGGCATCGATGCGGGCGATCGGGCCGTAGCCGGGCACGGTGCGGCCGATCAGTTCCCGCACGTAGGACGGATCCTGCAGCCGACCCCAGTCGATCGGATCGCTGCCCATCCGGCGCCGGGCCAGCTCGGCCAGGAACGCCACCTCGCTGATCAGGTCGGCGTCGCCCAGGTGGGTGCGGCCCGGCTCGTTGAGGCGCACGTAGTTGTTGCCCGATTCGGTGGTGGTGCGGTGCGGCGTCTCGAAGCGGTTGAACACCGGCAGCACCAGGGTCTGGCGGGCCGCCAGGCCGTGGAAATGGCCCTGGTTGGGCTTGGTGGCCAGATACAGGATCGTGTCGATGCGGCCCAGGGCGCGCTTCGCCTCGCCGCTGTCGGGGTTGGCGCCCCAGAGGTTGCCCCCCAGGCACAGCAGGCTGTCGACCCGGCCGGCATCGGCGGCCTCGATCAGGGCGCGGGTGTCGTAGCCCGGCACCCGGCTCAGGGGCCGGCCCAGCAGCTGCTCGAGGGCCTGCTGCATCTCCGCCCGCAGCTTGACGGTGACCCCCATCGAGCCGAAGCCCTGCACGTTGGAGTGGCCCCGGATCGGCATGGTGCCGGCGCCGGGCCGGCCCACGTTGCCGCTGAGCAGGGCCGTGTTGGCGATCGCCTGCACGTTGTCGATGCCGTTGGCGTGGTGGGTGATCCCCATCGCCCAGGCGAACACCACGCCCCGGGCGGCGGCGATCACGGCGGCGGCGTGCCCCAGCTCCTGCCGGCTCAGGCCGCAGGCGCCGGTGATCGCTTCCCAGGAGGTGCTCTCCAGCTGTGCCAGCAGCGCCTCCCAGCCCTCGGCATGGGCGGCCAGAAAATCGCGCTTCACGGCGCCGGCCTCCAGCAAGGCCTTCTGCAGCCCGAGGAACACGGCCGTGTCGCTGCCCGGCACGGGCTGCAGGAACAGGGAGGCGATCTCCGAGCCCGCCAGCATCGAGCGGATCGGGAAGGCGGGGGAGCCGAACTTGAGCAGCCCCACCTCGATCACCGGGTTGATGACGATCACCGTGCCGCCCCGCTGGCGCAGCTTGATCAGCTCGTTCATCAGCCGCGGGTGGTTGGCCGGGGCGTTGGAGCCCACCAGCACCACACAATCCGCCTGCTGCAGGCTCTCCAGGCTCACCATCGAGGTGCCGGAGCCGAAGACGGCATTGAGCCCCACGGTGGAGGGGGCGTGGCAGAGGTCGGAGCAGTCGGCCAGGTTGTTGGAGCCCATGGCCCGCAGCAGCAGCTGCAGCAGGTAGGCGGCTTCGTTGGAGGAGCGGCCCGAGCTGTAGGAGGCCACCCGCTCCGGCGGGCGGTGGAAGGCGGCCTCGGCGATGGCGAACACGTCGTCCCAGCCGATGCGCTCGTAGTGGCTGCCGCCCTCGCGCAGCAGCAGGGGGTGGCTGAGGCGGCCGAGGCGGTCGGCCTCCATCGAGGAGAGCTGCTGGAGGTCCGCCAGGCTGCGGCGGCCGAACACGCCCTCGCTCACCGCCGGCTGCAGCTCGGCCATGATCGCCTCGACGCTCTTGAGGCAGCGCTGCAGCGGCTCCCCCAGCTCGTCGACGAAGCCGCCGTGCTGGCCGCCGGTGCCCCAGGCGCAGGAGAGGCAGGCGCTCTTGTGGTTGAGGGTCTGCCAGAGCTTCGGCCCCCGCGGCGAGAGGGTGGCCTTGGCCCAGCCGTCGATCAGGGGCCAGCCGCCGCCCTGGCCGGGCGTGGCGGCATCGGCGGGGCTGGCGTCGTCGCTCATGGGGCCGGCCGGAGTTGCCCCTCACTCTGGCCGCTGGGATCCCCGGGTGGGGGCCTCGGGACCCGTCCGGATGCTGCCGGTCCCAGCGAGAATCGGGCCAGCGACGGAGCGAGGCGGCGCCCATGATCCGGCATTTCGACCACGTCACGATCGTGGTGCGGGACCTCGCGGCGGCCCGGCACTTCTTCGGCTTGCTGGGCTTCGTGGAGGACAAGGCCGTGCTGATCAGCGGGCCCCAGTTTTCCGACTACATGGGGGTGGAAAGCATCGAGGCGGACCACGTGACGCTCGTGCTGGCCGGCGCCACGCCGCGGCTGGAGGTGCAGCTGCTGCACTACCGCCACCCGGAGCCCCTCCCCGAGCCGGCCATGGACAACCTGGCCCGGGTGGGGTTCAACCACATCTGCTTCGCCGTCGACGACCTGGAGGCCACGCTGGCCCGGCTGCAGGCCGGGGGCGTCGCGCTCCGCAACGCGGTGATGGAGTTCCACCACCGCAAGCTGGTGTTCCTGCGGGGGCCGGAGGGCATCACCGTGGAGCTGGCGGAATGGAAGGGCGGCGCCGCCCCCTAGCTGGCCACGGCCAGCAGGGCATCCAGGCGGCCCTGGCGCTCGAGGGCGTAGAGGTCGTCGCAGCCGCCCACATGGGCGTCGTCGATGAAGACCTGGGGCACCGAGCGCCGGCCGTCGCTGCCCCGGGCCACCATCGCGTCGCGGGCGTCCTCGTCGCCGTCGATCACGTATTCCTCATAGGTGACGCCCTTGCGGTCCAGCAGCTGCTTGGCCCGGATGCAGAACGGGCAGAAGCGCCAGGTGTAGATCTCGACCTTGGGCATGGAGGGCACACGGGGTGGGGCGGAACGGATCGATTCTGTCGAAATGGCGGCCTGCCGTCCGTCATGGAGATGACGCACGCCCTCCGGGAGTGGGTCCCCCACCAACCTTTTGAGTCCCCACCATGCAGTACGCCGTTCTGATCTACGAAAGCGAGCAGGACTTCGCCGACCGTCCCGGCCTGATGCCGGCCTATGCCGCCTACACCCGGGCCCTGTCCGAGGCCGGCCACATGGCCGGTGGCGAGGCCCTGCAGCCCACCCACACCGCCACCACCGTGCGCCTACGCCACGGGGAGCGGCAGGTGCAGGACGGGCCCTTCCCCGACAGCAAGGAGCAGCTGGGCGGCTTCTTCCTGATCGATGTGCCCGACCTCGATGCCGCCCTGGCCTGGGCCGCCCGCTGCCCGGCGGCGGAGCGCTGCGCCGTGGAGGTGCGGCCCGTGCTCGCCATGGAAGCTCCCTGAGATGGAGGGGCGGCGGGCGGCGGAGCTGGCGGCACGGCAGTCCTTCGGCAAGCTGGTGGCCTGGCTCACCGCCCGCTGCGGCGATGTGGCGGCGGCGGAGGACGCCCTGGGCGATGCCTTCCTCGCCGCCCTGCGGCGCTGGCCCAGCGAGGGGGTGCCCCGGGCCCCCGAGGCCTGGCTGCTGGTGGTGGCCCGGCGGCGTCTGATCGACCGGGCCCGCCGCGACCGGACCCTGGAGCTGCTGCTGCCGCAGCTGGACGCTGCCGCCTCCGGCCTGGATCCGGAAACCTCTGAGAACGCCATGGAGATTCCCGACGAGCGGCTGCGGCTGCTGTTTCTCTGCGCCCACCCGGCGATCGACCCGGGCCTCCAGGCCCCGCTGATGCTCCAGACCGTCCTGGGGCTCACCGCCGGCCGCATCGCGGCGGCCTTCCTGGTGGCGCCGGCCACCATGGGCCAGCGGCTGGTGCGGGCCAAGGCCAAGATCCGCGATGCCGGCATTCCGTTCGTGCTGCCGGGTGCCGAGGCGTTGCCGGCCCGCTCGGCGGCGGTGCTGCAGGCGATCTACGCGGCCTACACCAGCGGCTGGAATGGTGAGGGCGGCGACGGCCGTGACCGGGGGCTGACCCAGGAGGCGGTGCTGCTGGCGCGGCTGTGCGCCTCCCTGCTGCCCGAGGAGCCGGAGGCCCTCGGCCTGCTGGCCCTGCTGCTCCACTGCGAGGCGCGCCACGGGGCCCGGCGGGCCGCCGACGGTTGCTACGTGCCGCTGCTGGAGCAGGAGCCAGGGCAGTGGGACGCCGCCCTGATCGCCGAAGCCGAGGCGGCCCTGACCCAGGCCTCCCGGGCGGGCCGGCCGGGGCGCTTCCAGCTGGAGGCGGCGATCCAGTCGCTGCATGCCCACCGCGCCGTCAGTGGCACGGTCGACTGGCCGGCCCTGCTGGGGCTCTACGACGCCCTGCTGGCCCAGGCCCCGAGTGCGGGGGCGCGGGTGAGCCGGATCGCCGTTCTGGTCGAGCTGGCCGGCCCCGCCGTCGCCCTTGCCGAACTGGAGGCGCTGGCGGCCGCCGAGTCGGCCCTGCGGGAGCACCAGCCCTGGTGGGCGCTGCGGGCCCACCTTCTGCAGCGGACCGGTCAGGCTGCCGAGGCCCAGCAGGCCTACATGCGCGCCATCGCCCTGGCGGACGATCCGGCGGTGCGGGCGTTCCTGGGCCAGTGGGCCGCCGCGGCGGCCCCGGCGCCGCTCCCTGACGATCCGGGCGATCGCCGGCATGCTGGGCGTCCCTGAGGCCTCGGCTCCCAGCCGCTGCCAGCGGAGGGTCCGTCGCCGCTGCGCCTGATCCGATGAGCGAGCCCACCACGCCTGAATGGACCAGCGTCCGCGACGGCGAGCACGCGTGCACCATCTGGCAACGGGGCTGCCACGGGCACGGCAACTACCTGCGGGTGTATGTGCCGGATGCCGCCGCGAGAGCGGAGCAGCCCCTGCGGGTGGTGCTCTACCTGCACGGCTTCGCCCTGTGCATGCCCTCGTTCTACGAGAGCCACCTGCTGGCCCTGGCGGCCGAGGGATACATCGTGTTCTTCCCGGATTTCCAGCACAGCGACTACCCCTCCCCGGCCCCCGGGGACCCCGTGCCGGCCAGGCAGGACCGGCCCAGGGCGGGCCCCTGGACCGGCACGGCCCTGCGTCTGGCCATGAGGCCCGCGGCCGCGGCCGTTCGGGCGGAGGACCTGCCGGGCTCGCTGGCGCCTGCTGATGGAGGTGGCAGGGGAGGGGCCGGCGCCGCGGAGCCGCCCACGGTGGGGGACCTGCGCCGGGTCGTGTTCCCCCTGCTCCTGATCGAGCTGATCCTGGTGGTGATCGGCTGGTTCCGGCGCACCTACGCCAGGAACCTGAGCCACCTGCTCTGGACCGTGGCCCTGAGCCTGGCCTCGCCGCCGAAGGCGTGGCTGGCCCAGGCCCAGGCCCTGGTGGAGGCGGGCTGGGACGATCTGGCCAGGCAGCCGGCCTACGGGCACTGGCGGCAGGCCCAGCCCATGGTCTACGGCTTCGGCCACTCCCTGGGCGGGCTGCTGAGCCTGAGCCTGCCCTGGGCGCTGCGCCACGATCCGGCCGCCCGCTTCCGGCCGCGGGTGATCGTTGTTGCCGATCCGGCCGCCGAGTCGGAGATGGGCATCCCCCGCTTCGCCATCGCCTTGCTCAGGCTGTTCGGGGCCCCCTTCACCGCCGATCCCCTGCGGATCCAGGAGACCGGCCCCCAGCTCTGCCAGCCGGTGGCGATCCTGCACGGCGCGGCCGACGACCTGGTGCCGCCGTCCCAGTGGGTGGGCCCGAGGGCTGGCGGCGGCTCCAACTTCTCCGCCATCCACACCCAGGCCAAGGCGATCTACTTCTCCTGCTCCGATCCGCACGGCCAACCGCCGCTGATCGCCTTCCACAACCAGGCCGTCACCAGCACCCGTTACTTCGACGACGCCCTGTTCGAGTTCTTCGGCGGGGTGAAGCACGGGGCCGACGCATACAACACCGCCTACATCTGGCCCGGGGCCCTGGCCCTGTTCGGGGAGCGGGTGCAGCCGCAGGACCTGCTGGGGGCCCTGCCGGAGCGGCCCTTCACCATCACGACGGGGGAGCCCCCACCGACTGACGCGGTCGGATGCCGTACTGGCGGCGCACCTCCTCCAGGGGCCGGGGGAAGTCGTCCCAGGGATCCCAGGCGCTGATCAGGTCCCGGGTGACGCCGAGGCCGTGCTCCAGGCCGCGGAAGATCACCTCCGGATCCGCCTGGCCGGTCTCGGCCGCCGTCACCGGGGTCGAGCCGATGCCCAGCTGGAACTGGGCCAGCGCGAACAGGATCGTGAAGAAGGGGTCGTTGCGGCCGAAGCCGGCCTGGAAGCCGAGCACGCCGCACTCTTCGCTCGCCGAGGTGCCGTAACCGCCGAGCACGTGGCAGCAGTCGTGGCGCACCACCGGCGGCGGCGGCCCGCCCAGCTCGCCGGGAACGCTGAAGCCGTTGGCATCGATGAAAGCCAGGTAGGCCCGGCCGAGGCTGCCGTGGGGCAACGCCGCCAGGCCCCGATAGCGACTGGCAAGAGCAGGGTCCTCCCGCTTCAGGATCGAGCGGGCGATCTGCAGGGCGCCGGCGGGGCCCTCATCGCGCAGGTAGGCCGCGGCGGCCCCCCGCTGGAACCCCCGCCGCACGATGTCGAGGCGCACCAGGTTGAACTGGTGCTCGAGCACGTGGCGGAACGCCTGCACCGGGGCATCGTCGATCGCCAGCGCCCGGGCCGTGGCCTCAAGCCGGGCCAGGCGGGCCTCGCCAGGGGAGTCCTCGAGCAGGGCCAGCACGGTCATGCCGCGCAGGATCCGCTGGCGCCATTCGCTCTCAGGCACCGCCGTCGCCAGCTGCTCCGGCGTGAGAGGGGCCAGCGAATCGAGGGGGATGGGCAGCCGGATCAGGTGGTCCCGGATCGCGGTGATCGTGCGCAGGGCGATCGGGCTGGGCGGCCCGCCCTCGGCGGCGATGGCCCGCAGGCTGCCCAGGCCGGCCCGGCCGATGGCCTCACGGCGTTCCGGGGGCGGTTGCAGGGAGAGGAGCGGGCCCATGGCTGAAATGTAGGTGTTCCGCCTGAGGGAGGCCCGGACCGACGTCAGGCGCTAGTCGCTGGGCTCCTGAGGATCCACGTCCTGCCAGAACCCCCACTTGGGTCCATGCCGCTCGCGCAGTTCCGCCACGTAGGCCCGGTGGGTTGGGTGCTCGCCGTAATCATCAATAGCGGCGTCGAGCAGGGCGCAGCTGTGCAGGTGCTGGGCGGCGTACGTGTAGCGCTTCACCCGGGCGTGGTCGAGCGCGAAATCGATCATCCGTCGCAGCAGCAGGCTGGCGGCCAGGGGATGGCGGCCGGCCAGCCGCTCGGCGCCGGCATTGAACAGCTCGAAGCTCTCCCCATCCCACTCGCTGTGGCGCCGCAGCACCAGGGCGGCGGCCTCGGAAACCGCGGGCCACTGCAGCAGGAAGGCCAGGGCCTGCAGGCCGCTGGGATGGTCGGCAGCAAGCTCCAGGGCCCGCTGCTCCGCCTCCACGTCCTCGAAATCCGGCAGTCGCCTGAGGTAGGCGCGCAGCTGGTCCAGCGAGAGCGAGCGCTCGAAATGGCTCCAGCGGCTGGCCTGGGCCTCCTCCGTCCTCCCCAGGGCCTCGAGCGCTTCGATGCGGGTCTGCTCCCAGGCCTCGTCCACCCAGCGCCGGCCAGCGGTGTCCGCGTCATCCAGCAGCGCCAGGGCCTGCTCGGGCCGCCCCGCGGCTAACAGTCGCCGGGCAATCTCGGCCGCGATCGCCGGCTGCCGGCGGGCGCGGGCATCGAACGTGGCCAGGTAGGCATCGACGTCGCCGCGGGCATCAGCAATGGCCTGCAGGGCCAGACTTGTGCTGCTGTAGCTCACGTCGGGGCCGATGGCGGCGAGCTGTTGCTGCAGGTACGCCAGCCCCGACTCGCCCAGGGCCGGCGCCAGCAGCGTGATGAGATTGTCGTATTGCCCGTAGCCGTTGTCATGCACTGCTTCGAGGCAGCGCTCGCACAGGGCGATCGGATCCACCTGGCTGGCTCTGGCAAGTCGGGCCAGATCGTCGATGGCCCGTTCGAAGACCGCGCCCACCGTGCCACTGCTGTCGTCACAGCGCTCGTAGATCCCATCGGCAAGATCCAGGAAGCGCCAGAGCAGCTCCACCGCTTCGGCGGCGGAGGCTTCGGCGATCGGCCCGGTGATCGCGCAGCGCTGGCTGTCGAGGTCGGCCACGAGGGCCTTGCGCTTGCGCCAGTCCACGTAGGTGGTGGAGCGGGCGATGCTGGCCAACCGCTTGCGAACTTCCCTGGCGGCCTCCGCAGGGCTGCTGCCCGCCGCCAGCGCCAGTCGCAGCTGCCGTTTGGCCGCGGCATTGCCGCTGCTGAGCTCGATCAGCAGCTCCGCCAGGCGCCTGGCACCGAGGGTTTCGAGGTTCTGGGCGTTGAGGGTCAGCTTGCTGGCCAAGGCGCACCGCCGTCGTGGTAGTGGCGTTGCTCCATCGTGGCGCCCGGATGGGCCGCTGCTGCTGCGGCAGGGAGCACCGGTCAACCTCACCTTGTCCCTGCCCAGGGTGCAGCCCGGGGCCCCTCTCCTTCACCCGCTCCTGTTCGACGTCACCGACAAAGACTCCCGCCTGGCGGCCATGGCTGAACGCGATGCCGCCCTCGCCGGCGCGCCCCAGGTGGGCCTCGTCAACAATGCCGGCTTCGCTGTCCAGGATCCACGGGAGGAGGTCCCGCTTGATGCTCTGGTGCGGCAGTTCGAGGTCAACCGCCAATGTCGGAAGCATCGGCGGACGGCTCGCCCTCCCGTTCAACCGTGAGGGTGGCGGGCGTGATTCGTGACCTGCTGCGCGCGACGCCCGGCCGCCCGGTGCCTGGTCGGCGACGCACGCCTGTTGGCCTCGCCCGCGCATCCGGAGTCGCGGCGGGTGCGCCGTACCACCACTTCATGGCTCCCACGGTCTCAGGGGGTCACCCCAGCTCGAAGCGGTCGAGGTCCATGACCTTGCTCCATGCGGCCACGAAGGCGGCCACGAAGCGCTCAGCGGCGTCGGCGGAGGCATACACCTCGGCGATCGCCCGCAGCTGGGCGTTGGAGCCGAAGATCAGGTCGACGCGGGTGGCGGTCCAGCGCAGGTCGCCGGTGTGGCGGTCGCGGCCCTCGAAGCTGTCCTCCGCCTCGGAGGCCGCCGTCCAGGTGGTGCCCATGTCGAGCAGGTTCACGAAGAAGTCGTTGCTGAGGGTCTCGGGCCGGTGGGTGAAGACGCCGTGGCGTGACTTGCCGTGGTTGGCATCGAGCACCCGCAGGCCGCCCACCAGCGCCGTCATCTCCGGGGCGGTGAGGGTGAGCAGCTGGGCCTTGTCGATGAGCAGCTCCTCGGCGGAGGCCGGCAGGCCCGGCCGCAGGTAGTTGCGGAAGCCGTCGGCCTTCGGTTCGAGCACGGCGAAGGAGGCCACGTCGGTCTCGTCCTGGGAGGCATCCATGCGCCCGGGGGTGAAGGGCACCGTCACCGCGTGGCCGCCCCGGCGGGCCGCCTCCTCCACGGCGGCGCAGCCGCCGAGCACGATCAGATCGGCCAGGGAGATGCGCTTGCCGTTGGACTGGGAGCCGTTGAAGGCCTGGCGGATCGCCTCGTAGGCCTCCAGGGCCCGGGCCAGCTTGGCGGGCTGGTTCACCTCCCAGTCCTTCTGGGGGGCCAGCGCCAGCCGGCCGCCGTTGGCGCCGCCGCGCTTGTCGGAGCCGCGGAAGCTGGCGGCCGCGGCCCAGGCGGTGGCCACCAGCTGGGAGATGGGCAGCCCCGCCGCCAGGACCCGCCCCTTGAGGGCGGCGATGTCGTCAGCATCCACCAGGGGATGGTCGACGGGGGGGATCGGGTCCTGCCAGAGCATCACCTCGTCCGGCGCCAGGCTGCCCAGGTAGCGGGAGCGGGGACCCATGTCCCGGTGGACGAGCTTGAACCAGGCGCGGCGGAAGGCCTCCCCCAGCTGGTCGGGGTTGGCATGGAACCGCCGGGAGATCTCCAGGTAGGCCGGATCGACCCGCAGGGACAGATCGGTGGTGGCCATCATCGGCGCGTGGCGCTTCGACGGGTCGTGGGCGTCGGGCACGGTGTCCGCCGCCGCCGGATCGGTGGGCCGCCACTGCCAGGCCCCGGCCGGACTCTTCTCAAGTTCCCACTCGTAGCCGAACAGGTTGTCGAAGTAGCCGCCGTCCCACTGCACGGGGTTGGCGGTCCAGGCGCCCTCCAGGCCGCTGGTGGTCGTGTCGTCCCCCTTGCCGCTGCCGAAGCGGTTGCGCCAGCCCAGCCCCTGCTCCTCCAGGCTGGCCGCCTCAGGCTCCGGTCCCACCAGGTCCGGATCACCGGCCCCGTGGCACTTGCCGAAGGTGTGGCCCCCGGCAATCAGGGCGACGGTCTCCTCGTCGTCCATCGCCATGCGGGCGAAGGTCTCCCGGATGTCCCGGGCGGCGGCGAGGGGATCGGGCTCGCCGTTGGGCCCCTCCGGGTTCACGTAGATCAGACCCATCTGCACGGCGCCGAGCGGATCCTCCAGCTCGCGGTCGCCGCTGTAGCGCCTGTCCCCCAGCCATTCGGTCTCCGGGCCCCAGTCGATGTCGATCTCCGGCTCCCACACGTCCTGCCGGCCCCCGGCGAAGCCCAGGGTGGGCAGGCCCATGGATTCGATGGCGCAGTTGCCCGCGAAGATGATCAGGTCGGCCCAGGACAGGGCGCTGCCGTACTTCTGTTTGATGGGCCAGAGCAGCCGCCGTGCCTTGTCGAGGTTGCCGTTGTCGGGCCAGCTGTTGAGGGGGGCGAAGCGCTGGGTGCCGGAGCCGGCGCCGCCGCGGCCGTCGTGGATGCGGTAGGTGCCGGCGCTGTGCCAGGCCATGCGCACGAAGAACGGCCCGTAGTGGCCGTAGTCGGCCGGCCACCAGGCCTGGGAGGTGGTCATCAGCGCGACCAGGTCCTGCCGCAGGGCCTCCAGGTCGATGGTGCGGAACGCCGCGGCGTAGTCGAACCCGCCGCCCATCGGATCGGCCAGGGGCGAGTGCTGATGCAGCACCGCCAGGTTCAGCTGCCGCGGCCACCAGTCCCGGTTGGAGCGGGCCCCGGCCGTGCTGCCCCGGAGGGTGCCGTGCAGGAAGGGGCATTTCCCGCCGGTGTCGGCACCGGTCGGCGGGGACAGTCCGTCCATCGGCGGCTGCGGCGTGTGTGCCGAATGTAGGAGTGGAATCCCGGGAGGCCCATGGAGGTCGGAAGGGGCTCTCAGGAGATCGGGCCACAATGAGACCAGCCCGTGCCCCCCGGTGCCCCCATGACGACCCCCGCCCGTGCCGCCGCCGGACCGACGACCGGGTTTCTGGAGGAATCCCCCGGCAACCGATCCTCCATGCGGTTGATGTGTCTGCTGGCCCTGCTGGCGTCGATCGCCTTCGGTTCGATCACGATGATGCGCAGCGCCCCGATGGTCAGCCGGGACGCGGCCGGGCAGGACACCCTCACCTATCCACCCCGGGACGACACCGGGATGATCGTCACCTTCGCCTTCCTGCTCGCCGCCTTCGCCCCCAAGGTGGTGCAGAAGTTCGCCGAGCAGCGTCTCGGGGCCCTGGGGGCCGGCGGCCTGCGGGAGCTGGTGCTCGGCGTCGTCCGGTCCGAACCGGCCGCCACCCCCGACACGGCCACCACCGGCGCCCCGGCCACCAGCGCCGCTGAGGATCCGCGCCTGGGCCAGCTGCGGGAGGAGCTGGGCCGCCTGCGCGCCGAGCTTGAGCGCAGCCGCACCCCCATCCAGGTGAGCCCGGCCACCCCCGTCGCCCCGCCGGCGCCGGCCCTGACGCCCCTGGAGCGGATCCGCCTGGGGGGAAGCCTCTGATGCCGTACATCACCGCCCGCCAGGATGCGGGGCTCAGCCCCAGCCCCGCCGCCGCCGATGCCGACTCCTACGTGGCGTCCGGCTCCCGCATCGCCGTCACCTGGGTGCGTCCCGCCCCCGGCACGGACCTGGCGATCGCCCGGCTGGCGGGGCCCTACACCTGCCCCGGCGGCGCCGTGCCGCTGGCGGATGGCGAACAGCGCTACCTCAATCCCGCCCGTTTCATCATTCCCGATGAGGCCTGGCTGCCGGCGTCCGTCGGGGGGGCCTGCCCCCGGAGGTGGCCCAGCTCAACCACCACTACGAGGGCTGCCGGCTCCAGGCCTACCCCGATCCCCGCACCGGCGGTGCCCCGATCACGATCGGCTGGGGCAGCACCTTCTACCAGGACGGCTCCCCGATCCGTCTGGGGGATGTGATCACCCAGGAGCAGGCCGACGCGCTCTACGAGCACAACTGCCGCGAGCGCTTCTGGAAGGTGCTCGAGGCCACGATCCCGTTCTGGGTGGAGATGGGGGATCGCCAGCGGGCCGCCCTCTGCAGCTTCGCCTACAACAACGGCGCCCATTTCCATGGGGATGGGTACCACGACACCCTCGACCGCCACCTGCGGGAGCGCCGCTGGTCGGCCGTTCCCGCGGCCCTGATGCTCTACCGCAATCCCGGCGAGACGGTGGAGGTGGGGCTGGGCCGGCGCCGCCTGGCCGAGGGGCTGGTGTGGGGCGGCATGGAGCCCGCCGTGGCCTGTGCCCAGGCGGAACGGGAGATCCGCACCCCGGCCGACTGCGAAGCCTGGGAGCAGCGGCTGAAGCAGGAGACCGCCGGCCCGGCATCGGCGGCCAAGTCCCTCGCGGCTCCGCCCGCCGCCTCCGCCGCGCCCGCGCCCGCTCCTGATCGTCCCGCCGACCTTCCCGGGCTGGTGGGTCCGAAGAAGACCCCCCGGGACTTCGGCTTCAGCGGCTCCGACAGCCATGTGGTGGTCAACGACGTCAGCGAGACGGCCCGGGCCTACGACGTGGAGGGCCGGCTGCTCTGGGAGATCCCGGCGCTGGCGCGCGGTCAGGGCCGGGAGGACCAGTACCGGGACACCTCCACCGACACCCCGCCGGGGATCTACCGCATCGCCAAGAAGGTCTACCGGGACTACGAGCAGGATCCCAGCCCCACCTACTCAGAGGATCGCCGCAGCTATGGCTGGTACAGCTTCGATCTGGAGGATCTGGAGATGCAGGAGCGGCGTTTCGGCCGGGCCGGGATCATGGTGCACGGCGGCGGCAGCGCCTGCGGCTGGCCCGGGGCCTGGGCGCCGCGCCAGCCCCTCCACGCCACCCTGGGCTGCGTGCGGCTGCACAACGAGGATCTGCGCGACCGGCTGCTGCCGCTGGTGGAGCAGGGCACCGTCTACGTGTCGGTGTACCAGGAGGCCTGAACCCGGCACCCCCCCTACCCTGACGGCAACGCCATGGCTCCGGCATGCCCACCTCCTTCGCCCTGATGCTCCTGGCGCTGCTTGATGCCACACCGCGGCTCGCCGAGGCCCAGCCCCAGGGTGGGGAGCTCAGCCCCCGGGAGGAGTTCATGGTGATGGTGGGGGTGGGCTCCGGCTACATGAGCGCCCTCTGCAACCTGGAGAAGGACGGTTTCATCTCGACCGCCACCCGCGCCAAGCTGGCCAAGGAGCAGCTCGCCGTGATCGGCGGCGACCCCTCCACCAAGGACGATCTGGAGGGGGTGATCGCCGGCATGAAGGGCGTCGAGGAGGACAAATCTCTGTGCCCCAGCCAGGTGCTGCCGCCCCGCCGGAAATGAGCCGCCACGGAGGCCGCTGATGGAGACGCGCCAGGGCCTGGCGGTGGTGCTGCCGGGCCTGGCGCGGCTGCTGGGCTACCAGCGCAGCTGGCTGCGGCCGGACCTGCTGGCGGGCGTGACCGTGGCGGCCTACCTGGTGCCCCAGTGCATGGCCTACGCCGAGGTGGCCGGCCTGGCGCCGGTGGCGGGACTGTGGGCGATCCTGCCGCCCCTGCTGCTCTATGCCCTGCTGGGCTCGTCCCCCCAGCTGTCGGTGGGGCCGGAGTCCACCACCGCCGTGATGACGGCCGCGGCGGTCGGGCCGCTGGTGGCGGGGGATCCGCTCGTCTATGCGGGCTTCTGCAGCCTGCTGGCCCTGCTGGTGGGGGTGGTCTGCTGCGCCGGCGCCTGGGCCCGGCTCGGTTTCCTGGCCGATCTGCTCTCCCGGCCGATCCTGGTGGGCTACCTGGGGGGCGTGGCCCTGATCATGATCGGCGGCCAGCTGGGGCGGGTCAGCGGCCTGAAGCTGCAGGCCGCCTCGCTCCCCGGCCAGCTGGTGGAGCTGCTGGGCCGGCTGGGGGAGATCCACCGGCCCACCCTGCTGCTGGCCCTGGGGGTGCTGGTGTTCCTGCTGCTGGTGCAGCGGCGCTTCCCCCGGGCCCCGGGCCCCCTGCTGGCGGTGCTGCTGGCGATGGCGGTGGTGGCGGCGGGCCACCTGGACCAGCGGGGGGTGGTGGTGATCGGCGCCATTCCGGCCGGACTGCCGGTGCCGGCCCTGCCGCCGCCGGTGTCGGGCGCCCAGCTCCGAACCCTGCTCACGGCGGCGGTGGGCATCGCCCTGGTGGGCTATTCCGACAACGTGCTGACGGCCCGGGCCTTCGCCGCCCGCGGCGGCTACCGCATCGACGCCAACCAGGAACTGCTGGCCCTCGGCAGCCTGAACCTGGGCAATGGACTGATGCAGGGCTTTCCGGTGAGCAGCAGCGGCAGCCGCACCGCCATCGGTGACTCCCTCGGCAGCCGCTCCCAGCTGTTCTCCCTGGTGGCCCTGGCGATGGTGCTGGCGGTGCTGCTGTGGCTGCGGCCGGTGCTGGCCCTGTTCCCCACGGCGGCCCTGGGGGCGATCGTCATCTATGCCGCCCTGCGCCTGATCGACATCCCCGAGTTCCTGCGGTTGCATCGCTTCCGCCCCAGCGAATTCCGCCTTGCCCTGATCACCCTGGTGGGGGTGCTGGCCACCGACCTGCTCACCGGCGTGGCGCTGGCGGTGGGGCTGTCGGTGATCGATCTGTTCGCCCGCCTGGTGCGCCCCCACGACGCCGTGATGGGGATCGTGCCCCGGCTGGCCGGCCTGCACGACGTGCGCGACTGGGAGGGGGCGCGCACCATCCCGGGTCTGGTGCTGTTCCGCTTTGACGCGCCGCTGTGTTTTGCCAACGCCGAGCACTTCCGCCAGCGGGTGCTGGCGACGATCGCCGCCGAGTCCCAGCCGGTGGCCTGGTTCGTGCTCAATGCCGAGGCGATCGTGGAGATCGACATCACCGCGGCCGACGTGCTCGACGAGCTGCAGCGGGAGCTGACCGCCCGGGGCATCACCTTCGCTCTGGTGCGGGTGAAGCAGGACCTATACGCCCAGCTGGAGCGCGCCGGTCTGGTGGAGCGGATCGGGCCGCGCCTGTTCTTCCCCACCCTGCCCACGGCGATTGCGGCCTTCCAGGCCCGGACGACCGGGGCGCCGGTTCCCAGCCCATGAATGCCGCTCCCCAGCGCCACCTGCTGCTCCTGGCGGGGGGCGGCCACAGCCACGTGCTGGTGCTGCGGCGCTGGCTGATGCGCCGCCGCACCCGGCCGCCGCGCACCCGCCTCTGCCTGGTGAGCCGCCACGCCACCGCCC
This sequence comes from Synechococcus sp. UW140, assembly GCA_943369315.1. Classification (GTDB taxonomy): domain Bacteria; phylum Cyanobacteriota; class Cyanobacteriia; order PCC-6307; family Cyanobiaceae; genus Cyanobium. The sequence continues at coordinate 192,164 of CALRMW020000004.1, forward strand.
TCTATTCGGGCCTGCTGCCCGCCGTGGTGGCGGGGCTGGAGCCCCTGGAGGCCGCCGCCATCGACCTGCGCCGCCTCTGCACCCTGGCGGGTGTGACGTTCGTGCAGGCGGAGATCACCGGGCTGGACCCGAAGGCCCGGGAGCTGCAGCTGGCGGGCCGTCCGCCCCTGCGCTTCGACCGGCTCAGCCTCGATCTGGGGGCTGTGACCGCCACCTCGGGATGGTTGGCGGGGGAGGCGATGGCCGTCAAGCCGCTGGAGCCCTTCCTGACCTGGGCGGAGCGGCGCCGTGCCGGCGAGACCCTGGTGATCCGCGGGGGTGGGGCCGCCGCCGTGGAGCTGGCCCTGGCCTTCCGGGCCCGGGGGATGGCCTGCGAGCTGCTGCTCAAGGGGGAGTCCCTGCACCTGGGCTCGGCGGCGGCGAACCGGGCCGGTGAACGGCTGCTGGCCCAGGCCGCCATCCCGATCCAGCGGCGGGCGCCGGCCGGGGCCCCGGCCGATCTGGCCTGCACCGGCAGCCGCGCCCCCGCCTGGCTGGCGGCCGCCGGCCTGCCGGTGGAGCCCGAAAGCGGCCGGGTGCTGACCCACCCCAGCCTGGCGGTGATTGGCCATCCGGAGCTGTTCGCCAGCGGCGACTGCGGCCTGGTCGCCGCCGATCCCCGGCCCCCCTCGGGGGTGTGGGCGGTGCGCTCGGCGCCGGTGCTGGCGGAGAACCTGCGCCGTTGCCTGGCCGAGCCCGCCAGGCCGCTGCGTCCCTGGCGGCCCCAGGCGCGGGCCCTGCAGCTGCTGGGCGACGGCGGCTGGCACCCCGCTGGCCCCCGGGCCCTGGCCGTCCTCGGGCCCGTGGCCCTGGGGCCATCGGGGTGGATCTGGCGGTGGAAGCAGCGCATCGATCGGGCCTTCATGGAGCGCTTCGCCGCGCTCCAGCCGATGGCCGCGGCCGCCATGGCCTGCCGCGGCTGCGCCGCCAAGCTGGGGGCCGCTCCCCTGGCGGCCGCCCTGGCCAGGCTCAACCCCGACGGACCGCCGCGGCCGGTGGAGGACGCGGCCGTGGTGGGCATTGGCGCCGACGGCGACCTGCGGCTGCAGAGCGTCGATGGCTTCCCCGCCCTGGTGGACGACCCCTGGCTGAATGGGCGACTCACCACCCTGCATGCCTGCAGCGACCTCTGGGCCAGCGGCGCCGCCGTGGACAGCGTGCAGGCCCTGGTGACGGTGCCGGAGGCGGCGGCGTCCGTGCAGGAGGAGCTGCTGCTGCAGACCCTGGCCGGGGTGTGCTCGGTGCTCGATCCCCTCGGCGCCGCCCTGGTCGGCGGCCACACCCTGGAGGGCCGCGACGGGGCGGGGCTGGCCCTGGCCCTGACCGTGAACGGCCGGGTGGCGCCGGCGGCCCACTGGGGCAAGGGGCCGCTGCGGCCCGGTGAGGCCCTGCTGCTCAGCCGGCCCCTGGGCAGCGGCGTGCTGTTTGCCGCGGCCATGGCCGGCGCCGCCGCCCCCGCCTGGATGGAGGCGCTGCTGGAGGCGATGCAGCGCAGCCAGGCGCCCCTGATGCCGCTGCTGGCCGCCCACGGCTGCCGCGCCTGCACCGACATCACCGGCTTCGGCCTGCTGGGCCACCTCGGCGAGATGCTGGGCGCCAGCGGCGCAGGGGTGGCGGTGGAGCTCGAGGCCACCGCCACCCCCGCCTGGCCCGGCGCCCTGGAGCTGCTGGAGCGGGGCTTCGTCAGCACCCTGGCCCCCGCCAACGCCGCCGCCCTGGCCCTGCTGGAGGGGCCCGTGCGGCTGGTGGGGGCCGGTGGGTTTGCGCCACCGGCGGCCCTGACGGGGCTGCTGATCGACCCCCAGACCTGCGGGCCGCTGCTGGCGGCGTTGCCGGCGGCGGAGGCGCCCGCCGCCCTGGCGGCCATGCGCGCCGCCGGCTTCGGGGCGGCGGCGGTGATCGGGCGGGTGGTCAGCCGGCGGGCGGCTGATGCGGCGTCACCAGCCCCCGGCTGATCAGCTCCCCGGCCGCCTCCGGCGCCGCCAGACCCCCCAGATCCACCGCCGAACAGGCATGGCCGTCCAGGTCGTGGTCGTAGCAGCGGTCGTAGTAATCGAGCATCTGCCGGCAGGCGGTGGCCCAGTCGGCGCGTTCGATCGCCTCGATGGCCAGGGCGGTGCGCTGGGGCCCCAGCCGCCGGGCGATCCGCCGGGTGGCCTCCGCCAGGGCGAGGGGATCCTGGGCGCCGTAGATCTCCACCAGGTGGTCCACCCGCTCCTCCATGGGCCGCTCCACCGCCAGCACCGGAGCGGCCTTCATCTGGCGCCACAGGCCGGCGGGAATGCGGCAGCGGCCTACCATGGCGCTCTCGGCCTCCAGCCAGATCTGCTCCGCCCCAGCCAGGGGGGCCAGGGCGGCGGCCAGTCGGTTCTCGTAGTGCTCGACGCTGGGCTGCTCCGGCAGCCCGAGACCGCCGAAGCTGCTGCCGCGGTGGTGGGCCAGCCCCTCCAGATCCACCACCGCCGCCCCTCGCTCCCGCAGGGCCAGCAGCAGTTCGGTCTTGCCGCTGCCGGTGCGGCCCCCCAGCAGCCGCAGGGGCCAGGGCCGCTCGAACAGCTCCAGCACCCAGCGCCGGTAGCTCTTGTACCCCCCCTCCAGCAGCAGCACCGGCAGCTCCAGCTGCTGGGCCAGCCAGGCGACGCTGCCCGAACGCATGCCGCCGCGCCAGCAGTGCAGCCGCAGGGGCGCCCCGGCCGAGCGTTCGCTCCAGGCCACCAGTTCGGCGGCCAGCGCCTCCATCCGCGGACCCACCAGGGCCAGACCCTGCCGCACGGCGGCCTGGCGGCCCTGCTGCTTGTAGAGGGTGCCCACCTCGGCCCGTTCGGCATCGCTGAACAGGGGCAGATTGGCGGCCCCGGGAATGTGGCCCTGGCGGAATTCGGCCGGCGTGCGCACGTCGAGCAGCGCGCCACCCCCCGCCAGGAACGCATCGATGGGAAGGCAGGGCGCCATGGGGCTCGCGGCAGGGACGGGGGCGTCTGGCCATGACGAAGGCCGGGGGGCGGCACCCACCTGATGGCCATAGTGGAGCAAAGGCCGCCTGCGCTTCCCAACCCCGATGAGCATGTTCCGGATCCGCGCCACCGCCACCACCGCCCTGATGGGGGTGTCGCTGGCACTGCTGCCCCTGGTGGCCCCCGCCGCCGCCCCGCTTCCCGGCCTGCTGGCTCCGGCGGCGGCCCAGCAGAGCCAGAAGGTGCTGCGCATCGGCGCCATCCCCGACCAGAAGCCCGAGACGCTCAACCGGCTCTACCCGCTGGTGGCCAATGAACTCAGCCGTCAGCTGGGGGTGAAGGTGGTCTACGTGCCGGTGGTCGACTATGCCGCCGCCGTCACCGCCTTCCGCACCGGTGGCCTGGATCTGGTCTGGTTCGGCAGCCTCACGGGGGTGCAGGCGCGCCTGCAGAAGCCCGGCGCTGTGGTGATCGCCCAGCGCGACATCGACGCGTCGTTCCAGAGCGTCTTCATCGCCAACACCAGCAGCGGCCTCAAGCCGATCAGCAACGTCAAGGGGCTGGCGGAGCTGAAGGGCAAGCGCTTCACCTTCGGCTCGGAGAGCTCCACCTCCGGCCGCCTGATGCCCCAGTTCTACCTGAATCAGGCCGGGGTGAAGCTGAGCGACTTCGCCGGCGGTGCCCCCGGCTTCAGCAGCAGCCATGACGCCACGATCGCCCTGGTGCAAAGCGGCGCCTACCAGGCCGGCGCGGTCAGCGAAGAGGTCTGGCGCAGCAGCCTCAGCGAGGGCAAGGTCAACCGCGCCAAGGTGGTGCCGATCTGGAAGACCCCCGGCTATCCCAACTACCACTGGATTGCCCAGCCCGATCTCGACAAGCGCTTCGGCAAGGGCTTCACCGCCAGGATGAGGACGGCGATCCTCAGCTGGCGCCCCACCAACCCCAGGCAGAAGGAGGTCCTGGCGTTGTTCGGCGCCCAGCGGTTCATCCCCGCCAATGCGGCGGCCTACAGCCCCATCGAGAAGGTGGGCCGCCAGATCGGCAAGATCCGCTGATCCCGCCCGGCCGCTGGCACCGCCGCAGCACCGGGGCCGCCGGGCTGGCCCTGGGCCTGGCCGCCCTGCTGGGGGCGCCTGGGGCCGCGGCCGCCAGCGCCTGTGTGCCCGGCGGCGCCTGGGTGGAGCCCAGCGCCGCCGGTCCCCGGACCGTGGCAGCAGGCGACCTGCTCGATCGCCTGGCCCGGCGCCCGCTGGTGCTGCTGGGGGAACGCCACGACAGCGCCGCCCACCACCGCTGGCAGCTGGCCACCCTCCAGGCGCTGCAGGAGCGCAGCCCCGAGCTGAGCCTCGGCCTGGAGATGGTGCCGCGGCGGCTGCAGCCGGTGCTCGACCGCTGGGTGGCCGGGGCCCTGGAGGAGCGCGCCTTCCTTGACGCCCTCGACTGGCCGGCCATCTGGGGCTACGACGTCGCTCTCTACCTGCCGATCCTGCGCTTCGCCCGCGACCGGCGCGTGCCGCTGCTGGCCCTGAACGTGGAGCGACAGCTGGCGCGGCGGGTGCGGGCCGAGGGGTTCGCGGCGGTGCCCGTCAGCGAGCGGGAGGGGGTGGGGCGACCGGCGCCGGCCAGCGCGGCCTACCGGGCCCAGCTGCACCGGCTCTGGCGGCACCATCCCTTCGTGCCCAGCAGCGGCCAGGGGCTGCCGGGGCTGGAGGATCCCTCCTTCGGCCGCTTCGTGGAGAGCCAGCTGCTGTGGGACCGGGCCATGGCCGAAGCCATCGCCGAGCAGCGCCGCCGGCGCCCCGGGGCCCCGGTGGTGGCCCTGATCGGCAACGGCCACCTGGCCGGGGGCCACGGCGTGCCCCATCAGTTGCAGGCCCTGGGCCTGGTGGAGGCGGCCTGGTTGCTGCCCTGGGATGGGGGGCTCGACTGCGCCGTGCTGCAACCGGGGTTGGCTACCGCGGTGTTCGGGGTGGTGACGCCACCGCCGGCGGGCCTGCGGCTGGGGGTGTACCTGGAAACCCACGGCGGCCGGGTTGAGATCCACCAGGTGGCCCCTGGATCGCTGGCGGAGCGCTCCGGCCTGCGGGTCGGCGATGGGATCACGGCGGTCGACGGCCAGCCGGTGCGCAGTGCCCGCCAGGTGATCGAGCGGGTGGCCGCGCACCCGGTGGGCAGGCCCCTGGGCCTGCGCATCGAGCGGGGCGGCCGGAGCCTGGAGCTGCAGCTGGCCCTGCCGGGCCGATGAGATCCCTCCGCCGGCCGTACGTCGGCAGCCGCACCGGTTGGGGGATCAGGGGGCGATCCCGTACAGGGCTCTCACCTGCTCCAGCGGCTTGTCGAAGTCGTCCCAGGGGTCCCAGTCGCTGATCAGGTCGCGGTTCACCTTGCTGCCCCGTTCCAGGCCCTGGATCACCGCTTCCGGAGTCACATGATCCGTTTCGGCGTCGTTGAAGGGTGTGCTGCCGATCCCCAGCTGGAGCTGGGCCAGGGCGAAAAGAATGGTGTAGAAGGGATCGTTGCGGCCGAAGCCGGCTTGAAAGCCGATCACCCCGCACTCCCCGGCCTGGCTGGGGTCGTAGCCGCCGAGCACGTGGCAGCAGTCGTGGCGCACGACGGGCGGCGGCGGGCCTCCGCGTTCACCGGGGACACTGAAGCCGTTGCTGTCGATGAAGGCGAGGTAGGCGCGGCCCAGGCTTGCCTCGGGATAGCCGGCCAGCTGGCGGTAGTGGGCGGCCAGCTCGTGGTCCTCCTGGTGGAGAAGATGGCGAGCGATCTGCAGGGCCCCATCGATGCCCTCATCGCGGAGGTAGCTCAGGGTGGCTCCCTTCTGAAAGCCGCGTCGGGCGATGTCGAGGCGCACCAGATTGAACTGGCCATCGACAACATGACGAAAGCTGGTCACGACGGTGTCGCTGATGTTGAGGGCCGCTGCTGTGGCCTGCAACCATTGCAGCTGGGCAGTGCTGGGCTCCCGCTCCATCAGGGCCAGGACGGTCATGCCACGCAGGATCCGCTTGCGCCACTCGGGCTCCGGCACGGCCTCCGCCAGCTGCTCAGGATCCAACGGCGTGATCGCCTCGAGTGGAACCGGCAGATGGATGAGGTGATCGCGGATGGCGGTGATCGTTCGGCGGGCCATGGCGCTGGGTGGGCCCTTCACAGCGGCGATCGCCAGCAGGCTGCCTAACGCGGCTCGACCGATGGCCTCGCCCCGGCCAGGTGGCGGCTGGAGTTGGGGAATCGTTTCAGGCGAGGTCGTCACCGTCACTGATGGCATCGAACTTCGCCGCCAGCACCACATCGGAGCGAGTCAGTCCTTCAGGATCGTGGGTGTAGGTGGTGGCGGCCGCATATCCCCATCCCAGCTGGAAATCGGCATGGTGCCCCTGCTCCTCACAGATGGCTCCGGCATGGCGCACCCAGTGGAGTGCGGAGCTGAAATCCTGGAACGTCCAGACCTTGTGCAGATGATCTGCTTCGACCATCTCCCATCCAGGCAGTTCGCCCAGGAAGCTGTTGATTTCATCACTGGTCAGTGTGGGGCCAACACCTTGGGCAGGGATGCAGAGTTCGTCCCGTAATTTCATGATTCAATGTCTTTTCTTTTCCTTGCATCAGGCTACCGACATTGGGGCCGGCTCGAGAGGTTTCCCTCAGGGGCAGGGGCGCATCCATGGCGCAGATCAACGGCACATCAGAGGCATGGGGCTCGCTTCGCTGTGACGTTGGCACCAATAGGCTGCAGCCAAAGTGCGTCCACAGGCACACTTCGTCACCACAGTGAAAACTCAGTATTACGCCGCATCCAGTCTGGATGGATTCATCGCAACCACGGACAATTCCCTGGACTGGCTGCTTCAGTTCGGCGAAGCCGAAGGTCCAGGCTACAAAGACTTTCTGGCTGATGTTGGGGCGATTGCCATGGGCTCAGTCACCTATCAGTGGCTGGTCGATCATTACATCAAAGCTGGAACCTCGGAGGAGAAGCCCTGGCTCTACACCCAGCCCACCTGGATTTTCACGAGCCGCAAGCTTGCCTCCGTGCCCAACGCGGATCTGCGCTTCGTGCAGGGTGCTGTCACGCCTGTGCACCAGCAGATGGTCGCCGCTGCGATGGGGAAGAACATCTGGATGGCCGGTGGCGGCGAGCTGGCCGGTCAGTTCTTCGATGCCGACCTGCTCGATGAGCTGATCATTCAGGTGGCCTCCGTGACCCTGGGCCAGGGATTGCCGCTCCTTCCCCGTCGGATCGCCTTCCCGCCCCTGAGGCTCACATCGGCGCAGGCCCTTGGTGGGGCCTTTGCCGAACTCCACTACGCGGTGCCACGTCAGGGTGAGGGCGAGAGGGCTGGCACCTGATCCGCCTGCGGTGCTCAGATCCGGTGTCCACGGGTCCCCTACCAGGGGAGCACCTGGCCGTTGGCGTGCCAGAAGGTGCCGCTGGTCTCGAGGCTGAGGGCGTCGATGCGGGCCAGCAGGCCGCGCACGGACTCCTCGGGGCTGATGCCCTGCGCGCTGAAGCCCGTCATGCGGGTGCTCACCAGGCCGGGGTGGAGCAGGGCCACGGCGATGCCGCGGGGGCGCAGGTCGATGGCCAGGGACTTGCCGGCCATGTTGAGCGCCACCTTCGACATCCGGTAGCCGTAGGAGCCGCCGGAGCCATTGTCGTCGATCGAGCCCATGCGGCTCGTCATCAGGATCACCTTGGCGCCCTCGCTCAGATGGCCCAGCAGGGCCCGCGTGAGCCGCAGGGGGGCGATGGCGTTCACCTCGAACTGGCGCCGCAGGCTCTCGGCATCGAGGCGCCCCAGGCTGGTGGACTCCAGGATCCCGGCGTTCAGGATCAGGGCATCGAGGCGCAGCTCGCCGAGCCGCTCCACCAGGGCGTCGATGGCCGCCTCGTCGGTCAGGTCGATCCCCGCCTCGATGCGCACCCCCAGGCTCTCCAGTTCCGGCGAGGGGGTGCGGCAGACCGCCACCACCGTGTCGCCCCTGGCCTGGAGCTGGCGGCAGTACTCCAGACCGATGCCGCGGTTGGTGCCGGTGATCAGGGTCGTGGCCATGGGAACGGGGAGTCGGTGCGACGGCTGGCTGGATCGTATGGGGCTCAGCCCTCCTCCCAGCGGAACCCCTGGTCATCCCAGGCCCTGGGGTCCTCGATCGGCTCGAGGTGGGTCAGCACATCGCTGCGGGGCAGGGCGACGGCGATCTCCTCTTCCAGTCGCTCGCAGAGGTCATGGCCGGCCTGCACGGTCCATCGCCCCGGCACCAGCACGTGGAGGGCGACGAAGCGGCGCGATCCGGCCACCCGGGTGCGCAGGGCATGGAAGCGGATCTCCTCCGATTCATGGGAGGCCAGCAGCGCCTCCAGCTTCTCCTGTTCGTCGATGGGCAGCGAGCGGTCGAGCAGGCCGGTGGCCGTCTCCCGCAGCAGATTCCAGCCGGTGAGGGTGATGTTGAGCGCCACGGCGATGGCGATCAGCGGGTCGAGGATCGTCTGGCCGGTGAGCTTCACCAGGCCGATGCCCAGCAGCACGCCGGCGGAGGTCCAGACGTCGGTGAACAGATGGTGGGCGTCGGCCCGCAGGGTGATCGAGTGGAAGTGGCGGGAGGCCCGCAGCAGCACCCAGGCCACCACGCCGTTGAGCAGCGTGGCCACCAGGGACAGGGCCATGCCCAGCCCCAGCTGCTCCAGCGGTTCCGGGTGCTGCAGACGCCCGACGGCGGAGTGGATGATCGCCAGGGCGGCCAGCACGATCAGCACGCTCTCCAGGCCGCTGGAGAAGTACTCGGCCTTGAAGTGGCCGTAGTGATGGGTGCGGTCGGCCGGCTTGGCCGCCAGGCTGAGGGCCCAGAAGGCCCCCAGGGCCGCCACCAGATTCACCCCGGATTCCATCGCATCCGAGAGCAGGCCCACCGAGCCGGTGTATCGCCAGGCGGCCGTCTTCAGCACGATGGTGGCCACCGCCGCCGCCACCGACAGAAGGATGTAGGAGCGGGGGGAGGCAAACGCCATCGATGTCCAGGAGGGAGCGGAACTTTGGGGACGCCAGGGCAGGAGACCCCACCGCGGATCAGGCCTCAGGGGCTGGGGTCGCTCTGACCATGCCCGCACCGATCTTCGCTGCTCCCGCCTCTCCGAGGCCATGCAACCAGCCGGAGCCCGAGAGCGACTACCTGTTCCATCCCCACGAAGTGGTGCTGCGAGCCGCCGGACAACCGAAGCGACTCCGTCATGGCTCGGTGGATGTGGTGAGGCTCGAGGTGCAGTGAAGACCGGTGGCCGTCCTCTGCACGGTTCTCCCTTCTTTGATCGTTACGGCGAGCCTTCCCGTGAGGATCCGCCTCGATAGGGTCGATCCAAGCGCCGATCCTTGCCATGAAGCGACACCACCTCCGGACCCTGCAGGCCCTGTTTGCCCATCCCTTGCAGCACGGTGTGCGGGCTTCCCGGGTGGAGGCGCTGTTCCGTTCCCTCGGCGCGGAGTTGAGCGAACCCGACGACCGCCGCCTGAAGATCCGGATGCCCACCGGCCAGGAAACCTGGATCCACACCGGTTCCGGTCTGCATCAACCCGACCTGGATGCGGATGCGGTGATACGGGTGCGACATTTCCTGCAGGAGGCCGGCGTCACCCCCCACCATCCCGAGGCCGATGCCCCCTCACCCCGCGGTGATCAGGCCCATCGCCTTGTGCTGCACCTCGACCACCGCCGCACGGACGTGTTCAGGCTCGAAGGAGAGGAGGTGGAGCATGCGGTGCTCCGTCCGCACGGGATCTGGGGAACGGATCAGAATCTCAGCCATCGCCATGACCGCGACCAGGCGGGCCAGCGTGCTCCGCTCGACAGTGACTACCTGGTACGCATCACCGAGGCGATGACCGGTGCCGATGCCGTGCTGCTGCTCGGCCACGGCACCGGGGAAAGCGACATGCGTCAGGTGCTGTTGCACTATCTCGAAACCCATCGCCGCGACTTGATGGAACGGATCGTGGGGGTGGAGACTCTCGTCGACGGCGGCCTCAGCGACGAGCAGATGTTGGCCGTCGCCCGGGAACACTTCGGCAACCTCCCCCACCGTCGGCCCCTGGTGGTTCCCGGTCAGGAAGTGGTGGTCAGCTGAGGCTGTTCGTTTGGCTGCCTGCCTGCCGGCTGTGATCAACTCTCTGCAGGCGATCCCAGAGGGACGTGCGCCGTGGCCGAGAGCTGCGCTTCCCCCAATGGTTTCTGCTCCTGGTGGCTTGCGGAGTTGTCACGACTGCTTGGCGGGTGGCAGGCCATCCCTGGTAAGGATGAAGCGGAGTGTCCGGCGAGCGCTGGACCGCCCAGGTTCACGCTGGGACTCCTGCTGGTTCAGGAAACGGTCCATCACGCCTTTTGTTGATCCGCCACCAGCAGCAGGCCGCCGATGATCGAGAGGTTCTTCAACAGCTGGATGCGCTGCTGAGGATCAGCCACTTCGTTGTGGAAGAGGAGGGTGGTGGGCACCAGGAACAGCAGCAGCAGGATCGCGCCGAGGCGCACGCGAAAGCCGCTGATCACCAGCACCGAGCCCACGACCATCAGCGCCACGGCCGCCGCCAGCAACACCGGCGCCAGCGGCAGGCCCCGGCCGGCGATCATCCCGGCCACCCCGGTGAATCCCGTCAGCTTGCCGATCACGGCATGGAGGAACACCAGGCAAAGCAGCACCCTGGCGATGCCATTGAGGAGCGAGGGCCTGGATCCGGTGGAGGACGTCATCGGTGGCCGCGGGCGCAGGACGGGGGCGATGGGGTGATTCTGCTGGGGCTCCCCCGACCCTGACGAGCCAGGGGCCCCGGCCTGACGGCTGGCAATCTGGAGCGGACGTACGTGCTTCCCGCCCTCCATGGTCGCCGGCCCCGCCACCGCCGTGCTCGCGCTGCGGGGCGTCCGCGTCAGCGGCCGCGGCCGGCCCCGGCTGGAGGACGTCGACCTGAGCCTGGCCTCCGGTGAGCGGGTGGCGCTGCTGGGGGCCAGCGGCGCCGGCAAGAGCACCCTGCTGGCGGTGGCCAACGGCCTGCTGCCGCCGGCGGCGGGCACGGTGCTCTGGGAGGGCCAGCCCCCCGCCCGCTCCCGCCGCGGCCGGCGGCGCCAGCAGGCCTGCATCGGTACCCTCTGGCAGGACCTGCGCCTGATCGAGGAGCTGACCGTCCAGCAGAACCTCAACGCCGCCCGCCTGGCCCGCTGGGGCTGGCCCCGAGCCCTGCTCAACCTGCTGCTGCCGCTGGACACCGACGCCTGCGCGGCGGCCCTGCGGGCGATGGATCTGGATCCGGCGCTGCTGGAGCAACCGGTGACCGCCCTCTCCGGCGGCCAGCGCCAGCGGGTGGCGATGGCCCGGCTGCTGCGCCAGGAGCCCACCCTGCTGCTGGCCGATGAACCGCTGGCCAGCCTCGATCCGCGCCTGGCCGGCGAGCTGCTGGCCCTGCTGCTGGCCCAGGCCGAGGCCCCCCGGGCCCTGCTGCTGAGCCTGCACCGCCCCGACCTGCTCGACGGATTCGATCGGGCCGTGGGCCTCAAGGACGGCCGGGTGCTGTTCGACGGGCCGGTGGGGCAGGTCAGCGAGGCCCTGCTGGCGGATCTCTACGGGGGCACCCCGCCCGGCTTGGGCCCTTGAAACCGGCGCCGCCGCTGCTGATGCTGCTGCCGGCCCTGGTGCTGGTGCCCCTGGCCGTCCTGCTGCCGCCGCTGGTGCACGGGGGTGGCTGGGAGCTGATCGGCAACTTCGCGCTGGCGGCGGTGACGCCCTCGCTGGATCCGGTGGTGCTGGCGTCGTTGCTGAAGGGGCTGGCGGTGACGGCCGGCATGGCCCTGCTGGGCTGGGCCGGCAGCCTGGTGCTCGGCCTGCTGCTGGGGGTGTGCAGCTCCCGCACCGTGTGGCGCACCCTGACGGGCAGCGGCGTGCCGGCGGAGCTGATCCGCCGCCTGCTGGCCCTGCCCCGGGCGATCCACGAGCTGATCTGGGGGCTGCTGCTGCTCCAGCTGGTGGGGCTGCAGCCGGCGGTGGCGGTGCTGGCGATCGCCCTGCCCTTCGGCGCCCTGGTGGCCCGGGTGCTGTCCGACCTGCTCGATGCCCTGCCCACCACCGGCCTGGAGGCCCTGCGGGCGGCGGGCGCCCCGGCGCCGGCGGCCCTGCTCACGGCCCTGGGGCCGGCCCTGCTGCCGGGGGTGCTCAGCTACGGCGGCTACCGGCTGGAGTGTGCCCTGCGCAGCGCCACCCTGCTGGGGGTGTTCGGCCTCGGGGGCCTGGGCACCGACCTCAAACTCACGCTCCAGTCGCTGGAATTCCATGAACTCTGGAGCGGCCTGTGGCTGCTGCTGGCGGTGATGCTGGCCCTGGAGGGGGCGATCAGCCTGCTGCGGCGGCGCTGGCTGGTGCCCGGCCGCTTCGTGCTGGCCCGGCGGGGGGTGGGCGAGCGCAGCCGCGAGATGCTGCTGGCCCTGGCGGCCCTTGTGCCCCTCTGTGTCCTGGTGGGTCGCGGCCTGGGGGTGGATCCGGCGGCCCTGCTCAGTTGGCAGCCGCTGCCGGGCCTGGGCGGCGGCGACTGGGCCGCCACCACGGCCCTGCCCTGGCCGCGGCTGGTGGGCGGCACCCTGCTGCTCACTGCCCTGGCGGCCAGCCTGGCGGTGGGGCTGGCGCCGCTGCTGCTGCTGCTGGTGGCGCCGCTGGGCTGGGCGCGCCAGGCGCTGCGGCTGCTGTGGGCCCTGGGGCGCCTGTGGCCGCCGCCCCTCACGGCCCTGCTGCTGCTGTTCGTGTTGGAGCCTGGGGTGATCACCGCCGCCCTGGCCCTGGGGTTCCACAACCTGGGGGTGCTGGGCCGGCTGCTGCTGGAGAGTGCCGACGCCACCGACCCGGCCGCCGAGGAGGCCCTGGCCTGCGGCGGCAGCGGGCCGCGGCTGGCCCTGCTCTACGGCCGCTTCAGCGCCCTGGCCCGGCCCTACCTGGCCTACGGCGCCTACCGGGCCGATGTGATCCTGCGGGAATCGGTGGTGGTGGGTCTGGTGGGTGCGACCGGGCTGGGCAGCCAGCTGTTGGAAAGCCTCAGTTCCTTCGCCTGGGACCAGCTGCTGGCGCTGGTGGCGGTCTACGCCCTGCTCACCCTGGTGGGTGAGGACCTCAGTGACCGGGCCCGGCACCGCTGGTTGCGGGCGGCCTGAAGGGGCCCCCTGCGTGGCACTCCCCGGGAGGATGACCCAAGGTGAGCCGACCCCGGCGCCGCTGCGATGCCTCCGACGCGATCCAGTCCCGACGTGCCGGGCCCACCCTTCCACTACCGGTTCCTGCATCGCGTTGCGCCGGCGGCCCGAACCGGCTTCCTGGAGCTGGAGGAACGGCTGCGGACCGCGGCCCGCGGCTACCCCGGCTTCGTTGAGGAGAGCATGCCCAACCCCCTGGGCCAGGCCGACAACGGCGAGCTGCTGTACGAATCGGCGCTGACCTTCGCCAGCCTTGCCGATTTCCTGGGCTGGATGGACAGCCCGGAGCGGCGGAACCTGCTCAACCCGGCCGAGCGCGGGGGCTACCGCTATGCGGGCGACGGCGACTGGGACGGCTACGCCCGCTGGCTGGGGGAAGCGGTGCGCCGCCGGGTGCCCGTGTGGAAGGTGAACCTGCTGGTGCTGCTGGTGCTCTACCCCACCGTGGAGGTGCTGCGGGTGGTGCTCCGGCCCCTGCCGCTGGATGGTCCCAGCGGCCTGCTGCTGGCCAATGTCTGCAGCGTGGCCCTCACTGGCTGGTGGCTTGTGCCCTGGGTGAGCCGGCTGTGCCGGCCGTGGCTGGAGGGCACCGGCAGCCGGCGTGACCAGCGGCTCACGCTGACGGCGATCCTGGCGAGCCTGGGGCTGATGCTGCTGCTGTTCCGCTCGCTGCCAGCCATCCGCAGCTGAGTGCCGGCGAGGCCTGGGGGCCGGAGACGCTCAGTAGCGGACGCGGTCGGGTCTGGCCTGGTACTCCTTCCAGACCTCCACCGCCTCCTCCCTCAGGATCTGGGTGAGGCGGATGGAGCGTTGCTCCTTGGGCAGGGCCAGCTGTTCGTAGATCGGGCGATCGTCGAAATCCCCGTACTCGAGGGCGTCCTCCACGGTGGCGGCGTAGTACACCTCCTCGATGCCGGCCCAGTAGCAGGTGGCCATGCACATCGGACAGGGCTCGGCGGAGGTGTAGAGGATGCAGCCGGGCAGCTTGAAGCTCTGCAGCGTGATGCAGGCCAGCCGGATCGCCTCCATCTCGCCGTGCCAGGTGGGATCGTGGCTGGCCACGACGCGGTTCATCCCCTGGGAGATGACCACGCCATCCCGGACGATCACCGCCCCGAAGGCCCCGCCGGTGCCGTACTCCAGCGCCGCTTTGCGGGACAGTGCGATGGCCTGGCGGATGAAGGTCTCGTGGTCCGGCGTCGCTGCAGCCATGAACCTTCCTCCGCACGCCCCACCGTAGCCACGCCCACCCTGATCAGCCCCGGCTGGCCAGCTCCAGGCCATCGGCCAGGGGGATCCCCTCCCGCTGGAAGCGGGCCACCAGGCGCCGCTGCAGCTCGCGGGAGCAGGCCCACTGTTCGCCCGCCACGGTGGTGAGCAGGGCGCTCACGGTGATGCCCAGCGGGCCGGTGGCGCTGACGCCCCGCAGCAGGGGGGACGTCAGAAGACGGGGTCCCCAGGTGGGGTCGGCGTGGAAGAGGGCGAGCTCCTCGGCCACCACCGCCAGGGCCAGGTCGATGTCGGCGCAGCGGTGGGACACCAGCAGCTTCACGTCTTCGCCGGAGCGCAGCTTGGTGTGGTTCACCATCCGGTCGAAGGCGCTGTTCTGGATCACGGCCACCCGGTGGTCGAGGCAGTGCAGCTGGGTGCTGAGCACACCCACATCCACCACGTCCCCCTCGAGGCCATCGATCTCCACCCAGTCGCCGATGGCGTAGCGGTCTTCGATCAGCACGGCGAGGCCGGCGACGAAGTCCCGTAGCAGCCCCTGGAACACCAGCGCCAGGCCGCCCAGCAGGGCGCCGCCGGCCAGCAGCAGGGAGGAGGAGGCGGCACGGATCCCGGGGATGTCGATCAGGATCCAGCCGGCCGCCACCAGGATGCAGACCAGATCGATGAGGCGATGGCTCACCCGCAGCAGGCTGCGGTGCCGCTGCTCCCGGCGGGCCTGCTCCTCCACCGGCACCCTGGCGCCGTCGGCCCACTGGTGCAGCAGAAAGGTGGCCAGGGAGCGCGCCAGCAGGGCGGCCAGCCCCACCATCAGCACCTTGAGGAGGGAGTGAACCGGCTGCAGCAGCAACTGCAGCCCCAGGGGCACCTTGCCCGGGACGGCCATCACCCCCAGGGCCAGCATGACCATCAGCTGCAGCAGCACCAGCAGCAGCAGCACCAGCCCGAAGACCTGGTGGAGTTGCAGGCGTTGCTCCAGGGCCCGATCAGGGGTGGGGCTGCGGCGGCTGATGAGCCCGGCGCAGCGCTGCCGGTTCCAGCGCCACAGCCAGAGGGTGGCGGCGGTGAGCAGGGCCAGCGCCAGTTGCACCGTGAGGGTGATCTGCCAACGCCGGCGCAGATCGGCCGGCTGCATCACCTGGCGGGCATGGCGCAGGCGGCTCTGCAACCGCTGCTGCCAGTGTTCCCCCAGGGCCATCGCGCTGACGCCGTTGAGGCTGGCGTCGGCCCGGGTGACCGTGAGCAGCGGCAGGGGTTCGGAGCGTTCCGGCACCCTGGCCTCCAGCACCACATCGCCCCCCGGCACCTGCCGGCGCTCCACCACCAGCTTCTCGGGGGCGCTCCCCGTCACCCGCTGGAGCGGCGACGGCTCACAGGCCCCCCCACTCCCCCCCAGCACCCGCACCAGGATCCACTCGGCGATCTGTTCGCTCTCGCTGCAGAGGTGCTCGGGGTCGTAGAGGAGGCGCAGGTTGCCTTCGATCACCTCGGCGCGGCGCCGGGCGTCGGGGGCATTGTCCTGATGGCCCACCACCGGGGAGGCCACGGTGAGGGCGGGAACGCCGAGGATCCTCACCTTGGCCAGCTCGAAACTGCCCGCGGCCACCACCCCACCGGAGTCGGCCGTGGTGGCGGCACCCGCCCCGGCCGGCGGCAGCCACCAGAGGCCGACGCTGAGCAGCAGGGCGAGGGCCCCCAGCCACCAGGCTCGCGCCGCGCCAGGCCACCGGCGGCGGGCCGTCACGGCGCCTGATCGGCAGGTTCGCGGAGCCGCGGCAGCAGCTGCACCAGGTTGCAGGGGCGGGTGGTGGCGTCGAGCTGGGCGCGGATCAGCCGGTCCCAGGCGGTGGACACCGCATCGAGGGAGCCGGGCAGCACGAACACCACCGTGCCGTTGGCCACCCCGGCCAGGGCGCGGCTCTGCAGGGTGCTGGTGCCGATCGTCTCGAAGGAGAGCACCCGGAACAGCTCGCCGAAGCCCTCGATGGTCTTGTCCAGCAGGGGCGCCACGGCCTCGGGGGTGCCGTCGCGGCCGGTGAGGCCGGTGCCGCCGGAGCTGATCACCACCTGCACGGCGGGGTCGGCGATCCAGCGGCTCAGCTCGGCGCGGATGCGGTAGCGGTCGTCGGGCACCAGGGTGCGCTCCACGACCCGGTGGTCGGCCGCCTCGACCCGCTGCTGCAGGGCGTCGCCGGAGGCATCGTCGGCGAGGCTGCGGGTATCGGAGACCGTGAGCAGGGCGATGGCAAGGCTCACGGATCCTGGGGCTGGGCTGGCCCTGACGCTAGGGCGGAGAACGCCTCTGGCACACTGACTGTCGAGGAAAGCAGGCCAAGCGGAGAGCCCGGGGATGACCTGGAAACGGCTGGGGCGCGGTCTGCTGTTCGGCCTGGCGGGCTTCCTGCTCAGCACCGGCCTGAGCTACGTGCTGGTGCTGCAGCTCTACACCCGCCATGACCGCGAGCTGGCCGCGGCGATGACCAGCTTCTTCTTCTTCGGTCCCATCGGCGGGGCCATCGCCCTGGTGATCGGCCTGCTGGTGTGACGCGGGGGCCGCGCTCAGGCCGCCACCGCCTCCACCACCGCGACCGGTGACGGCGTCGGGTGGATCCCCGCCAGGCGCAGGCCGGCGCGTTCCAGCAGCTGGGCGTAGGCCGCGGGGGTGCGCTCCCGGCCGCCCTCGGTCATCACCAGCATGTTGAGATCGAGCAGCTTGCCCGGGGCCGGAGCGTTGCCCGGGGGGATCACCTGCTCGAGGATCAGCAGCCGGCCGCCAGGGGCCAGGCCGGCGTGGATGTGGCCGAGGATCGTCAGGCAGGCGTCATCGCCCCAGTCGTGGAGGATGTGCTTGAGCAGGTAGGTGTCGCCGCCGGCCGGCACGCCGGCGAAGAAATCGCCAGCGGCGACGCTGAAGCGCCCCTCCAGCTCCGGCGGCACCGTCACCGGCGCCACCACCGCAGGCTGATCGAAGAGGGTGCCGCGCAGATGGCTGTGGTGGCGCAGCACGGTCTGCAGCAGTCCACCGCGGCCGCCGCCCACGTCGATCAGGTGGCTGGAGGCGCTGAAGTCCCAGGTCGCCAGCAGTCCCTCGGTCTCGACGCGGGAGAAGTCGGTCATGGCGCCGTCGAAGATGGCGCCGCGCTCAGGGTTGTGGCCGTACCAGGCGAAGACGGGTTCGCCGAAGTGGTGGCGGAAGGCGCTCTCGCCGCTGCGGACGCTGTGGAGCAGGTCGGTCCAGGCGTCGTAGTGCTCGCCGCCGAGCATGCGCACGAACTGGCGAAGGGAGCCGGGGTGGTCGCTGCGCAGCAGCTCCGCCAGGGGGGTGAGCACGAAGTGGCGCGGCTGGCTCTCGCTCTCGGCGAACACGCCCAGGCTGGCCAGACCCCGCAGCAGCCGGAACAGGGACTCCCCGTCGGCGCCGCAGCGGCCGGCGAGGTCCTCGGCCGCCAGACCCTCCGGCCCGGCGGCGGCCAGATGGTCGGCGATCGCCAGTTCGGCGGCCACATGCAGCATCTGGGTGATCCAGTTGCCGCAGGCCAGCTGGAGGAAAAGGCCGGAGAGATCCGCGCTGGAGTCCATCGAAGCGGGGCGGGGCGTTGCCGGTCTACACCGCGATGCCGGCGCCGCGGTAGGGCCGCCAGCGGCCCTCGGCCTTCTCGGCCACCAGGGGGGTGAGCGTGAGTTTCAGGGGCGTGCCGGCCGCCACGTCGACCCGCAGGGCCGAGTAGGAGCGGCGCAGGGAGGAGCCCTGGCCGCTGCGGCCGAGGAAGAGGCGGGAGCGGGCCACGAGCCGCTCACTGCCCGCCGGGCCCTCCAGCAGGTCGGGCCCCTCGCGCCGCTGGCGGCGCAGGCTGTAGCCGCTGCCGCCGCAGATCAGCCAGGGAATGTGGGCATCGCCGTGGCCGGTGTCGCCGGTGCTGAGCAGCTCCAGGCAGTGGGCATGGCCGCTGAAGGCCAGATCGATCAGGGGCCGCCCGGCCGGCCGATCACCGAGGACGGCGGCGACGCGATCCAGCACGCCGCGCAGCCGGGCCCGTACCGCCAGGGTCTGGCCCTGGTCCCACTTGCTGGTTTCGGTGACGTAGGGGGGATGGTGCAGCACCAGCAGCCGGCCCCGCACGTCCGGGTTGCGCCAGGAGGCGATCAGGGCGTCGGCGAACCAGTCGAGCTGCTCCAGGTCGACCGCCGGCGGTCCTCCTTCGAGTTGCTTGTCGATGTCCCGGATCTGCTCGTCGAGCTGCTCGGCCTTGGCGGCCCGGTCGTCGCGGGCGTCCTCGTCGCCGCCGAGGGGGCCGAGGGGAAGCAGCAGGGAGGCCCGTTCGGCGTCCAGCCGCTGGCGGCGCCGGCGCAGCTTGCCGTCGTCGGCGCCGGCCGGCAGGGGCTGGTTGAAGGTGTTGGAGTCGAGGGCGAACACATCGACGCCGGCCCAGCGGAAGCTGTAGTGGCGGTGGGGCAGGCGGGTGAAGGCGCCGGGGCGGTAGAGCAGGCAGCGGGCCCCATCGACGCTGGCGGTGCGGGTGCGGGCGAGGTGCTCCTCCAGCTCGGCCTCGGGCACGGCGCCCAGCCCATCGAGGAAGGCGCGGGCCCAGGCCTGGCCCACGAAGGAGCCGTGCCAGCCCACATCCAGCTGGATCCAGGAGCGCAGCAGCCGCCGCGGCGGCGCCGTGAGGCCGGCGAGCAGCCCCAGCGGCAGCGGCAGGTCGTAGTAGTCGTGGTTGCCGAGCACCGGTAGGAACGGCACCCGGAAGACGAGCCGGTCGTAGCGCAGTTGCTCCCAGTCCTCGCCGCCCACGATCCACTCCCGGTAGGGGCGGATGAAGTTGTCGGGGTACTGCTCGCTGGAGCCCACCGGGTAGACGACGTCGCCGGTGTGCAGCAGGAAGCGGGCATCGGCGCCATGGGCGAGCAACTGCTCCGCCACCCGTCGCTGGGGGGTGTCGCGGCGATGCAGCCCGGTGCCGCTGTCGCCGAGCACGAGGAAGGAGAAGGCCTCGGGGGTGCCCGGATCGCCGACGATCGCCAGGCGGCAGGGGTCGATGCCGTGGCGGGCGAGGGCGGGATGGCCCCAGCGCACCCGGTCGGCCATGCGGCGGATCTTGGTGGCGACGCCCGCCTCGGTGGCCAGGTTCATGGGGGCCCGTTCACGGTGGCGGCAGCGGCGCGAACACCGTCAGGGCGCCGGGCAGGCAGGTGAAGGTCACGGGGTCGGCCTCAAGCATCTCGCCGTCGATCACCAGCCGCTGGGGCGGGTCGGTGGTGATCGTGATGCGGCTGGCCCGCAGACACAGGAGATCGGGGTGGTTGGCGGGCGACTGCACCACGGCGGAGGTGAGCAGGGAGGCGAGGGCATTGAGGCCCTGCAGGCGGGTGGCGGGGGAGGCGATGGTGACCTCCAGCAGACCGTCGTCGGGGATCACCCGCCCGAAGCCCTGGGCCAGCACCGAGGTGGCGGGGGCCACGTTGGCCACGGTGATGGCGGCGGCCTGCACGTCGGTGACGGTGCCATCGATCTCGACCCGGGCCCGGAACGGCTGCTGGGACGCCAGCTGCTGGGCGCCGGCGAGCACGTAGGCGAGCGGGCCCAGCATCGTCTTGAGCTCGCGGGTGGCGCGGTCCACCATCCCGGCTTCGAAGCCGACCCCGGCCAGCAGGGTCATCGGCACGTCGTTGCAGCGGGCGGCGTCCACCACGTGGGTGTGGCCGGCCAGGATCGTCTCGCAGGCGGCCACCAGGTCGGTGGGAATGAACAGCGCCGAGGCGAAGGCGTTGGCGGTGCCGCGGGGAATGACGCCGAGGGGAATGCCGGTGCCCGCCACCGCCCCCGCCACGGCCGAGACGGTGCCGTCGCCGCCGCAGGCCACGATCATCGCGTTGCCGACCTCGTCGGCCGGCCGGGCCTGGAGCAGCTCGACGAGTTCCCGGCACTGGTCGGCCGGATCGGTGCCGGGCCGGGTGAGCAGCACCGTCACCAGCAACTGGGGTTCGAGGATCGAGCGGATCAGGGCCAGATCGGCGTTGGCATCCCCCTGGCCGGCGACGGGATTGAACAGCAGGTAGGCCGAGCGGCCGTGGGACAGGCCGCGCAGGGCCAGCTCGGCGGTGGCGGCATTGAGGGCCAGGGGCACGGCGGCCAGATCGCAGGCGCGGATCAGCAGGCCGGCGTCGGGCGACGTGCCCGCCGGCGCCGCCGGATCGAGGAAGGCCACCACCAGGTCCACCGCACCGGCCAGCACCTCGGCGGCCACCTGGATGTCACCCCCCTCGGCGAGGGCCGCCAGCGCCGTCACCCGCAGCTGGGCCGTGCGCGGGTCGCTGCGGAGCCGCTCCGCCAGTTCGGCGCTGGCCAGCAGGGGGAAGCCGGCCACCGCCAGCGACTGCCGGTCGAGCAAGTCCAGCAGCGCCTCTCGGCGCGACGCACTTGCCAGCAGCGCCAGGGCATGGGCCATGGGGATCAGGCTACGGCGACGGCGGGAGGGTCTATCCCCGTGCGCCGAATCGAGGCCCCTGTGGGGTACCCAGAGGCAAGATCTGCAAAATGCCATAGGCTGGAACGTGTCCGTAGATTCCCTCGGCCCCTGGTTGCCAGATCTGCCAGATAGCCGCCTGACGGCTGTAGCCAATCATTCAACTTCAATCATTGACCTTCAGAGTCGAGGCGTCGATGGACGAACAGCTCAAGCACTATGCGAACAAGTTGGCCTATGAGATTGATTCCTGGGATCTGAACGTTGCGCTTGAGCGTGGAGATCACCTGAAGGTGGTTGATGCACGCTCTCCAGAGACTTATTCGGCGGAACACATTCCAGGCGCGATCAACATCCCCCATCGAGACATGGATGTCGCAGCCACCAAGGCCATTGATCAGTCATCGACCGTCGTCATCTATTGCGATGGCATCGGGTGCAATGCATCAACCAAGGGAGCGCTGAACATGACGACGCTTGGTTTCACGGTCAAAGCGTTGATGGGCGGGCTCGATTGGTGGAAACGTGACGTCTCGTGTGGTTGCGAATGAACCAGTCATCTGTACCTTTTGGGAAGTTCAAGACATGAATCCGTGGCAAGTCGGCATGTTCATGAGGCATTTCTCCAAGTGGAGCATCAACATCCTCGCTGTCTTTATGGTCATCGGGGGTGTGCACCTCGCCTTTTCGGGAGATGACCAGGATGACAGCCTGATCGGGGCTGCCAACATTCTGCTTGGGGCGTCTCTCCTTTCCCTTGTTGGGGATTAGCCACTGAGCCGCAAGGCACTTGGGTATTCGTTCATTCGTGCCATGAAAGTCATCCTTCTCGGCAATGCGGGAGCCGGTAAGAGCACCTTGTCCAGGCTGTTGATCGCCCAGCGACCAGCCGCGTGCCTCTCTCTGGATGGGGTGGCGTTTTGTGGCGGCCCTGAGCGACGGCCCCTGCAGGACAGCATCGACGAGGTCAGGCGTTGGATCTCAGGCCATTCCAGCTGGATCATCGAAGGCTGCTATGCCGACATCATCGAGCCGATCCTGGATTGGTGCGATGAACTGATCTTCCTTAACCCTGGGGTTGAGACCTGTGTGGCCCACTGCCGCTCAAGGCCTTGGGAGCCGCAGAAGTTCAGCTCCCCCCAGGAGCAGGACGAGAATCTGGACAACCTGATCCAATGGGTTCGTTCCTACGAGACGCGTACGGACGAGTACGGCCTGTCCAGGCATCGAGCCCTGTACGACTCCTTTGATGGAAGGAAATGGGAGCTGACCCATCCCAGCCAGTACGAAACCTTCCTGCCAGGCCCCCCACCAAGGCCTCTGCCGCGATGATGCTCTCTTGACCCTCATCGTTGTTGCACCCAGATCCATGAACACCAACCATCTTTCCCATCTGCGGAACATCGGAACAACCGTTGCCATGAGGCTCCAGGAAGCTGGGATTACCAGCGAGGCAGAGCTCAGAGAGCTTGGGGCTGCCAAAGCCTATCGATTGATGTCTGCCCAATGCCCCGGCAAGCATCTGCCAGTCTGTTACTACCTCTACTCTCTCGAGGGAGCCATTCAAGATCGACATTGGGACGCACTATCAGAGAGGGAAAAAACCGAACTCAGGTTGGCAGCAGGCTTGCCAAAGTGAAGAGTCAAGCAGTTGATTTCGTCGCCCCATGCCGACAACCGCCACATTGCATTTCTTCTGCGGCAAGGCTGGTGCCGGAAAGACGACGGTTGCGGCTGGTCTTTCTTCCAAGCACAGCACCATCCTGCTATCCGAGGATGTCTGGCTATCGGCGCTTTACGGTGACGAGATGAGCACCTTTGATGACTACATCCGGTTCTCGAAGCGGCTCAAGGCGGTTGTGGGCCCCCTCGTCGTTGAGCTGCTCAGATCCGGGCAATCCGTTGTGCTGGATTTCCAGGCGAATACGAAAGCAGGCCGCCACTGGTTTCGTTCCCTGTTCGATGAGGCCTCGGCGAAT
Organism: Synechococcus sp. UW140; assembly: GCA_943369315.1. Lineage (GTDB taxonomy): Bacteria > Cyanobacteriota > Cyanobacteriia > PCC-6307 > Cyanobiaceae > Cyanobium. The sequence continues at coordinate 215,054 of CALRMW020000004.1, forward strand.
CATGTTCTGCACTTTCTCAGCACGTCGGATGAAGTCTGTCTGGAAAGGATCGCGAGGCGCAATCGCGAGCGACCTCCGGGTTCCCATCACTTGAGCGAAGACGACTTCAGGCACATCTCGTCGTTCTTTCAGCCGCCGGTGGAGGCTGAGGGATTCAACGTCAAGCTGTACGCCGTGGGAAACCCTTGATGCCTGAAACGTGCAGCCAGTCGATGGTTGACAGGACGAATGGATCTGGCTACGAGTAGATCCTGCGATCCACCAAGACAAGGAGGCCAAAGTGAGAGCACCATCTGGATGGTCGATGTCGAAGGCACTGCTCAGCGCCTTCTGGATCGCCGCAGTGGTTCATGCTTCCAGTGATGGCGCCCAGGCCTGCACGCGTCTTCTCTATGAGACGGGCAGGAAGAGCTTCATCACGGGTCGCTCGATGGACTGGATGGATGCTTCCGCCCAGACGGCCTTGTGGGTTTTCCCGAGGGGGATGAAACGGGATGGAGCTGTTGGAGCCAATCCAATCCAATGGGTCTCCAGGTATGGTTCGGTGGCCACGTCCTTTTATGATGCTGGGACGGCCGATGGCATGAACGAGAAGGGGCTTGTTGCCAATCTTCTGTATCTGAAGGAGGCCGAATGGGGAAATGCAGCTGAGTCGAAAAAACCTACATTGTCCGCCGGCGCCTGGGCCCAGTATTTCCTCGATAACTTCGCAACTGTGCGGGAGGCGGTCAACGCCATGGCCAATCCAGCCTTTTCGATCATTGCTCCCCCGCTGCCGAATGGAAGTGCCGCAGGGCTGCATCTTTCCCTTTCTGATGCTACGGGTGACTCTGCGATCCTTGAGTACATCAAAGGCAAGCTTGTGATTCATCACGGTCCCCAGTACAAAGTGATGACCAACTCGCCAACCTTCGACCAGCAACTGGCGCTGAATGCCTACTGGGAGCAGCTAGGGGGGAATAACTTCCTTCCTGGAACGATCAGCGCCGCTGATCGCTTTGTGCGTGCCACCTACAATCTCAAATCATCGCCAAAGTACTCTGACGTTGACCTGTCGCTCGCTTCCGTCTTTTCCCAGGTGCGTGCAGTCAGTGTTCCCCTCGGGATGGCCGATCCCAACCGCCCGAACATCGCCATGACACTATGGCGAACCGTTGCTGACCAACAATCGAAGACCTACTTTTTTGAGTCCGTGATCTATCCAGCCGTTTCCTGGGTGCATCTCAACAAGGTCGACTTCTCCGAAGGCGCCACCCCCAAAGTGATCCGCATTGAGCGCGGCCAGGCCCTGGCTGGTGACGTTTCTGGCCGGTTCAAACCGTCTCAGCCGTTCAAGTGGCTTGGGTCTAGATAATTGGTTGGTGAGCGGTTGCTCCGGTGATCACGATTCTGCAGAAGGGGCGATGATGCTTCATCATGATGGCGAGAAGATGGTTGCCACCCATCTTGCGTCCGCTGCTTCTGGAAGCCGTTGAAGTATGTGGTTCGAAGAACTGACCGGCTTTTAGGAGCACTCCCCAGGGAAAGTTCGTGAGGCGATCAGGCTTGAAGGTGAGACTTTGAAGTCCCTTGCGAATGGGAGAGTGCTGGCCTGTGGCCGGTTGGAAACACCGTCGTTGGCTGACTTGCGAGAGCGCGTTCATTCCAGTGGCTATCCACCGGGCAAGCTGACGGTGCGTGAAGTGGTTGCCAATGTCCAGCATCTGCACGCCGATGAGTCGAACGCGAATGCCCTCTTCCAGGTGGCTTCTCAGTTCAATCTGCTTGAAATGGTGTCTCCGGATGTGACGCCAGAGCACGGCGTGGGAGTCTATGAACATAACCATACCCAGGGGCCCGCGTGTGCCATGGCAGCTAGAGCAGGAACGATTTATCGCAACTACTTCGCAGACTTGAACGGGCGATCCTGCCAATCAGCGTGCCACCAGATCGACTGCCTTGCGGATCTCGGCATCGCCCTGGGAAATGCAGAGGGCCGTCTCTTGGAGATGAGGAGCGGATATCCTCTGGCCTCGCATGCTGGCCTGGTTGAGATTTCTGAGCGTCTGAAGTCCTCGGACGAAGGTGAGCGCGACGGATGGCGACGGTTGCTGCGGATCGGAATTCAGTGGAGGACCCAGGTGACGCTGAAGGATTGCAGGCACCTTGTTTCTCAGGCCTACGGCTCCGCCTTGCCCGTTGCCTATTCCCGGCATGCGTCGAACCTCTGGGCGCCATTCGCACGGCTCATCCTGGAAGCCTCCTATGAGGCAACGATCTGCACCGCCATCCTGAATGCGGCTCAGCACGGATGCATCAAAGTGTTTCTCACGCTTCTCGGCGGCGGGGCTTTTGGCAATGAAACCGACTGGATTCTCGGGGGCATCCAGCGAGCCATTAACCTCTATCGGCACGTTGATCTTGATGTGGCCATCGTCAGTTATGGTGCTTCCAATCCGCATGTCAGGCGACTGGCCAGCGCTTACTGATCACGAGCTCCCCCTTTCAGATCAAGGACGTTCACCTCTGGTGGGCGGAGGCTAGTGCCAGGCGCTGGGGCCTTCCGTGGGCAGAGCTGCAGCAGCTGCTTTCTGCGCATCGTTGGTGATGACCATCAACAGCAACTGCTCTTCGCGGAGTTGGACCATCGGTCCCCTGGCAGTGACCACCTGGGCTTCCAATTCATTTGCCGATCTGGTGGCCCAGCCAGGCTGCAGCGGCTTGATGGAGCGCTGGCGGAACCAGGCCTTTCTGGACCCTGCGTAAAATCTGGCCTATCAAGCCTTGGGGAAAGTGATGCCGCCTGAGACGCCCGTCGCGACGACACGCGCCAGCCTGGTTCTGCGTTTTGCTTGTGGAGCCGCCATGGGCGCCTTGATCGTTTCGGCTCCATTCGCCGCTGGTCACCCCTTTGAGCTCAGCAGCGTTGAGGTCGGCGTTGCCACCTTGATCGTGATCACATCCGCTCTGATGGGCTGTCTCTGGGGCGGTCGCTTTCTCGACGCCGTTTCCAGGGCGCTTGATTCCACCTCTGTGTGATCCCTCATCAGGTTGAGGCACCAAGGCCTGCGATGAGGCGACCCTGGGCTGATTCCTGACGGTCAGCATCCGCTCCTGGCTGTCGACGGCCACGCCCATGACCTTCACACGATTGCTGACCAACCTCTGCACCGACCGTCTGGGCGAGAGTCGCGATTTCTATGTCTCGCTTCTCGGGTTTGAGGTGAACTACGACAGCGACTGGTACGTCCAGCTGCGCTGCCCGTCCCATCCCGAGCTTGAGCTCGGCCTCATCGCTCGATCCAGTGAGCTTGTTCCGGCGCCCTTTCAGCAGGCGCCGACCGGGATGTTCATCACCTTCGTTGTGCCGGACGTCGATGCTGTGTATGCCAAGGCACTGGCACTGGGGCTTCCCATCCTGCAGGAGCCCAGGAACGAGTTCTATGGCCAGCGCCGCTTCCTGACCGTCGACACGAACGGCTGCCTCATCGACATCGGCAGCCCCTGCTGACCGCCTCAGCAACCCCTTCCCGGAGCCGCAATGTCACCCTCCCCGACCCAACGCCAGCGGCGTTTCCTGGAACGCTACGGACCCTGGGCCGTCGTCACCGGGGCCTCCTCCGGCATTGGCAGGGCCCTGGCCTGCCGCCTGGCCGAAGCCGGGCTGAATCTGGTGCTCGTGGCCCGCGATCGCCCCCGGCTCGAGACCCTGGCGGCCAGCCTGATGGCCAGCCACGGCGTGCAGGTGCAGGTCGTCGCCGTTGACCTGGCCCGGGAGGACCATCTCGATGCGATCCGCCGGGTCACCGATCCACTGGAAGTGGGATTGCTGGTGGCCTCCGCCGGCTTCGGCAGCTCCGGCCCCTTCCTGGAGGCCGACATCGCTCGCGAAACCGAGATGCTGATGGTCAACGGCCGGGCGGTGCTGCAGGCCTGCCACCACTTCGGCCGCCGCCTGCGGGAGCGGGGCCGGGGCGGCCTGGTGCTGCTCAGCTCGATCGCCGCCTTCCAGGGGATGCCCTATGCGGCCCATTACGCGGCCACCAAGGCCTATGTGCAGAGCCTGGCCGAGGCCCTGCAGGTGGAACTCCGGGGCGACGGCGTCGCCGTGCTGGCCGCGGCGCCCGGGCCCACCCACAGCGGCTTCGCCGCCAGGGCCGGGATGCGGATGGGGGCGGCGATGGACCCGGAGGCCATTGCCCAGCCGATCCTTACGGCCCTGGGGCGGCAGACCACGGTGCTGCCGGGCGTGCTCTCCAAGCTGCTGAGCTGGTCGCTGGTGCCCCTGCCGCGCTGGGCGCGGGTGAGCATCATGGGCAGGGTGATGCAGGGCATGGCCATCCACTGATGCAGAGCAGCTGATGCAGAGCAGCGTCTTCACGGTGGTCCTGCTGCCTGTGGCGCTCGCCATCGTCATGCTGGGCATGGGCCTCAGCCTGGTGCCCGAGGACTTTCAGCGCATCACCCGCTACCCCAGGGCGGTCGCGGTGGGTACGGTCTGCCAGACCCTGGTGTTGCCGCTGCTGGGGGCCCTGATCGCCCTGGCGGTGCCCATGGAGCCCGTGATGGCGGTGGGACTGGTGGTCGTGGCCGTCTGCCCGGGCGGGCCGTCTTCGAACCTGATGACCTACCTGGCCCGGGGGGATGTGGCCCTGTCGGTGACGCTGACGGCCGTGAGCAGCATCGTCACGGTGTTCACGATTCCGCTGTTCACCAATCTGGCCCTCCAGCATTTCCTGGGGGAAGGGGCCGCGATCGCCCTGCCGATCGGCACCACCATGCTGCAGATCGTTCTGATCACCCTGTTGCCGACGGCCATCGGCATGGCCATCCGTCACCGCTTCCCCGGGCCAGCCCGGCGTCTGGAGAAGCAGATGGGCCGGCTGGCCGGGGGCCTGCTGGCGCTGATCATCCTGCTGCTGTTCATCCGCGAGGCCGGCAAGCTGCCGGGGTTTCTGGCCCAGATGGGACTGGCCATCGCCCTGCTCAACGTGCTGGCCATGCTGGCGGGCTTCCTGGCCGGCCGGCTGTTCCGGCTGCCCCTGGCCCAGCAGGTGTGCATCGCGATCGAAGTGGGGATTCAGAACGGAACCCTGGCGATCGCCATCACCGCCGGTCTGCTCAACAACCCCGACATGGCGGTGCCCGCGGCGGTCTACAGCCTGCTGATGTACGTGTCCGGCTTTGGCGCGGTCCTCTGCGGCAGGCGCCTGATCCCCTCGGCCCGCCGGGCGTGAACTCCCTTGGACCATGTGCTGATCATCCACGCCGTGCGGGACTACGAGGCCTGGAAACAGGTGTTCGACGCGGCGGCCAGCCTGCGCCGTGACGCCGGCGAGCGATCGTTCCAGGTGCTCCGAGACGCGAGCGACCCCAACAAGGTGGTGCACTTCTCCCGCTGGGAATCGATCGCCAGGGCCAAGGCGTTCTTCGAGTCCCCCGAGCTGGTGGAGATTCGTCGGCAGGCCGGTGTCGCATCCCCGGAGTTCCTCTATCTGCATCAGCTGGAGGCGGGCACGCTGTGACGGCTGGCGCCTTCCCTCCCGCATGAGCCCCATCTTCCCCGGCCGTTACACCGCCCAGATCGAGGGCCCGTTCGTGGTGTTCCTCATCGGCCTGCGGGTGAATCGCTTCTGGGCGCTGCACCAGTGGCTGCCGGTGGCGCGGGCGATGGGCCCGATGATGGAGGAGTTGCTGGCCAGTCCCGAGCTCGGCCTGCTCAGCGCCCAGACGTTCCTCTACTGGCGCGGTGCCGCCCTCGTTCAGTACTGGCGTTCCTTCGAGGCCCTGGAAAGCTTCTCGAAGAATCCGCAGGCCTCCCACCTGACGGCCTGGAAGCGCTTCAACCAGGCGGTCGGCGCCAGCGGCAGCGTCGGCATCTGGCACGAGACCTATCTGGTGGAGGCCGGCCGCTATGAATGCGTCTACGGCAACATGCCCCGCTTCGGCCTGGCCCGGGCAGGAACCCATCAACCGGCCACCGGCGCCTGGGAAACGGCGAGCCGCCGCCTCGGCCGGGACGGCGACCCCACCGTGCCCAGCTATGACAACCCCTGAGCTCCCCGCGACAACAGCCCTGAGATCAGCACTGCCAGAATGATTGTCGTTTCAGGAACTGCCGTGTCGCGTCGTCGAGCGCCTCTCGTCCCCCTGGCCGCCGCCGGCCTCCTGGCCGCCCTCGGCGGCGCCCCCGCCCTGGCGCAGCAGCCCGGCCATGGCGCCCAGAAGGCGGTGTTCGCCACCAAGGCGGAAGCCGAAGCCGCCGCCAAGCACTTCAACTGCACCGGGGCCCACAAGATGGGCAACCAGTGGATGCCCTGCGCCACCCATGGCGAAACCAAAGGCGGGACGTCCGGCCACGGCTCCCACTGATGCCTGATCAGGTCGCGCCGGAGACCCCTCCCTCCGGCGGCCCCCCTCCTGCTGGAAGCCCCTCGGCCTGCGGCGGCCGGCCGAAGATCCTGGCCATCGGCATCGCCCCCCTGGGCATCATCTCGATCGGGATCGTGCCCATGGGGGTGATCAGCATCGGCGTCGTGCCGATGGGCGTGCTGAGCCTGGGGGCGGTGGCGATGGGGGTGATCAACGCCTCCGTGGTGGGCATGGGCATCCTCATCGCCGGGGTGAACGTGATGGGCGTCTGGTGGGTGGGGATGGAGGGGATGGGCCCCTACCGGCTGGGGAGCCCGAGCGGCCAGGTGCACCACCACCACAGCCGTGACCACGACCCCAGCAAGGGCCAGCCGAACCTCTACGCCTACCCCAGCCGCGATGAGGCCCTGAGGAAGGCGAAGGAACTGGGCTGCGAAGGGACCCACGCCATGGGCTCCCTCTGGATGCCCTGCGAGGAACACCCGACCCCCTGAACTCAGGCCAGCGACTTGAACATCACCAGGGCGTCCACCTCCCCCAGGCGGGGATGGCGGAAGGCCCCCGGCAGCCGGCCGATGGTGCGGAAGCCGTTGCGGCTCCAGGCGGCCACGCCGGCGGTGTTGGTGCTCACCACCAGGTTGAACTGCATCGCCGTGAAGCCTCGCCGCCGGGCCTCCTCCTGGGAGTGGCGGCAGAGGGCATGGCCCACCCCCCGGCCCCGGGCGGCCTCGGCCACCACATAGCCAGCGTTGGCCACGTGGGCGCCCAGGCACGGCTGGTTGGGCCGCAGGTAATAGGTGCCCAGGATCGCTCCGTCCGCATCGGTGGCCACGAAGGTGGCGGCGACGGACCCCACCCAGGCCTGACGGGCGGCGTCGCTGTCGATGGCCGGGTCGTGGGGGAAGGTCTCGCCGGCCCGGAACACCGGCTCCAGCACCGCCCACACCCCTGGCCAGTCGGCCGGTTCGAACGCCCGGATCATCCCGCCGCTTGCACCACGATCGATTTGGTCACCGTACCGGGCAGATTCCGCGACACCGGACAGACCTTCATGCGCCGCTCCAGAAAGGCCCGGCTGGGCTCATCCAGTACGGGCGGCGCCGCCCCATCGGTCGCCTCCAGCCGCACCTGGAACCTGCCGTCCACCGCCTCGACCATCCAGTCGGCGGAGGCGGTCACGCTCAGCACCCCGTTCACCGCCGCGAGGGGCAGGTGCCGCTCTCGGGCGTTGGCCACCAGGTAGTGGTGCTGGCAGAGCAGCAGCGACAGCAGGAAGAGCCGGAAGCCGGGGGTCTGCAGGCTGGGCTCCAGCGCCTGCCACGGCTCCTGCTCGCCGTTGCGGAACGCGACGCTGAGGCTGTCACCGGCGGCCCCATGGCGGCTCTGCAGCTGGAACTGGAACAGGAGCTGGCTCATTTCCGGTGCGGGACGGCGTGGGTGGGGGGACTGGCGGTGTTGAGGCTGCGCTGGCGCTGGAGAGCTTCGGCGCCCGTGAGCAGCGCCGAACCGACCAGCAGGGCGGCGAAGCCCTGACGTAGGTGCCGATCCGAGAGGTGGGGGGCCAGGGCCTGACCCCCGATCGCGCCCACCAGGCCGCCGGCGATCAGCGGCGCCAGCAGGGGCAGGTCGGCCGCCGGCCAGTGCCCGAGGGCCCCCAGGGCCACCAGGCTGTTGGTGGCGATCAGCACCAGGCTGGTGCCGCTGGCCAGGGGCATCGGCAGACCGGCCAGCAGCACCAGGGCGGGCACGATGGCGAAGCCGCCGCCCACGCCGGCGATGCCGGTGAGCAGGCCCACCAGCACCCCCTGGCCCGCCAGGGCCAGGGTCCCGCCGGGCCGCCGGGATTCGGTGGCGTGCCTGTCGCCGCCAGGGTCGCGCCGCCGCCGTGAGAGCAGCCAGGCGGCCACCAGGGCGGCGGCGGCGAACACGGCCAGCTGCACCGGCTCGGGGATCAGCCCCTGCTTCACAAGGGAGCCGCCGATCCAGCTGCCCGCCAGGGCCGGCACCCCCAGGATCAGGGCGGGCCGGGGCGCCACCTGGCGCCGCCGCAGGTAGGGGCCGGCGTTGGCCACCGCCAGCAGGGTGACGGCCAGGAGCGAGAGGGGCACCGCCTCACGGGTGGGCAGCCCGGCGCCGCTGATCAGCAGGGGCAGCAGCAGGATCGAGCCGCCGGCACCGAGCACCGCCAGCAGGAAACCGATCAGGGCACCGCCGGAGGCCATCAGCAGCAGCAGGGCGACGCTCAAGACCGCCCCCCCTGCCGGGGCCGTGCGGCATGGCTTGACGATGCGGGAACAGTGGGCATCGAGGCGGCATGGGCTGCTAGCTATGACCATACACGCATACAACGGCAAAAGAGTGAACGGCTGCTGTCGTCGGCACCCCATCGGCGGGAACGGCGCTGCATAATGTCGCAAGCGTCATAGTGATCTGCCATGGGGGTTGTCGGTCCCGGATCGATTCCCAGTCCGGAGCTGCTGGAGGAGTTCAGCCAGTTCTTCCGTCTGCTGAGCGAACCGGCCCGGCTCCAGCTCCTCTGCCATCTGCGCCAGGGTCCCTGCGATGTCGCCTCCCTGATCGAGGCCACCGGGTTCAGCCAGTCCCACATCAGCCGCCAGCTCTCCCAGCTGCAGCGCGCCGGCCTCGTGAGCTGCGAGCGCGACGGGGTCCGCCTCATCTACCGGGCCGACGCCGAGCTGGTGGAGGAGCTCTGTGACCTGGTCCAGAAGCGCATGAAGCAGCGCCTGCAGCAGCAGCTCGCCCAGCTCCAGACGGCCTGAGGCCCGGATCAGAGCCAGTGCGCCGGGTAGGCAGAGGCACCTCTGACTCCCCGGCTGAACAGCCAGGCAAGCAGCACCAGCAGAACCGACCCGGAGAGCACGGGAAACAGCACGAATCCGGCCGATGCCTTCAGGAACACTCCGAGAAAGGCGACACCGCCGGCGGGGGGGTGGAGGCAGCGACCCTGTTGTCCCACCACGATGGTGAGACCCACCGCCAGGGCCACGCCCCAGGCGCCGGACCAGCCGCAGCTGACCACCAGAATCGCGATCAGCCCTCCCAGTGTGTTGCCCAGCACGATGTTGCGGGGCTGGGCCAGGGGGCTTCGTGGGTGGCCGAACAACAGCACCGAGGACGCCCCCAGCGGGGCCGCCATCAGCAGGTAGCCGCTCCAGGCGCTGAGACCACCGAGCAGAGCCAGGGACAGCAAGGCCCCGAGCCAGGAGAAAGCCAGGTGGTCGCGGCTGAATTGCGGCTGATAGGCCCTGCCCCGCTCTCGCTCGGTGTGAACGGAAGCCAGAAGTCGTGAGAACCACAACGTCCCTGCCCCACGGGCGTGTGGGCCGTGAGCGGCATGGCGCTGGTGTTCTGGAGCCGAGGGGCCGGCCCGGCGAGTCATGGGAGGCAACCGCTGAGGGTTGACGGGGCCATTGTGGCGGCTTCGGGCGCCCGATCGTGTGGCAGCGGGTACCAGGACAGCTCGGCAGACTGAACCCGGCCCCCCTTGCGCCCGTCGGTGATCACGCTCTCTGACGCCCCCCGCCCCGCTCGCCCGGGCCCCCACCCCCTCTGGACCAGGGCCTTCCACGGTTTCAACCTGCTGGTGCTGCTGTTGATGGCCGCCAGCGGCCTCGAGATCTACAACGCCAATCCGGTCTTCGGCGGCCGGGCGGGGGCGACCGTGCCCGAGTGGCTCACCCTCGGGGGCTGGCTGGCCGGCGGCCGCGACTGGCACTTCGGCGTCATGGGTCTGTATGCCGCCAACCTGGGGCTCTGGATCGGCCTGCTGCTGCATCGGCGCCATCGGCGCCTGGCCGACGGCGGCGATCTTGGCACCCTGCGCCGCAGCGCCAGCCCCCCCCGGCGCCGCCTGGCCAGCCACCGGATCACCTACACCCTGATGCTGGTCCTGCTGGCCTTCAGCCTGCTCACGGGTCTGGCGATGTACAAGCCGGCCCAGCTGTGGTGGCTGGTGTCCCTGTTCGCCTTCGCCGAGCCGGCCGGCCCTTCCAGCTGGCAGACGCTGCGGGTCTGCCACCTGGCCACCATCCCCGCCATCGCCCTGCTGCTGGTGGTCCACGTGGCGCTCTCCTGGCGGGTGGGGGGCCTGCGGCTGCTGCGCCGCATGGTCCTGTGATGGGCAGCGCCGATCTCCCCGGTCGCCGCCGCGCCCTCGGCCTGCTGCTCTCCGGCGGCTCCTCCCTGCTGCTCGGCGGCTGCGGCCTCAACCGCTGGAGCACCGCGGTGGGTGCGGCCACCCAGCCGCTGAACGAACGGATCGAGGCCCTGCTGCAGGGGAAGGGGCCGGTGCCGGAGTTCCGGCGCAGCCAGGTGGAGCCGGCCGCCCTGCTGGTCAACAGCTTCAACGGCACGCCCACCCTTGCGCCCGAGAGCTACCGGCTCGTCGTCAACGGGGCGGTGCGGCGCCCCCTGCGCCTCGATCTGGCCGCCCTGGGCGCCCTGCCCCAGCGGGAGTGCGTCATCCGCCATGTGTGCGTGGAGGGCTGGGCGGCGATCGTCGCCTGGTCGGGCCCGCGGCTGGCCGATGTGCTGGCCCTGGCCGGCCCCTCTCCCCTCGGGGCCTATCTGGCGATCCGCTCCGCCGACCAGTACTTCGAAACCTGGGACCTGGCCTCCGCCCTGCACCCCCAGACCCTGCTCGCCACCCACATGAACGGGGCGCCGCTGCCCGTGGCCAACGGCGCCCCCGTGCGGCTGGCCAGCCCCATCAAGCTCGGCTACAAGCAGAGCAAGTGGGTCACCGGCCTGGAGCTGATGACAACCCTCGGCGACCGCCTCGGCACCTGGGAGGACCGAGGCTACGAGTGGTTCGCCGGGCTCTGAGGGGCCTGGCGTCGCTCAGGGCTTGAGGGGCGCCCAGGCCATGGTGGCGTTGAACTTCTGGCACCAGATCAGCACCGATTTCTGGGCCTTGAGGTCGATCGAGGCGGGGATCACGTAGCTCTGGGCCCCCTTACTGGATTTCAGCTTCGACAGAAGGGTGTAGCTGCCGGGCTTGAGGGGAAAGGCGGGGGCCTTGCTCATCGCCAGGGGTGTGGCGGAGGGGCTGAAGGCCACCCAGAGATCGGGAGCCATGTCGTTGGTCTTGAAGTCGCCGCTGAGGGTGAGCACCGTCTTGCCGCCCTGCTGGGTGATCGTGAAGCCACCGCTCACGGGGGCCTCCGCCTTGCGGAAGCTGCCGCTGGCCTTCGCCATGGCCTGGGCCAGGGAACCCAGGGCGGGGGTGATCGGCTCGACCCGGGGGAGGCCGAGGCTGCGGGCGGGGAGGACGGTGCCGGAGAGGGCCGCCGCCGCCACCAGGGTGAGGGCGCTGGTAAGGAGGGTGCGGGTGGAGCGGGTCATCGGAATTGGGGGTGAGTGAGGAGGACGCGGCAGCGTGGCGATACGCCAGGCCCCGCGCGCACCAGGAGATACCGACGGATCCCCGGATCAGATGGGGCTGCCCCCGGTCAGGGGGGTGAGCATGGGTGCGGTGGCCCTCCCCCCCTGAACGATGCGACGCTGGCTGACATCGGACGGGCCACCGCGGCCGATCCCGGACCTGCTGCCGCTGCTGCTCGACGTGCTGCTGCGGGGGCTGGATGCCACCGTGCTCAAGGGCCTGAAGGACCACGGGCTGGCCCATCCAGTGGATGGTGAGAACCCGATCAGCTTCTGCAATGTCTTCTTCCTGGCCCAGCTGACGGATGGATGACGCCGCCGGCACCGCCTGGGCCTTGGTCGGGGTGCTGGCCTTCGCCGGTTCAGCCATCAGCGGCCGCGCCAGCGCCGCCCTGGTTCTGTGCGGGGTGTTCGTCAGCCGCCGGCCGGGCCCCATCCGATCGCGGCCTTCGCCGGTATCCGAAGGACGGCACCCCCGCCGTGCTCCTCCCCGGTCGTGAACCCCTCCGACGCCGAAGCTCCCCCCCGCCGTCCACCGCTGCGGGGCGCCCTCGCGGCGGCATCCGGTGAGGGCGCCGATCTGGCCGCCCTCTACGACAGCTGCAGCGGTCCGGTGTACCGCCTGGCCCTGCGGCTCTGCCGCTCGAGCCAGGAGGCCGAAGACCTCACCCATGACGTCTTCCTGCGCTACTGGCAGCAGGGGCGGTATGACCCGTCCCGGGGGCCGGTGCTGGCCTACCTGCTGCTGTTGACGCGCTCGATGGCCATCAACCGGCTCACCCAGCGCGCCAACCGCTGGCAGCTGGTGCAACGCTGGTCGCAGCACCTGTTCCCAGCGGCCGTGCCCACGCCCCACGACCGTGCCGAGTCGGAGGATCTGGCCGAGAGGGTCCGGGGTGCCCTGGCGGCGATCCCCGCCAACCAGCGTCAGGTGCTGGAGATGGCCTACTACGAAGGGCTCAGCCAGTCGGCGATCGGGGCGCTGCTGGAGCTGCCCCTCGGCACCGTCAAGACCCGCGCCCGCCAGGGGCTGATCCGCCTGCGTGCCCTGCTCCACGATTCGCCCGCCCAGCCATGAAACCCGACGCCACCCCCACGCCCGATGCCGCCGGCATCGACGCCCTGCTCGCCGGCCATGCCCTGGGGGATCTGGAGGAGGCCGAGCGGGAGCAGCTGGCGCTGCTGCTGCGGGAGCGGCCCGAACTGCGTCAGCGGCTGGAGGAGTTCAGCACCACCCTGGAGCTGCTCCCCCTGGCGTTGCCGGCCACCGCGGTGCCACCACCCACCCTGCGCCGGCGCCTCCTGCAGCCCAGCTCCCGGCCGGGGCCCTGGCGCCTCTGGCTGGTGCCCTCCCTGCTGGCGGCCGGCCTGCTGATGCTCGCCGGCGAGCTGCACCAGACCCGCCAGCAGTTGGCAGGTCTGCAGCGCCAGCTGTCCCCGGCACCACCGCTCGCCGATCCGCGCCTGTTGCCGCTGCAGGCGGTGCAGCCCGGCCAGAAGGCCGCCGGTGAGGTGCTGGTCACCGGCAACCGCACCCACAACCTGCTGACCCTCAGCCACCTGCCCCCCCTGCCGCCGCAGCGCACCTATCGCCTCTGGGCCACCGTGGCCGGGAAGACCGTCGGTTGCGTCCATTTCGTGCCCAATGCCCGCGGCCAGGTGGCCATGCCCATCCCCCTCTCCCCCACCAGCGAGGCCAGCGCCGTCAGCGTCAGCGTCGAGGGCGACCCCAACGGCCAGGAGCCCAGGGGCCCGATGCTGCTCACCAGCTCCCTCTGAACGATGGCCCCCGCCCCCCTCCCCACCCAGCTCCATGCCGATCCGGGCCTCAGGGTCGTCGTCGACAGCGGGTCCCTGCCCTGGCATCCCTCACCCCTGGCCGGGGTCGAGCGGCGCCTGCTGGAGCGCGACGGCGGCGAGGTCGCCCGGGCCACCTCGCTCGTCCGCTACGCCCCCGGCAGCCGTTTCTCCCCCCATGGGCACGACGGCGGCGAGGAGTTCCTCGTGCTCGAGGGGGTCTTCTCCGATGAGTACGGCGACTACGGCGCCGGCACTTACGTTCGTAACCCGGTCGGCTCCGCCCATGCCCCCTTCAGTGCCGCCGGCTGCACCATCCTGGTGAAGCTCCGCCAGATGGACCCCGGTGACCAGATGCGGGTCGTGATCGACACCGGCCGCGCCACCTTCGTGCCCGGCCTGGTGCCCGGCCTGACCGTGTTGCCCCTGCACGCCTTCGGCCTTGAGCACGTGGCCCTGGTGCGCTGGGAGCCGGGAACCCGCTTCCCCGTCCACGCCCACCCGGGGGGCGAGGAGATCTTTGTGCTCGAGGGGGTGTTCGAGGACGAGCAGGGGGCCTACCCGGCCGGCACCTGGCTGCGCAATCCGGCCGGCAGTCGCCATGCGCCCTTCAGCGGCAGCGGTTGCCTGATCTGGGTCAAGACCGGCCACCTCGAGCAGGGGATGGCCCCCTCGCTCCGTTGATCGCCGACCAGCTGATCGTCCTTCAGGGGGTCGCCGCCCGACCCCGCAGCGGAGCCACCGCCAGGGCCACCAGAAAGGCCACCAGCTGGGCGATCACGACGCAGGGGCCGGAGGGCAGCGCGAAGGCGGCCGACGCCAGCAGGCCGAGCACGGCGCCGCAGGCCCCCAGCCCGGCGGAGAGGGCGACATAGGTGCCGAAGCGCCGGCTCACCAGCCGCGAGGCACAGGCGGGGATGACCACGAAGGCGCTGATCAGCAGCACCCCCACGGCCTTGACGGAGATGGCCACCACCACAGCCAGCAGGACCAGGAACAGCAGCCGGTGCAGGGAGACGGCCACCCCCCGGGAGCGGGCGAGGGGTTCATCGAGGGTGAGCAGCACCTGGTCGCGCCGGGTGAGGGTCAGATAGCCGGTGGTGACGACGAGCAGGGCCCCGATCAGGCCCAGGTCGAGCCAGGTGACCCCCAGGATGTCGCCGAACAGGAGCTGCTGGATGCCGCCCTTGTAGACGCGCAGCAGGCTCAGGGCCACCACGGCCATGGCGAGCGAGGAGGAGTAGACGATGTTCAGCAGGGCATCGGCCGGCAGCTTGCTGCGTTGCACCAGCTGGTTCGTCATCAGGGCGAACAGCACCGCGAAGGGGATCAGCACCAGGGTGGGATCGATGCCCAGCAGCAGGCCCAGGGTGATGCCGAGCAGCGCGGAGTGACCCAGGGCGTCGCTGAAGAAGGAGAGCTGCCGCAGCACGGCGAAGCTGCCCAGCACGCCACCGAGGGCGCCGCTGAGCAGCCCGCCCAGCAGGGCCCGCTGCATGAAGGGAAGCTGGAGCAGCTCCACCAGGGTCGATGCCCCTGCCATGCCCTCGGTCATGGGCGCTGTCCCCGGTCCGTCGCTGCCATCGGCTCAGGGTACCCAGGGCGCCCGGGGCGGGGCCTCAGGAGAGCGCGTGGGCCAGCGCCAGGTCGAGCGCCTCGACGACGAGGGCCAGCGAGGCAGCCAGCAGGGCCAGGCGGCCGGCGCGGCAGAACAGCCGTGAGGTGATGACGAAACCCATCGGGATCATGGGTGTGCTCCGGTGCAGGGCAAGGGGGAAGGGCTCAGTGGGGGGGGCGGTGCAGGGGACGCAGATCCGGCAGGGCGACGGAGAAGGCGGGGGATCCGTGGCGGGTGAGGGGCCAGCGCCGCACCCAGCAGGAGTCGCTGTCCTCGTCGATGCTGATCACCTGGTAGGTGCCGCCCTGGCGGCTGCTCAACGCCACGAAGCTGCCGGGATGCAGGGCTGCTGCCGGATGGGATGGGGGGTAAGGCATGGGTCGGACCACGCAGCAGCCCTCAACGTAACAGAAGGTTGCGGATTGGTTGACGATTCGCCCTGTCGTGTGCATTCCAAAGCACAGGGGCCTTGCCCGAAGACATGTAGCCCCCCTCGAGCATGACCCGAGGGGGGCTACTTTGCGAAGGCGTTGGGGAGTTGATCAGTCTCCCCGGCCCCGCACCTTTGGTTTAGATCGGAAGCGACGGCTACAGCGCTGAGCCGCACATAGCTTCACGTGCCGGCTGCCGCCGGGCGCTGGTCAGGCGCCGTCGGCTCACTCGTCGTCGTCGGAGCCGCCCACGGGAACCAGTCGGATCGCCTTGCGACCGAGCTTGATCTCGAATTCATCGCCCGGCTCGAGGCCCAGCATCGCGGTGTAGGCCTTGCCCACCAGCAGGTTGCCATTGAACTGGACCTTGGCGGTATAGCCGAGCTTGCGGCCGGCCTTGGTGGCCGCCTTGCCGACGCCGTCGCCGAGGTTGATTCCCTTGGCATCGAGAAGGGCCTCGTAGAAGGCCGTGAAGTTCAGGCGCTCGTTGCCGTCCTTCTTGGTGCTCACGTAGCCGCAGCTGCGCACCAGATCGGACTTCGAAGCATCGCCCAGCTCTTTCACCTTGGCGAGCAGATCGGCACCTTTGAGCATGATGCAATGGCGGTTGGTATTGCCCGAAATTCTACAACTCGGGCCTGCGATCGCCAGTCGGGCCAGGTTCAGCTCTTCGGGGGACCCTCCACCCGATACTGCACCTGCTGGGGGAAGGGGATCTCGATCCCCCTTTCCTGGAAAGCCTTCCAGACAGCCGCCTGGACTTCGCTGCAGATCGACACGTTATCCATCGGGTTGGCGATCCAGAAGCGCAGGGCGTAGCTGATCGAGGATTCTCCGTATCCGAGCAGCAGACCCTTCGGTGCCGGGGTGGGCAGAACGTGAGGCTGGCTGCGGGCGATGTCCTCCAGTAGGGCGATCACGTCATTGGGATCGTGGTGGTAGGCCGCGCTCACCAGCACCTGGGTGCGGCGCAGGGTGTCGCTGCCCGTGTAGGTCACGGTGGTGGTGGTGAAGAACATCTGATTGGGGATCACCAGTTCGGCGTTGTCCCGATTGCGCCAGAGCACGGCGGCCCGCAGGCCGAGGCTGCGCACCTCGCAGGGATCGCCATCAATGACCAGAACTTCGCCGGGCCGGACCGATCCCTCACACAGCAGCCAGAGGCCGCTGACGAAATTGGAGAAGACTTCCTTGATGCCGAATCCGAGGCCCACCGAGAGGCCACCGGCCACCGCCAGGATCGCGGTGCGATTGAACCCCACGTGATCGAGGGCCCAGACGATGCCGATGGCCACCACCACATAGCGAATCATCAGGGCCAGGGCCCGGCGGCTGCCGTTGCTGATGCCCACGCCGCGCTGCACCAGCCAGGCCAACCCCTGGGCCGGGGGGCCTGTGCCCATGGCCAGCACATAGACGATCACCACCGCCATGAAGAAGCTCCCCAGGGTCACCTCGGAGCCGAACCATTCGCCCAGGGGAATCAGGGCCAGATCCTGCGGGTTGTCGAACACCCGGATCACCAGCAGGGCGGCGACCAGCAGGTACGCCGGGCGGATCAGGCGGGTCTCCAGCAGCTGCAACTGCTGCTGCTGGATGAAACGGCCCAGCAGCTGGCGCACGCCCCCCAGACCCAGCCAGCCCAGGTAGAGGAGCAGTCCCAGCAGCACCAGGCCGTTGGGAAGGCCACCCAACCCCAGGAGCAGCGCAAACAGACCCAGCAGGAGGGGGATCACGACGTCGGATCGTCGCGCCAGGGGAAAGCGGGGGGCCAGCCACCGGCGCAAGGCCCCCTGGCCCAGGAACACCAGCAGCAGCACGATCACCTGCACGCGCACCTCGATGCGCTGCAGGTAGCCGAACCAGCCGGCGATCTCCATCAGCAGCAGGTTCATCGGGATCTCCCGCCGCTGAGGAGCTCGATCAGGCCCTTGAGGGCCTCCTGCTGGCTGAGGTCGTCGAAGAGGAAGCGGGTGAGCAGGGCCTGCCAGGCCTCTCGCTGTTCCTTGCTGCTTCCCTCGATCAGCCGGATCGTCGAGCGCTGCAGCGACTGCTGCCGGCCCTCCACCATGGACGCCACCACGGAGGAACTGCGCACCGGCGGCGCCACCTCCCGGTTCACCGGCAGCACGTACTGGCTGCGCAGGACGATGTCCCGCTGGTGCAGGGGGCTGACGGCGAAGCGGGCCAGGGCCATCGCCAGCTGGCGCTGGACCGGACTCGAGTTGACCCCGAAGGCCAGCACCCGCTCCCGGGTGATCGGGCTGGCGCCGCCGAAGGGCCCGGAGGGCAGGGGGGCCACGCCCAGGTTCTGGCCCAGGCCTGCCTTGACGCGGGTCAGGTTGATGCTGCGGCAGGGAATCCAGTCGAGGGTCCCGGCGGTCAGTTCCTTGAGCAGTTCCGCCTCGGTGGGGAAGAAGGTGACGTGCTGCTGCTGATCCGCCTGGCGTAGCCACCGCAGCCAGCGCGCCAGGTCCTGCCGGGTCGCGGGCGTCACCGGCTCCCTGGCCAGCAGGCTGCTGAGGGCGTCGATCGCCCCGAGGGGGCCCAGGGTCCAGGTCAGGCTGACCGCATCGAGGGAGAGCCCCACCTCCATCCCCTTGGCACTGAAGGCCAGCAGCTCACTGAGGGTGGCGGGGCTGCGCCGGACGCGCCGCCGATCGAAACAGGCGACCTGGGGCTGAAGCTCCATGGGGAGGCCGTTCAGCGTCCCATCGGAGCGCCGTACCCGCACCACCGAACCCGCATCCAGCTGGTTCAGCAGCGCGGGCGGGAAGGACACGGTGTCGATGAGCCTCTCCCTGGCCAGATCACGGGCGGTGGATTCGTTCACCAGCAGCAGATCCGGGCTCAGACCGGTGCTGTTGCGCAGTCGCAGTTCGGTGGGCAGGCTCTCCTCGGGGAACACCTCCACCTGGAGCCGGACCTTGGGCTGCAGGGTGCGGAACGTGCTCTGCAACATGGCCGTACGTGAGCGGATCTCCTTCTGCAGTTCGCCGTCGATGGCGTCTCCACTGACACCGACCGCGATGTAGAGGGTGCCCTCGAGGGGGCGCAGGATCGGCTGCAGTGGCCGCCCGTGGCAGGCCCCCAGGGAGGCCAGCAAGGGGATGGCGAGGCCCGCCGCCAGCACCCGGATGGCGGCCCGGCGTCGGCCCTGGCCGGGCGGGATGGGGGAGGGGCGGAGGAGGGGGATCACACGGGGAGGTTAGGGGCGTTGCCCCCGGCGGGCCCGCAGGGCCAGGACGGTGGGGCCCACCCAGTAGGCCCCCGGATCCCGGCGTGTCCTGGCCATGGCCGCAGAGGCGGCCGCGGCCTCCTCTGCTGACCAGTGCCCCTGGCGGATCAGCTCCTGTCCGTAGAGGCTCACGAAGCGCTCCAGCCACTGGACCCAGGGGTCACCGCCCCGACCCACCACCGGCAGGGGCAGCAGTTCCTCGATCCCGAAACCCCGCGCCGCCAGCAGGCTCGGCAGGCGCCGGTTGACATCCGGATCGCGGCGCCATCGGGATGGAGGCCGAAGGTGTTCCAGTGGACGTATTCATGGGCCACCAGGCCAGATCAAAGCCCCCCGTGCCGAGCCCGGGATCGCGTTGGCCCAGGGGGGCCGGCGGCCGCGGCCACCCGAGGTCGACGGCCTGCACCTCCAGCTGGCGAAAGCCCGCCTGCGCCGCCGCCGCCCGGCCCGCTCCCAGGCCGCCGCTCAGTCCTCGGGGTAGAGCAGTTCGGCCAGTTCGTCGGGGTCCACGTCGTAGACGCGGGCCAGGGTGGTCTCGATCGCGCTGGTCACCACGTCCGGCAGGAAACGCATCGCGTTCAGGGCGTCGTCGGCGATGTCGTCGGTGAGGAGTTTGTCGCCCCCCAGCTTCTCGTCGTTGATCACGGCCATCACCCAGCTCTGGTAGGCGGTGACGAGATCGGCGAACTCGAGCTCAGGATCGTTCAGATCGAGGGCCATCGGGCGTCTCCAGGGACGGTCGTTGCCCCTGCAGTTTGCCGCCTGGTCGTCAGGATGGTCGGATGGATCAGGAACCCCTGCCATCGGTGGCCTCCCTGCAGGGCACCCTGTTCGACTTCGCCATCGCCGAGCTGGTGCGCCAGCACCGGCAGAGCTTCCCGCCCCTGTGGACGGCGGAGAGCTGGGCCAAGCTGCTCATCTGGCTGGCCCTCAGCTGCGGCTGCTCCGGCGATGCCCGGGCGCTGGAGGCCTTCGCGGCGGCCCTGGGTCCGGCGCTCACGGCCCGCATGCGGCGGCTGTTCTTCGAGCGGGAGCTGCTCGACCTCAACCTGCGGGTGATGGCCGATCCGGCCGAGAAGCAGGTGCTGCTGCTGCCGCTGGAGCCCGGCGCTGACACCGATGGGGATGCGGCGGGGGCCATCGCGCCGGAGCGGGTGGCCGCCGCCCTTGAGGCGGTGGGCCTCAGCCGTCTGGTGTCGGACGATCGACGGCGCTGGCAATCACTCGAGGCGCTGGTCGCCGTGCCCTGGAAGGGCGACCGGGGTTGAGGCCGCCGCAGCGGCGCCGCAGGCGCCGGGCCTGGGCGAAGGCAACGCCGACGCCCAGCAGGGGCAGGGGGCCGGGTGCCGGCACCGGGGTGAGGGCGAGCAGCTGGCCGTTCACCCCGTCGCCATCGTTGGCCACGTAGATCGTCCCGTCGCGGCCGACGGCCAGGCCCGTGGGGCTGACCAGGTCGTCGAAGATCGTGCGGACGCTGCCATCAAGGCCCAGCTTCAGGATGCTGCCCGACGGGGGGCCCCAGAAGTCATCGCTGTACTGGAGCAGGTAGAGCGAATCATCCGGTCCGGCGGCGATGTCAATCAGGTTGCTGAAGCCGCCGGCGAACGTCGTCACCGGGTTGATGAAGTCGTAGCGGAACACATCGGCGCTCCCGGGGGCGAAGGGAAAGCCGGAGAGCTGGGTGATGTACAGCGCCCCGTCGGGGCCGATGGTCATGCCGGTGGGCACGGCTTCGGCCGGTAACGTGTCGGGGAACTCGGGGGGGAAGGGCGGCTTCGGGGTGGTGACCACCTGCTCCGGGAACACGTTCACCAGCGAGAGCTGCTGGTTGCCGTCGGCCTTCACCAGGCTGTTGCCGCCGGAATCGGTGACGTAGGTGTCGTCCCCGCGGACCACCAGGGCGAAGGGATTGCTGTTGAGATCCGGGCTGCCGTCGGGATTCTGGCTGCCGTCGGGGTTCTGGGTCGCTTCGAAAGCGGCGATGTCGGCCAGGGGCGTCAGGCTGCCGGCGGCCAGGTCGATGGCGACCGTCTTGCCGAAGAGGGGGCTACCGGCAGAGGGGATCAGGGTGGGGTTGGCGCCGAAGCCGAAGACGCCGAACAGCTGGCCGGAGCTGTTGAAGGCCAGGTCCGCGAGGCCGGTCCCTTCTGAATAGGGGGCAGGGAGGGGAGCTCCCGGTCGGGAGGGGGGGAAGGGGGGGGCTGGAACCGCCAGGGACGGCAGGTTGCCGATCACCCGGGAATAGAGGCTGGTGGAGCGATCGAACTGGCCCACGGCCCCCGTGGTGCCGTAGCAGAGGGTGTTGCCGCTGCCGGCGAGGATGCACGGACCGCTGCCGCCCCGGCCCGCCTCGCTGAGCACGAGGTTGCCATTCGGCGCGATCGTCAGCCCCCGCGGATTCTCCAGCCCCGTCGCGAGGGTCCGGACCCGGTAGGGAGCGGCGTCGGCGGGGGCGCCTGCGGCCAGCAGGCCGGCGCCGGCCCAGGCCCCCAGGGCCAGGCCCAGCAGCCCATGGCCAGACCGGAGCCGGCGTTGGCGGGAGGCGGGTTTCCGCGGCGACGTCGTCATGGGCAGGACGGTCTGGGGGAGGCGTCAGGCGGCACTCTGCCGATCCTGCGGGCCCCGTCAAGACGCCGACGACACCAGCGAGTGACTTGGGGGGCTCCGTTCTAGGTTCCATGTCCCTGAGGTCCCGGGCGCGGATGCGGCTGATCGGCAGCTTCGAGGACCCCGGCTACGTGGCCCTGGCCGATGCGGCGATGGGCTTCTTCGACCGCCGCACCGACCTGCAGCGCCGCGGGGTCGCCTTCTCCTTCGGCGGCGAACCGGGCGACGGCGCCGGGGCGGATCCCGGCAAGATCTCCACCGACATCAGCCTGGTGTGGATCGACCGCTCCGACCCCGAGGCCCAGGGCCTGGCGGACGTGATCATGCGCGGCGTCTCCGTCGGTCTGAAGCGCTACCTGGCCGAACGCCCCCTGTTCCTCACCTGCTGCCCGGAGCGCTCCCTGTTCGTCAACCCGATCTTCAACCTGCAGCGCTACGCGCCGGGGGAGGGGTTCTACAGCTGGCACTGCGACTGGAACACCAGCGACGAGGCCACCGAGCCGATCCGCCGGGTGCTGGCCTGGATCCTCTACCTCAACACCGTCCCCGACGGCGGCACCGAATTCCACTGGCAGGACCACCACGAGGAGGCCGTCAAGGGCAAGCTGGCGATCTTCCCCGCTGGCCTCTCCCACCTGCACCGGGGCCGCGTCAGCCAGACCCACACCAAGACCATCGCCACCGGCTGGATCAATGCCGGCACCCTGGACGCCTATGTGGCGCGGCTCGCCGCCGGCTGAGGCCCCAGCCCAGAGGTCAGGCCAGGGGCGACGGCACGATCAGCCGCTCCAGCCGGAGCTCCAGCTCCTCGGTGAGCGCCTGCACCGCCCGGCGCCGATCCCGGCGGTAGTCGGCGAGGCGTCCGTCCACCACGATCGGCCGGTCGATGCTGATCCGCACCCGCCGCCGCCCCAGCCGCGGGCGCTGGTTGGCGGTGTGGCCCTGGATCCGGCACTGGGTGTCCCAGAGCAGCAGCAGGGTGTCGGCGAAACGCTCCTGGCTCGGCCGCTCCCGCACATAGCTGCCGCTCACCGCGACGAAGGACTCCACCACGCGCATGTGCCACAGCTGGGCCTCCGTCTCCTCCGCGAGCCGGTCGGCCAGGGCCAGGGCCAGGGGACTGGTGGGCTCGCTGCCGGGGGGCCGGGCGGGGTAGATCCGATCCCAGCCGGCCTGCTCCAGGCGGCGGCAGCGGTCGGTGAGGCTGCCGCAGGGCTGCATCCCGAAGGACTGCTCCACCCGCCGCAGGGCCAGATCCATCAGCCGCTGCAGCCGGGGTCCGAAGGCGGGGGTGGGCTCCGACTCAGCGGCGGGATCGCGCTCCTCGGGCAGGGCCAGGCGCACCTTGTCGCGGTAGAAGGCCTCCATCTGCTCGAGCATCCGCTCCCCGAGGCGCACCAGCCGCCCGTGCAGCCGGGAGGGGTCGAGGGCGTGGCCGGGATCGGGGCCCAGGCCGGCCCCCTCCTCCAGACGGCAGAGCAGCGCCTCGATCGCCCCCCAGACCGGCTCGATGAAGCTGTACTGCAGGCCGATCGGCAGCAGGTCCATCCGCTCGAGGCGACCGGCCTCCGCCAGGTCGGCCGCCGTCCAGAAGGCGAGCTGGGCGGTGCCGGGCTCCAGGGGGCTGATGCGTTCGTTGTGGCCGTTGGTGGCCCCCTCCGGCGCCAGGGCGAAGGGATGGGGCCCCTCCAGCAGCAGCCGCCGGGCCGTTCGCAGGGCGGGCAGATCGAGCTTGCTGCGCTGGATCGAGGCGCCCCCCAGGTGGGTGAACAGCCACCCCATCGCCGTTCCGGCCCAGAGGGGGATGCCGCGGTCGAACAGGAACTGGCCGGTGGGCGCGGGATCGAAACGCAGGCCCTGCCGCCGGCCTGCCCGGGCCAGCTCCACCCAGAGCAGCCGGGCCATGCTCAGGGGGTCGTCGAGGCTCGGGTGCCGGAAGGCGAGCAGCAGCCGGCTCTCCCCGGCCTGGAAGGAGCGCATCGCCTCCACGAGTGTGGCCATGCCCTCCACCTCCACCGCCGCGATCCGGCAGCGCCAGCGCAGCCAGAGCGGCAGCACCAGCCGGCCCAGCGCCAGCACCCGGCTATCCAGGCAGGGGGGCAGGAACTCCAGGGGCGGGGCGGTGGCCATCGGCGGAGGTTAGGCGGGCTGCCGGGGCCAGGTTGTGTCCAGGGTCAGCCCTTGGCCCAGGGTCGCCTCAGCGCAGCTCCAGGGGGGTGATCGGCCCGTTTCCTCGCTTCACCCCCAGCCGGATCGGCCGGGGGGGACCCTGCGCCGGCAGCGTCACCTCCACCCAGAGCTGCTCGCCCGCCGGGCGGCTGGAGGGATCGGCCACCCCGGGCGGGATGAAGTAGGCCACCGATGGCCCCAGGCGCCAGCGTTCGCCCTGCGGTGTCGCCGCAAGGCTCGCGGAGCGGGGGGTGGCGTCCGTGGCCAGAGTTGCCCGCACCCGGGCGGCCTCGCTGCGCAGCACCACCCGCTCCCCCGACCAGGGCCTGGACGGGCCGGCCGGGCTCTCGGGGGCAGGCACCAGCAGGGCCAGGTTCACGTAGCGCCCCCGGATCGGCAGGTGGGGATCCACCGGCTCGCTCAGGATCCAGCCCCGGGGCCGGGTGGCCCGATCCAGCAGCAGCTGGCCCCCCAGGCTCAGCAGCAGTCCGCCCTGCAGCAGGGCCACCAGCAGGCCGCGCGCCGGCCCGGGGATCATGGGGTCCCCCTGGCGATGGCCCGGGCCACGAGCCGGCGGCGCAGCAGCTCCAGGCCCCAGCCGCCGCCGAGGAACAGCACCCCCAGGCCGATCAGGCTGGCGGAGCGCCCCAGGCTGTCCATCACCTGGGACACGTAGAAGGCCAGCACGTCGATGGCGATCAGGGCGGCGCCGAGGTTGACCCGCTCGGAGCGGCCCTCCATCACGCCCCAGGCCACCAGCAGCAGGCCGCCGACCGCCCACCACAGATAGGTGAACACGCCGGCGTCCTGCTGGGTGCTCCAGGCCAGCGCCACCCCCGGCAGCAGCCAGCCGATCGCCACCGCCAGGGGCCAGGCGCGCCGGCCCCGCAGGCGCAGGCCCAGCAGCAGGGGGGTCCCCAGGGCAACGGCCCAGCCGACGAGCGCCAGCGGCAGCGGTAGGGGTGCGCTGCGGGGCCCCCCGTGGCTGAACAGTTGCCAGAGCAGCCCCGCCGGCAGCAGGCCCAGACCGCCCAGCCAGAGCAGCACCCGCCGCGGCGCCGGGGCGGGGCCCGCCCCCGCCGGCGCCGCCAGATAACAGAGGCTGAACAGCACCAGGCCCGCCGCCGGCGCCAGCACGGCCGTCGGATCCCCGGATCCCCGCTGCAGTCCCTCGCTGGCGGCGCCGACGGCCCGCTGCCATTCACTGAGCAGCCAGGCCGGCCCCAGCAGGGCCAGCAGCGCCAGCTGGGGCCACTGGCGCAGCAGGGCCCAGCCCAGGCCCGCGCCGATGGCCCAGAGCAGCAGACCCATGGGCCACTGGGCCTCGAGGTGAAACAGCTGGCCGGCCAGGAACAGCCCCGCCCCCAGCGTCACCGTTCCCACCCCGTGCAGGCTCACCGCCAGGGGCGGGAAGCGGCGCTCCACGGCGGCGGCGCCCCCGTGCAGGCCCACCACCAGCGCCAGCAGCAGGCCGAAGCGCTGCCCGGGCCCGAGGGCCGCCCAGTGGGTGGAGACGAACAGCAGCAGTCCGGCGGCCACCAGCACGCCCCCCAGGGCGATGGCCACCAGCACCGGCACCCGCAGCCGTCGGGGGCCGGGCTGGGTCCGTTCCCAGTCACGGATGGCCTCGGCGCCGGCGGGGTCGATCAGGCCGGCCTGCCTCCAGCGCTCCAGCCGTGATTCCCAGCCGTCAGCCATGGCTTGAGGCTAGGAGGAATGGCGTTTTGCGACCACGGGCCCACGACCCGCGCCTCCCCCCTGTGCCTGCCGAGAACCTCGCCCACATTCATGACCCGGCTGGCCCGAATTCCACTGGCAGGACCACCATGTGGAGGCGGTGAAGGGCCAGCCACACTCACACCCACACCAAAACCATCGCCATTGGCTGGAGCACCGCGGGCAGGCGGGAGGTCGACCTCGCGCTGCTCGTGGCCTCCTGAGAGCCCTGGGTCAATCGGGCTTGTTCAGATGCATGGCCTGTCACTCCATCCCATAGCCATCGAACTCTCCCCCAGCCTCCTGGTGACTCAGGGTGAGCACACAACGATCCACTGCGGAAAACACTGAAGTTCGCAGCAAGAAGTTCAGATTATTCCAGGCCCGAATCCTTGTGCGAGCCACGAAATGCTCGCAATCAGATCCGTATTCTGATCACCAACACCAGGGTCAACCTGGCGATGACCACAGCATCGATCCGCAGGCTTCTTGCTGTGCCATTCGCATGCCTCACGCCCCCTTCCGACAAGGTGACGAGACAAGGGGCCGGCTGAGATGGCAGCGCGGGAGGACGTTTACAACGATTTCGCGGGCCGTGGGCTAGCTGCCCAGGAGGCTCTGATTAGCGTTCTGAACAGGACCACTGCCGCTGAGACGTCCCCGATGCCCCTCAACGAATACAAGCCCGGCACCGCCTTCCCCGGTGTGATCGGCCGCACCGCCGATGTGTCGACCCCGGCCTGGCCCGAGCCCAACCGAGCGAAGGAGGGTGCGCCGAACGTGCTGTACATCGTTCTGGACGACACGGGCTTCGGGCAGCTCAGCTGCTACGGCAGTCCGATCTCCACGCCGCATCTGGATGCCCTGGCGGCCGATGGGCTGCGCTACAGCAACATGCACACCACGGCGCTCTGCTCGCCCTCACGCTCCTGCATGCTCACAGGGCGCAACCACCATTCCAACGGGCTGGCCTGCATCACCGAGGGGTCGATGGGCTACCCAGGCTCCAACGGCTACATCCCGTTCGAGAACGGCTTCCTCTCCGAGATTCTGCTGCAGAAGGGCTACAACACCTATGCCGTGGGCAAGTGGCACCTCACCCCTGCGGAGGCCACATCCGCCGCCGGACCCTACGACCGCTGGCCCCTGGGAAGAGGTTTTGAGCGCTTCTACGGCTTCCTTGGCGGCGACACGCACCAGTACTACCCCGAGCTGGTGCGCGACAACACTCAGGTGGAACCTGAGAAAACTCCTGAGCAGGGCTATCACCTCACGCCGGATCTGGTGGAGAAGGCGAAGGCGATGATCGCCGATGCCAAGCAGGTGGCGCCGAACAAGCCCTTCTTCATGTACTTCTGCACCGGCGCCATGCATGCGCCCCACCATGTGCCGAAGGAATGGGCCGACAAATACAAGGGTCAATTCGACGACGGCTGGGACGTCTACCGCGAGAAGACGTTCGCCCGCCAGAAGGCGCTGGGACTCATTCCCCCGAAC
This sequence comes from Synechococcus sp. UW140, assembly GCA_943369315.1. GTDB lineage: Bacteria > Cyanobacteriota > Cyanobacteriia > PCC-6307 > Cyanobiaceae > Cyanobium. The sequence continues at coordinate 241,881 of CALRMW020000004.1, forward strand.
ACCACTCTCTCCCGCCACGATCCCGACGTGCAGGACTGGGCCTCTCTCTCGGACGATGAGCGCCGGTTGTATGCCCGCATGATGGAGGTGTTCGCCGGTTTCCTGGAGCACACCGACCACTACATCGGCGAGCTGATCGCGTTCCTCAAGGATCTGGGTGAATACGAAAACACCCTGATCATGGTGATCTCCGACAACGGCGCCAGCTCCGAGGGCGGACCCACTGGGTCGGTGAACGAGGGCAAGTTCTTCAACAACGTGCCGGAAAACCTGGATCAGAACCTGGCCGCCATCGACGACATCGGCGGACCGAAGTACTTCAACCACTACCCCTGGGGCTGGACCCATGCCGGCAACACCCCCTTCCGCCGCTGGAAGCGGGAGACCTACCGGGGCGGCACCAGCGATCCCTTCATCGTGAGCTGGCCGAAAGGCATCAACGCCAGGGGGGAGATCCGCAGCCAGTACGCCCATGCGATCGACATGGTGCCCACCGTGCTCGATGCCCTGGGGATTGAGGCGCCCACCACCATCCGGGGGGTGACCCAGAGCCCGATCGAGGGCTTCAGCCTGGCCCCCTGCTTCAACGACGCCACCGCGCCGAGCCTGCATCTCACCCAGTACTTCGAGATGTTCGGCCATCGCTCCCTGTATCACCAGGGCTGGCGTGCGGTCTGTCCCTGGCCCGGACCCTCCTTCAGCGAATCGGGCCGCAGGTTCGGCGATCCCATCTCCTACGACCAGCTGATCCAGCTCGACGCCCACGGCTGGGAGCTCTACAACCTCGAGGAGGATTTCGCCGAAACCAACAACCTGGCCGCCACGGAGCGCGACCGCCTGATCGCCATGATCGGCATGTGGTACGTGGAGGCCGGCAAGTACAACGTGCTGCCGATCGATAGTCGCGGTACTCAGCGTTTCGGGGTGGAGCGCCCTCAGATCGCCGCCGATCGACAGCGCTACGTCTATTACCCAGGAACCCAGGTGGTGCCCACCAACGCGGCCCCCAGGGTGATGAACCGGCCCCACTCGATCTCGGTGGAGGCCGTGGTGCCCGAAGGCGGAGCCGATGGGGTGTTGTTCAGCATGGGGGGCAACGACGGTGGTTTTGCGTTCTACGTGCAGAACGGCCTGCTCACCTACGGCTACAACTATGTGGCCGACAGCCACTTCCGCATCACGTCCACGGCGTCGATTCCCAGCGGCCATCACATCTTCAGCGTGGAGTTCACCCCCACCGGTCCGGCCGACATCGCCAACGGCCAGGGCACCCCGGCGGCCATCAAGCTGTTCGTGGATGGCCAGGCCGTGGGTGAGGGCCATCTTCCGGTCACGATTCCCTTGAGCCTGGGCCTGGCGGCGGGGGCGGCGGTGGGCGCCGATCCCGGCTCACCCACCATGCCCGATTACAAGCCACCCTTCGCTTTCACAGGCACGGTGAAGCGGGCGATGGTGGATGTGACCGGCACATCGGTGGAGTCGCAGGAAGAGAAGATGCGCATGATCCTGGCGCGGCAGTAGTTGCGTTTTGTCCGGGTGCCAGCGAAGCGTCGCTGCGACCCAACCCGATCTTCCCCTTCTGCTCGATCCCCATCAGGTACTCACCGATGACTTCAGCCGATCCCGTGCAACGCCAGATCCTGCCGATCCCCGATCAACCCCATGTCGGTCTGACCACCTACGACGCCAGGGATCCCGATACGACGTATCCGCCGATCCGGGATCTGCGGCCGCCGGCGGGAGCACCCAATGTGCTGGTGATCCTGCTGGATGATGTGGGGTTCGGGGCCTCCAGCGCCTTCGGTGGACCCTGCCAGACGCCGAACATCGAGAGGCTGGCCGCAGGCGGTCTCAAGTACAACCGCTTCCACACCACCGCCCTCTGTTCCCCCACCCGCCAGGCCATGCTGACGGGCCGCAACCACCATTCGGTGGGCATGGGCGGCATCACCGAGATCGCCACGGCCGCGCCCGGCTACAACTCGATCCTGCCGAACAGCTGTTCCCCACTTGCCCGCACCCTGAAGCTCAACGGCTACTCCACCGCCCAGTTCGGCAAGTGCCACGAGGTGCCCGTCTGGCAGACGAGCCCCATGGGGCCCTTCGATGCCTGGCCCACCGGCGGCGGCGGCTTCGAATACTTCTACGGCTTCATCGGCGGTGAAACCAACCAGTGGTATCCGGCGCTCTACGAAGGCACCACGCCGGTGGAACCCCAGAAAACTCCCGAACAGGGCTATCACCTCAGCGAGGATCTGACCACCAAGGCGATCCAATGGATTCGCCAGCAGAAGGCGCTGATGGCCGACAAGCCGTTCTTCACCTATTTCGCCCCTGGCGCCACCCATGCCCCGCACCATGTGCCCAAGAAATGGGCCGACAAGTACAAAGGCCAGTTCAACCAGGGCTGGGACGCTCTGAGGGAAGAAACCTTCGCCCGTCAGAAGCAGCTGGGGGTGATTCCTGCCGACTGTCAGCTCACGGGGCGCCATGCCGAGATTCCCGCCTGGGACACGATCACGGCCGAGATGAAGCCGATTCTCACCCGCCAGATGGAGGTGTATGCGGGCTTCCTGGAGCACACCGATCATCACATCGGCCGCCTGATCGATGCGCTTCAGGAGCTGGAGATTCTCGAGGACACGCTGGTTTACGTGATCATCGGCGACAACGGCGCCTCAGCGGAGGGCTCCCTCCAGGGCTGCTTCAACGAAATGGCTCCGCTCACAGGCTTTGCCCACCTCGAAACCGCCGAGTTTCTCACCGAGCGGCTGGATCAGCTGGGCGGAGTCGAGGCCTACAACCACTACGCGGTGGGCTGGGCCCACGCCATGGACACGCCTTACCAGTGGACCAAGCAGGTGGCCTCCCACTTCGGCGGTACCCGCAACGGCACCATCGTCCACTGGCCCAGGGGAATCCATGCCAGGGGAGAAATCCGCAGCCAGTTCCATCATGTGATCGATGTGGCCCCCACGATCCTGGAAGCGGCGGGCCTGCCCCAGCCCACCTTCGTGAATGGAGTGCAGCAGCGTCCGATCGAAGGGGTGAGCATGGCCTATTCCTTCAACGACCCCATGGCGGCCGAACGGCGCCAGACCCAGTACTTCGAGATGGCGGGCAACCGCGGCATCTACCACAAGGGCTGGACCGCCGTGACCAGGCACCGGACCCCCTGGGTGACCGGCCAGGTGCAACTGGCCGCGTTCGACGACGATGTCTGGGAGCTCTACGACACCAGCACCGACTGGACCCAGGCGCAGGATCTGGCCAGGGAACATCCCCAGAAGCTCCATGAACTGCAACGGCTGTGGCTGATCGAAGCCACCCGATACAACGTGCTTCCGCTGGATGATCGCTTCGCCGAGCGGGCCAATCCCGAGATCGCCGGCCGGCCCCAGCTGATCAAAGGAACACGGCAAGTGCTGTTCGGCGGCATGGGGCGGCTGAGTGAGAGCTCGATCGTCAACTTCAAGAACAAGTCCCACGCCGTCACCGCCGAGGTGGTGGTGCCTCCAGAGGGTGCCGAGGGCGTGATCGTCGCCCAGGGGGGGCTCACCGGTGGCTGGAGCCTCTATGCCAAGGAAGGCAAGCCGAAGTACTGCTACAACTTCTATGGCGTGAATCGCTACACGATCGTGGGCACGGAGACGATTCCACCTGGAACCCATCAGGTGCGCATGGAGTTCGCCTATGACGGCGATGGCCTGGCGAAAGGCGGCACGGTGACGCTCTATGTGGACGGACAGAGGGGGGGCGAAGGCCGGGTGGACCAGACCGAACCGATGGTCTTCTCCGCCGACGAGACCTGCGATGTCGGCTTCGAGGCCGGTTCGCCGGTGACCGACGACTACCCGACAACCGGAGGGACGTTCAGTGGCGAGGTGAACTGGGTGGAGATCGCCGTTGACAAGGACGCTGAGGATCTCGACCACCTGATCAGACCGGAGGAACGGCTGCGCTTGGCCATGGCGCTGCAGTAGTCGGCATGACCCAGAGCAAGCCAGTCAAATCCCTGCGCATCGAACTGCGCTGGTCCGCCGTTCTCGCCGTGGTCGTCCTCTGGGTGCTGGAGCGGGGGCTGCCGAGCCGGTTCCGGCTCTTTCCCTACGGCTTTGACTTCATCCTCTTCGCAACGGTTCTGATCCCGATGCTGGCCGTCGGACTGACGGCCGGCAGCACGAGGTGGTTGCGCATCGAGCGCGTCACCACCTGGCTCTTCGTTGGGGCCGTCGGCAGCATCACACTGGTGAATCTGGTCGTTCTGATTCAGGAGATGCTGTTCGGTGGAGGACAGCTCAATGCCATCGAGCTGCTCGCCTCCGGCATCGCGATCTGGGTCTCCAACGTGGTCACGTTCTCTCTGGCGTTCTGGCATGTCGATCGCGGTGGCCCCGAGGCGAGGCTCAATCGTCTGCCCATCCGCGCGGACTGGTTCTTTCCCCAGGAGGGGGTGCCCGATGCCGTCCGCCCGGACTGGCGCCCCACCTTCATTGATTACCTGTTCCTGGGCTTTTCGACGGCGACGGCCTTCAGCCCCACCGGGGCCATCCCGCTCAGCGCCCGGGCCATGCTGCTGATGATGCTGGAAAGCTCCATCTCCCTGCTGACCATCGCCGTGATCGCGGCCAGGGCCATCAACATCCTCGGCATGTGAGCCCAGGGCCACGAAGATCGATCCCGAACTGCCCCGCAGACCCCTGCGATCAGGCCTGCAGCAGCGGCTCTGGGATGGCCTCCGGTTCGTGCTTGGGCTAAGCCGATTGCCGACTGGCGGGAACGCCTGGGGCTCAGCGAGCTGCTGCGCCAGACCCCTGCTCCCGTGGAACTGGAGCTGACGGTTTGAGCCCATAGGGCAACTGCCGGTGCGGGATTGGCTTGTCCGGCGTCACCCGGCGGCTGCCGTGCCGCAGGCTGAGGTTGCAACGAACCTTCAGCAGGCGTGCAGGCGGTGAGCCACGTCCCCTACTGTGCAAGAGCGCAAGGCGCGTTTGAGGGTGAGGCAAGTGTCCAGCGAAACCCCACCGCTATTCGGTAAAACCAGGTTTCTGGTTGGGCTGATCGATGAGTTTCTCGACAAGATCTCCGAGGGTGTGATCGTCGTCGAGATCGGGATCAAGGCCTATCTCACCACCAGTGAAGGGCCGGAGATCTGCCTTGAGAAGCTGAATCAGATCATTGAGATCAAGCGCAGCTGCAGTGAACTGAGGCGCACGATCGTCACGATGCTCTACACCGAGATGCTGCTGCCCGATGCCCGCGGCGACGTGCTGAGCTTGCTCGGCAGTCTGTTCGAACTGCTCGACGAGATGGGCGACAACTTCCAGGAGCTGATGATCGTTCAGCCGCGCGGCCTGCCGGAATTCGGTCAGGATTTCGCCGATCTCACCGCCATGGCGATCCGCTGCGTGCAGGCCGTGGTGGTGGCGGCCCGCATGTTCTTCCGTATGCCGGCTGCTGTGCGTGACCACATCAACGAAGTGCGGGTGTTCGAGGATGAAACCGACAAGCTCGCCTGGCGGATCAAGCGCAGGATTTTTTCCACCGAACTCAGCTTTGAGCAACGTTCCCAGCTGCGGGAGGCCGTGGCCATGATCGACTCCCTGGCTGACAAGGCGGAGAACATCGGCGACGACCTCTCGATCTTCGCGATCAAGCGCTCGCTCTGAGCAGGAGCTTCCACGGTGTCCCTGATCGTTACTCTGATTTTCCTCTCCAGCGGTCTGTTCCTCGGCTGGTCGATGGGGGCGAACGACGCTTCCAACGCCTTTGGCACCGCCGTGGCTACACGGATGATCCGCTTTTCCACCGCCGCTTTCCTTTGCAGCGTGTTCGTGATCATCGGCGCGGTCACCAGCGGCACCGGCGCAGCCGAGGGACTGGGACAGCTGGGCGCCATCAACGCCCTGCCGGGCGCCTTCACGGCCGCCCTGGCGGCTGCGGTCACGGTGGCCTGGATGAGCAAGGTGGGCCTGCCGGCCTCCACCAGCCAGGCGGTGGTGGGTTCGATCATTGGCTGGAACCTCTTCAGCGGCTCCCCCACCGACCTGGGCACCCTGCGCCGGATCGTGGCCACCTGGGTGATCTCACCGGTGCTTGGGGCGATCTTCGCGATGCTGCTTTACAAGCTGCTGGTGGAGTGGATCCGCCTCAGCCAGCCCCACCTGCTCTCCCTCGATCGCAACACCCGCACCGGTCTGATCCTGGCGGGCATCTTCGGCTCCTATGCGATCGGCGCCAACGGCATCGGCAATGTGATGGGCTTCTTCGTGGAGGCCTCACCCTTCCGTGACCTCACCGTTGGACGCTTCAGTGTTTCGTCAGTGGAGCAGCTGTTTCTGATCGGCGCCATCGCCGTGGCCGTGGGGGTGTATACCTACTCACGACGCGTGATGATGACTGTGGGCGACGGCCTGTTGGCCCTCTCGCCGCTGGCTGCCTTCGTGGTGGTCGTGTCCCATTCATTAGTGCTGTTCCTCTTCTCCTCCACGGCGCTGGAGAGCCTGCTGGCGAGCCTGGGCCTGCCAACGATTCCGCTGTTGCCGGTGTCGGGATCGCAGGCAGTGGTCGGTTCGGTGCTCGGCATCGGCCTGCTGCAGGGTCTCAAGGGGGTGCGCCAGATTCGCTGGGGGGTTCTTGGAGGGATCGCCTCCGGCTGGGTCACCACGCCACTGATCGCGGCGGTGATCGGCTTCGTGCTGTTGTTCGTGGTGCAGAACGTCTTTGGCCAGGAGGTCTTCCTCCCCCACGACCCTGGACTGACGCCATCGGCGATCGAGTCCAGCAGTGGTGCCGCCTTGCTCCCTTTGGCAGGAATGACTTCGGGCCTCACGCCGCCCTGAAGGGCCTCTTGTTCGGCGGCATCCGCTCCCCACGGACTGGGGGGTAGCTGGAGGCAGGGTGAACCCGCCCTCTTTGCGAGCATGGGCAGATCTTCCCCCGCCTGCCGTGACCGAGGCCTCAGCCGCCCCCAGCCCCGACGGCGTCCTCCCCAAGACCTACGACCCGGCCGCCACCGAGGCGCGCTGGCAGGCGGCCTGGGAGGAGGCCGGCGCCTTCCACCCCGACCCCACGGCGCCCGGGGAACCGTTCAGCATCGTCATCCCGCCGCCGAACGTGACCGGCAGCCTGCACATGGGCCACGGCTTCGAGACGGCCCTGATCGACACGATCGTGCGCTTCCAGCGCCTGCAGGGGAAGAACGTGCTGTGTCTGCCCGGCACCGACCACGCCTCGATCGCGGTGCAGACACTGCTGGAGAAGCAGATCAAGGCGGAGGGCGGCAGCAAGGACGATCTGGGCCGCGACGCCTTCCTGGAGCGGGCCTGGGCCTGGAAGGGTGAGAGCGGCGGCACGATCGTGGGCCAGCTGCGCCGGCTGGGCTACTCGGTGGACTGGCGGCGTGAGCGCTTCACCCTCGATCCCGGCCTGAGCGCGGCGGTGGTGGAGGCCTTCGTGCGCCTGCACGAGGAGGGGCTGATCTACCGCGGCGAATACCTCGTCAACTGGTGCCCGGCCTCGGGATCGGCGGTGAGCGATCTGGAGGTGGAGATGAAGGAGCTGGACGGCCACCTCTGGCACTTCCGCTATCCGCTCAGCGGCGGCCCGGCCGCCGATGGCACGGACCATCTGGTGGTGGCCACCACCCGCCCCGAAACCCTGCTGGGCGACACCGGCGTGGCCGTGCACCCCACCGACCCCCGCTACGCCGCCCTGGTGGGCCAGACGATCACCCTGCCCCTGGTGGGACGGGAGATCCCGATCGTGGCGGATGAGCACGTGGATCCGGCCTTCGGAACGGGGTGCGTCAAGGTGACCCCCGCCCACGACCCCAACGACTTCGCCATCGGCAGCCGCCACGGCCTGCCCCTGATCACGGTGATGGCCAAGGACGGCACCATGAACGCGGCCGCCGGCCGCTTCGCCGGCCTGGATCGCTTCGAGGCCCGCAAGGCGGTGGTGGCGGCGATGGAGGCGGAGGGGTTCCTGGTGAAGGTGGAGCCCCACCGCCACAGCGTGCCCTTCTCCGACCGGGGCAAGGTGCCGGTGGAGCCGCTGCTCTCCACCCAGTGGTTCGCACGTGCCGAACCGCTGGCGGCCCGCTGCCGGGAGGCCCTCGATGCAGGCGCGCCCCGCTTCGTGCCGGAGCGCTGGGAGAAGGTCTACCGCGACTGGCTCACCGACATCCGCGACTGGTGCATCAGCCGCCAGCTCTGGTGGGGCCACCGCATCCCCGCCTGGTTCGTGGTCAGCGAGACAGGCGGCGTGATCACGGAGGCCACGCCGTATGTGGTGGCCCGTGATGCCGCCGAGGCCGCCGCCAAGGCGGAAGCGGCCCACGGCGAGGCGTCCCGTGCCGCGGGCCGGGAGCTGCAACTGGAGCAGGACCCGGACGTGCTCGACACCTGGTTCTCCAGTGGCCTGTGGCCCTTCTCCACCCTGGGCTGGCCCGAGACGGAGGCCGCCGATCTGGCTCGCTGGTACCCCACCAGCGTGCTGGTGACGGGCTTCGACATCATCTTCTTCTGGGTGGCCCGCATGACGATGCTGGCCGGCGCCATGCAGCCCCTCGGTGCCGGCAAGGACTGGATGCCCTTCGCCGACGTGATGATCCACGGTCTGGTGCGGGACGAGAACAACCGCAAGATGAGCAAGAGCGCCGGCAACGGCATCGACCCGCTGCCGCTGATCGAGCGCTACGGCGCCGATGCCCTGCGCTTCGCCCTGGTGCGCGAGGTGGCCGGCGCCGGCCAGGACATCCGCCTCGACTACGACCGCAGTGACGGCAGCTCCGCCACGGTGGAGGCGGCGCGCAACTTCGCCAACAAGCTCTGGAACGCCACCCGCTTCGCCCTGATGAACCTGGGCGGTGAAACGCCCGCCAGCCTGGGGGCCCCGGACCCCGCGCAGCTGCAGCTCGCCGACCGCTGGATCCTTTCGCGGCTGGAGCGGGTGAAGCGCGAGACGGCGGAGCGCTACGCCAGCTACGGCCTGGGGGAGGCGGCCAAGGGGCTCTACGAGTTCGCCTGGAACGAGGTTTGCGACTGGACGATCGAGCTGCTCAAGCGGCGTCTCAACCCGCGCCCGGTGGCCGAGGGGGAGCCCCTCACCGCCGAGGTGCTGGCCGACCAGCGCGTCGCCCGGCAGGTGCTGGCCAAGGTGCTGGCGGAGCTGCTGGTGCTGCTGCACCCCCTGATGCCCCACCTGAGCGAGGAGCTCTGGCACGGCCTCACCGGCGCCCCCGAAGGCATCTTCCTGGCCTTGCAGAGCTGGCCGGCGGCCGAGGCGGCCGCCCTCGATGAAGGCCTGGAGGCCTCCTTCGCCGAGCTGATCGAGGCGATCCGGGTGGTGCGCAACCTGCGGGCCGTGGCGGGCCTGAAGCCCAACCAGGGGGCGCCGGTGCTGTTCATCACCGGCCGCCAGGAGCTGGCGGCCGTGCTGCGGGAGGGCAGCGCCGACATCGCCACCCTCACCCGGGCGGAGAGCGTGACCGTGCTGGATCCGGCGGCGGCCGCGGCCCGGCCGGCGGCCCGGGCCCTGGCCGCGGTGAGCGGCGAGCTGCAGGTGCTGCTGCCCCTGGAGGGCCTGGTCGACCTCGATGCCCTGCGCGCCCGCCTGGAGAAGGACATCGCCAAGGCCACCAAGGAGATCAGCGGGCTCAGCGGCCGCCTCGCCAACCCCAACTTCGCCGGCAAGGCGCCGCCGGAGGTGGTGGCCGAGTGCAAGGCCAACCTGGCCGAGGCCGAGGCCCAGGCCGCCCTGGCGCGGCAGCGGCTGGCGGATCTGGGCTGAGGGCGGTTTTCTTCGCGGATCACCAGCAGCAGGCTGTCTTCGGAGGTGATGGTGTGCGTCGCCTCGGTATCGGCCTGCACGTCCAACGTCCCCTTCACGCAGGCGCCAGGCGAGCGTTGTAGGCGCCGCACCGGCGATCGGCCATCAGGTACGACGTTGAACGGTCTGCGTCTTCGGTTGGCCAAGGATCGCTTCCGGCGGCGTGGGCACTGGGGAAGCAGGCATCACTGCTCAAGCAACTTCCCCATCTGGCCCAGCCAGGAAACCGCTTACTGGGACCGGCCAAGCTTGCCATCACCTGGCCGCCAAGAGCCAGGAAGTTCAACAAAGATCTTCAGGGGGCGGCTCAGGTGTATGGCATGGTTAGCCGATTTCCCGCCTGCATTACAGATCATCTGGTTCAAGGCCGGTGTGCTTGGCTATTCGAGACAACATCCTGGGGCCAATCTCCTCGCCATCATGGAATGCAAAGACGTAGTCTGGATAGTCTGCGTGTTCAAGCGTCTTGTGAGATCCTGACTGACGCTTAACCCTCCATCAAATAGACTGCAAGGCTGCTAAAACTTTCTTGGCTTTAACTGACGGCCTCTTAGTCATGCAGAGAGTGGAAGCGAAAACCGGATGCTGACTGGCTCGGATTCGCCATTTTCAAGCCGATCAGCGATCACCCGAAGGGCTAGGACTTCAGCCTTTGACATTGCATCAGCAGAGGAATATCCGTATGCAAGGACTCCTGGCAGCTCCGGCACCTCGGCGATCCAACGACCGTCTACTTCTTGTTCGCACTCCAAAGTGAAATTCATGTTTAGCTCACTATTGATGCCACTCTAGGAATATCCCATGCAAGAGCGCATCCTGCACCCTCGCTCAGCCCGGCTCCCTTCCCACAGATTCGGCTAACAGCTAACGCTGCCCCTGAGTGGCAGGCAAGGAGTTGGCGGTGGCAAAGCTAATCGCCTGTGGGCCTTTCCACTCCAGGGGCTTGTTAGCTGCTCACCACTCTCACGCGAGGCGCTGGTGCTCCACGAAGAAGTCCTTCCACGCTTAAATCCTCATCGATTCCTGGCCAGTGAATCCCAAAACCAGCTCCAGCCACTTCCCAATGATCTCGATCATCTTGTGATGCATGGAGAAGACGGGGATACCAAGCCAGAGGCACCGAGATTGATCTTCCGTCTGCGAGATCGACGATCAGATTGTCTTCAGTAGAGGTTACGTTCGTGACGCGCTCACCCGGATTAGCCATGAAAGTACTCCCATGCATTGAACAGGATAGCTCTGTTCGAGCTGACAAGCCGCTCAACCTCACGCAACTCGCTCGCCCTGAACCCCAGACTGGATGCCAAGGCAACTGGACTTAGCCACACTTTGCAAGTAGCCTTATCGCGGTCAACGTGAACATGAGGCGGCTCGTTCGGTTCGTGACTGTAGAAATAGACCCTGTAAGGCCCGCTTCGCAAGATTGTAGGCATCTCGCAAGAGCCTGGATGCTATAGCTTAGCCAGGACGGGCTTTCTGAACAGCTAACGCTGCCCTTGAGTGGCAGGCAGGAAGCTATTGCTATCGAAGCGGTGACTGCCAGGAAAGATGACGCCCCTGCCGTTGATCAGGCGGCCATGACCAAGGTAGCTGGATCAATGGCGTTTTCTGGACGCGGTGGATTGATCCAGACCACCTTCGGCTGACGCCAGCATCGGGTTCCGCGGCTCCAGCGGCG
>CALRMW020000005.1:0-214223 GCA_943369315.1 Synechococcus sp. UW140
CCACGCTCTGCCGGTGCGGTGGACTCATCCGCCTTCTCACATCAGCTTTGACGGCCTCGCTGTAACGGCGCATTGCTCTGCTCCATCAAGCCCCCTGGTGGAAAAAGCGGTCAGGATGGAGAGGCGTCAACTTTCCTGGCAGAGGGGGCGCCGGCCAGCATGGCCAGGGCCATCACCCGGCCCTGCAGCGGTGCCGGGGTCTCCCGTTGCAACCAGGCCGTGGCCAGCACGCCCACCAGGCCGCCACCGATCCCCATCGCCGCCAGCAGGGCGGCCGCCGTCCACCACTGGCCGGCCACCGCCAGCCCCAGCAGGCCCGTCCCCAGCCCGGCCGACAGCCAGCCCAGCGCGCCCCCCGGATGGGCGAGAGCGCCGAACCGGCCGGCCCACCAGACCCCCACCAGGGCGCCCACGCCGTAGGCGGCCTGGAGCCAGCCGTAGCTGGCGGCACCACCGCCGAAGCGCAGCGTCACCAGCTCCACCACGCCGATCACCACCGGGCCCAGCACGGCCAGGTTGATCATGGCGATCAGCGTCAGGCCCGTGCGGATCGCCCCGTGGCCCCAGGCGAAGGCGATCCCCTCCCGCAGGCCCTGCCCCAGGCCCCCGTTCGGGGCCGTGGCCGCCGCGGCCAAGCGAGGCCGCACCTGCACGAAGCAGCCCACGGCGAGCAGCAGCAGAACGGTGTCGAAGGCCAGGGCCGCCGTCGCCCCGGCCACGGCCAGGGACAGCCCCGCCAGAGCCGGCCCGGCCACGTTGCTGATCTGCTCGCTGCCCTGGAGCCAGGCGTGGGCGCGGCCGAGATGGCGGTCCTCCAGCAGGCGGGGCAGCAGGGCCAGGGCTGCCGGGTAGAGGCAGGCCTCCGCCGCCCCGAACACGGCCGCCAGCACCAGCACCGGGCCCAGGTCGAGGGCGTCGCGGCTGGCCAGCAGGGTGAGCACCCCGGTGGCCGTCGCCAGGATCCAGCCGGCCCGCACCGCCATCGTCCGGGGCGGATGGCGATCACTCAGCACGCCGCCCAGCAGCAGCAGCAGCCCCCGGGGCAGGGCCGCTGCCATCAGCACCAGGGCCAGGGAGGTGCCCGAGCCCGTGCGCTGCAGCATCAGCCAGGTGACGGCGACGAACCAGAACTGGACGCCGGCGAACAGCAAGGTCTGGCCCAGCCAGAGCCAGCGGAAGCCCGGCCGCCGCAGCAGGGATCCGCCCACGGCCGTCCTGCTCACAGCTGCCCCACCCGCTCAGCAAACGGACGCAGCTGGAGCTCCTGGCGCCACTCCACCAGCGGCCGCTCCCAGCCCTCCTCCCAGCGCTGGGCGAACAGGGGCCTGGCCTCCAGGCCCATCTGCAGCCCGGTGCGGATCGTCTCCACCAGCTCCGGCAGCAGCTCCGGGGCCCCGAGGGTGGCCGACACCAGGGCCTGGGCCGTGAGCACGGCCCCCAGGGGATAGGGGAACTGGGTGAGATGGAAGGCCTGCAGGCCGATCTCGCCCGTCACCGTGGTGTCGAAGCCGGTGATCACGTGCCAGAGGTCGTGGGTCTGGCTGAGCCGCAGCTCCACATAGGCCGCGTCGCTATCGGGCGCCATGCCGGCGTGCAGGTTGGGGTCGTAGCCCAGCAGTGCCAGCGATGCCGCGTAGGCCTGGCCGAGGCTGCCCTCGGGCAGCGTTGCCAGCTGCTCCAGGTCGTGGGCCGGGGGGATCCAGCGCGCCTCGATCAATGCGGCGCAGGCCGGATCGCGGCGCAGCTGCTCGGCCATCAGGGCATAGGAGGGCGTCTCCAGCAGGGCGTCGGCCAGGGCCCCCACCAGCTCGAGGTCGGAGTCGCCGCCGCTCATGGCCACGAAGGTGCCGAGAACGCGGAACAGCTGGGGCGGCAGCTCCGGGGCCTCGAATGACGCCGCAGCGGGGGCGGGATTGGGGCGGAAAACGGTGGTGGTCATCGGTGCGAACGCGAAAGAACGTGAGCAGTCCTCACGTCCAAGAAATTATGAGCATCCCTCGCCTTTGTCAATGGGATGCGAGGATCGCTCAGGTTTTCCCGGTCTGCCGCTGCGCCCATGGCCGACGCCACCGCACCCGCCAGCGAGACCTCGCCCCTGCGCCGCCAGCCCCGCCAGGCCCGCAGCCAGGAACGGGTGCGGCGGATCCTGGCGGCGGCCGAGGAGCTGGTCGTGGCAGGCGGCGTCGGCAGCACCACCACCAACGCCATCGCCGCCAGAGCCGGGGTGCCGATCGGCTCCCTCTACCAGTTCTTCCCCGACAAGGGGGCGATCCTGCGCAGCCTCGCCCAGCGCTACGCCGAGCAACTGCACGAGCTACTCACGGCCTTCTTCGACCGGGGGGACGGCCGCACCCTCTCCCTGGAGGCCTCGATCACCGCCGCCGTGGCCCTCACCGATCGCTTCTTCCGCGACCACCCCGGCTACCCGGCCATCTTCCTGGACGTGCAGAGCGCCACCCCCGAGCTGCTGGCCATCGAGGAGGAGGCCGACGTCCGCCTGATCAACGACTGGAGCGGCCTGATCGTCGAAAAGGCCGCCGCCGAAGGCAGCCACCTCAGCGAGGAGGAGGGCCACCTGATCGCCTACGTGCTGGTCAAGACCGTGGGCCATCTCCTGTGGCTCGCGGCCACCCAGGAGCAGGGCCGCCGTGACCGGCTGGTGGCCGAATGCGGCGACCTGGCGATCGCCTATCTGCGCCGGCGGCTTACGCCTGGCTGATCAGGCCCAGACGTTCTCCAGGGTGTAGGGGCCACCGGGCTTCACCCAGAAGGAGCCGTCGATGAAGCGATGGCTCCGGTCGAGCCCGTCGATCGCCTCCATGTCTTCAGGAGCCAGCTCGACCTCGGCGGCGGCGAGGTTCTCGGCCAGGCGCGCCGGTGACACTGACTTGGGAATCACGGCGGTGCCGCGCTGCAGGGCCCAGCCCAGCACCACCTGGGCCAGCGTGAGGCCCCGGCGCGTGGCGATCGCCGTGATGGTGGGGTCCTCCAGCAGCACCGGCTGGCCGGGGGGCCGCATCTGGGGGGGCAGGCCCGGGGTGCCCAGGGGCGAGTAGCCCGTGAGGTGCACGCCGTGGGCCTCGCAGAAGGCGAACAGCCCCTTCTGCTGCAGATAGGGATGCAGCTCCACCTGGTTCATGGCCGGCCGGATGCGGGCCTGCCCCAGCAGGCTGTAGAGGGTGGCCATGCCGAAGTTGCTCACGCCGATGTGGCGGCACAGGCCACCGTCGACGGCCGCTTCCATCGCCGCCCAGGTGGCCGCGATCGGCAGGGTCTCAAGGGACACCAGATCCTCAGCACCCTCGGGCATCACCACGCCCGGCCGGAAGGCCACGGGCCAGTGGATCAGATACAGATCGAGGTGCTCGAGCTGCAGATCGGCCAGGGTGCGCTCCAGGGCCGGGGCCACGTCCTCGGGGGCATGGGCGTTGTTCCACAGCTTGGAGGTGATCCAGAGGTCGTCGCGCCGCACCAGGCCCAAGCGGATCGCCGCTTGCAGCGCCTCGCCGATCTCGGCCTCGTTGCCGTAGATGGCGGCGCAGTCGATGTGGCGGTAGCCGAGCTGCAGCGCCGCCGTCACCGCAGCCCCCACCTCGCCCGGAGGGGCGTTCCAGGTGCCCAGGCCGAGCATCGGCATCTCTGCGCCGTCGTCGAAGGGGAGTGTCTTCAAGGCGGTGAACCCCAGTGGATGCTCACTCCACCCTGGCGCGGGCCGCGAACGACTGGAGGACGAAGCTGCGGGCCTGCGGCTTTTGCGATTCGATCACGAGCTGCAGCCGTTCCCCCTGCCGTCCGATTCGGTCGACGGGCACCGTCTCAAGCACCTGGCCCATGCCGTCGAGCACATCGAACTTGGCCTGGATGTTTCCGCAGGGGCGCTCCAGACAGGCGACCTCCATCACGTCGATGATGCCGCCGCCATAGAGGCGGGGCTTGCGGCAGATCCCCTGGCAGCGGCGGGTGAACACCCCCTGATCCGCTTCCACCCAGCCATCGGCAAGCAGGTCCTGGCGGCTTTCGCCCCTGCCCCCCGCGGCCGGCTTCTCCGCCAGGGACGCCCGCAGGCCGGCCGCCATCCAGCCGGCGCCGAAGCCTGCCAGCACCAGACCCACAGCCAGCAGCCGCTGCAGGATCGGGAACCGGGAGGGTCCCTGCGCCGGTGGAAGGGCCGGTGGCGAAGGGGGCCGCCCCCCGGGGGGCACCGGCTCCATCTCGACGATCAGGTCCTCAACGGTCTTCCCGCTCGCCGGGTTCCGCTCGGTCTTGCCGGTCCTTGCCATCGTCGTAGGCCATCAGTGAACGGAACATCAGCCCGCCACCGCTGCCGATCAGGGCGAACATCGTCAGCAGGTTCCAGAGCGAGGTGGGCTGGAAGCTCATGATCAGGGTCTGGAGCACGCCCACCGCCAGGGCCGCCACCGAGGCCAGCACCAGGAACCAGCCCCAGCGCTGGTTGCGCAGGGCGAACAGCAGGCACACCCCGATCGTCAGCGGGATCAGCAGCAGCCCGAACCCGCCGCCCAGGCCCTGGGAGAGCCCGAAGCCGCCGCCCCAGTCGCCACCCCAGGCCCCACCAGCACCACCCCAGCCACCCGCGAAGCGCCGGCCGAAGCGGAACCCCATGCCCATCGGCACCGAGCTCACCATCACCTGGTTGAAGAACAGGAACGCGCCCATGGTGAAGAGCACCCCTCCCAGCAGGAAGCTGAAGAATTCCCGGATCGGGTCCCTGGCGGCCATGGCCCTCCTGCCGGCCCCGTCATGATGGCCGGCCCGACTGGGTTTGTCTGCCGCCGCCCCTCAATCGACCGGCCGGCAGCCCTCGAACCACATGACGTGCCGGACAGGGTCGTAGTCCTTGTACTGGCCCGTCAGCTGGATGCCCTGGCCGTTCCGCAGGGAGAGGGCATAGGCGCCCTGGCCCTTGGCGGCCAGGCAGCTGATCTGGGTCAGGAAGCGGAACTTACCGAACCGGATGGCCAGGTCGTTGGTGGAGCGGGGGATGTCGTAATCGATGCGGTAGGCCCCGCCGTCCTTGGCCACTTGGGCCACGCGGCCCTTGATCGTGAAGATCTTGCCCTGGTAGCGGGTGGGAATGGAGGCGGCGTTGGTGTCGGCCTCCTGGGAGATCTGCTGGGAGAGCACCAGGGCATCGATCACGACCGGGCCGGCCGAGGACACCGCCCCCTGGCTGCGCTCGGCAGCGGCGATGCCTTCAGCGCCACCCTTGATGGCGTTCAGCATGGCGCAGAGTTCGGTGCGCGCCCCACCGGCCCCCGCCAGCATGCCCGCCGGCAACGTCGCTTCCAGCTTCACCCGGGCGGCGGCCTGCTCGGCCTGGGCGGTGGCGATGATCGGGAACGGCCGGGCGGAGCCCGATCGCGGCTGCTCCAGCAGCATGCTGCCGTCGTCAGCCTCTTCGCTGAGGATGTCGTAACCCCGTGTGGCCGCGATGCCGCGGAGCTGGCGAATCGCCACCGGCACGGTCAACGCATCAACCGTGACTTCGGCACTGAAACGCGTCCCGGAGAGGGGGTTCCCCTTCTGCGCGAAGCTGTCCTCACAGCTGCCGGCCCGGGCCGCCGAAGGCAGCGCAAGGGCCAGCGCCAGACCGCCCAGGGGAAGCACGAATCGAAGGTCTGGCAGGAACAAACGAGTCGTGGGCTCACTGGCGGCAACTCTACCGAGGCCCGCCATCAAGCCCTCGATCGCTGACTTTGCCGCGCCTCACCCATCCCAGGGTGCGCCCTGCAGCACGATCCGATAGCCGTCGTGATCTTCGAAGGTGCGCCCATCCCGCTCCCAGTAGGGATTCAGGGAGGCCACGGCCGTGAAACCCGCCGCCTGCATGGATTCACAGCGCCTCAGCCAGTCCTGCCTGTCCGGAATAAAGAACACCAGCAAGTCTTCCGGGGTGGGTGATGGGGCGACGGGATGGGTTCGGCAGTAGGTGAACTCAAAGTGATACGCCCCGCCCGGCTCTCCCAGCATCACCCCGTCAAAGCCGTCGTGGTTGTCGAAATGGTCGAGACGCGTGAGCCCCAGACCCTCGCCGTACAGCAACAGCACCTCCGTGCGGCGTAGATCCGTCACGGGACGGGCCAATCGGAAATGTTGGATCATCATGACGGCCGTGGACCTGCCGTTCCTTCCCAGGCCCCCGGATCCAGATAGGTCGCCGCCGGCAGCGGGCCCGCCAGGATCCGCTCGTCGCTGGGGTTGAGGGGGCCGGCCAGCAGTTCGGCCGCTGCGATGCGGGCCGACGCCGGCAGGGCCGGCTGGTCGGGGTCGAAGGCGGTGGGGTGGGTGACGCTGCTGGAGAAGCCGCGGAAGATCAGCAGCTCGAAGGGTTCGTCTTCTTCCGACGCCGGCAGGGTGCCCACCAGGCGCAGCACCCGGTCGGGGCGCTCGCGGCTGATGACTTCCAGCGCCGCCAGCAGGGCCGCAACGGAGGGGGAGGCGGCGGACGTGGTGTCGGTCATGGGGGACAGCACCGAAGAACAGCTCAGAACTCGCCGGCCACCCGGCCCAGGCGCGGCAGGCGCACCACCACCCACTGCAGCAGGCCCACCACGTAAGCCACCAGGGCCGCATAGCCGACGAAGGCGGCCACCCCCGTCGTCCACTCCCCGCCAAACACGAAGGCGAACACCTTGGCCACCACACCGTGCAGCCCCTGGGGCGCCTCCAGCCAGGCCCGGCAGAGGCTCAGGCCGGCACCGGCGCCGCCCATGCAGGGCAGGGCCGTCACCGCCAGGCTCGCCCCGCCCAGGGACAGCAGTGTCAGGCTCCAGCGCCAGATGCGCAGGGTGAGGGGCAGGGCCCGCCAGGGGGGCATGTCGGCCAGTTCCTCGTTGAGGTCCACCCAGAACCACAGGGCCGCCACCACCAGCAGCGGCGCCAGCACCAGCAGCAGGAAGCCGGTGGGGCGGTTGCCCGTGAGCAGCAGCAGGGCGATCAGCTGAAGGCTGGCCACCTTCCAATAGAGGCCCATCAGCCGCACCAGGGCCTGCTCCTTGCGGAGCACCGCCCAGACGAGCAGCACCAGCGGCAGCCCAACGGCGAACAGCATTCCCAGCCGCACGTCGAGCCAGACCAGGGAGCGATAGAGCTGTTCCGGCACGTCCGCTCGGTTCGGTAAGGCGCCATTATCCGTGTGCCCCCCAGGCGATAGGGTCCGTCCATGGGTTCCCTCCCCTCCTTTCCCTGGTTGCAGCGTCGTCCCGACGCCCCCTGGTGCCGCACCGCCCTCGGCCGGGATCCCTCGCTCCAGGAAGCCGTCAACCAGGTGTTCGAGCAGCTCCGGGGCGCCGGTGAGGCCGACCTGGCCCTGGTGTTCGCCTCCGCCAGCTACGCCAGCGACCTGCCCCGCCTGCTGCCCCTGCTGCAGCAGAAACTCAGCGCCGCCCACTGGCTGGGCTGCGTCGGCGGCGGTGTGGTGGGCACCGATCCGGCGGGTGCACCCCATGAGATCGAGCAGCAGCCGGCCCTGACGGTCACCCTGCTGCGGCTCCCCGGCGCCAGCCTCCATCCCTTCGCCATCGACACCACCGCCCTGCCCGACCTTGATGGTCCGGCCGAGCCCTGGCGGGAGCGGGTGGGGGGCGAACTCGAGGGCGGCCAGTCGATGCTGCTGCTGCTTGATCCCACCGGCACCGCCATCAACGACCTGATCAGCGGCCTGGATTACGCCTATCCCAACACCACCAAGGTGGGCGGCATCGCCGGCCCCCACAGCGCCGCCCACGGCTCCCTGCTCTTCGACAGCGGCACCGCTGCCCCGAACACTCCCGCCGACACGGTCCGCAACGGGGCGGTGGGCTGCCTGATCAGCGGCGCCTGGCGGCTCGATCCCCTGGTGGCCCAGGGCTGCCGGCCGATCGGCCCGGTGCTGGAGGTGGAGCAGGCCCAGCGCAACGTGGTGATCGAGGTGAGCTGCGGCAGCACCCGCAACAGCCCCGTGGCCGCCCTGCAATCGATCCTCGTCGACCTCACCCCGGCCGAGCGGGAGCAGGTGAAGCATTCCCTGTTCCTCGGCGTCGGCCGCAGCGACTTCAGCCTCCCCACCGCCGACCTCACCCCCGTGGCGGAGGCGCCCGGCTCCTTCCTGGTGCGCAACCTGATCGGCGTCGACCCCCGCAACGGGGCGGTGGCGGTGGGCGAACGGATGCGGGTGGGCCAGAAGGTGCAGTTCCAGCTGCGCGATGCCGATGCCTCCCGGGACGAATCCCGCCAGCTGCTGGCCGGCCAGGCCCGGCGCCGCAGCGAGCCCCTGGCCGCCTTCCTGTTCGCCTGCCTGGGCCGGGGCGAAGGCCTCTACGGCGAAGCCGACGGTGACGTGAGCCTCTGCCGCGAGGTGTTCGGCACCGTGCCGATCGCCGGCCTGTTCTGCAACGGCGAGATTGGGCCGGTGGGGGGCACCACCCACCTGCACGGCTACACCGCCAGCTGGGGGTTCCTGGTGCCCAACGACCCGCCCGGGGGCTCGACCACGCCGCTCTGATGGTGCGTCAGCACGTCAATCCGCTCAGCCGGATCCACCAGCTGGCGCGGCCCCTGCCGCCGCTGGTCGAGCTGTTCGCCGATCCCTCCCTGCCCCTCCATCTCGACATCGGCTCGGCCCGGGGCCGCTTCCTGCTGGCCATGGCGCCCCTGGCGCCGCAGCGCAACCACCTCGGCCTGGAGATCCGCCGGCCCCTGGTGGAGGCCGCCGAGGACGACCGCCGCCGGGACAATCTCACCAACGTGCGCTTCCTCTACGGCAACGCCAACGTCAACCTGCCGGAGTGGCTGGCGCAGCTGAGCCCCGGGCAGCTGGAGCTGGTCACCCTGCAGTTCCCCGACCCCTGGTTCAAGCTGCGCCACCGCAAGCGCCGGGTGCTGCAGCCCGCCCTGCTGCTGGCGATCGCCGCGGCCCTCGCCCCCGGCCGGACCCTGTTCCTGCAGAGCGATGTGGAAGCCCTGATCGCCCCGATGCGGCAGCTGGTGGAGGCCAGCGGCGCCTTCGAGCTGGCCGGGCCCGAGGAATGCGGGCCCACGCGGAATCCCCTGCCGGTGGCCACCGAACGGGAAGGCCAGGTGCTGGCGGGGGGCCTGCCGGTGCACCGCAGCCTCTACCGCCGCAACAGCGCTCCCCTGCCGCCACTGGCCGATCTGGAAGCCCACCTGGAACCCACCACCAGTGGCGTCGATAATCGCCTCGACGCTGAAGCGGATTGATGGTGCCTGCCCCAGCTCCCGTGCCCCTGCTGCTGCGCTGGCAGGGGCTGCTGGCCGGGCTGCCCGCCGGCCGGCTCGGCGCCCATCTGCCCCTGCTGGCGGGCTGGATCCTGTGCGCCCTGCTGGCCGGGCTGCCCCTGGTGACCCGGGAGGGCCTGAGCCTGCTGATCGCCGCCTCCGCCCTGCTCTGGGTGGTCTGGGCGCTGCGCACCCCGCCGGGTCGCCTCGGCACCATCAACACCTGGCTGCTGCTGGTGATCGCGGTGGCCGTAGTGGCCACCGGCTTCTCGCCCGTGCCGAAGGCCGCCCTGGTGGGCCTGTTCAAGCTGCTCAGCTACCTGAGCGTCTACGCCCTGATGCGCCAGCTGCTGGCCTCCGCCCCGGTGTGGTGGGACCGGCTCGTCGGCGCCCTGCTGGCCGGGGAGCTGGTCACCAGCGTGATCGGCATCCGCCAGCTCTACGAAGCCCCCGGAGCCCTGGCCCGCTGGTCGGACAACAACTCGGTGGCCGAAGGCACGGTGCGCATCTACAGCACCCTCGAGAACCCCAACCTGCTGGGGGGCTACCTGCTGCCGATCCTGCCCCTGGCCGTGGTGGCCCTGCTGCGCTGGCAGGGGCGGGGCCGGCGCCTGTTCGCCCTCGCCAGCCTGGTGCTGGGCCTGGTGGCCCTGGTGCTCACCTACAGCCGCGGCGCCTGGATGGGCATGGTGGCTTCCCTCGGCGTGATGGCCCTGCTGCTGGTGCTGCGCCAGACCCGGGACTGGCCGCCCCTGTGGCGGCGCCTGTTCCCCCTGCTGCTGCTGGCTGGCGCCACCGTGGTGCTGGTGCTGCTGGTCACCCAGGTGGAGCCGCTGCGGGTGCGGGTGATGAGCCTGGTGGCGGGCCGGGAGGACAGCTCCAACAACTTCCGCATGAACGTCTGGACCTCGGCCCTGGCGATGATCCAGGACCGCCCCTGGATCGGCATCGGCCCCGGCAACAGCGCCTTCAACCTCATCTATCCGCTGTACCAGCAGCCCAAGTTCAACGCCCTCAGCGCCTACTCCATCCCCCTGGAGCTGCTGGTGGAGGCCGGTATTCCGGGGCTGCTGGCGGGGCTGGGCCTGCTGCTGAGCGCCGTGAAGGTGGGCCTGGGCCAGTGGCGCAGCAGCGCCCCCCTGGCCCTGCCCTGCCTGGCGGCGGTGGCCGTGTTCGCCGGGCTGGGGGTGCAGGGCCTCACCGACACGATCTTCTTCCGGCCGGAGGTGCAGCTGATCGCCCTGTTCAGCCTCGCCACCCTCGCTGCCTCGGCGGCGGATCCCGCGCCATGCGACTGATCGCCGGCTTCGACGCCGGTCAGACCCACACCACCTGCCGCCTGGCCCTTGTAGGCGATGGCATCCCGCCGGGGCTGGGCCCGGTGGTCGGCGAAGGCGACGGCCCCGGGGTGTGCCACCTGGCCGCCCCCGAGGGTCCCGAGCGCTTCGGGGCCGCCCTGCGCGAGAGCCTGGTGCGGGCCCGGGCCCATCTCGTCGACGCCGGCGACCCCGCCGGCACGGCCGTGCTGGTGGCGGCCGCCGTGGGGGCCAGCGGCATCGAGCAGGGCACGGCGGTTCAGGGCCAGGGACAGGCCCTGGCGGCCGCCGCCCTGGGGCTGGCCCCGGAGCGGGCGGTGGTCACCGGCGACGAGCGCACCGCCCTGAGCGGGGCCTTCCCTGCCGGCCCCGGCATCGTGGTGATCAGCGGCACCGGCACCATCGCCGTCGGCCGCGACGGCCGCGGCCGCGAGCACCGCTGCGCGGGCTGGGGCTGGCTGCTGGATGGGGCCGGCTCGGCCATGGACATCGGCCGGGACGGCCTGGCCCTGAGCCTGCAGATGGCCGATGGCCGGCTCCCCGAAACCCCCCTGCGGCGGGCCCTTTGGGAGGCCCTGGATCTGGACCCGGGCGACCCGGGGTCTCCCCAGCGGCTCAAGGCGCTGGTGGTGGCCGACGGATTCGGCCCCGCCGGCTTTGCCCGGCTGGCCCCTGTGCTCGACCGGCTGGCCGACGACGGCGACCCCCAGGCGAACGCCGTGATGGAGAGCAACGCCACAGCCCTGGCGGCGATGGCGGCGGGGGTGGCCCGGGGTCTGGATCTGGTGGGGCCGGCGGTGTGCCCGATGGGAGGAGCGCTGATCCATCTGGAGCAACTGCGGGGCCCCTTCGCCCGGAGCCTGGCGCTGGCTCTGCCGGGCAGCCGGCTGGTGGGGGCCGCCGGCGATGCCTGCCAGGGGGCCCTGGCGATGGCGGCGGCCCTGCTGCGGGGGCCTCAGCCGGCCTGAGCCGCCAGGGGAACGAGGGCCAGGGCGCCGCCGAGCACCGCCAGCAGCAGGGCCAGGCGGGCGGTCCAGACCAGGGGAAGGCGACGCATCAGCAGGAAGGAACCACCGCTGACCAGCACCGAGGCGGCCAGGGCACCGGCCCACCAGCCGAAGGCCGAGGCATCGGCCGGGGCCTCACCGCCGTGCAGGGCACCGTGCAGGGCCACCGCCGCAGCCACCAGTCCGCCACCGAAGGCCAGACCGGGGCTGCGGCCCTCGCGGTGGGCGTTCAGGATCAGCAGCGCCACCGCCGAGATCGCCAGGGCGGCGAGCACCTCGGCGAAGGGCATCGTGAAGCCCATGGCCCCGGCCAGGCCCCCCAGCACCGCACCGGCCAGGCCCCAGAGCAGCAGCTGGGCCGACACATAGGAGGCGGCGGCACCGACGCCGATCAGCAGCAGCAGGTGGTCGACCCCGGTGATCGGATGCAGGAAGCCGTAGCCGAGGCCGCCGTGGGCCAGGCCATGGGCCTGGGCCGGCTGGCCGACGAGCACGAAGCCGAGGGCGGCGGCGCCCCCCAGCAGGGTCCAGGAGCGCAGGCGGGAGAAGTGGGTCATCGAGGTTCCCGGTCCGCGCCGGGATGGAAGGAACGGTTCACGGCGAGCGTTCTGGCTGAGGGTGACCCCATCACAGCTGCGGGACAGCGCCGGAATGATGGAAGGGAGAACCCTGCCGTGCACCGGACTTTCCTCGTTTCCTCCCGGAGGTGAACCCCGGGAACCGTCCACCCATTGTGCCCGCAGCCAGTGACGTTGCCGCCCGATGACCGCAGCTTCTGACCGGTAAGGGGGGAGGATGGCGCGCAGGAGGTTCCTCCCCTTCACGGGGAGGACGCAAGGAGGAAAGGCGGTGCGGGGTGACCCAAGTCCGCCGCTGTCCCGCAGCTGTGATGGACACCGTGGCCCCTGCCCCGGCGTCCTCAGTCAGAACGCTCACCCCCCACGACACCTTTCCTGCCGGCGAGGACCGGAGATCATTCATGAACCTGCCTTCCCTGGCCGAGCGGCGCGGCGTCCTGCCCATTGGCCTGATCGCTGTGTGCGCCCTGCCCCTGCTGCTGGCCGCCCCGGCCTCGGCGCACCACCTGATGGATCTCACCGGCATGAAGCCGGGCGTCCTCACTGGCCTGCTGAGCGGCCTGGCCCACCCGATCCTGGGCCCCGACCACCTGCTGTTCCTGCTGGCCATCGGCCTGGTGGGCATCGTCCAGCCCTTCCGCTGGGTGCTGGCCCTGCTGGGCTGCGGACTGCTGGGCAACGCCCTGGGGCTGGCCCTGCCGGGCTTCCCCTGGATCGAGCCGCTGGTGGCCCTGTCGGTGGCCCTCACCGGCCTGGTGCTGGCCCGGCGCCTGCCGCCGGCCGTGCTGGTGCCCGCCTTCCTGCTGCACGGCTACGCCCTCAGCGGCGCCGTCCTCGGCTGGGAACCAACCCCGATCGGCTTCTATCTGGTGGGTCTGCTGGTGAGCCAGAGCCTGCTGCTGCTGGTGTCCCTCACGGCCGTCCGGCGCTGGCGCCGCAGAGCCTCCAGCGGTGCCGTCAACATCACCGCCGGCCTGCTGATGGGCATCGGCCTGGCCTTCACCTGGTCGACCCTGGTGGCCTGAGGCCTCAGGTGCCCAGCAGGGCGGTGCACTCCAGCCGCTCCTGGCTGGCGGCCCGGTGCGAGGCCCGCAGGCGGATCGCCTCCGCCATGTATTCGGCATCGTCGGCGACGCCGCAGAACCGGGCCGAGCCCCAGGTGTGCAGCCAGGGCAGGCCCAGGACGTAAAAACCCGGCACCCGGGTGAGGCCCCGCTCGTGGACCGGATGGCCGGCGCCGTCGAACACGGGCACCTCCACCCAGGAGAAATCCGGGCTGTAGCCCGTGCACCAGATCACCGCCGCCAGCGGCTCGGCCGCCAGGTCGAGGGGCTCCGGCGGACCGGGGGGCGGCGTCCAGCAGGGGACGTACGGGGCTTCCTCGGGGGCGTCGAGGCCCTCGCTGGCGATGTGGTCGTCGATGCTGCGGCAGATGCGGCTATAGACGGCATCGGCCCCATCGAGGTTGGCGGCCAGGTCGCCAGAGAACTGGATGCGGTCGTGGCCGAGGTCGGCCAGGCGGCCGTGCAGCACCATCCCCTCGAGGGCGCGGCGGCGCAGGTCGATCTCCCGGCCGCCGTCGCGGCCGGTGAGGTAGTGATTGGTCTTGCCCCGCACCGCCTTGGGGTCGGCGTGCTGGTCGATCGGCATGGCGTAGTAGCCCATGCGATCGAGCCAGTCGACCACGTCGCGGCCGCGGTAGCGGCGGGGGGAGCGGGGGGCGCTGCCGACGCTCAGGTGCACCCGGCGGCCGGCCAGGAAGAGGTCTTCGGCGATCTGGCAGCCCGACTGGCCGCTGCCCACCACCAGCACCGGCCCGGCGGGGAGCTTGGCGGGGCTGTCGTAGTCGCGGGCATCGATCTGCAGGATCCCCTCCGGCAGGCTGGCGGCGAGGGGGTGGCGCTTCGGGCGGTGGTAGCCGCCGGTGGCCACCACCACCTGCTCCGCCTCGATGGCGCCCTCATCGGTGGAAAGCAGGAAGCCCGTACCGCTGGCCTCCAGGCGGTTGACCGCCACGCCCTCGCGCACCGGCACCTGGATGTGGTCGGCGAAGCGCTGCACGTAGCGGACGATCTCCTCGCGGCCCATGAAGCCCTCGGGGTCATCGCCGTCGTAGGGGAAATCGGGGAGCCGGCACTGCCAGTTGGGCGTCACCAGGCAGAAGGACTCCCAGCGCTGGCGGGCCCAGGCATGGCCGATGCGGTGGCGCTCCAGCACCAGGGGCCGCACCCCCCGCTTCTGCAGGCAGCGGGCGACCGACAGGCCCGCCTGGCCGCCGCCCACCACCACCACCGGGTGACGCTGCACCGACTCCGAACCCCTTGCCACAGCCACCCCGGCTCCAGACGAAAGCCGATGCTGGCCGCCGCTGGCGATACCTCCTGTAACGACCGGCACGGATCGCCCCATCCCCTGCTATCGGCGGGAGGCGGCATTCGGTGGCATCGGCGACACAGAACAAAAGTTCATCCGTGGCACGGTCCACCATGCCGATTCCACCGACCGCACTTCCCCATGCCCCAGGTCAGCCGTCCCGCCAACCAGACGGGTGAATTCCTCGTCGACTACGAGGAGAAGGTCTTTCCCGACGTCAAGGCCGAACCCGGTGAGAAGGCCCTCGTCACCTTCCACACCGTGGCCTTCGAAGGTTCCATCGGCCTGGTGAACCTGCTGCAGGCCAGCCGCCTGATCAACAAGGGCTTCGAGACCTCGATCCTTCTCTACGGCCCGGGCGTGACCCTGGGGCTGCAGCGGGGCTTCCCCAAGCTCGGCGACGCCGCCTTCGACGGCCACCTCAACTTCGGCGCCCGCATCCAGAAGTTCATGGACCAGGGCGGCAAGGTCTACGCCTGCCGCTTCGCCCTGCAGGCCCTCTACGGCCACGGCGAAGGCGCCCTGATCCCCGGGATCATCCCGGTCAACCCCCTCGATGTGCTCGACATCGTGCTGCTGCACCGCAAGGAAGGCGCCTTCATCCTCGACACCTGGACCCTCTGAATGCCCGCCACGGTCACCGTCGCCGCCGCCCAGATCCGTCCGGTGCTCTACAGCCTGGAGGGATCGGTGGCGCGGGTGGTCGCGGCCATGGAGGAGGCCGCGGCGGCCGGGGTGCAGCTGATCGTCTTCCCCGAGACGTTCCTGCCCTACTACCCCTACTTCTCCTTCGTGGAGCCGCCGGTGCTGATGGGCAAGTCGCACCTGAAGCTCTACGAGCAGGCGGTGACGGTGCCCGGCCCGGCCCTGGGCCGCATCGCCGCCGCCGCCCGCCAGCTCGGCCTGCACGTGCTGCTGGGGATCAACGAGCGGGACGGGGGCAGCCTCTACAACGCCCAGCTGCTGATCGATTCCGCCGGTGAGCTGGTGCTCAAGCGCCGCAAGCTCACCCCCACGTATCACGAGCGGATGGTGTGGGGCCAGGGGGATGGGGCCGGCCTCCAGGTGGTGCCCACCGCCCTCGGCCGCATCGGCGCCCTGGCCTGCTGGGAGCACTACAACCCCCTGGCCCGCTTCAGCCTGATGGCCCAGGGCGAGGAGATCCACTGCGCCCAGTTCCCCGGCTCGCTGGTGGGGCCGATCTTCGCCGAGCAGACCGCCGTCACCCTGCGCCACCACGCCCTCGAAGCCGGCTGCTTCGTGGTGTCATCCACCGCCTGGCTGGAGCCGGAGGACATCGAGCGGATCACGCCCGATCCGGTGCTGCAGAAGGCCTGCCAGGGGGGCTGCCACACGGCCGTGATCAGCCCGGAGGGCCGCTACCTGGCCGGGCCGCTGCCCGATGGCGAGGGGCTGGCCATCGCCGAACTCGACCTGAGCCTGATCACCAAACGCAAACGCATGATGGACAGCGTCGGCCACTACAGCCGCCCCGACCTGCTGGGGCTGCTGATCGACCGCAGCCCCGCCCGCCAGCTGCATGAGCGGTCTGCCGAACCCGGACTGAACGAATTCGCCGGCGCTTCCGGAGAGACGGCTCCGGGCCTGCCGCTGCTGGAGGAGCTGCACCATGGCTGAGCACGATCGCCGCGCCCTGGGCCGGCGGCTCACCGAACTGCAGGTGCACGGGGTGGTCGACCCGGCCGTGCCCGGCAACCCCGGCCGCCGGGGCGGCGCCGGCCCGTCGGATCACCGCGCCCTCAGCATCGACGGCACCACGGTGATGGTGCCCGTCTACAACACCCTGGCCGGCAGCTCGCCCTACCGGCTGGACGCCGCCGCCGCCGGCGGCCTGGAGGTGAGCGGCACCACCGCGACCCTCGCAGCCGACGACGCCGCGCCGTTGGCCGTGGAGACCCCGCCCGAGCCGCGCTTCTACGGCCTGACCACCGCCGAGGGCATCCCCTACCGCTCGATCGCCCTGCTGCACGGCCGGGACGTGCTGGCCACCACCCTCCTGCAGACCTGCATCCGCTTCCGCGACCGAACCCAGTCGTGCCAGTTCTGCGCCATCGAGCAGTCGCTGGAGGATGGCCGCACGCTCGTGCGAAAGACGCCGGCCCAGGTGGCGGAGGTGGCCGAGGCGGCGGTGCGGCTCGATGGCGTGCGCCAGCTGGTGCTCACCACCGGCACCCCCAACAGCGACGACCGGGGCGCCCGGCTGATGGCCGAGACCGCCGCCGTCGTCAAGGCCCGGGTGGACCTGCCGATCCAGGCCCAGTGCGAGCCCCCCGAAGACCCGGCCTGGTACCGGCGCATGAAGGACGCCGGCGTCGACAGCCTCGGCATGCACCTGGAGGTGGTGGAGGACGAGGTGCGGCGCCGGATCCTGCCGGGCAAATCCGAGCTGGGGCTGGAGCGCTACATGGAGGCCTTCGCCGAGGCCGTGGCGGTGTTCGGCCGCGGCCAGGTGTCCACCTACCTGCTAGCCGGGCTGGGGGATAGCGCCGCCTCGATCATCGCGGTGAGTGAGCGGCTGATCGCCCTGGGGGTCTACCCCTTCGTGGTGCCCTTCGTGCCGATCGCCGGCACCCCCCTGGAGGCCCATCCCGCCCCCTCCACCGACTTCATGGTGGCGGTGTACACGGCCGTGGGCGACCGGTTGCGGGCCTCCGACCTCAGGTCCGAGGCCATGGCGGCCGGCTGCGCCAAGTGCGGCGCCTGCTCGGCCCTGTCCCTGTTCGAAGCCGGCCCGGAGCCGGGCACCCCCTGAGCGCGGCCATGTTCTTCATCGACCCCTCCAGCCACGACATCGGCCGCAGCGCCAGCTCGGCACCGGCCGCCTTCACCCCGTCGGTGCGACGCGGGGTGGCGATCGAGGCCGAGGATTTCCGTCTCTCGCCCACGGCCAGCTCCCAGCGCTTCTCCTTCCACCTGCTGCGGCGCGGCACGCCCCTGGAGGAGGGCTACTGGCAGCTGCGCAGCGCCATCTTCTGCCAGGAGCAGCACCTGTTCGAAGACTCCGACCGGGATGACAAGGATGGCCACGCCTATCCCATCGCCGCCCTCGACCACAGCGCCGGCAGCGGCAGCGGCGTGGTGGGGGTGGTGCGGATCCTGGAGGAGCGGCCCCGCCTCTGGTACGGCGGCCGGCTCGGGGTGCACGGCGACCACCGCCGCCACAACCAGATCGGCAAGGGCCTGATCTGGAAGGCGGTCACCACGGCCAACGGCTGGGGCTGCGACCGCTTCCTGGCCACCGTGCAGCGCCAGAACGTGCGCTTCTTCCAACGCCTGCACTGGACGTCGATCGACACGCTGGAGATCCGCGGCCTGCCCCACCACCTGATGGAGGCCGATCTCGCCTACTACCAGCCCGGCCACGAACGGCGCCCCCTGGCGGTGGGCGAATCGGCAGCGGCGGCGGTGGCGGCGGCGTGAGTCGCCCCGGGGCGCATGATCCGGATCTGGCGGAACTGGCCGCCCGGCTGCGCCGTCTGGGCGGGCTCACCGGCAAGACCGACATCCAGTCCCCGGCGGCCACTTTCCCCCACCAGCCCTTCCCCGACCTGGGGCCCGCCGCCGCCCTCGGCGACGACGCCGCCCTGCTGCCGGCGGTGGCCACGCCGCTGCTGCTGGCCAGTGAGGGTCTGGACCCGGCCCTGGTGGCCGCCGACCCCTGGTTCGCCGGCTGGTGCGGGGTGCTGGTGAACCTCAGCGACATCGCCGCCATGGGCGGCACCCCGATCGCGGTGGTGAACAGCCTCTGGTGCCGCAGCGCCACCCAGGCGGAACCGATCCTGGCGGGCCTGCGCCGGGCCTCGGAGGTGTTCGGGGTGCCGGTGGTGGGGGGCCACACCAACCTGCACAGCCCCTACGACGCCCTGGCGGTGGCGGTGCTGGGCACGGCCGCCGGTCCGGTGCTCTCGGCCCGCGCCGCCAGAGCCGGCGACCACTGCCACCTGCTGATCGACCCGAACGGCGGCTTCCGCGGCGACTCCCTCTGCTGGGATGCGGCCACCGATGCCGAGCCCGCCCGGCTGCGGCGCCAGCTGGCGCTGATGGCGGAACTGGCGGCCGACGCCAGCGTCCATGCCGCCAAGGACATCAGCATGGGCGGCCTGGTGGGCACCGCCGCCATGGTCTGCGAGGCGGCCGGCTGCGGCCTCACCCTGGATCTGGCGGCGATCCAGCCCCCCGAGGGGGTGGCGCTGGAGCCCTGGCTCATCTGCTTCCCCAGCTTCGGCTTCCTGCTGGCCGCCCGGCCCGATCAGGAGAACCGGCTGGCGGAGCGGGTCGCCGCCTGCGGCGGCCTGCTGCTGGCGCGGATCGGCACGTTCAGCGGCGAGCGCCGGCTGGTGCTGGAGGCCGGGGGCCGCCAGGAGACGATCTGGCGCGGGGAGGAGCCACTCACCGGTTTCGGGGCGCTGTCGTGATCGCCACCACAGCCGGCGCGGCCCCGGCCCACAATCCTGCCAATGGGTGGTGGGGGGCGCCATGCCGGAAGTGGAGCTGACGCTGGAATGGCCGGACGGGGGCAGGAGCCGCCTCTATTCGCCGTCCACGGTGATCCTCGAGCACCTCGCCCCGGGCCAGACCGTGACGGTGGCGGAGCTGCGCACCAGGGGCACCCTGGCGCTGCGGCAGGCCTCCGAGCGGGTGCGGGCCCGCTACGGCTTCGCCTGCACCCGGGCCGATGAGGAGGAACGGCGCCTGCTGGAGCAGGCCGCCCGCTTCACGGCCCAGGAGCTGGTGAGCGTCCGGAGCGCCTAGTCGGAGAGCACCCGCTCGATGCGCCGATCGGGGATCAGCCACATCAGGGCCACCAGCGCATAGATCGCCTGGGCGAAGGCCGGGGAGCGCAGACTCGCCAGCATCGCCACCAGATAGAGCGTCAGGGAGGTGTGCCCCTTCCAGTCGCGGCCCACGGCCCGGCGCAGCAGGGAGTCGGGACCCTGGCTGGCGATGATCCGCCCCTGCAGGATGAAATAGGCCACGGCCGCCATCACCATCACGGCCCCGTAGAGGGCGGCCGGCGCGATCGCCCGGTGGTTCTGGCCCATCCAGCCGGTGGCGAAGGGCACCAGCGACAACCAGAACAGCAGATGAAGGTTGGCCAGCAGCACCGGGCCGCTGACGCGCTGCAGGGTGTGCAGCATGTGGTGGTGGTTGTTCCAGTAGATGCCGATATAGATGAAGCTCAGCAGATAACTCAGGAAGACAGGGATCAGGGGCACCAGGGCCGCCGGTTCGGTGTCGTGGGGCACCTTGATCTCCAGCACCATGATCGTGATGACGATGGCCAGGACGCCGTCACTGAAGGCCTCCAGGCGGGTGGTGTTCATGGGGGCCTGCCAGTGGATCTGGCTGCTTATGGCAGAAACGACGCAGAGTGCTGCAGAAAGGACATGAATCGCTACAGAGCCCAGACAGCCTGACACCACTGAACAGCTGCCGGACACCGCCTCCTGCAGCCCCGGATGGCGACAAACGAAATCTTCGCGGGGCACCGTGCTCAGTAGAGAAGGGGTGGACCACCTCGAAGCAAGATCCGATGAGAATTCGCATCCGCAGACGCCTGTTCACGCTGGCCTCCATGGCCGCCCTGGTTGTCTCCCTGATGATCCAGTGGCCAGCCACGGCCATGGCCAGCCATGCCACCTCCCTCACTCCCGTCGCTATCGCCACCATGTCCAACAAAATGAACGCCAAAGCCAAGGAAGCCGAAGGCAAGATGGAATCCGCCTATGGCGAAATCACCGGTGACACGGGTCACCAGGTGAAGGGCAAAGCCAAGCAGGTGCAGGCCTCCGCCATGAACGCGGCCGAAGCCGTGAAGGACGGCACCAAGGCCGTGGCCCGCAAGGCCAGTGATGCCACCGACAAACTGGCGGACAAGATCAAGTAACCGGCCCATCCAATCACCGGCCCATCAACCCACGCGTCATTAACGCATCACCATTGAAAGGAGGACCCCATGCTGGAATCACTCGCCGTCATTCTGGTGATTCTCTGGCTGCTCGGACTGGTCACGTCCTACACCATGGGCGGCCTGATCCATCTGCTTCTGGTCATTGCCCTGATCGTGATTGCGGCCCGACTGATCAGTGGTCGGACCGTATGACGTGCCATCGGCGCGCGGATCAGGGTTCCTCGGCCAGACATCGCCGCAGCCTGAGCAGGGCCTTGCGCTCCACATGCTGCACCTTGTGCTTGGACAGGCCGATGCCCTCGCCGATCTTGGCCAGCGACGGAGACTCTGCGTCGGCATAGCGAAGACGCAGCACCCGGCGCTCCAAAGGGGACAGCTGGAGGAGGGCACGGTGCAGCCACAGGTAATCCTCCTGAAGGCCGGGCTCACTGGGATCGCCGATCAGATCCGTCAGACTCACCTCCCCGTCGGTGCTCCCCAGGGCCTGATCGAGGGAGAGGGTCTGCAGGTCGTGGGAGGCCTGAAGCACGGTTTCCAGTCGTCTCGGGCTCTCCCCCAGCTGGGCACCGATCGCGGCCAGCGTCAGGGGTTCCGGGGAGGCATGGCGCAGGGCATGCACCTTGCGGGCCAGGGCCGCCATCTGGGGAGGCACGCGGATCAGACCGGTCGTTTCCTGGAGATGGCGGTGCACCGCCTGGCGGATCCACCAGGAGCCGTAGGTGGAGAACCGGTAGCCGCGCTCGGGCAGGAAGCGCTCCACCGCATGGATCAGGCCGAGGTTGCCGGCCTGCACCAGATCCATCGGATCCAGATGCATCTGCCGGATGCGGTTGTGCTGCTGCTTGCAGATCGACACCACCAGGCGCAGGTTGCCCGTGACCATGCGGGCAAAGGCCCGGCGCCCTCGCCGTTCCTCGCTGGGGGCCGGGGCCGGCTGGGAGCGCCAGTCCTGCACAAGGGCGCCGAGATGCAATTCCTCGGCGGGCGTCAGCAGGGGGATACGGCCGATGCTGCGCAAATAGTCCCCAAAACAATCTGACATGGCAACCAGAAAAGAGGGACATCGACGATCTTAGAAATGGCGCGACCAGTGCCACGATCGACGCTTGCTTCTGCGGCAGATCTGCAGCATACGGATGCACGGACTGACGGAGATGAAGCCAAACTTTTGTATCAGATGCTGCCATTATCTGCGGCCAGCATCGAGAACAGAAGGCGGCGGGATGGCACGGCCAGCCGTAACCGGTCCAGATTCAACCCACAGGAGAACGCATCATGTCGCTGATTTCGCTGATCATCACCCTGATCGTCGTCGGGGTCCTGCTTTGGCTCGTTAACAACTACATCCCCATGGACGGGAAGATCAAACGCATTCTGAACATTGTCGTGGTGGTCGCCGTTGTGGTGTGGCTCCTCAACATCCTTGGCCTGATGGATTCGCTGCGCAACATCCGCATCGGCAGATGATGGCCAGCCAGTGAGTGGGCGCCCCATCACGGTGGGGCTTCACGATTGAGCGTCTGCCCAGCGGTGTATTTCATGACGCATCTTTCCATCCCCATCTGGGAGTTCGTCTTCCGTGGTGGCGTTGTCTATATCTTTCTTCTGGTGCTTCTGCGGCTGACAGGAAAACGCCAGGTCGGCCAGCTCGCAACCTTTGATCTGGTGCTGCTGCTGATCCTGTCGAATGCCGTGCAGAACTCCATGAATGGCGGCGACAACTCGCTGATCGGAGGTCTGATCTCCGCCGTCACGCTGATTGTCCTGAACCATCTCGTTGGGGCGGCGACAAGTTCCAGCAAAGCCATCGAGATGTTCGTGGAGGGTCGACCCCAGGTGCTGGTCCACAACGGCAGGGTCTATGGCGACGTGCTCCGGCGCTCGCAGCTGACCAGGAATGAACTGGATGCCGCGATCCGATCGGCCGGCTGCACCGCTGTGGACAACGTGCACCTGGCGATCCTGGAGAACAACGGCTCGATCACGGTGCTCCCCAGACCTCACCCCTCCTGAACCGTGGCCGCGGGGTTGTACGAAGCGTGCAGGGCCTGGGTCTCCTCCGGGCCCAGCACCAGCTCCGTCGATTCCTCTCCCGCCAGGGGCAGGCTGAGGACCAGGGGCAGGGCGTCGCTGGGGCGGGGCAGCAGGGCGGCCATGTCGAACTGGGCCGAACTCTCCGGCAAAGGCCCGGCCCCGACCGCCACCAGCTCCTCGCTGCGGTTGGCCAGGGTCCAGGAGCCGCCGACGCCGTCGCTGAGCAGCAGGGGCCGGCTGTGGTCGACGGCGATGCCCGGGGTGAGGGCACTGAGGCGCAGGCGCTCGCCACTGGGGTAGGCGGGATCGGGCTGCTCGAAGATCCGCAGTGACCAGCGGTTGTCGTTCCGGTCGCGCAGGCTCCAGCGCTGGCCGTCGTCGGCCCGGGCCAGGCCGGGCGCCAGGGTCAGCAGCAGCACCAGCAGCAGGGCCGCCAGCGACGCCGCCGAGGGCCATGCACCGCTTGCAGGGGAGCCCGAAACAGGTTGAGCAGAAGCACGCATGGGGAGCAGCCCCGTCACAGGGACATTCAACGTTATCGTTTTATCGTCCGGCAGCAGCAAGCGGCATAGCCGCAAGGCGATGCCGTTGCCCGTCGCTCCCGGTCTGTCCATCTTCGGATGTCCTGTCATGACTCTCACCACCCTGTCGCGTTCCGGGGTCCATCCCTGGGATCGCTTCAAGAACTGGGTCACCAGCACCGAGAACCGTCTCTACGTGGGCTGGTTCGGCGTGCTGATGATCCCCACCCTGCTCACGGCCACCGCCTGCTTCGTGATCGCCTTCGTCGGCGCCCCGCCCGTCGACATCGACGGCATCCGGGAGCCCGTCTCCGGCGGCCTGCTCTACGGCAACAACATCATCACCGCCGCCGTGGTGCCCTCCAGCAACGCCATCGGCCTGCACTTCTACCCCATCTGGGAAGCCGCAAGCCTCGACGAGTGGCTCTACAACGGCGGCCCCTACCAGCTGATCATCTTCCACTTCCTGATCGGCATCTTCTGCTGGATGGGCCGGGAGTGGGAGCTCAGCTACCGCCTGGGCATGCGCCCCTGGATCGCCGTGGCCTACTCCGCCCCGGTGGCCGCCGCCACCGCCGTGCTGCTGATCTACGCCATCGGCCAGGGCTCCTTCTCCGATGCCATGCCCCTGGGCATCTCCGGCACCTTCAATTTCATGCTGGTGCTGCAGGCGGAGCACAACGTGCTCATGCACCCCTTCCACATGCTCGGGGTGGTGGGCATCTTCGGCGGCGCCCTGTTCTCCGCCATGCACGGCTCGCTCGTCACCAGCTCCCTGGTGCGGGAGACCACCGAAACCGAGTCCCAGAACCGGGGCTACAGGTTCGGCCAGGAGGAGGAGACCTACAACATCGTGGCTGCCCACGGCTACTTCGGCCGGCTGATCTTCCAGTACGCCTCCTTCAACAACAGCCGCAGCCTCCACTTCTTCCTGGCGGCCTGGCCGGTGGTGGGGATCTGGTTCGCCGCCCTGGCGGTGGTGAGCTTCTCGTTCAACCTCAACGGGCTGAACTTCAACCACTCGATCCTGGATCACCAGGGCCGCGTGGTCGACACCTGGGCCGACATCCTCAACCGCGGCGGCCTGGGCATCGAGGCGATGCACGAGCGCAACGTGCACAACTTCCCCCTCGATCTGGCGGCCGCCGCCAGCACTCCCGTGGCCCTCAGCGCTCCGTCGATCGGTTAGTGGGACTTTGAACCCCGCCCAGCCGACCCCTCGCTGAGCCTCTGCCGGGCCCGGAAATCTCCGGGCCCTTTTGCCATTCCCGCCTGTCCGTACCCCCTCGTCCGGAGCCGCCGACCCATGGCCCAGATCCTGTTTCCCAGCCTGCGGCGCCTGGCGCTGACGGCCCTCGCCTCGGCGGCGATGGTGCTGTTCGGCGCCCTGCTGCTCACCCTCGCCCCACCGTCGGCACTGGCGGCGCCCCCCGACGCACCGCCGGCCGACGCGCCGGTGGAGCCGGCCACCCTGGCCAAGGCCGTGGTGGCCATGGAGGATCTCGATCGGATGCGCATCGCCCTGGCCTCCACCCTGGAGGGCCGCAGCGAGGAGCCCACCATGGAGACCATGAAGGAGGTCTGCAAGCCGGTGGGGATGAAGGCCGCAGCGATCGGCGAGGAGAACGGCTGGCAGGTGCGCCAGGTGGCGGACAGGTTCCGCAACCCCGACCACGCCCCCGCCAGCGCCCAGGAGCGGCAGGTGATCGACCTGTTCCACCGCCAGCCGGCGATCACCGGCCTGTGGCAACCGGCCACGGCCGAGCAGGGCGCCGGCGTGAACTACTACCGCCGCATCAACGTGGAGCCCAGCTGCCTGGCCTGCCACGGCACCAAGGCCAGCCGGCCGGCCTTCGTGACGGCGAACTATCCCGCCGACCGGGCCTTCGATTTCAAGGCGGGGGACCTGCGAGGGATGTACGCCGTGTTCATCCCCGAAGCACCGCTGGCCCGTGACACGCTGGGGGACACCACCGGCTGAGGCGATGGCGCGCCCCCCCTACCAACCCTCCCTGCTGCGCCTGACCCATGGCGTCACGGCGTTACTGGTGCTGGCCGCCTGGCTGAGCGGGCTGTTCGTCTACAGCCGCTACGACGGCCGCTGGGGGCGGCTGCCGTTCACCCCGCCCGGCAGCTGGATCGACCTGCACGGCCAGGCGGGCTTTCTGCTGCTGCCCCTGGGCCTCGCCTTCGCCGCCTACGCCCTCACCCTGGGCCGGGCGCGCCTGAAGCGAATCACCAACACCATGGCCCTGGGGGCCCTGGCGCTGGCGGTGGCCACCGGCAAGCTGATGCAGGAGGACTGGCTGCGGGACGGCCAGCTGCACCACCTGGCCTACAGCCTGCACCTGGTGGCCTGGCTGCTGATCGGCCTGGCCGTGGTGCTGCACGTGGGCGACAGCCTGCGGCTGGGGGGCACGCCACTGCTGGCTTCGATGGCCAGCACGACCCTGCGGCCGGGTGACCTGCCGGGCGACTGGCCGGGCCAGGTGCGGCGGTTTCTGAAGCGGGGGGGCTGAGGGCAGGGAGTGTTCCTGCGCACCGCTTGAGCGCAGGCGTTTTGGTTGCAAAATGGTTGCCGCTGCCCCGGCAACGGCCATGACCAGGAGCCTCACCCTCAAGAATCTCCCTGACGACCTCTACGGCCGCCTGAAGCAAGCGGCCAAGCAACATCGCCGCAGCCTCAATAACGAAGCGATCGTGTGCCTGGAAGCGGCCCTTCCGCCCCAGGCCATCACGGCCGCCGAGCGACTGGAGCAGATCCGGGCCCTGCGCCACAGCCTGCCGACGGAAGCGGCGTTCACGCCCGACCAGATCGATGCCTTCAAGCGCGAGGGCCGCCCATGATCGTGGTGGACACCAACGTGGTGGCCTGTCTGTTGCTGGCAGGCCCCCAGACCGAGAAGGCTGAGGCGCTGCTGCTGCACGACCCTGAATGGGCCGCTCCGGTGCTTTGGCGCAGCGAGCTGCGCAACGTGCTCAGCGGTTACCTGAGACGCGGGCAGCTGGATCACCAGCAGGTGCTGAGGCTCCAGGGCCAGGCGGAATCGTTGCTTCAGGGGCGGGAGGTTCCGGTGGATTCCGCAGACGTGTTCCGGCTGGTGGAGGCGAGCGACTGCAGCGCTTACGACTGTGAGTTCGTGGCGGCCGCCCTGGCACTCCAGACCCGCCTGATCACCTCCGATCGCCAACTGCTGCGGGCTTTCCCCACGCTGGCGAGCCCGTTGGAGCACGCCGTGCCCTGACACGGGCACAACAACGGTTCACAGCCCCCGGGCAGGAAGCGCCGGATGAACAGCTCCAGGGCCATCGGCCCGCAGCGGGGCTGCCAGTTGGTGCCGCCCGGCAGCCGCCGCCAGCAGGCCACCTGCAGCGCAACGCCGCCGGCCAGCAGCTGCACCCGGTAGCGGTACTCAGCATCGGCGGCCTGGGCGGGGGAGGCCAGGGGTTCGGCGCCGGGCTGGCTGGCCAGGAACGCCGCCGCGAAGGCCTCCGGCTCGGGCCACAGGCGTAGGGCCGTGGCGAAGCGCCAGGCGGCGCCGGTGGGGTAACCGTCGTGGTGGAGATAGAGGTGGCGCTCCGGGACGCCGGGAAAGCCGGTGAACGAGTAGACGGCGCGGGTGGCCAAGGGGCTGGGGCGGCTGCACAGGGAAGTGCCACCGGTGTCTCAGGGAGGTGGACGTAGCCAGAAGCAGGCCGATGGGCATCGCCGGCGCCCGATGCATGGGTTGCCCCCGGCCGCGCCAGGCTGGGGGCGAATCCTTGCTGCCGGAGACGGCTTCCACGCCGATGTGTTTCTCCAGCAGCGCCAGCTTCGTGGTGGCGGCCGTGCTGTTGCCCCTGGGGGTGGGCAGCGTGCGCTATTGCCAGGATCAGCAACGCAGCGATCTGCTGCCCCTGGCCCTCACGCCCCTGCTCTTCTCGCTGCAGCAGGCCCTGGAGGGTCTGGTGTGGCTCGGCCTCGGGCAGAGCGGCTCCGGCTGGCTCGTGCACCCCGCCGCGCTCGGTTATCTGTTCTTCGCCTATGCCTTCTGGCTCGGCTGGTTTCCCTGGTGCGTGCTGCGGCTGAACCTCCACGCGCCGCCGCCTCTGAGGCGTCGGATCCTGGTGGGTCTGCTGGCGCTAGGCCTGCTGATGGGCGGGGTGCTCTGGTTGCCGCTGGTGGTCGACGCTTCCCTGTTCCAGCCGGCCGTGGTGCATGGCTCCCTCGACTACCACACCACCTTGCTGACGGATCGCTGGATCAATCTGGGCTTCGGCAGCACGATCTATGCGGTGATCATCCTCGGACCGTTGATGCTCAGCGCCTCCGGGCGGCTGCGCTGGTTCGGTGGAGGGATCCTCGCCGCCTTCCTGATCGCGCACCTGGCCTACGGCTATGCCTTCGCCTCGGTGTGGTGCTTCTTCAGTGCGTTGTTGTCCGCCTCCCTTTACTGGATCCTCAGGGACCCGGAACCTCTGGCGCTGCCGGCCGGGTAGAGATAGAGGCCCCAGGGCATCTCTTGATGGGACTGAGCCAAGATCTGGCACAGGTGGGCGGGTCTTCCATGCGGGAAAGCATGTCCATCAGCCTGACGGCGGATCTCAAGGACGAACTGGACCAGGCCACGGCCGCGGAGGGGATTTCGCGCAGCGATCTGGTCCGCGACGCCCTGCGCTCCTACCTCCTGGCGCGCCGCTTTCGGGCCTTGCGGGCCGCCATGGTTCCGTACGCCGAGGCCCAGGGGGTCTTCACCGATGACGACGTCTTTCGCCTGGTGGCGTGAGGCTGGTGCTCGAGGCCGCAACCGAGACCTGTGGCCATGCCTTCACCGAAGACGATCAGCGGGCCAGGCCCAGGAAGACCAGGATGGAGCGATTCATCCGCACCAGATGCGCGTCGTCGAGGATCCCGATCCTTCGACGCAGCCGTGCGCGAGGCACTGTGGTGAGCTTGTCCACCATCAGGCAACTGGTGGCGGCCAGACGGAGGCCGTCGCGATCAGTCGCTGGATCCATGGACTCCCGCCTGCGGTTACTTGTAACGCGATAGGAGGGCTGACCCATGGCTCCGCAGGCCCCAGGCTGAGGCAAGCACGACGCCGCGCGACGGCAGGCCATGAGAGATCCAGCCACCCCCACCGATCCCGCCCAGCTGCGCCGCGACTACCGGCGCCAGGCGCTGCGGCGGGGGGATCTGGCGGAGGATCCGGTGGCGCAGTTCCGGCGCTGGTTCGATCAGGCGGTGGCCGCCGGGCTGGACGAGCCCAACGCCATGGTGCTGGGCACCAGCGACGGCCGCCGCCCCAGCGCCCGCACCGTGCTGCTCAAGGCCTTCGACGCCCGGGGCTTCGTCTTCTTCACCCACTACGAAAGCCGCAAGGCCACCGAGATCGCCGCCCATCCGGAGGTGAGCCTGCTGTTTCCCTGGTACGGGCTGGAGCGGCAGGTGGCCATCCTGGGCCGGGCCGAGCGGATCAGCGCCGCCGAATCGCTGGCCTACTTCCTCTCGCGCCCCGTGGGCAGCCGGCTGGGGGCCTGGGTGTCGCAGCAGAGCGCCGTGATCGGCTCCCGCTCGATCCTGGAGATGCAGTGGCAGGCGATGCAGCGCCGCTTCGCCGATGGCGAGGTGCCGCTGCCGCCGGCCTGGGGCGGCCTGCGGGTGGTGCCGTTCGAGTTCGAGTTCTGGCAGGGCCGCAGCAACCGCCTGCATGATCGCTTCCGCTACCGGCCCGTCGGCGGGGCCTGGACCATCGAGCGGCTGGCGCCCTGAGGCGCCGAACCCGGCCGCCGGCAATCTCCAGGTTGGCAGCGGAATCACCCCAGGCCCCACTGCCAAAAGTGAAGGGGATGCCGCCGGAGCGGATCCCCTCCCTCGCCCCGGTGCCATGCCCTTCGCCCTGAACTTCGTCCACCCCGTGCTGATGTGGGGGCTGCTGGGCCTGATGCTCTATTCGGGCTACCTCGGCCTCAAGGCCAGCCAGATCCGCAAGGTGGGCCCGGAGGAGCGCAAGGCGATGCTGCCGCTGCACTATGGCCAGCGCCACGCCCGGCTCGGGCTGGTGATCCTGGCCCTCACCCTGCTCGGGGCCGCCGGGGGGATGGGGGCCACGTTCCTGAAGAACGGCAAGCTGATCCTGGGTCCCCACCTGTTCGTCGGCCAGGCCGTCGCCGTGCTGGTGGGAGCCACCGCCTCCCTGGGACCGTCCCTGCAGAAGGGCAAGGACTGGGCCCGGGGCCTGCACGTGGCGCTCAACGGCGGCGTGCTGCTGCTGTTCGGCTGGCAGGCGCTCAGCGGGGTGGCCATCGTCCAGAAGCTGCTGACTTCGGCGCAGACCCTGGCGCCCCTGTGACCATTCCGCTGCTATGCGGCTATGCTCATAGCAGTTGATGGTTAATCGCCCATGGCTGTCGCACCCGCGCCCTCCCTTTCCCTCGTCGCCGCCGCCGGGGGTGAGCCGCTGCTGTTCCGCCAGCTGTTCGACGCCGACACCGGCACCTTCACCTATCTGCTGGCGGAGGTGGCCAGCCGCAGGGCCCTGCTGATCGATTCGGTGTTCGAGCAGCACGACCGCGATCTGGCGCTGATCCGGGAGCTGGGCCTGGAGCTGGTGGCCGCGATCGACACCCACGCCCACGCCGACCACGTGACGGGCAGCTGGCTCATGCACGAGGCCACCGGCTGCGCCATCGGCCTGGCGGCCAGCGTCGGCGCCGAGAACGTCACCCGTCCCCTGAAGCACGGCGATCGCGTCCTCTTCGGCGGCCGCCATGTGGAGGTGCGCGCCACCCCCGGCCACACCGACGGCTGCCTCACCTTTGTCCTCGACGACCACACGATGGCCTTCACCGGCGACGCCCTGCTGGTGCGCGGTTGCGGCCGCTGCGACTTCCAGCAGGGCAACGCCCACACCCTCTGGAGTTCGATCACCGGGCAGATCCTCACCCTCCCCGACCACTGCCTGCTCTACCCCGGCCACGACTACACCGGCCGCAGCGTCACCTCCGTCACCGAGGAGAAGGCCTTCAACGCCCGCCTCGGCGGCAACGCCACCGAGCGGGACTTCGTGGGCCACATGGAGAACATGCGGCTGCCCCATCCCCACCGGATCGCCCAGGCCCTGCCCGGCAACATGCGCTCCGGCAAGCCCCGCGACGCCAGCGCCGCGCCCGCCTGGGCACCGATGGCCCGCAGCTACGCCGGACTGCCCGAACTCAGCCCGGCCTGGGTGGCCGCCCATCGCGGCGATGTCACCGTGCTCGATGTGCGCTCCGCCGAGGAGTTCGACGGCCCTGATGGGCACGTGGCCGGCAGCCTGCTGATCCCCCTGCCGGAGCTGGAGAGCCGCTCCGGCGAGATCCCCGCCGATCGCCCCCTGGTGGTGGTCTGCCATTCGGGCAGCCGCTCGGCCCTGGCGACCCAGCAGCTGCTCAAGGCCGGTCGCCGGCAGGTCGCCAACCTCCACGGGGGCCTGAGCCGCTGGGCCGCCGAAGGCTTCCCCCTCGACGGGGTCGTGCAGGCCTGAAGCGCTTGCCACTGCATTCCATCTCATTCCTTCCTCCCTCCATGAGCACCTCGAACATGACCAGCACAACCGTGACCACCCCCAGCCGTCTGGGCGCCCACGACCTCGCCGAACGGCTG
Organism: Synechococcus sp. UW140; assembly: GCA_943369315.1. Classification (GTDB taxonomy): domain Bacteria; phylum Cyanobacteriota; class Cyanobacteriia; order PCC-6307; family Cyanobiaceae; genus Cyanobium. The sequence goes on from CALRMW020000005.1 coordinate 30,623, forward strand.
GCGGCCGGCGAGGTCACCGTGATCGATGTGCGCGAACCGATGGAGTTCGCCACCGGCCACATCAGCGGCAGCCTCAACGTGCCCCTCTCCCGCCTGGCCCAGGCCGACCTGCCCCGCGGCCCGCTGGTGCTGGTCTGCCAGAGCGGCAACCGCAGCGGCAAGGGCCTCGCCCAGCTGCTCCAGCAGGGCCATCCCCACCCGGTGGCCGACCTCCTCGGTGGCGTGCCCGCCTGGCAGCAGGCCGGCTTTCCGGTGCGCAAGCTCAAGGGGGCGCCACTGCCGCTGATGCGCCAGGTGCAGATCGTCGCCGGCAGCCTGGTGCTGCTGGGGGTGATCCTGTCCCAGGCCGTGGCGCCGGGCTGGATCTGGCTGAGCGGCTTCGTGGGGGCCGGACTCACCTTCGCGGGCATCTCCGGCTTCTGCGGCATGGCCCGCCTGCTGGCCGTGATGCCCTGGAACCGGGTGTCGCTCGGCTCAGCCCGGGGCTGATCCGCCGCCCGCGGACGAGACCGACCGACGCCACAGGCCCAGCCACTCGTCCTGCCGCTGGTCCACCGAGCCGGTGGCCGGCTCCCAGAGCTCGGCCACCAGGCCCGCCCGGCCCAGCTGGGCGGCCACCTCCTGCGGGTCACTGCCCCAGGGCGGACCGCCCGGCTTGCCATGGCACCAGAACAGTCCCAGCAGCCAGCCCCCCGGCGCCAGCAGCCGGCAGACGGTGGCGATGTAGGCGTCGCGGCGGCCCGGATCGATGGCGCAGAAGCAGGTGTGCTCCACGATCCCCGTCAGGCTTCCGGGCACCAGACCCGCCGCCGCCAGGGCCCGCTGATCGAACAGGTCGGCCTGCAGCCAGCGCAGACCGGCCCGGTCCGGGCCATGGAGTCCGCGGGCTTCGCCCAGGGCCTCACCGCTGAAATCCAGGCCGATGGCAGAGAAGCCGAGCTCTTCGAGCAGGGCGGCCTCATGGCCGCGGCCGCAGCCCGGCACCAGCACCTGGCCGGGGGGCCGGGGGGCCAGCGGATGGCTGCGCAGGAATCGCTCCAGGGGCGGAGCCGGCCGGCCCAGTTCCCAGCCGTCCGTGCCCTGCCGGTAGCGCTGGTCCCAGTGGCCTGGCTCAGCGGTGGGGGCCGGCGTGGTGGGGTTCATGGCTCCAGCATGGCCGAAAGGAGAGGACCGCCTGCAGACAACCGTTCCCTCACCCTCGACTCCCCCGTGACGATCCCTGGCACCAACCCATGAAGACATCCCTGTCCGTCGCGCTGAGCGGCCTTCTCCTCGCTGTCCTGATCCTGACCGGATGGGTTTCCGGCGCACCAGCGGCGGCGCAAGGCGACCCTGCCCTGCAGGGCAGCCTTGATCAGTATCTCCATTCCCTGCCATCGGATTTCCACGCACTCCGATCGATTCCAGCCCTGAAAGAGCTGATGGCAGCTGGAAACACGATGCTGATTGATGTCCGTCAACCTGCCGAGTTCCGCGGCGGCCACATCATCGGAGCCATCAACATTCCCCTGAAGGACCTAGAGCGTCACCTGGGTGACATTCCCTCCGACAAAGAGATCGTCCTCTATTGCACCACCGGCTATCGATCGGCCATGGGGGTGATGGCCCTTCGCCTGCAGGGCTACACCCACGTGCGGGGCTTTCCACCGAGCCTCGCCGGCTGGCAAGCCGCTGGTGAGCCGGTCTCAGGCGGCGGGGTTTCGGCGTCCGGGAGCTCTCAGGCCTGATCAGTGTCCTGCGTCGCCGAAGCCATGGCGTGCAGCACCATCACCTCATCGGGTGTGAGGTCGAACCCGAGGACCCCTTCGGACGACGGCACGGTCAGGTGGAGGGGCAGCGCCTCACTGGGCCGTGGCATCAGGGCATCCAGGTCGAACTGGGCCGATCCGGCGGGGATGGGCCCACGGCCTTTCTCCACCAGCTCCTCGCTGCGGTTGGGCAGGCTCCACTCCTGGCCAGAGGAATCGCTCAGCACCAGCTCGTCGTGGTGATCCAGCCGTGTGCCGGGCTCAAGGGCATTGAGGCGGAGTCGCAGGCCGGAGGGGTACTCCGGAAACGGCTGCTCGAAGACCCTGGCATTGAGGCGATGACCCGCTCCATCGTTGAGCGACCAGCTCTCGGACGCCAGGACGGGAGCGGCCCCCAGCAGCAGAACCAGGAACCAGGGGAGGATCGCCAGAACGGACCAGCCCAGAGCAGCTGGGCCGCGGAAGGACGTTGTCATGACGGCTAAGCACTATTGGCGATACAACGCTAACGCGATTACCACATCAAAACTCCCGCTTCGCACAACGTTGCCCTGGCACGCCTGCCGGACCCCAGGGATCGCGGGCTGATCAGGGAAGCTCACCAAGGGGACAGGGGTGCGTGCGGTTGAAATTGGCGAAATCGAAGCTCGGACCCTGACCGTCGACTTCCCGCATCATGTCCACAAAGCCCTGGCCGAACAGCACCTGGGAAGCCGAGAAATTGTGGTGGGCGTAGATCGGCCGCTCCAGGGTTTCGTCGATGCCACTGAAGGCGATCAGGATTTCCGCCTGACGTTCGGCCAGCTCGCTGGCGGTGCGTCCATGCAGGGGGCTGTCGTCGTCAATGGGATGCATCACCGTCCAGGACAGCAGAAACAGCGGTGAGCGTGCGCGGTTCAGGGCCAGCGGGTGAAGGCGCCGCATCCGGTGTCCTTCCCGTGTGCGCTCATCGATGGCGAGATAGGCCTGAACCCTGGCGTCCAGGATCGTCTTGCGGCGTTCGTTGGCCAGGCGGAACATCAAGGTGGGCTGACCGTCGTAATCGTGCACGGTGACCACCTCGGAGAACAGGATCCGCGCCGTCGAACGAGAGAAGCGGCTGAAGGCCATGCCGGTCATCAGGGCGATCACGATCAACCCCAGCAGGGATTCGACGGTGACCAGCAGATGGGTGTACAGGCTGCTGGGATGGAAGGCTCCATAGCCGATCGACCCCAGGGTCTGCACGCTGAAAAAGAAGGCCTCCGAGAAGCTGGTCGTCTCACCGGCCACCCCGGCGATGCCATGGGCGTCGAGCCGGTAGAGCAGGGCGAACAGCAGGTTGAGTAGCAGATACCCGGCGGCGATCAACCCGAAGAAGCCCGGCCAGGGCACCGCCAGCATCAGGTGGTTGGGGTGCCGCCAATGCCGGATCCAGTCCGCCGGATTGACGGCGGTGAAGATGCCTCCGTGCTTCTGGAGCCGCACCGGCGCGGCCACCGGGGGCAGAGGCGCAGGCCGCTGAGCTGGAGCCATCGGCCCGACCAGACACTGGGCCCCATTCTATCTGTTTATGCGCTTGAACGCATGAATTTATGTGTGCGCGGCTACGGATCGCCGTCGGGTCCGCCCAGAGTGGAGCCCATGGCGTGATGGGGAGATGGCTGCTGCATCGGAAGACCAGCGCCACCACCGAGTACTGATCGTGGGTGGCGGTTCCGCCGGGATCACCGTCGCCGCCCAGCTGCTCCGCGCCCGCCCCGGCCTGGATGTGGCGATCCTGGAGCCCGCCGCCGTTCACGAGTACCAGTCCGGCTGGATCCTGGCCGGCGCCGGGCTGCTCCCCTACGCCCAGACCCACCGACCGGAGGCCGCCGTGATCCCGGCCGGTGCCGTCTGGATCAAGGACCGCGCCGCAGTCTTCGAGCCGGAAGCCCGCCGGGTGATCACCGCCGCCGGGGACGCCCTCAGCTATGAGGTGCTGGTGGTGGCCACGGGCCTGAAGCTCGACTGGAGCCGCATCCAGGGCCTGCCACAGGCCCTCGGCCAGCACGGGGTCGTCAGCACCTACTCCCACCCCCACATCGCCGCCACCTGGAAGGCGATCCGCGCGTTCCGTGGCGGAACGGCCCTGTTCACCCATCCGGCCACTCCGATCAAATGCGGTGGCGCCCCCCAGAAGGTGATGTATCTGGCGGACGACATCTTCCAGGCCACCAGCGGTGTGGGCGTGAACACCCGCGTGATCTTCTGCAGCGCCCAGGCGCAGCTCTATCCGGTGCAGGCCTACAACGCCACCGTGGAGCAGGTGGTGGCGCGCCGGGGGATCGAGACCCGCCTGTTGCACAACCTGATCGAAGTGCGCGCCGAGGAGCGGGTGGCCGTCTTCGAGGTCCTGGCCGAAGGCCGGGAGCCCAGGCGGGAGGAGATTCCCTTCGACCTGCTCCATGTGGTGCCTCCCATGGCGGCGCCGGATGAGATCGCCGCCAGCCCCCTGGCGATCGCCGGGCCAGGGGGCTGGGTGGAGGTCGATCGATTCACCTGCCAGCACAAGCGCTTCGGCGACGTGTTCGCCCTCGGCGATGTGAGTTCCCTGCCCACGGCCAAAAGCCTGGCCGCCGTGCGTGGCCAGGCGCCGGTGCTGGTGGCCAACCTGCTGGCCCGGCTCGACGGCGACCCGCTAGCGGCCCGGTATGACGGCTACACCGCCTGCCCCCTGATCACCAGCTTCCACGATGTGGTGATGGCGGAGTTCGACTACAGCCTGCAGCCGGTGAGTTCCTTCCTGGTGGACCCCACCAAGGAGCGCTGGAGCATGTTCCTGGTGGAGACGCGTGTGTTTCCCTGGGTGTACTGGCACCGGGTGCTCAAGGGGCGCCTGCACGAAAGCCGGTTCCTCAAGCCGTTCGGGCCCCTGGTGCGCGCCCTGGGGCTGGCCCGTCGCGTGCCTCCCTAGCCTGGCCTGATGCGCCTGCTGCACACCTCCGACTGGCACCTGGGCCGAAGTTTTCACGGGGCGTCGCTGCTGGAGGAGCAAGAGGCGGCGGTCGACCGGATCGCCCAACTGGCCCGGGAGCATGCCGTCGATGCGGTGCTGATCGCCGGCGACCTCTACGACCGGGCCATCCCGCCGGCCGAGGCGGTGGACCTGTTCAACCGGGCCCTGGCCCAGTTGAGCCGCGATGGCACCGCCGTGGTGGCCATCGCCGGCAACCACGATTCCCACGTGCGGGTGTCGGTGTACGACCCGCTGCTGTCGGCCTTCGGGGTGACGGTGCGGGGCGACGTGGGCCGGGCCCAGGAGCCGGTGCTGGTGACACCCCGCGACGGCGGCCCGCCGGTGGCCATCTATCCCCTGCCCTACCTGGAGCCGGCGGTGGTCGGGCCGGCCCTGGCCGGGGCTCCCATGCGCCTGCGCCACGAGGAGGTGACCCGGCTGGCCATCGAGCGCATCCACGCCGATCGGCGCGCGCGGCCGCCGCACCGATCGGTGCTGGTGGCCCACACCTTCGTGGCCGGCGGCGAGACGTCGGAATCGGAGCGGGAGCTCACCATCGGCAACGTCGACCGGGTGAGCGTGGCGGCCTTCGAGGGCTTCGATTACGTGGCCCTGGGCCACCTGCACGCCTCCCAGCAGCTGGACGGCCCCCGGGTCGCCTATTCGGGCACCCCCCTGGCCTACTCCTTCTCCGAAGAGCAGCACGTCAAGTCGGTGCGGATCGTGGAGCTGGCCGCCGACGGGACGCCCAGCGTGGAGGTGGTGCCCCTGGGGGTGGGCCGGCGCCTGTGCACCCTGCGGGGCCCCATCGAGGAGCTCTGCGGCGACCCCCGCCACGCCACCGCCAGCGAAGCGCGGGTGCGGGCGATCCTCACCGACGACACCCTGCCCCTGCAGGCCATGGCCCGCCTGAGGGCCCGCTTCCCCCACATCGCCGAGCTGCGCCACGAACCCCCGGAGCTGGCCCGCGCCGGCGGCGCCGAGCGCCACCGCCAGGTGCGCCAGGCCCGTTCGCCGCTGGAGCTGGCCACCGCCTTCTTCGCCGACCAGCAGGGCCAGCCGCCCGGTGAGCCCGAGGCCGAGCTGCTTCGGGCGGCCCTGGCGGCGGCGGAACGGGGAGGGGAGCGGTGAAGCCCCACCGGCTGGCGATCGAGGCCTTCGGGCCCTACGCCGATCCGGTGGCGATCGACTTCGACGCCCTGGCCGCCGAGGGACTGTTCCTGATCCACGGCACCACCGGCGCCGGCAAGACCTTCCTGCTCGATGCCCTCTGCTTCGCCCTCTACGGAGAGGTGTCGGGCGACCGCAGCGTCAAGGGGCTGCGCTCCGACCACGCCGCCCCCGGCGCCGTGCCCCGGGTGAGCCTGGAGTTCTCCTGCGGCGCCGCCCGCTTCCGGGTGGAGCGCACCCCCGCCCACACCGCCCCCAAGGCCCGCGGCCAGGGCACCACCGAGAAGGCGCCCCAGGCGGTCCTGTTCCGCCTCGCCGCCGGGGCACCGGAGCAGGCCGTGGCGGCGAAGACCACCGAAGTGACCCGGGAGGTGGAGCACCTGGTGGGGCTCAATGCCGCCCAGTTCCGCCAGGTGATCCTGCTGCCCCAGGGGCGCTTCGCCGAGGTGCTGCGGGCCAAGGCCGAGGAGCGCGAAGCCCTGCTCAAAACGCTCTTCGACACGGTGATCTACGAGCGGGCCGGCTGGTGGCTCGAAGACCAGGCCCGCACGGCGCGGAACCTGGCGCTGGATCAGGCCCGGGAGCAGGAGGTGCTGCGACGCCGGGCGGCCGACGCCTGGACGCCCCAGGCTCCCGAGCCGCCGGAGGGGGCCGAACCGCCGCCGCCTCCCGCTGACCAGGCGGGCCTGGAAGCGCTGGTGGCGGACATCGCCGCGGTGGTGCAGGGCACCGGTGCCGCGCTGCAGGAGGCCTCCGCCAGCCTGACGGCGGCCCAGACAAGCCAGGCGGCCCTGGCGGCGCAGGCGGACCGCTTCGACCGGCGCGCCGCTGCCACCACCCTGCTGGGCGAGCTGGAGGCCAAAAAGGAGACTGTGGAGGCGTACCGCCAGAAGCTCGCCCTGGCGGAGCGGGCCGAAACGTTGCGTCCCAGCCTGGTGGCCGAACAGGGGGCCCGCCGCGCCCTCGTCCTGGTGGAGCGGGAGCTGCAGGAGCAACTGCACGCCGCACGCCAGGCCAGGGACGGCGCCCAGGCGCTGCCGCCGTCGGTGCAGGGGCTGGATCTGGTGGCCCTGCCGTCCGCCGAAGCCCTCGCCGCGGCCGGTGCCGACCTGGCCGCCCGGGGGGCCGAGGTGCGCGAGCTGGCCCGCAAGGCCGAGGAGGCCGCCCAGGCCGGGGGGGCGGCGGCCGCCGCCAGCCAGCGGGCCGGCGAGGCCGAGGCCGGACGGGCCACGGCCATCGCCCGGCAGGAGCGGCTGGCGGCGGAGCAGGAGCGGGAGCTGGTCCGGCTCGCCCAGGCCCGCAGCGCCCGCGACCAGCTTGAGGGCCTGCAGCGGGCCGCCCGGGAGGCCGATGGCCGCGCCGTGGCCGCCGAAGCCATCGCCCCGGCCCGGGAGCGGCAGCACGCGGCCGAGGCCGCCAGGAACGGCACCGATCGCCAGGTCAACATCGCGGCTGCCGGCCTCAACGACCTGCGGCGTCGCCAGATCGAGGGCATGGCCGCCCGGCTGGCCGGGGCCCTGGCCGCCGGCGCCCCCTGCCCAGTCTGCGGTGCCACGGAGCACCCGGCACCGGCCCGGCCCTCGGCCGACGCGGTCGATGACGGGGCGATCGCCGCCGCGGAACGGACCCTGGCCGCGGCCAACCAGGCGGCGCAGGCGGCTGCGGTGGCCCTGGCCAACGCCCAGGCCGCCCTAGCTGCCGTGCTGGAGAAGGCCGGCGACGGCGCCGATCCGCTCGCCGCCCGCCAGGCGGCCAGTACCGCTGCCGCGGCCCACACGGCGGCCCAGGCGCTGGCCGACGGTCTGCCGGCGCTGGAGCAGCGCACCGCCGATCGGGAGCAGCAGCGGCAGCAGCTGGCCAAGGCCATCGAGGCGGCGGCCACGGTGATCGCCCTGGAGCGCCGGGCCGCGGCCGAGGCCAGCCAGCGGCAGCGGGCCCTGGCGGAGCAGGTGGCGCGGGAGCTGGGGGAGGGGCTGGAGCCGGGTGCGGTGTTGCGGGCCTTCGGACCCCTGGAGGCCGCCCTCCACGCCCTGGTGGCCGGGGCCGGCGCCCACACCCGCGCCACCAGCGAGCTGGAGCAGGCGGCCCGGCGGCTGGGCAAGGAGCTGGCCGCCTCACCTTTCGCCACGGCGGCGGACGCCGTGGCGGCCCTGCAGGAGGAGAGCTGGCGTCTGAAGCTGGTGGAGCGGATCGCGGCCTACGAGGCGGCGGTGATCGAACAGCGCAACCTCCTGGCCGCCCCCGATCTGGCCGATCTGCCGGAGCAGCGCCCCGACACCGCCGCCGCCGGCGAGGCCGTGACCCGCGCCGATGCGGTCCGCACCCGGGCGGTGGAGCGCCACAGCGAAGCCCGGGCCGCCCAGCGGGAGATCACCCGCCTCACTGCGGAGCACCGGGCCGGCGCCACCGCCCTGGCGGAAAAGCAGGAAAGGGCCGAGCGGCTCAGCGCCGTGGCCAACCGCTGCCAGGGCAAGGCGGCCCCCTACATCTCCCTGCAGCGCTGGGTGCTCTCGGCCTACCTCGCCGACATCTGCGGCTACGCCAACCAGCGGCTCACCCTGATGACCTCCGGCCGCTACCAGCTGCGACTCACCGACGAGGGCGGCCACGGCGGCCGCAACGCCGGTCTGGGTCTGCGGGTGCTGGACGCCTACACCGGCGAGGAGCGCGAGGTGAGCAGCCTCTCCGGCGGCGAAACCTTCCAGGCCTCCCTGGCCCTGGCCCTGGGGGTGGCCGACACGGTGCAGGCCCACGCCGGCGGCGTGCCACTGGAGGCCCTGTTCATCGACGAGGGCTTCGGCAGCCTCGACCCCGACAACCTGCAGCTGGCCATGGACGAACTGGACCGCCTGCGGGAGGGGGGCCGGCTGATCGGCCTGATCAGCCACGTCGGCGCCCTGCGCGAACGCATCCGCGGCGGCATCGAGGTGATCGCGGGCGACCGTGGCTCGAGCCTGCGGGTGGACAGCGCTGGCTGGAGCAACGCCTGAAGGCTCCGGGGCGAGAGCGGGCGGCCGCTGCAGATCCATGGAAGTAGGCAAGGATCCACGGGATGGCAACGTCCAGCAGCTCTTGCCCATGGGACGGAAACACCACCTCGCATCAGCGCTTCAGTGGCCGGGTGTCAACGACTTGGGCGCCCGGCGGATCAATCGTCCCCGAAGAGCCTCAACAGAAGGAATCCAACGGCATCCGCCAAGAGATGGCCAACCACGACGGATCCAATTCCATGGGGAAGGACAACCATCGCGACACCGTACAAAAACACGAACTTTGGGATACACGCTTTGATCGGATACCCTGGATAGTGAAATGCAGCAAACGCAGCCGCTGCAACTCCGGCGGTGAACGGCGTGATCCCAACCCAGAGCAGGGGAACGAAAAAGATACCGTCTTCGCCAGGGATGAGAAGGGCAAGTCGGATTGGGTGCCGCTTGACTGTGGCGAGGATCCGCCCATTCACCTCCTGGTAGTCCGTCTTCTCAGTCCCTAAGGGCCGATCGTTGACGAGAGCGAAAACAACACCGAAGAATAGACTAACACTGAAGACAAGAGCGAGATGAATCGCTACCCAGCCAGGCTCGACGATGAAAGGGTTCTGGAGGATGTGGATGGCCAGCAATCCAATGCCGATAACATTCAAGCCGCTACGAGCAGCGCTCCAGGGGAGCCATGAAGAATGCTTCAAGGCAGCGTCAAAGAGATCTATCCAGTCCTTGTACTCGGCGAGTTGCTCCTGGGACTTGAGGCTGACAATAGCCTCACGGCCCTGCGTCAAGTATTGGCTGCGCACCTTCGTTGCCATCAGGCAGTCCAAGGAGCCAAGCTTTATGCAGAAAGAAGCGATATCCAACTGCCTCTGTATGTTCTGGGAATCCTGTCGCGCCAGGGCTTCAGCAATCTCAAGACCTGCGCGATAAGCGGCCCGGGCTTTGCGGCTTTCCCCCTGCTCCACCAGCGCATCGCCAATCTTGTTGTGACTGATCGCGAGATCGCGCTGCCACTCCGTGTTCTCCGGATCTAGATGCACAAGGGATTCGGCAATGGCCAGTCCTTGGCGGTAGGAAGCTAGGGCCGCAGACCAATTCCCCTGCGCCTGCAGCGTCTGGCCGATCCTGTCGTGGCTGATCGAGAGATCGCGCTGCCACTCCGTATCCTCCGGATCTAGATGCACAAGGGATTCAGCAATCTCCAGACCTGCGCGGTAAGCAGACAGTGCACAGGAGAAATCCCCTTGCGCCATCAGTACATCACCGATTCAATCGTGAGCCAATGAGAGTTCGCGCTGCCACTCCGTGTTACTCGGATCCCGCTGACTCAGGTTTCTTCTGATCTCAAGGCCAGCGCGGTAGGCAATCAGAGCTCCTGGGTAATCCACCAGTTCCATCAGCACATCACCCATCCTGATCAGGCCAAGGCCCACCTGCTGCGCTTCTCCGCTTTCGAGGGGCAAACGCGTCAATCCATCGAACACCGCACGTGCCGTATCCAGCGATCCCTTACTGATCCAGGCATAACCCAACTGGAGAGTCGCCCCGAGGTCCTCCGACAAATTCTCCAGCACGATTACGGGATTCGTCACTACTTTACCTGCCGCCACGGTATAGGGGAAAGACTTGAGACTTCGCGTTCTTGATCATCATGGTGCTCCCGTTTTGAGAGCACAACGCTGCCCCAGCAGCGAGGAGCTTGCCGCTGGCCGCCTGCTCGAAGGGCCTCCCCATCCAGCAGGATGCATCGATAAGGACTCAGGCCTCATCCATTCGGTGGCCCCCTCCGCCGCCAACGTGCACGACCTCACACCAGCAGCCACAGGTTTCTGCTTGAACAAGATCAGATCCTTACCAAGGGTGAGCATCCATTCCGCCTGATCAAGCCGCCGTTTGAATTTCCGAAGCTCCGCTGGCGTGGCATGGTCAACAATCGCTCCGAGCCCAAGGTGCTGGCTGCTTCGACCAATCGATTCCTCGCGGGTCTTCCCTCCAGCCATACCCTGGCGAACGGAAGCTCTGTTCCGGGAACCGAAGCCAATCCTGCCATCAACATTGTCGGGATGCTGGTGGCCTGGGCTGGACAGAACCTCAGCAACCTCCACAACCACCTCCACAACCACCTCCACCGCCACTACCGGAGAGGTCCTGTTGGGTTTCGATAATGAAAAGTCTGAGATCATCAAGCCGCGCCCCCTTTAGCGCCATGGGGCCCAGTAAAGCGACGCGCATCATCGGATCATGGGCGTCTCCAAGCTTTTTATGCTGTCTCAACAGTGACGAACCCCAGCGCGTTCGGCCGCCTGGAATGATCAGAAACACGCTGCACACAAGAGCCAGGGTCCACGGAGTCACCAACACGGAAGCAAAGGCATGGCGGAACTCTCGGGACAAAGGAAGAGCCACACTCATCGGGATACACACGATCAGCGGAATCAAGAGCACATAGAACGAAAGAGAAGCCGCCCTGGCTAACGGGCCAATCATGAGTCCCATCCGCCTCAAATCTCTCTTCAACGCCGAACAGTCGTAAGCGCCTGGCGTGACAAGGTTCACGTAGGAAGGGGTGTCGTTAAGTGCCCGCGCCAGCTGCTTGGCGCGCTCAATCAACTGCTGCTCAAGCAGCGATGCCCATGACGAAGAGTAAATGGTGAGATTCAACGTCTTGGTTTGTCGATTCGGCTGCAATGCACCTCGATCAACCAGTTGAGCCAGGGCCACGTCCAACGCACCCGTCACGCCACGGGCCAGGTAGGCAAGTTGCTCAGCGGAGAGCAGCGGGACGGTGGTCTGTGGATCCGGCCGGCGGATCAGGCGCCGAATGACCAGCCCCACCGCCATCGCGGGGAGAAGGAGCAGCATCGCCGGCGGATCGACGGTTGCCGAGGGGGCCGACCCCGTGGGACTGTTGGCGAGGGCCATGGGGGTTGAGGCGACGGCACACACGGCCAGGAGGCCAAGCCCAGCCAGGAGCAGGTGCAGTCCAGGCCCGCGCCAGAATGGGCTGCCGAGACGGATCCGGGCCGACAGCCGACGACCGATGTGGATGCGCTGCATCCGGGGATCGCTGGCGAAACGAAGATCGGCCGGTGGCCAGAGATCCAGGGGCGGCTCGGCGAAAAACTGGCGATAGCTCTCTATGGTGGCGCGGTACAAGCGGAGAAACAGTTCTCGTTCCTGCCTGCCCCCCCGCGCTGGCCGATGCTGGAGCTTGCGGCCCAGAACATTGGGGCAGAAGTCCTCCCAGTAGGGCTCGCTATACAACAGATGCAAGTGCCAGACCTGGTCAACAGCATCCGAAGGCACGAGTTGATGGTCAGCAACAGCTGCCAGAAAGACAAACTTCTTATATTCCTCAATCGTGCGTAGACACTGCTTGCGACTCCAGCCCTGGTGCCGCATCAACTGCCGTACAAAACCCAACTCATGGCTAGGATCATCCAGCTCATAGGCCTGAATACGTCGATAGAGCTCTCGCTGAGAGTCGAGCATGGTTGCCATGGGAAGGCTACCAACTGACGTTCTCAGACAGTCGCGATTGATGTCAATCATGGCCAGGTGGAACCAGATGGAAGCAAGTGGAAGCAACTCCATCTTCGACAGCAAGGCGATACCATGGATTTGTGAACGCACCCCCAATCACTGACCATCGAACGTACGGGTCATGAGCTGGACATCCTTCCTGCAGGCCATCGGGCAACAGCAGCATTACGCACTCACACCCCACGAGATGGAAGTGATTCTGTGCCTTCAGGAGGAACAGGGGCAGACCAAGCATCAGCTGCTTGAGACCTACCAGAACAATCACGGCCTAATCGAGGAAGAGGCTTTCACCCAGAGACTTCGCACCATCTACCGGAAATTCAGGATCCATGGTCGCGGCTACAAGTTGCCACAGCTGCATCGCTTTCTGATCAGCAAGTATCAGCAGATTGGCCATGGTTTCAACGGCATCGGGCTGACAAGAATCCATGAATGCTTCCCCACCGAAGCCTTTGCTGACGCCTTGAATGCGGTGATTCAATGCGAGCAACGCGAGACAAGAAGGGTTGATATCCTGCAGACCTTTGCACCCAATCTGGACCACTACCGACCCCAGATCATTCGCTGCCTTACACAGGATGTGGCCGTGCGAGTCCTGCTGGCCTGGCCCTATTCCCAAGCCGCCCGATTGCGCGAGGAGGTGCTGAAACGCTACACCTCATCGCTGCAGGACCACGAGATCGACATCCAGAGCCGTGTGATCGCAAACCTGGAAACCCTGGAGCAGGCCATCCGCGGCAGCCAGCAGGGCTGCCCGCTCGAGATCAGGCTCTATGACACCTTGCCCTCCCTGGCGATCTACCGCGCTGGTCACACGATGATCGCCGCCCCATTCCTGCATGGATCCCTTGCGATCCATACCTTTCAGCTGGAGCTTGATCTGCAGGCCGCCAATCCCTTGATCACTGGTACGTTGCTCAACGACTTTGAGCTGATGTGGGATGTGGCTCGCCCGTTCACACCGCTACCCGACCAGAACTGGCGGAATGACCTGAAGATTCTCTTTGCCAGTTAGCACCGTGATCGACCAACTCAACAGTCACGAAGCCCTACGGATCGGCCAATTTCAGGCCCATCCGCTGCTGTGCCATTGTGATGCACTTGCCTGGGATGCACTACTGGCGGTTCTCATCCAGAGACGCCATCTTTCACTGTCGATCGTGAACGTCTATGAGTTCGTGGTCGATGCCCTCGAAGATGAAGCCATCAAGGCGGCTGTGCGCTTGATCTTGCACGAGGAGTTTCCGCGTACTACCAAGGGGGTCGCGCTTCCCTCCCATCGGGAGTTGCTGTTTCAGGATCTCCTCAGTCTCGGCGCCTCTCGCGAACAGATCCTGACCACTGCGGAATCAAGCATCACCCGTTCCGTCCGCCACGAAAGCCAAGAGCAGCTCATGAGCTGTCTTACTCAGCCCCATCACGAATTAGCACTGATCTGCTTTCTCCGCTTCTGGGCGGAAGTGCTGGTGTCTGTGGAGTACACCTGCCTATGGCCTCGGCTCTCGGAGCGCCTGTCCCATGCTCAAGTTCCAGAGCGCAGCAAGTCTGAATTCTTTTACTACCACATGATCCACGACAGGCGCCAATCGGATATCGGCGCTGACACCCTGCTTGGCGGCCTCACCCACGCCGAAGAGTTGGCGCGGCAGATCAGCAAGCTGATCCCCGATGAAACGGCCTTGGCCTGTGCCATGCATCAGGTCGACCAGGCTTGTGCGCTGAAATCCCGCTTCTACGACCAATTCGTGCCGTGAGGTGACGGACAGAAACGCAGCAGCAGGCTGTCGTTGAGCGGCGCCTAAAGCAACCCCCGATGGCGCACGAACAGCTGCACCATCGCCCAGGAGCCCAGGGTCACCTTGACGGCCACCAGCACGTTGAGCAGGGGGATCCAGCTCCCCGAGGCCAGGGTGCCGAAGGTTCCGGCCGGCAGGGGGACCCCAGCGAGGGCGAAGGCGGAGAGGACCACGAAGGCGATCACGGCGGCCTTCTCCCAGAGGTCGGCCCGCCAGCGGCGGTAGAGGCGGTCGGAGAGCCGGGCCGAGCCGCTGATCAGCACCAGGCCGATGGCCGTGCCGCCGGCCACGCCCGCCGCAAAGCCGCCTCCCGGGGACAGGTGGCCGCGCAGGGCCAGCTCCACCCCGATCAGGGCGGCCATGGTGGCGCCCAGCTGGCAGAGCACCACCGAAGGCGCGTCCTCGATGGCCCGGATGCTCGTCTTGGTGGGCTCCCCCGCCAGCAGGAAGCGCACCCCGATCGAGGCCAGGGTGAACACCACCACCTCGGCGATGGTGTCGTAGAGGCGGGTGTGCAGGATCACCCCCGACACCAGATTGGGCACGTCGGTCATGGCGGCCAGGGAGGCGATCACCGGGCCGATGGGGGGCGCCGGCGGCAGGGCCGCAGCCAGCGGGGCCAGGCAGAGGGCGGTGGCGGCCAGCAGGTAGAGCCAGGTCATGGCTCCTCCCGCAGCAGCAGTTCACCGCCGCTGCTCTGCCAGCGGCGGAAGCCCTCGAGGGCCTGCAGGCGCTCCGCCAGCCGGGGGTTGGTGAGCTCCAGCCGCAGGCCCGGGCCGAGCTGGCCGTGGCTCGCGTCGGCCTCGCCGGGCTCCTCCGGCTCCGGCGGCACCAATCGCAGCCGCAGCGACAGGGGCTCCAGCCAGTCGCGCAGCAGCGCCTGACTGGCCTCGCTGGGGGGAGCGTCGGCCGGATAGGACAACCGCAGCGCCATCGAGGACCGCAGCGCCACCGCATAGAGGGTGGTGGAGAGCAGGGTGCCCACCAGGGCCTCGGTGATCGCCACGTCCGGAGCGCCCAGCAGGGCGTAGAGCAGGGTGGAGACCGAGCCCAGGATGCCCCGCAGAACCAGGGTCTGGTACGGATTCGACTGGCTCACCAGCAGCACGGCGGTGAGCGGCACCAGGGCGGTGATCGGCAGGAGCAGATCCAGCTCCCCCACCAGGGACACGGTGCCGCTCATGGCTCCGGCTCCCGCCGGGAGCCGAGCGAGCAGTTGGCCAGCACATAGCCGAAGATCGTGTTCCACAGGATCAGCGCCACCAGGGCCAGCACCAGCAGGGGCCACTGGCCGGGGATCCGCAGCAGCAGGCCCAGGAGCATCAGCGCCGAGCCGAGGGCGTCGGCCACCGAGAGCGCATGCAGCTTGCTCAGGTAGCTGCGGCTCTCCAGCAGGGGCCAGGTGCCCCAGAACCAGAACACCAGTCCGGCCCCGAGCAGCAGCAGGCTGGCGTGATCGGCCACGACGGCGAGGGTCATCGCTCCGTCCCCCGCAGCAGGTTGGCCAGCAGCAGCAGCCCGGCGTTGCCGGCGCACAGGACAATCACGCCGGCCAGGCCCAGCATCCGGTCGCCCCGCACCGCCGACACCACCAGGATGATCAGGGCCACCTTGCTGGCGACGCTGGAGAAGGCCGCCAGGCGGTGCCAGACGTCGCTGGGCCGGCAGGCCACCGCGATCGGGATCAGCAGGGCCAGCACCATCCCCCAGAGCAGCACCGTCATGGGGTTGGCCCTCCGGCCTGGGGCTCGGCCACCGGGGCCCGGCGGGGCGTGAGGGCGTGGATCCGGTAGCGCCGTCCACCGTCCTCCAGGCCGAGGACGATCGTGAAGGGGGTGAGGGTGATGCGGAACACGTCCAGGAACACGAGCAGGGGGACGGTGCCGTCGGTGGTGGCCTCGCTGATCTCCTCCTCCACCGGCTCGCGGCCGACGATCAGCCGCAGGGCCTCCAGGTAGGCCTGGGGCACGGCCAGCAGGCTGCGTCCCAGGGCCCGCAGCAGGGCGCGCAGGGGCAGGGGCCTGGAGTGGGCGCGGGGCAGCAGCAGGGCCACCACCAGCCCGATCAGCAGGTTGAGGCGGCTCAGGTCGGCGGTCAGCAGGCACCAGACCGCCAGACGGAAGCCGGTGGTGAGCAGCAGGGGCAGCAGGCGTCTCATCGGATCCACACCAGCAGGCCGGCCCCCACCACCCCGATCCCGCCCACCAGATCGGGGAAGCCCTCCAGGTCGGGCAGCCGGAACCAGGGGCGGCGCCGCAGGGGCTGGAGCAGCCGGTCCAGCCCCACCCCGGCCGCCAGCACCAGGGCCGCCTTGGCGGCCGCCGGCAGCAGCGCCGGGCTCCAGCGGCGGGTGGCCTCGACGGCACCGAGCAGCACCAGCGCCAGCAGCAGGAGCAGCACCCCCGGCGACCAGGCCGGCTCCGGCGGGGTCATGGCCACCGGCGGCGATGCCGGAGCCCCGGCCGTGGTCGCCACGCCCTGCAGAGGTGCGCCCCAGAGACGGGCGTAGACCGCCGCGGTGCCGACGGTGAGCAGGCTGAGCAGCAAGCCGGTGGACTCCGGCAGGGCGCGATCCAGCCCCGACTTGGCGAAGAAACCCAGCAGCGGCGGCACCCCCACGATCGAGAGGGAGCCGGTCCACAGCGGGACCCACACGCCGGCGGCCAGGGGCCGGCCGGCCCAGCCGGCCAGGTCGCGGCCGGGGAAGCGGCGGGCCACCAGGAACAGGGCGGCCTTGGCCAGACCGTGGCCCAGGGCATAGAACCCTCCGGCGGCGGGTGCCAGCACCACCAGTCCCATCTGGGAGAGGGTGCTCCAGGCCAGCAGCCGCTTGGCATCGGCCTCCACCAGGGCGAACAGCAGCCCCAGCCCCGCGCTGGCCACCCCGATCAGGGGCAGCACCGCCGCCAGGGCGGGCACGACGCTGCTCAGCCGCAGCAGGGGAACGATCCCGGCGGCGACCACCACGCCGGAGAGCAGGGCGGAGACCTCCGCCGGCGCCTCGGCGTGGGTGCGGGGCAGCCACAGGCCCGAGAGGAACAGCCCGGCCTTGGTGAGCAGCCCGACCAGCAGCAGGGCCAGGGCGGCGGCACCGGCTCCGGCGACAGCCTCGAGCCGGAAGCTGCCCTGGGTCAGATAGACGACGGCGGCACCGACCAGGTAGAGGGTCATCACCGTGTTGCCGATCAGCAGATAACGCAGCCCCAGCCAGAGGGAGCGCTCCGAGCGGCTGGCCAGGATCAGCAGGAAGGCACCGATCCCCACCACTTCGAGGGTCACGTAGAGGCTGACCAGATCCACCGCCACGAAGGCGGAGGCCAGGCCGCCGTGCAGCACCATGAGGAGCAGCAGGAAGGGGCCGGGCAGGGTCCGGCGCCAGCCGTCGAGCACCACCGCACCGCAGACCAGGGCATCGAGGAGCAGGAACGGCGCCGCGAGGCCATCGGGCTGGAGCTCGACGCCGTAGGGGCCGAGCAGGCTGAGGCTCGCCGGCAGGGCGCCGACCTGGATCGCCACCGCCACCGCCCCGGTGGCGAGGCAGCAGACCAGGGCCAGCCAGCGGGCCAGGAGGGGCAGCAGGGCCGCCAGAAACGCCGCCGCGTAGGGCAGCAGCAGCCAGCCGATCAGGAGGGTCTGGCCGGTGAGGGGCGCCATCAGCGCCGCCCTCCCCCGTTGAGGCGACCGGCGTCGAAGCTGGCCAGATCAAGGCTGGGGTCGATGCGTGCCAGGCGGGTGATCACCACCAGCAGCAGGGCCTGGATCGAGAGGCCGATCACGATCGCCGTGAGGATCACGGCCTGGGGGATCGGGTCGGCCATGGGCACGGGGGCCGCGACAGCCCCGGGGGCGAGGGGCGCGGTCAGGATCGGGCTCTGCAGGCCGGAACGTGCGGCGACGAGCACGAACAGGGCCACCACGGCGGACCCCATCACGTCCATGGCCAGCACCTTGAGGAACAGGTTGCGGCGCAGCAGCAGGCCGACGAATCCGACCAGAACCGCCACCAGGATCAGGAGCTCAAGCAGGCGAAAGGCATCCATCGGACCTCGCGTCCCGGAGGACGGCCGGAACACGGAGCGGGATGGTAGCCGTTGCGTCCGGACGCCGACGGTCGGCGCCAGCCCTCAGGCGGAGGTGTGGAACTGTTCCGCCAGCAGGCGGCGCTGATACTCCACCGACAGGGCCTCCAGGTGGGAGCGGGCCTGCTCCTGCAGCGCGGGATCCAGTTGATCGAGCACCAGGCCCCGGGGCACCCGCATGCGCATCACCAGCGCCAGGGCATCGAAGATCCGCACCTGGTCGCCCTGCCATCCCTGGTATTCGGCGGCGAGGGCCATCAGGGCTTCGCCGGAGGCCTGGCCTTCCATGACGCGGGGCCGCAGCTCCTGCACCTGGGCGAGCCGGTCGGAGCTCACCAGGGCATGGGCCGCGCCCAGGGCCGCCAGGGAGTCGGCCGCTTCCCGCTTGAGCACGGTCATGTCCCGGCTGAGCACGGCGGCCTCCACCGACAGGGGCTCCCGCACGCCCGGCAGCAGCGCGGCGCCGGGGTCGGCGGCCGGGGCCCGCGTCAGGGCCGGTTCAGGCACGCTGGCGGCCAGAGCCGCCTGGGCAGGCGCCGTGGTCGGGGCTGGTGGCGGCGGCTCCTGCCACAGGACCGACGCCATGGCCCGCAGATGCCGCGCCAGCCACTGCCTGACGTTGGTTACAAGGCGTGCCATGAACTTGGGAGGCTACTTGATGTCAATCTGCCCCGTAGGGCGCGGCGGTGATGGCGGCAAACTCACCCGCCGGGCGTCGGAAAGCCGGCCCATTCCCTTGCTGCGGGGACGGCCGTCAACTGATCGCGTGGGGATCCCAGCCCTCTGGCCCGATCACGAACAGGATGTCCCCCGCCTCCAGCGGTGTGGTGCCGCGGGGATCGGCGATCGTCTCCCCATCGGCCCGTGTCACCGCCAGCACGGTGACGCCATGCTCCAGCCGCAGGCCGCAGGAGGAGATGGTGGCGCCCACCAGGGGGGAATGGGGCTGGAGCCGCAGGGTGTGGGTGGCCAGGTGGGGCAAGGCCATTTTCAGGTCCGCCACCGAGGTGGCCGAGGCCGCCAGATTGCGGGCCATGTCCCGCCAGTGGCCACGAACGTCGCCGATCAGCCGCTGGATGTCCTCCCGGGGCACCAGCATCCGCGCCATCACCCGGGAAAACACCTCGATCGACACCTCCAGCTCGTCGGCAATCACCTCATCGGCCCCAAGGGCCAACAGCGGCTCCACCTCCCGGAGATACCGGCTGCGCACCAGGATGTAGGCCTCCGGTGCTACCCGCCGGCCGATCTCCACGATGCGGCGGGCGGCGCCGGGATCGTCGATGACGATCACGATCGCGCGGGCCCCCTCCGCATGGACCAGCTCCAGGATCGGGGCGTGGGTGGCATCGCCATAGCGGATCGGTTCGCCCTCCTGGAGTCCCTCGGCCACGAGGGCGCCGTTCAGTTCCACCACCGAGTAGGGCACGGAGCAACGGCGGGCGCAACGGGCCACGTTCCGCCCGGTGACACCGAAACCGATGATCAGCACATGGCCGCTGCCGGGCAGGTCCTCCTGCGGACCCTGCGTCGCCGAGGGGCCGGCCCTCTGGGGCTGGAGCCGGACCAGGCGGGTGCGGCACAGCCGGTCAGCCAGGGGGGACGACCCCGCCACCAGCACTGGGGTGGCCATCATGCTGAGCACCGCCACATCCAGCAGCAGCTGGAACACCTCCGGCGTCAGCAGCCCCACCGCCACCGCCGCCTTGGTGGCCACCAGGGAGAACTCACCCACCTGGCCCAGGGGCAGGCCGGCCAGCACCGCGCTGCGCAACGGCAACCCGGTGGCCAGGCCGGCCGCCGCCGCGATCAGGGGCTTGATCAGGAGCACGGCCAGGGTGAGCAGGGCGATGCGGGCTGGATGGGCCAGCAGGAACGGGATGTCGAGCAGCAACCCCACGGACACGAAGAACAGGCTCATCAGCACGTCCCTGAACGGCAGCATCACCGCCACCGCCTGGTGGGAATACTTCGATTCCGAAAGGATGAAACCGGCCAGGAACGCACCCAGGGCCAGGGACAGGCCCAGTGACTGGGTGATCAGGGCGATGCCCACGCAGAGCATGAAGACCCCCAGCAGAAAGGCCTCTGAACTGCGGGTGCGGATGATCCGCTCCAGCACCCAGGGCACGATCCAGCGGTAGGCCAGCACGGCCAGGGCCGCCACCACCATCACCTTCAGCGCCAGCCCCGAGAGCGCCGGAAGCAGGGACGCCTCGCCGAGACCAGCCAGCAGGGGAGCGGTGAGCATTACCGGCACCACGGCGATGTCCTGGTAGATGAGGGTGGAGAGGATGGCGCGACCATGGGGGGTTTCGATCTCGGCGCGCTCCTGCAGCAAGCGGAGCACCACGGCCGTGCTGGAGAGCGCCACCACGCAGCCGAGATAGCCGGCCTGGGGAAGGGTCATCCCCATCGGCAGCAGCGCCAGGGCAATCACCGCGGCGGTACCGAAAAACTGGAGCGAGCCGCCGATGATGAATTCCCGCCGCAGGCGGGTCACGTCCGCCACGGAGATCTCCAGGCCCACCACGAACAGCAGCAGCACCACACCGACTTCTGCCAGCAGTTCGATGTCGTGGGGGCCCCGCACCAGGGCGAGGGCATCGGGCCCCGCCAGCACCCCGGCCAGGAGCAGACCGATCGAGGTGGGAATCCTCAGCCGGTGGCACAGGATCGCCGCCAGCACGGAAAGCCCGAAGATGACGACCAGATCGAGCAGCAGAACCTGCACGGTGCCGAAGGTCGTCACGGGAGCCGATGGTATGCCTGCCAAGCCCTGCCGCCGTTCCGACGGGCCGCCATGATCAACCAGGCAACCCATGCCGCTGGTGCAGCGATGGCCAGACGGCTGCCGCGCTGGCGGCGAGCGGCCCTGGGCCTGCTTCTGGCCCTGACCATCGTCCTGGCGGCGCTCCAGCCCCACCCCACCGCTGCTGCGACAGCCGCGGCGGAGCCCCCCGCCCCGGGCAACCACGGCCCCGCCCCGGCGGACCCGGCCAGCGCCGGCAGCTTCCGCCTCGGCACGGTGCGGATCCTGGGGGTGCCCGTCATCACCGTGGCCTCATCGGCGGTGGGTTCCGGCAGCGACAGCGGGCCGGAGGCCGCCGAACGGGCCCGGGTGATCGAGGGCAACCTGAGTCAGCTGTACGAACCCAGCAATCCCTGCACGCCGGGGGAACGGCTCGGTGAGGCGCTGCTGGATCACCTCAGCGTCGAGGGGACCAAGGCCGCCTGTGATCCCAACCATCTGGGGCTGCAGGGGCCACCGGAGGCCCTGCGGGTGGTGGTGCTGCGGGAGCCCGGTGGAGGGCAGCGGCTGGAGGCGCTTGTGCCGGGCCGCGCCAGCCCCTTCCCCTTGCTCACGGTCACCGAGCAGGACGCCGCGTTCAACGGCCTGCCGGCCGATGCCCTGGCCGAACGGTGGCGCGGTCTGCTGGAACGCCGCCTGCGCAGCGCCCGAGGCGTGTTCGGACAGGAGCAGCTCGACAGACGCCTGCGGACCGCCCTGGTGTCCCTGGCCGGACTGGCCCTGCTGATGGCGCTGGCGGTGGTCTTGTGGCGCTTCAGCCAGCGGTCGCTGCCCCGCCTGCAACGGCGACTCGCCGAGGGGTCGGGACGCTTCGATCGCCTGCTGCTCCAGCTCACCCACGCCTTCAGCCGGCTGCTGACGGCGTTGGTGCTGCTGCTGGGGGTGGCGATGGGCGCCGTGCTGCTGCTGGCCTGGCCCGGCCAGATCCCGGCCGCCATCGATGTGCTGCTGCAGCCGCTGGTGGTGCTGATGAAGGCGCTGGTGCTGCTGGTCGTGGCCATGGTGCTGCGGGGCCTGGTGGGGCTGCTGCTGACCCAGTGGGCCAGCCATCTGGCCGTGAGCGCCGAGCACCGCGCCCGCCGCCGGCAGCGCTACCTGAGCCTGCTGCGGGTGCTGCGCCGGCTGGTGAACCTGGTCTGCCTGCTGCTGTTCGCGATCTGGACGGTGCTCGGGATTCCCGTGCTGCGGGATCTCTCCAGCAATGCCGTCCTGGCCAGTGGGGCCGTGCTCGGCGCCCTGGCGCTGGTGTTCCAGGGGTTGCTGCGGGATTTCGTCGCCGGGCTGGTGCTGCTGCTCGACGACCGCTACGCCATCGGCGATGTGGTGGAGATCGGTGGTCGCTCCGGCGAGGTGGTGGATGTGGGGGTGCTGAGCACGGAACTGCGTTGCGCCGATCAGCGGGTGGTGGTGGTCCCCAACAGCCACTGCGAGCAGGTGGTGAACCACACCAAGCTGCGTTCGGGGGCGGAGGTGACCGTGCTGCTTTCGCGCAGCCTCACCGATCTGGCCGGCGCCATGGCCCTGATCGCCGAGGAACTGGCCGCCTTCGGCGCCGATCCGCGCTGGGCCGCGACGCTGCTGGAGCCACCCCGCCTGCTGGGCATCGACGCGATGACGGAGGACGACCTCCAGGTGAAAGCCCTGCTGATCACCGAGGCGGGCCAGCAGGGTCCAGCCCGGCGGGAGCTGCTGGGGCGCCTGGTGCAGCGGCTGCAGGGCTGGCCGCAGCAACAGGGCAAGCCCTGAAGGATCCCGTTTCTAGGATCGTTTGTGCGTATCAGCCCGACCGGGCCCTTTGCCATGGCCCCGTTCTCTTTCCCCCCCGGCACGGATCTCCGCCTCGGCCGCCGGCAGCTGTTGCTGGGAGGCGCGGCCGCCGGCTTCGCCCTGGCGGTGCGGCCGGTGGCGGCGTCCACCGTCACCACCTCCGCCCAGGGGCTGACGGCCGGCTGGGTGTCGGTGCCGGGGGCGGATGGCGCCATCAGGGCCTACCGGGCCCGCCCCGCCAAGGGTTCGGGCTTCCCGGTGGTGCTGGTGGTGCAGGAGATCTTCGGCATCCATGCCTACATCCAGGACGTCTGCCGCCGCCTGGCCCAGCTGGGCTACCTGGCCATCGCCCCGAGCCTGTTCGATCGCCAGGGCGATGTGACCCGCCTGCCCGACATCCCCTCGATCCTGCCGCTGGTGGCGACGGTGCCCGATGCCCAGGTGATGGCCGACCTGGATGCCACCGCCGCCTGGGTGGCCGCCAGCGGCGAAGGGGACGTGGCACGGCTCGGCATCACCGGCTTCTGCTGGGGCGGGCGGATCACCTGGCTCTATGCCGCCCACAACCCGAAGCTGAAGGCCGGGGTGGCCTGGTACGGCCGGCTGGTGGGCCAGGCCACCGATCTCCAGCCCCTCTATCCGATCGATGTGATTCCCAAGCTCAAGGCCCCGGTGCTGGGGCTCTATGCCGGCGAAGACGACGGCATTCCGATGGCGTCGGTGGAGCGGATGCAGGCGGCCCTGAAGGCGGCCGGCAGCCCCAGCCGGATCGAGGTGTTCCCGGGCGTCCCCCACGGCTTCCACGCCGACTACCGCCCCACCTACCGCGCCGCCGCCGCCGCCGCCGGCTGGACGCGGATGCGGGCCTGGTTCCGCGCCAACGGCGTGGTGTGAGGGCCGGCCGGCGGTTCAGGCCCGGTTGAGGTGCTCCTCAGCCACGGCCGCGAGGCTCTCACTCCAGTGGTCGACCTGGCTCTGCTCGGCCGCCTCCACCATCACCCGCAGCAGCGGTTCGGTGCCGCTGGCCCGCACCAGCACCCGGCCGTGGCCCTCCATGGCCGCCTCCGCCTCGGCCACCGCCTGCCGCAGCGGTTCGCACTGCTGCCACTGCTGGCGCCGCTGGCGGTCGGGCACGGTGACGTTGACCAGCCGCTGGGGGTAGGGCTGGAAGCTGCCGTCCATCCACTCGGCCAGCTTCAGGCCGCCGCCGTGGATCAGGGTGGCCACCTGCAGGGCGGTGAGCAGGCCGTCGCCGCTCATGCCGTGGCGCGCCGAGAGGATGTGCCCCGACTGCTCGCCCCCCAGGCCGGCCCCCAGGGCCTCCATGGCGGCGTGCACGTGCTGATCGCCCACGTCGGTGCGCTCCAGCACCCCGCCGCTGGCCTGCCAGGCCCGCTCGAAGCCCAGGTTCGACATCACCGTCGCCACCAGCCGGTCGTCGGGCAGCTGCCCCTCGCGGCGCAGGGCGGAGCCCCACAGGTAGAGGGTGTGGTCGCCGTCCACCACCCGGCCGCGGCCGTCCACCGCCAGCATCCGGTCGGCGTCACCATCGAAGGCGAAGCCCATGTCGGCGCCGCTCTCCAGCACCGCCCGCCTCAGGGGCTCCAGGTGGGTGCTGCCGCAGCCCTGGTTGATGCGCTCACCGTCCGGTTCGCCGTGCAGCGCCAGCACCTCCGCCCCCATGGAGCGGAACAGTTCCTCGCCGCAGGCGGTGGCCGAACCCCAGCAGAGGTCGAGCACCACACGACAGCCGTCGAGGCGCTGGCCGCCGGTGCTGGCCCGCAGGGAATCGACGTAGGCCGCCAGCAGGTCGGGCCGGGGCACCTCCCGTCCGCTGCCGTGCAGGGGCGGCGGGGCGGTGCGGCCCTGGAGTCCCGCTTCGATCGCCTGCTGGCGGGCCGTCACGAGCTTGGCGCCGCTGGCGCCGAACACCTTGATGCCGTTGTCGTGGGGAGGGTTGTGGCTGGCCGACACCATCAGGCCGCCGGCGGCCCCCTGGCGCCGGATCGTGCCTGGCACGGCCGGCGTGGGGCACAGCCCCAGCTGCCACACCTCGCGGCCGGCGGCCATCAGGCCGGCGCTGAGCGCCGCCACCAGCATCGGCCCGCTGCGGCGTGAGTCGGTGCCGATCACCACCGGCCCGTCGGCCTGGAGCACCACGCCGGTCCAGTAGCCCACCTGCAGGGCCAGGGCGGGGGTGACGCTGGTGCCGACGCGGCCGCGGATGCCGTCGGTGCCGAAGCGGGCCACGCCATCGGCCAGGGGTGCCCCGAGGGGGGACACCACCGGATGCGAAGCCGCTTCTCCCATGCCGCTGCCAACACTGGGAAGCAGGCTACGTGCCGTGGTCGGGGCTCAGCGCCAGCGGGGCGGCCACCAGCGCCAGCGCAGCAGCTCCAGGGTCGCCCAGAGCAGCAGCAGGCCCACGCACCAGCCCGGCAGCAGCCGCAGGGGCCAGAGCGGCCGCAGCAGCAGGGTGAGCAGGGCCACCGCGCTCACCACCACGGCGCGGCGGCGCTGGCCCGCCCCGGGCAGGCGGTCGAACAGCGGCGGCAGGGGGGGCAGGGAGGGCAGTCGCACCGGGGGCGGCGCAGGCGGATGCCCAGAATGCCCCGGACGCCGTCCCCCGGCCATTGGCCCGACTCCCGCTGCTGCTGTCCCTCTCCTGTCTGGGCACCGGCCTGGCACTGGTGGGGGGGCGGGCCCTGCTGGCACGGCAGCCGGCGCTCACCCCCGCCACCGCCACCGCCCGGCTGGAGTGGCTGCAGCACTGGGATGCCGATCCCTGGCGGCGCCGGGAGGCCAGCCTGCTGCTGGCGGCCCGCAGCAAGGATCCCCAGGAGCAGCGCCAGTGGCTGCGGGGCCAGGGCTGGGGTCCCGATCCCCTGGCCGCCCTGGTGCTGAAGCAGGACGCCCTCGCCGCCGCGGCCCTCGATCGTCCCGAAACAGCCCAGGCCATCTGGCGCCAGCTGCAGCGGCGCTTCCCGGGTGATCCGGCCAGCGCCGATGCCCTCTACGCCCTCGGCGGCGACGATCCGGGCAAGCGCAGGAAACTGCTGCAGCGCTTCCCGGCCCACCCCGCGGCTCTGGCCGCCGCCCTGGCCGCCGGCCCGGATGCGGCCGAACGCCGACGCGGCGCTCTGCACCTGGCCCGCTGGGGCGCCCGCTGGCCCGGCGCCGAGGCCCGCCTGCGGCAGGTCTGCCGGGAGGACGGCCCGGACCTGAACGCCCAGCAGCGGGGGCAGCTGGCGGAGGGCCTGGCCGAGCTGGGCGATGCCGAAGGGGCCCTGCGCTGCCTGGGCTCCACGCTCAACGGCCTGGGGGCCAGCGGCCGGCTGAGCCTGGGGCGGGCCCTGCTGGCGGGCAACGAGCAGCAGCAGGGCCAGGCGGAGCGGCTGCTGCTGGATCTGGTCCGCAGCGCCCCCGCCACGCCGGAGGCCGAGGCGGCCGTGCGCCTGCTGGCCCAGCAGGGCAGCCCCGCCGCCGCCGCCGCCCTGGCCCGGCTGCCGCCCCGCTGGCGCGACAGCGCCCCGGTGCTGGCCCGACGGATCCTGGAGGCCGAACCCAAGGGGGACGGCCCCCATCCCGCCACCGACGCGGCCGCCCTCGACCTGCTGCGCCGCTGGCCCCGCGACCCCGCCAGCCGCATGCTGCAGTGGGATCTCGTGCGGGAGCGGCTGCTGGCCGGCCGCTGGCGGGCGGCCATGGCCCAGCTGGAGGCCATCCCGACCAACCAGCTACCGCCACCGCTGGCCGCCCGCCAGAGCTTCTGGATCGGCTTCGTGCAGCAGCAGCTCGGGGACGGCGCCGCCGCCAGGGCCACCTGGGAGGCGCTGCTGCAGCGCCATCCCGGCGGTTACTACGGCTGGCGCGCCGCGGTGCGCCTGGGCCGGGGGGATCTGCAGCTGGGCGCCGGCCCCCACCTACCGGCCCGTGCCGACGGCACCGGAGACGGCAGCGGCTGGCGGCCCCTGGCCAGCGGCGACGGGACCCTCGATCGGCTCTGGCGGCTGGACCAGCGCACCGAGGCCTGGGAGACCTGGCGCCACCGCCGCGGGCGCCGCGCCCCGGAGGGCAGCCGGGAGCTGCTGCTGGAGGGGCGGCTGCGCCAGGGGGTCGGCGACGACTGGACCGGCTTCGGCCTGCTGGAGCAGGCCAGCCTGAAGCTCGACGGCGGCCAGTGCGCCCTCGAGCGGGAACTGGAGCGCAGCCTGCATCCGCTGCGTTTCGAGGCGGCCTTCCGGACGGCCGCCAGCCAGGCCGGGCTGCCGATGGAGCTGCTGCTGGGGGTGGCCAAGCAGGAGTCGCGCTTCACCCCGGCGGTGCGCTCGCCGGTGGGGGCCACGGGCCTGATGCAGCTGATGCCGGAGACCGCCGCCGAGCTGGCCGGTGGGCCGGTGCCGGAGCCGGTGCTGGAGGACCCGGCCGGCAACGCCAGCCTCGGCAGTCGCTACCTGGCGAAAATGCTGCGCCAGTGGGACGGCGACCCCCTCCTGGCGGTGGCCAGCTACAACGCCGGGCCCGGCGCCGTGGCCGGCTGGGTGAACCCCCAGCTGCGCAGCGACCCGGAACTGTGGGTGGAGGCGATCCCCTACCCCGAAACCCGCCTGTACGTGAAGAAGGTGCTGGGCAACGTCTGGAGCTACCAGCAGGGCAGCGAACCGGGCTGCTGATTCAGCGCACCAGCAGGCGGCCGAAGTTGGCCCCGCCGAGCACCAGCAGGGTGAGCACCCCGGCCAGCACCAGCGGCGGCGGCACCACCCGCACCCGCAGCAGGTCGAGCCGGGCCAGCAGCACCGCCGAGCCCATGATCAGCACGTTGGCCAGCACGTTGAGGTGCAGCAGGTAGAGGCCGCCGACAGTCACCAGGAGCAGGGTGACCACCAGGCTCACCACCCGGCTGGCGGCCATCACGATCGACAGCTGCCGGATCACCAGGTCGGGCATGGTGCAGACGAACACGATCAACATGGCCTGCAGGCACTCGGCCGACCAGACCAGGGTGGTGAGTTCCTGCATCTGGGTGCCGCCGGTCTCCAGGGCATGGCTCCAGTGCATGCCCTGGTAGGTGCTCACCCCCATCAGCACCAGCAGCATCGGGGCCTGGATCGGCAGCAGCATCAGCCGGAAAATCTCCTTCATGGCTCCAGCACCAGGGTGATGGCCTCCAGCGGGCAGCTGGGGATGCACTGCTCGCACACCAGGCAGCGGGAGGCCTCGAAATGGAGCCGCTGGCTGGCCGGGGTGTAGTGGAGGGCGCCGCTGGGGCAGACGCTGGAGCAGATGCCGCAGTCGACGCAGCGCTCCGGATCGATGCGGATCTCACCGGGGGCGCGGTTGAGCCCCAGTCCCTGGCCCTCCAGCCAGTCTTCGGCGGCATCGAGCTCGTCGATGTCACCGGAGAGCTCCACCACCATGGTGCCGCTTTGGTTGGGGGCGATCTGGGCCCGCAGGATCTTGGCGGCGATGTCGAAGTCGACCGCGAGGCGGTAGGTGATCGGCTGGTGCACCGCCTCGGAGGGGAAATGGAGAGTGAGGCGCCGTTTCACCGCTCCAGGCCAGGAAAACTGACGCTAGCAACGATGTCCGGAGCCAGCCCCCGCCCGCAGGCGCCCGGCCGGCGGGGCGACGCTGCCAGAGTGGGCGCCGTTCCGTGTCGCCGCCGCCCATGGCCCCGTCGGGCAGTTCCCCCCCCTCCGCCCTCGGCCGCACCGAGCGCATGGTGCTGGCGGCCGTGGCGGCCGTGCTGGTGGTGCTGATGGTGTGGCTGCGGGGCGGCCTGCATCCGGAAGCGCCCCTGGAGCGCCTCGCCCGCCAGTCGCCCGAGTTCAGCGTCGCCCTGGCCGACGGCCGGCCCACCCTGGTGGAGTTCTACGCCGACTGGTGCGAGGCCTGCCGTTCGATGGCGCCGGCGATGGAGCGGATCGAGCGCCAGCAGCACGGCCGGATGGATGTGGTGCTGCTCAATGTCGACAATCCCCGCTGGCAGCCGGAGCTGGAGCGCTACGAGGTCAACGGCATCCCCCAGCTGGAGTTCTTCGACGCCGCCGGCGCCCCCGTGGGCCGCTCGATCGGCGCCCGCAGCGGCCCCGAGCTCGAGGCCCTCACCACCGCCCTGGTCGACGGCCAGCCCCTGCCCCTGCTGGCGGGAGTGGGGGCCGTGAGCAGCCTGCCGGAAGCGGCCGGGACCGAGGGCGTCGCTCCCCCGGCGGGCGCCCTGCCCACCCCCCAGGCCGGTCCCCGCAGCCACGGCTGATTGCCCGCCGCCACGCTCCTCTCCCCCGCACCCCCGCCCATGGATCCCCGCTTCCGGGTCGAGCTGATCGCCGCCACGCCGAACCCGCAGCAGTGCGTCTACGCCGGGATGCACCAGGACTACAGCGAGGGTTTCGTGGCCGCCGACCGGGCCGACTGGCCCGACGAGCGCAAGGCCGGGGAGATCTGCGTCAAGCGGCTGCTGGCCGGCGAGCGCGGCCACTACGGCCCGCTGGAGCACGCCCAGATCGTGCTCAACGTGGGCTGGTTCCCCCATTCGGTGATGCAGCAGGCCCGCACCCACCGGGTGGGGGTGAGCTTCGATGTGCAGTCGATGCGCTACACCGGCGACCGCATCCGCCGGGCCGCCAACGGCGAACTGGACCTGGAGGAGGTGTTCTACCTGCGGCCGGTGGGCCCCTACAGCGACCGCCAGGGCAAGAAGTACCTCTACGACGAGGGGCAGCGGGCCATCGATCTGGAGCTCTGCCGGGCCGCGGCCGAGCGCTACCGCGACCTGCTCGATGCCGGCTACGCCGAGGAGCACGCGCGCGGCATCCTGCCCTTCGACTACCGCCAACACTTCGTGGTGAGCTTCACCCTGCGGGCCTTCCTGCACTTCCTCGACCTGCGGGCCAAGCTCGATGCCCAGCAGGAGATCCGCGAACTCTGCGACCTGATGTGGCCCCACCTGCAGCAGTGGGTGCCGGAATTCGCCGACTGGTACGAGAAGAGCCGGCTGCACAAGGCCAGGCTGGCGCCCTGATCAGCGCCGGCCGAGAGGGTGATCAGCTGATCTTGTCGGCCAGATCGCCGGCGGCATCGCTGAGCTTCTGCGCCGCTTTCCGGGCGCCCTCCTTGATGTCCTCGGCGGCGTTCATGGCCGCGGCCTGCACCTGCTTCGCCTTGCCCTGGATCTGATGACCCTTGTCACCGGTCAGTTCGCCATAGTCGGCTTCCATCTTGCCTTCGGCATCCTTGGCCGTGGCGTCGATCTTGTCGGACATGGTGAAAACCTCGATGGGAAGAAGGAATGGGCTTTCGGACGTGGCCGTCAAGGCAACGGTGCCGATGTCACGCAATCCGGAGGGCCCGTCGGGATGGCCAACCCTAGGGATCCCGGCCCCGGGGAAGGACGTCTGCATCGAATCTGCAGCTACCTTGGCCTGAATTGCGGCACCGGTCGGACACCCACCTCCCGGGACAGGGCCCGTGGCCCTTGGGCTGTTCGCATGAAGGGGGCCCGCCGGTAGCGCTGGGGCCTCGCCCTCCTTGGGAATCATCTGCGTAAGCCTGAAGCTGGTCCATCCGGGCCGGATGGGCGCACCACCAGGCGCCAGGTGCCGAGCGCCTCATCCCTCCAGAAACCGTTGGGCTCTCCGCCCATCCGGTGGACAGGGAAGCCCGTCAAAGCCCTGTGGCAGAACAGCTGCACCACCTTGTTCTCGACCTCGAGAAACAGGTTGTGCTCGCTGCCGACACGCGAGCCCCCCGTGAAGTCGAAATAGGTGGCGCGGGCCACGAATCCGGTTCGGGCAATTCCGAGCCGTTCGGAATTGATTGCGTCGGAGAGGCGGAGGATGCTGTCAAAAGCATTGAGGGTAATCACCACATCACTGCCGAAGGGCATCCTGTCGACCCACTCCTGATGGTCGTTGGCATCAACATCCGCCTGGTGCAGAATGATCGTATCAAGCCTGATCTGGGAGCCTACAAGAGCTTTGGTGCGTGTCATCATTTCCAGCACCAGATTGCCCTGGCTATGGGTGTAGAGGCCAAGCGCGAACTTGCGCACCGGAGCCACAGCTGGAGCCCCCTCCAGCGAGGGGGCTCCACGTAGCGCTGGAACCGCGAGGAAGTCCCACACCCGTTGCAGCACGATGGCCAGCGCTGCCGCCGATGGAACGGCCGCCGCCTGAGCCCGTCGATAGGCGTTGACAGGATCCAGAACAATCCCACCAGGCTTCGAAGGCCAGCTAAACATGATCACGTTGACTTGTTCGTCCAGCTGCGTTCCGCGGTAGCGCTGTTGCAATCCATGGGCCTCCTCGAGGCTGTCAAGGAAGGTTTGCCCGTAACCATGCACGGCCACGACCCACTTGGGCCCCAGAGATCCCGCCCGGATCCTCTCCAGCACGGAACGAAACAGGATCTGGCTGGGCAACTCCTTGCCACTGGGAATCTCCTCCTGCAGATTCACCCTCCATGCACCCGTCGCCTCCTCCTTCTGAGCGACGGCAATCCTGAGTTCGTTACTCCCTTCTCTGTTCTGGGAGTCACCGAACAGATCAGCACCTCCCGAGGCAATCACAGAACTCCTGAGAGCCCGGTTAGTGAAGACGATGATCATGGAGGGATCCACAGAGAAAGGAACGAAAGCGAACGCACTACTTCACCGCAATCGCTGGATTGAGACGCGCATCGGCCCTCCTCGGGAAGGCGGGAGGGCCCGATTATTGTCATACTTACTCTCCCAGTCATTCGGGAACAGCATCAACTCATCGGCACCAGCGGAAGGGAGGTCATACGGCGCCGTCCAGGTGGTTTGCCTGCCAATAGCGAAGGTGTGCTTCAGACTTGGCCCCACACTGCCCGAAAGGACTAACATGCGCCGCCAAGGCAGGCGATTGAAAGGATGGAAGGGCGGAAACCACCAACCGTCCGGTCCAGCCGTGATCCAAAGGTCTCGCCAGCGGCCAGCGGCCGAGATTCTGTAGGTGGCCCCCGGCGTGACCAGCACCGAGGTGGGAAAGAACTTCTCACGAGGGCACACGTCCGGAAGGATCCGCCATTCCCCCACACCCAGCTCCATCGGCAAGGGCAACCTTGCCCGCTCCGACGGCGCTATCTTGCCTGCCTTCTCACCCTGCAGAAGGCACAGGCCTCCAGCCGAAATGGACAGGGGCTGATCAGCAGCAGAGCCGGGAGCGGGAAGCAACAGAATCACTGAGGCGAGCCAGAACATGCTCAACTGACGGACACCAAGGGACAGCCCGAGGCCAGTCGGTCGCAGCAGGGAGCCTATGGGAGCACCAAACCCAAAATTACGAAGGTCGACCTTCATGTGATTTCAACCGGAGCCTAAGGCTATGCGAAGCAATATGAGCAGCTTTGCCCATCATGGCGGCCAAGCCGGATCGTAGGTGTCGACTCAACCCACGCGAGGGCAAGTCCATCAAGCTTCACAATAAACATGAGTTCCGCCAAACAATCATCGCAAGGATGAGTAGTCAGGCAGGTTGATTTGCCAGCGGCCTGACGTCTTTCCATCCCACCCGCTGGAGCAGGAGCGGCCACTGCCAGCCTGAAATCGGTGGATATTCAGCCGGGAAACAGCTGCCCTCCGGCTGCCTTCTCCGGAGCTGTGTTGCCATGCGGTCAGCGCTGCCATCAACCGGATGGCACTTCCGCGAGGACCTTCGCCATCATTGGCTCCGGGACTCTTCGTTCGTTGTGGAGCCTAAACTGAGAATCGACAGGCAGTGACGCGGAATGCAGTTGCAGGCCTGGCGGAGCATCATCTGGAGCTGAGCGGCCAGAGATGCGATCAGGTTGATTCTCATGGGCCGATGTAGACCTATTCCAGCAGCAGTCGGGGTCGGGCACAGCGAACGGGACGCGGAGAGGGCCATGCTTGCATGAAACCTGCAATGCATGAAACCTACGAGAAGGGGACGACACCAAGCCCTCGCTTGTGCTGCGAGGCGTCGCTCGACGGTGCTGGGCAGGCAGCCACGCCCCTCGAGCAGAAGAGCAAGGAACGCCCTCTACGGAAGGCACCGACTCAGTCAAACGTGCAATTTACTATATCTGTCCTGACTTCAAAATTGAAGTCCATATCAACAGGGCAATCAGCACAGCGAAGGCCGACGCAGCCCGCAGCGCCTTTTCCGCCAGGGGAGAGTCTATTGGCTGGGCTATTGTGGATTCCGCCATAGACGAAAACCATCCCCACTTCCGCAGGCATGACAATCTCCACATAGAGCCACCCCCGTGTCCGATGGATATCACGGCTCTTGGAGAAAGTGATGCCCAGGCCAACCAGGATGCAATGGGTCCCGGCACACATGTGGCTTGCATCATCGCGGGCGAAACCATCGCCAGCGAGACGCAACGCGTTGTGGCTGTTTCCGGGCAACGGGATTAGGCCGGGAGCGTCCATGCCGATCCCTCAGAGCTCGAAAGTCCTTTCCCCTGGCCATGGCTTAGGTGGGAGGCTCCTTTCGGCCGCCGCACTGGGCACCGGCGAGTTCCCGCTACTTATCGTCCAGAAGCTTTCTCTGCTGCAGGCCACCTTTTCACATTATGGCTTTGCCAAGAAGTTCAATGGCATCAAGGATGGCTTTTCTTCCGCAAGGTGGTCGAAAATCAAAGCGTCTCCGACGCCACCTTGATCACCCAAACCAAGACCGACAAGGCCGTGGGGATTGCCTATCTCGTCGCTTCTGCTCTCGCCAAGGATAATGCAGCGGGCCTCGGGGATGCGAGTGACCGCACGGATCCATCGGCAGCAGGGAGGCATTGAGGACGCCGGAGACCATCTCAGGTCTGTCGTTACAGGCAGTGGGCAAGCCTTACAACTTCCAGACCGGCAAATTGCATAATCTCCGCTCGGATGCTTTCATCGCCAGCCATAGCGACATCTGCAAACCTGAGATTGCCTATGCTGTTCTCTCGGCGGCGGCGATGAGTTGATCGACAGGGTGGGCAGGACGCCTCAGCCGTCGTTGAGATCGAGGGTGTCGATGGGCTGCCAGTCGATCCCCTCGATGCGAGCGACCACAGCCTGCAGGGCGTAGATGGCGCCAGAGGGGTCATCGTCGGAGCGGCCCTTGAAACCCAGCACCACCTGCCCCGGGGCTGGCTGCCAGTCCACCGGATGCTGCTTATCTCCCTTGTCGCCGAAACTATCCAGCACTCCCTGATCGGTGACCAGGCGCAGCTTGTCGATGTTGGTGCCGAACTCGGAATAGATCCCGGTGATGCCCTCGCCGGGGCCAAGGCCGATGTCACCGAGGTTGGTCTGACGGTCACCGCCGTGGCTCACCTCCACCTCTTTGGCCGATTCGCCAGCCAGATTGCTGCTGTAGCGAAGGCGCAGCTTGTCGACCCGCCAGCCGGCCTCCAGGCCGATGCCGGCCAGGCGGACCTGGTTCTGCACAGCGGTGGCCCGCTCGAAAGGGAAGTCGAAGGGCTGGCCCTTCGGGCCCTCCATCCGACCGATGCGGGTCGCGGGCTCATCGTTCACCTTCGCCCTGATCCTGGGTGTCCCAAGTGCCAGAGACGGCAGCTCCGGCATCTGCAGGGGAAGGGTAGGGGCCGCCCGGTAGCTGTTCTGCAGCGCGTCGAGCGCGGCAAGGTCGGCCAAGGCCTTCTGCCGGCTGGCGGCCAGCAGGCCGGCATCGGGGAGGCTGACGCCATAGAGGGCCAGGGTGTCTCGTGTGCCATCCATCTGGTTGAGCAACTCGAGCAAGCGCTGACGCTGGCGCAACAGGCCATCGCGGCGGGTGAACAGGTCGCGGTTGACGGCCACCGGCAGGAAGGACGTGCCAATCTCCGGAATGGTTTCGTAGCCCTCGGTCTCCAGATCAAGAAGGATCGGCCGATCGATGCTGCGGCCACTGAAACCGAGGGCGTAGGGCACCAGCGTGTCGGGCTGGAGGGCCGGGATGTCACTGCAGCCCCACACCTTGTAGCGGAAGTCGATGGTGATCCCGCTGGTGCGGCTGGCACTCTCCAGGGTGCGGTGCACATCTGCCCCGAGCTTGATCCCGTTGATCACCCCACCCACCTGCAGTGCCTGCTCCACCCGTTGAGCCTGTTCACGGGTTTCGGAGCGGAAGGTGAACACGCCGATGCACTCTCCCCCCACATCCACCGAGGAGAGATAGGAATCCCCGTAGACCGTGACGAACTTCAGCAGCTCCTCTTCCGTCCGGGGGCCACTCACCCCGGGGATCAGGTGGGGCTGGCTGAGCCGCACAGCAGCGGTGACTCGCCAGGCCTGGACGATCACCGAAAGGCTGTAGATCGTGGTCTGGAGCGAGTTGTAGAAGGCCATCTTGGCGCCGAGCAGGGGCAGAAAGCCCAGCCCGGTGAGGGCCCCCCCGTGGCGCTGTTGCATCGCCTGCGCGAGTTCGCTGGCGGTGCGGCAGACGCTGCAGCGGGTCTCGCCGCCGAGACCGCCGGCAATGGGCTGCCCCGCCACGGCGACATTGGGCCCGGGCCCACTGTCCTCATGGAGTTGGTCGAGCACTCGGTTCACTCCATGGCCGAGGTAAGCGCCCGTTGGGTCCTGGATGTCCATCGTGAGGGGCGTGGTGGCAGCAAACTTCAGTAATCCCAGCGAATCTTGCCAGGACGCAGATCCACGTGGGTGAACCCCAGATTGGAGCGACATCCGTAGCCAAGGGCCCGGTTGGCCCAAGCGGTGGTGTCGAGCCATTTCTCGAATTCTCGGTTGCGTGGATGCCATCGATCGGTCGCGTCCATCGCGTAGATGTCGGCGGCCAGGCCGGGGATGTGCTGGCTGTCCGACACCCCGCCCACCTCCTCGTTGACCGGATGGGGACGGTACCAGGAGGTCACCCCGATCGGGGATCCCCAGGCTTCCCGCACCTTGTCAAGTTCCTGGGCCAGGCGAAGGATGTTGGCTTCCACCGTGGAGCCCTGTACCGGGATTCGCCGCCGGTCGCCTTGGGTCACCTCGCCAACGGTGAAATAGCGGGACACCTTGCATTTCGGGTCCTGCCAGTTGATCGGCACGGACGGATCGAAGGGAGCCCGCACCGACTCCGTCGGGGCCGGACGGGTTGCTTCCTCCCTAGTGGTGGAAGTTGATGGGGTGGTGGCGGTGACGTCGCTGGTGAGCTTCAGCCCAGTGAGGTAAGCGGTGCGAAAGGCCTCGAGGCCATGAGTGCCGCCGTTGACCGTGCGACGGGCGCCGGCGAGGTCGTCGAGCAGAAGGCACCCACGGATGCGACGCTTCCGGCGCTTCAGGAAGGCCACCAGAATCGCCGCTGCGGTGACGGGATCGTTGGCCCGTTCGGGCTGATTGACAAGATCCACACCCACCACGCGGCCGATCTGCTCGTAGTTGCTGCGGCCCGTGAGCTGGACGAAACCTCGCCCTTTGTACCGGGCCCCATCCGGCGGCCCCTGATTTCCGAGGTCGCTCCGGAAGTCGTAGGCACCGAAGGGCGCCCCACCTGGATGGGTGTTGTAATGGCTCTCGTACTCATCGATGGGCTCGAAGCCGGCCGTCTCGGCACGGATGGTGGCCAGGGCCATCAGGGTCATCTCCTGATCCCCAAGCTGCTGTCTGCGCAGGGCCTCCAGCACCAGGGGCAGGTGGGTGCGGATGTTGCCTTGAGGCGCACCCGGAAACATGCCCCGCACGCGCTCCAGAGTGAAGCGGTCCGTGTCGTCGGGCCGGCGGCTGTCAGGCAGCAGTCGCTCGCTGAGAGCCCCGAAGGTTTCAGGGCCGGCGATGCCATCCACATCAGGAAGACGCTGATCCTGCTGGAAGCGCAACACCACCGCGCGGCATTCCTGGCTATCGAGAGCGGTGAAGGGAGCCGGTCTGTACCCCATTTGCTCCAGGCCGGTGCGCAGGAAATCCACCTTGGCAGCTTCGCTGCGCAGGGGGGCGAAGCGCTGTGGTTGCCCGGCGGGCACGGCGCTCGTGAGCGGGGGAGCCGGCGGAGGTGGCGCAGGGGGGCTGGATGTCGGGGATGGGAGCCACGCACTGGCATCGATGGCGAAGCGATCGGGGTTGATCGTGCGTTCTTCCCCGGCCTTGATCAACTGACGGGTCACCGGACAGGTGTAGTTGCCCGCCAGCCGGATCGTGGCCAGGCCATCGGTCGCACCATCGGCCTGCACCCAGT
The DNA here is from genome assembly GCA_943369315.1 of Synechococcus sp. UW140. Classification (GTDB taxonomy): domain Bacteria; phylum Cyanobacteriota; class Cyanobacteriia; order PCC-6307; family Cyanobiaceae; genus Cyanobium. The sequence goes on from CALRMW020000005.1 coordinate 67,649, forward strand.
CCACGGCGATGCGCTGGTTGGTCAGCACCACAGCATCCACCCCATCGACAGAGGTGGTGCGGCTCAGACCCGCATCCTCCCTGGCGGTGATGAAGGGCATCAGAGGGCTCCCCGCTGAACCACGGTCTGCAGGGCGGTGGGTTCCGCCGGAGCCGCGGCAGGTGCGCTCGCCTGGGCCGGTGGCGTTGCCGGGGCCTGGGCCACCGGGGCCACTGCAGGCACCATGGCCACCGGCGCGGCGGGGGCCGGAGGCAGGTAGCCCGCGTAGACCGTGGGTGCCGGCGCGGAGACCAGGCTGCGGTCGTAGGCCGGCAGCTTCTGTTCTGCGAACTTCTGAACGGCCTTGGGCGCAAACGCGGCAATCAGAAAGCCGAAGATGATATAAAGAATTTCAGGATCCCTGGGCTGGTAGACGCCACCTCTGGCGCTCTGCTGGAGCGACTGGCTCACCACCAGGCCCGAAAGGATGATGGCTGTGATCAGCGCCATCATGCACATGAGGCGCATACTGGAACGGTTTCCCGGCGATTCCTCCAGGAATCCAGTTGTAAGGCCAGTTCCAGGGAACGGTTCAGGGCCTGACGAGGAAGCTTGCATAGCTGGTGATGCGCAACAAGGACGTGTTTGAGATGGAGGGGGTCTCAACCAAGCCACCATGTCTGAATTCTGGCCATCCTTTTCAGGTTCCTTCCCCATAGCTCAGCAGCCCTTGCAAATCTTCACAGTTCAGGTGGGTTATGGATGACGGCCGTCTCGATGATGATGAAGCGCCGAGACAGCACATCAGGAACCGATAAGACCCTTCGAGTGCAAGCGAGGAGATCCGGCGGCCAGGCCTTGCAGATGTCACTCGATGCCACGAGTTGATAGGCCATCATCGGGTCCTGGCAAGGGAACGAAGGACTGAGCTCTGGGCGATGGCGCTTCATGACGAGAGCCGATCAGGACGGACGATTTTTCATGGCAGCGGGCACCCGATCCCCTTCACCGTTGGATCCACGGGCGCCATGCCGCTCCAGAGCGTGAACGCCCAGCCTTTTACCCATGGCAGAGTCTGACGCGACAGGGCCCTGGCAGTGCCATGGGAGGGCTGCAAGCGACGCAGCACACGCAGTTGCAGGACCGCAGCGTTCTCTCAGCAGAAATTGTGCTGCCAGTCACAGCCAAGGCCGGTAGCCTCGGCCTATGGATCAGAGGGTCAACCGATCGGGTTGGCTCCATGGATGCAGCCCTGGACGGCGGGCGAATCATCGCCCGATCAGTGCATGGCGACACAACAATGCCACAAGCAGATGGAACCATGAAATTCACACAAGGGGTCTTGGCGGTCGGCTTCATCCCCCTTCTGGCCTTCAGCCAGCCAGGCATGGCGCTGGCCGGCGAGCAGCCTGTGGCGATCTTCCATGCCTTCAATCAGAACTATAAAGACGTCCAAGGGTTCGTCTGTGAACTGGCCGCCCAGGGCTACTCCCATGTCCAGATGTCTCCTGCGCAGAAATCGAATCCAGGCAAGGAATGGTGGAAGCGCTATCAGCCGCTGGATTACGGCGTGATCGAAGGCCTGGGATCGGAGAGCGATCTGAAGCATCTCACCGACGCAGCCCATCGCTGCAATGTCAAGGTGATTGTGGACGTGGTCTTTAACCACATGGCAAACCTAGATGGGAGAGACGATGTTGAAGACTTCAGCAAGTTCAGAGGCCTCAACCAGGCCGACTTCAAGTCGGCGGCCAACAATCCAGGCAGACGGCCATGTGAAGTGGGAGATAACAATGGCTACAATGACGGCAATCAGAATGCCGAACTGAATTGCTGGCTGGGGGGCCTTCCGGACCTCAACTTTACAGCGAATGTGAAAACCATCCAGAAGGCTCACATCAAAAAACTTCTCGAGCTCGGAGTTGACGGATTCCGATTTGACGCCGCCAAGCACATGCCCAAAGAAGTCGTCAAAGAATACATCGATTACATCAATCAAGAAAGCAATGGCAAGGCCTGGAATTATCTCGAAGTGATCGAAGACGGTGACACAAGAGCTGAGGATTACAACTGGATTGCCGCAGTCACCGATTTCAGGCTCTACAATTCACTGAAAAATACTTTCACCTTCTCTGGCGACCTGCGCTCCCTGCCAACCGCAGCGGTCAATGATCACCGCAGCGTGACATTCGGAACCAATCACGACACCATTCGCAGTCTCAACAAAAATGCCATCAATCCCTACGACGACATCACCGATTCCCATCTGGCCACTGCCTACGTACTGGCCAGAGAAGATGGCACACCCCTGATCTTCAACGACGACAATATCAATTCACCCTTTGTTAAATACGGCGTCAAGTTTCGCCAGATCATGGCCCAGCGCAACCGGCAGAGCAGCAACACACGCGAGAACGTTCTTCGGGTCCTGAACAGCAAGACCGTTGCGATCATGGAGCGCGGCAGCGAGGGCTTCTTCGTGGAGAACAAGGCCCTCCAGAAATTTGACATCCCCGCACTGGACCTGACTCTTACCAACCTGGAGGGCTGCTACCGGGAGCTGCGCAACAACTTCACCGTCGCGATCGAACGGAGCGGCGATCGAAAGTTCATCACCCGCTGGGGCACCTGGGATCGCGGAGGCATGGAGGTGCAGGGTCGCGATGCCCTGTACTTCGTCCGGGAACCGTTCTCACAGTGCCGTCCGCGCTGATCGGTCTGCCGCTTCACAGTCGCAGCGGCAGGCCTCCGCGCCCGTACCAGGTCTCAGAGCTCCTCGATGGCTACGATGCCGCGGCGGTTGCGCTGGGCGGAGCGGAGGCCATGGGGGGCAGACAGACCCCATGGCCTCCTCAACATCAGGCCGCCATCCCGTTAAGAATTCAACAATGACCAGCAGCATTGAACACAGTACTCCTAGCTCGCCATTAGACCAGCACTCAAGGGCTGCGGGCCGGCGTGTCTGCAGCTGGATAAGGGGCTGGCGAACTGCGTGTTGACCGGACACGCGACGGGGGGAATGGGGAAAAACCGAGTGAGAAAGGACCCTCGGGGATGCAGAGCATTTGGGATCGGATGTAGCTGCCTCCCTCGGAGGAAAAGAATCAATTTGCCAAACAGCCGCTGCTGGAGATGCCGTTCCTGGAGCAGACGCTCGGCAGGCTGGTGGGTCCCCAGCCTCCTGATCCAGATGAGCACTCTCATAGATGTGTGCTCAGGTGTAGCTGTCAACCAAAAACTTGAGATGCCACATGCGTAAATCATCAGACATTTCGCACAGTCGCCACGTCCGACTGATGGTTAATACCGAGAGATGTTGTGATAGGTTGTCCTCAACCAACCGCATCACCCACGCCGAAGCAGTTCATGCCCCCCAGCTGTGAGTCTCCAGGCTCGTCCAACGGATGGCACTTCCTCGATCAGCTGCTTGCGCTGGAGATCACGTAGGAGCCGCCGGAGCGTTTGCAAGGACGTGCCCCCCAACCTATTGGCCAGCACGGCATCGGTCGCTTCGCCCGCCCCAAGAAGCTCAAGCAATTGCCTCTCGCGATCCCTCCCGTCAGATGCCCCATGGCCGTCATGATGAGAAGCGGATGTTGATCCCGACGGGATGGACACGTCATCACCGGGGTCTCGGGGGAGGCAGACCACGCGGAACCCGATGCTGCTGCTAAGGCTGGCGGGCGCGTCGTGGAAGCGGTAGGCCGAGCGGCAGTACCTGGGGTCATTACACCAGGAGCCGCCGCGCAACTGCCTGCCCTCGTCCTCTGCAGCATCCGGCTCCAGCCAGGCGCTTCCATCGTCTGGGGCCCCCGCATAACTGTCGTGCCAGTGGTCAGCACACCACTCCCACACGCTGCCGTGCATGTCCTGCAGGCCCCAGGTGTTCGCCGGAAAGCTCCCCACCGGCGTGGTCTGCTGGCGATCCTCGCCCTTCAGGCCATCGCCGTAGGTGTAGGTCCCGTCGTAGTTGGCCAGAACCGGGGTGATCGTGTCGCCGAAATGGAACGGTGTGGTGGTGCCAGCCCGGCAGGCGTATTCCCACTGGGCCTCGCTCGGCAGCCTGTAGGTGCGGCCCGTGCGCCGGCTCAGGCGGGAGCAGAACTCCATCGCATCGAACCAGCTCACCTGCTCCACCGGCCGGTGATCGGTGTTCGCCTCGCCCTCCAGCAGGCGGGCCTCACTTCCCTGAAACCGTGAAGGATCGGCTGTCAGTTCCCGGCCCCAGGCCTCCCCCTCCCGCGGTTCCCAGAGCGCCACCTCCCGCCACTGGGCCTGGGTGATCGGCGTCCGGCTGATGAAAAACCCCTCCAGCTGCACCAGGTGCTGAGGGCCCTCGTCGTCGGAGCGGCCGGGCTCTTCCGGCGGAGAGCCCATCCAGCTGCGCCCGGGCGGACTCCACAGCAACGTGAGGGCCAGGAGGTCATCCCCGTGGCTGGCTGGCAGGTTGGTCGAGCGCGGTCGGGTGACCTTCGATTTCGTCCCGACCACTGTCCGCCCGCTGGGTGGTGGCAGCGACGGGGCCAACAGCTCGCGAAACCCCTGCCAGGTGCGGCGCTGGTGCAGCAGGAAGGTGGCGCGTCGAGACGTCTGGGTCATGACGGCCTGCGGGAATGGGAGGGAGGCGAAGAGACCCCAGAGAAGAGGAGCGCGAATCCAGCGGTGGAGGGCGAAGCGTCCGGGCCCGCCGGGGCACCCCCCGGGGCTGTGCGGATCGGGGGCCGGAGCCCGCCGATCGCGGGAGCGGGTCTGGACCCTTCCTGTGCACCCGCTGGAATCCCTTCCAACGGTTCGGACGCTGAAGGGTGCTGGGGGAGGCAGACCACGCGGAACCCGTTGTTGTCGTTGACGTTGCCGGGCTCGTTGTGGTTGCGGTAGGCCGAGCGGCAGTTCCTGGGGTTGTTGTTCCAGGAGCCGCCGCGCAGCAGCTGCACGACCAGCCCGAGATCAATGTAGGCGAGGTGGATCATCCCGGCAGCCCCGCGGCGTAGGGCAGAGCGCGGAACAGCCGCCGCCGCAGGCGCCAGGTGTGGCCATGGGCGAGGTGGGCGTTCCAGCTCTGCAGGCTGGCGCGGGCCGCCGCCGCCGAGAGCCGACCCGCGATCACGGCCCGATGCTGCAGGCGCAACCGCCGCCGCCCTCGGAGCAGGTTGTGGTTGCGCACCCGCACACGACCCGGCAGCACCAGGAAGCCAACGAAACTGGCGCTGTCGCGGGTGCGGCGGATCTGGCTCTTGAACGGGTGCAGCCGCAGACGCAGGGCGCTCAGCTCGGCTTCGATGCGGTTGCGGGCGTTGCGCAAGGGCTCGGGGGAATCGGCGAAGAGGGCGAAATCGTCCACTTAGCGCAGGTAGGCACGGATGCCGCTCAGGGCGCCGATCGTGTGATCGAAGCGATCGAGGTGAAGGTTGGCGAGGAACTGGCTGGTGAGGTTGCCGATCGGCAGGCCCCGCGGGCGCTCCAGGGGGGTGAGCAGGGTGTCACCGGGGAAGGCATCGAGGGCCGGGCCGCTGGTGGCGCCATTGGCGAGAATCTGATCCAGCAGCCAGAGGGTGCCGGGGCAGGCGATGCGCTCGGACAGCTGACGGCGCAGCAGGGTGAGATCGAGGCTGGGGAAATAGAGGCGGATGTCGCCCTGCAGCACCCAGCGGTGGCGGGCGGCGGCGGCCACGATGCGGCACAGGGCCCGGTGGCTGCCATAGCCGCGGCGGTTGGCGAAGCTGCCGGGATGGAAGCGGCGCTCCAGGGGCGGCACGATCACGGCGCAGAGGGCGTGGTGCACCACCCGGTCGCGGTAGGGGGCGGCGCTGATCAGCCGCGGCTTCGGGTCGCGGATGTGGAACTGCCGGTAGGGCCCGGGCCGGTAAATGAACGAGCGCAGTTCCTCTTGGAGGCGCAGCAGCTCGGCCTCCAGGTTGGCGTGGAAGGACAGCACCGCCGGCCGGTAGCGCTTGCCCAGTTGGGCGCCGTGGGCGGCGGCGTGAAGGTTGGCGAAGCTGGTAAGGCGGGGGTAGAGCTCACGCAGGGGCATCACGATTGCGGACAGGCGGCTGGCGTGCTCGTAGCGGCGCAGGTCGATCAGGCTGAACTCATGCAGCAGCCGGGTCTGCAGCTGGATCAGGTGGAGCCGTCCGGCGAGCGGCTCGAGGATCGGCAGTTTTTGCCGCTGGAAGCGGGCCATGGCCAGCTGCGCCATCAGCTCGTAGAGGTTGGCGATGAGGCGATCGCCCAGGCCGAAGCGGTGTTGGCGGGGCAGGCGATGCAGGATCGGGACGAACCAGCGGATCAGCTCGAGGGTGGCCTCCAGGATCGGCAGTTCGGCGGTGCCAGGGCTGGAGGTGGGGAAGGGATCAGGAGCGGTCTGGCGTTCCGGAGGGGGCGGAATGGACATGGTGATCCTGGGGAAAAAGTTCGGTGCGCCTTCAGCGCCAGGGGAAAAAGACCACAGCCGAACAGCCAAGGGAAGAAAGGGCCCAAGGGCTGAGGGTCCAAGGGTCTCAGGGATAAGAAGAACGGCCCTGGGGGAGGCAGACCACGCGGAACCCGTTGAAGCCGTTGACGACGACGTAGCCGGGCTCGCTGCGGACGCGGTAGGCCGAGCGGCAGTACCTGGGGGGGTTGCTCCAGGAGCCGCCGCGCAGCAGCCTCGGCTCGCCTTCCGTTGCGTTCGAGTTCAGCCAGGCGCTCCCATCGCTCGGCGCCCCCTCGTAATTGTCGTGCCAGTGGTCGAGGCACCACTCCCACACGTTGCCGTGCATGTCCTGCAGGCCCCAGGTGTTCGCCGGAAAGCTCCCCACCGGCGTGGTCTGCTGGCGATCCTCGCCCTTCAGGCCATCGCCGTAGGTGAATCGCCCGTCGTAGTTGACCAGCTTCGGGGTGATCGTGGCCCCGAAGTGGAACGGTGTGGTGGTGCCCGAGCGGCAGGCATACTCCCACTGGGCTTCGCTCGGCAGCGTGTAGGTGCGCCCCGTGCGCTGACTCAGGCGGGAGCAGAACTCCATCGCATCGTGCCATTCCACATTCTCCACCGGGCGGTTGTCGGTGGTTTCCTCGACCTCCTGCAGCCGGGCCGCTTCTCCCTGGAAGCGGGAAGGATCGGGCGTCAGGTCCCTGCCCCAGGACTCCCCGTCTCGGGGTTCCCAGGTGGCCACCCTCCGCCACTGGGCCTGGGTGATGGGGGTCTGGCTCATGAAGAAGCCCTCCAACTGCACGGGGTGCTGGGGGCCCTCGACTTCGAAGCGTTCGTTTTCGCCCGCTGGTGAGCCCATCTCGAAGTTGCCGGCCGGGATCTCCAGCATGGTGAGGATGAGGGGGTCCGGCTTCTCGGCGGTGGCACCAAGGGGGCGTACGTCGCGCTGGAGAGGTTCGAAGAAGGCCCAGGTGCTACCGGGGGATGGGACTGGCTTGACGCTGACTTGCCCAAAATTCTCGTTGGTCCGCCTGAAGCCTGCCTCGGGGGCGCGGTCAATCTCGACCGTGGCTGTTTCAAATGGGATCTGATGAAGGTCGATCTCCTGAAAGCGGGCGGTGGTGAAGGGTATCGACTGTGGTTCGGGGATCGCCAGGAGCTGGGCGGTGGTGAAGTCGTAGGGCTCAAAGGAGATGGAGTCCGGCCATGTGGGCCTCGCAGGCTGACCACATCGCCGGCGAAGTTGCGCCGCAAACCGTTGATAGGCTTCTCCTGGCAGGCGTTCGATCAGATCGGCTGTGGCCGTGGCGAAATTCACCACGCCCTTGAGTTCATCACCCTCGATCGCAATCTCGGGATCGGTCAGCACCGCGCGGAAGCTGTGACCTATGCCCAGAGCATTCCAGCGACGCTCCAGCAGCTCCGACACCATTCGCACCACCGCCACCGTGTCGGCTGCGCTCAGATCCTTGCGGAGCAACGTGAGGACGCCAGTGTGGATGGCATATTGAATGGCATCCGTATTGACATCTGCCTCCTTCGCGGATGCGGATGTATCGTCATGTGGTTCTCGAACCGCTGAACCTGGGAGGGGTTGAAGCAAACCGCAGAGCAGCACTTCAAGAAGGGGGAAAGGTCCTGAGGTGGGAGGCAATGTCGCCTCCTTGATGAGTCGTATCACAGGCAGCGTCAACACCGGTGCCGCCGCCAGGAGGAACATGAGCCGCTGCGCTTCTGGAGAGGCGGATCGTTGGAATGCCTCCCAGAGAAGGTTGGCATCGGCCATCTCGTCCCCAGCCGGGGCGCTCAGTCGTGGACGCAGGGCATCCAGTTTCTGCCGGAGCTCCTCCCCATCACGGGGGAGCATCACTCCAGGGGCTGCCTGCCGGCCATCCCCCATCGCCATCGCCGCCCAGTTGGCGATCGCCCCCGGGTCGAGCCGCAGCACCGGCAAAGCGCCGCCGCGGACGGGCATGTCCTCCCAGGCATCCGTCGCAGTGCTCAGATACCGGGAGGTCTCGCCACCCGGCACGTCATTCCAGATCGAGGCCCTTGACATCACCCGCAACGCCGTCCGCTGGGCCATCCAGTGGGGCAACGTGTGCACCATCGCCACCGGCAGCCTGTGGCTCCAGCTGCGCAGGGCTTCAAACATGACGCCGCTCCACCAGTGCGGCCCCGCCGTGTCGGTGATCACGAGGAGCAATGTTCGATCCTCTTCATCGACCAGGAAAGGCGGCCTTCGCATCAGCGCTTCCGGCTCTCTCCATGTCACGCGTCGCGATCCCGATGCGCAGAAACCAACCGCTGAGCGCACCGATGGCGGGGGGACGATCTCGATCAGCCGCACCTCCCTGAAGGAGCGGCTGCGCACCAGCACATCCCTGAACTCCTCAGCCATCGGTTGCCACACCTCCATGGAGAGGCCACGATCCACCAGCAACGTCACGGAGAAGCGAGGTTCCGATCTCGGCCGATAGACCGGCAGGGGGATGCGCGCGTCCGCGGAGCGCTGGGCAGTGGCCTCCTCATCGAGAACGGAACGGATCGCGTCCGGGGCCTTGTCCATCAGCGGGCGCAGGGCAGCAAGAAGGGAAAGATCGCCTGGCAGCAGGCGAGGAACATTCAGCCGGATGGGGAGGCTGGCCATGGCGGCCTTCAGTTCCTGCTCCGTGGGCAGAGATCGGCTCGGCAACAGGTGAGCGACGGGCTTGGTCGGAGGGGCCTCCGGTGAATCGGGAAAAAAGGCGACGATGTCTTTGTCAGGTTGCGGAGGAGGCCTGCGGCGCTGAGGGGGGGATGAGGTGTCGTCAGTTTCCTTCGTTGTCCTGTCGAGGTGTGGATCAGAATCGTTGCCTTCGATCGGGGTCGGATCCACGCGCTGAGAAGCGTTCTGGCTCGTCTCTGGCAGCCGCCTGGCCAGCCAGATCACTTCCGCCAGCTCCGACGGCGTGGGTGCCTGCTCGGCAGATGGCCTCTGAGCCAGCCACTGCAGAAGCTCGGCCAACCTGGAGAATTGTGAGGCAGCCGAAGCTTTGCGTCGCGCCATGAAGTCTGTCCGTCTCAGTCGTGAAGCCGGCGATAGAGGATGTCCCTCAGGGCGTTGCGTTCCTGATCGCTGGCCGGCGCACCATCGGGCATGGTGAGCAGATGCAGGGCATTCAGCAACTGGTCGGTGGCACGATCCAGATCGCTGTCGTCACCGAGGAAGGCGCGGACTTCCTGATCCACTTGATCTGATGGTGTGGCGGCATCCAGATTGAAATGGGCGCCCACCACATGCACCAGATCCTCATGGGTGGGCACCGGCATGGTCACCCGTATGCAGCGGCGATGAAACGCAGCCGGAAAATCCCTCTCACCGTTGCTGGTCAGGATAACGATCGGGAACTCCCTGCACACCACCCGGCCTCCCATCACCAGCCATCGCCCGCCAGGGTCGGCTGTGGAGATTTCTTCGGGTCGCTCCTGTCGGCGCGCCTCACGCACGAGCTGGGGAATCTCGAAGAACCCTTCTTCGAAGAGGTTGAGCAATTCGTTGGGTAGCTGCAGATCTCCCTTGTCGAGTTCATCGATCAGCAGCACCCGTGGCCTGGAGAAGGGAAGAAACGCGGTGCCCACGGGACCAAGTATGAGGTAGTCGCTGGTGGGTCTGCTTCTGCCGGTAGGCGAGCCATCGGTTGCATCTGCATCCTGGCCAGGGTCTCCGTTGTGTCGATGCGCAGAGACACCAGTCCAGCCGGCTTCCTGGAGCCGACCCACCGCGTCGTAGAGGTAGAGCCCACCCTCCTGAAGCTGAGACCGTGGCGTCACAGGCCAGCTGAGCACGGGGCCAAGATCGAGCTCCTCCGCGATGGCATAGGCCAGGCTGGTCTTGCCGCAACCCGGTGGGCCCGTCACAAGGAGAGGGCGGCGCAGGTGGATCGCCGCGTTCACCGCCAGCCGAACCTTTTCCGCCTCCGGGCGGAACCCACCATCACTGGCCCGCGGAAGCCGGAACACTTCGCCGCGGCGGCGATCACGATCCTGAGTGTCAAGATCAGCGTTGCTCTTCCTCCACTGATCGCATTGCTGCCAGTAGCTTATCTCCCGTGCAGCCAGCTCCTGACTCTGCTCATCCGTAGAAGGCTTGAGAAACTCTCGCCATGGTGGCGGTTGGGGCCAGGTTTCGTCGCGGCGGCGAACCGCACCGGCCTTCTCCCGCTCTGATCGGGGAAGATTGGTGAAGAGCCCCCATGATTGGTTCACGTCTTCGGGTGTGGAGCGCGAGCGTCTCATGGCCGACAGCGAAGCAAAGGGCTAGGAGAGAAAAGAGGAAAACGCGAGGAACGGCACACCTGGGGTCAACCCGTGCTGTAGCCAAGGGATGGAATCTTCTCTTCTACGATAGTGAACAGCCGCGGTTGGGACAGCCGCTGGGGATCCATCTCAAGGCGATCCTCAAGAAGAATCACGATAGATCCCGGAAGATCAGCTTTATGTTCAGCCAGAGCAAGCAGATCAACTTTGACGGGTTGATGGCAATTCTGTCCGCGGGATGGCTTGACAAGCTGAAGATGCTTCAGAACTTGTGTGAGCTGCTTCTGAGGACTCATCTTGGCTTGAGCCACTGCAGCATGGTGCCACCAGATCACCACAGGAGCCGAGGAAGCAAGAGCCGCTTTGTACCACTTGATCCGCTGAGGCATGTCGCTACCGATGGAACCAAGCCGCAGAATCGCCACGGTCTCACTGTCGTTGCGGGTCAATGGCAGATCTCGATGGATGCTGCTGGGATCGGCGGCAGCCTCGATTAGCATCCAGCGTCCCCGGCCCTGCTTGAGAGAAGCGTGCTTGTCTTGAAAATACTGCTTGTAGAAGTCTTCCATCTTCCAACGATCGATGGATCGAAGTCGGTAGAATTTTGTAGAAAGAGAGTCAACGTCACCCTGCCCATCCGGCACTTCAACGCTTGACCAGTCTTCATCGAACAACCTACGCGGGAGGTAGAGATCCAGGAGTGGCTCCACTCCTGCCATGCCAATCTCCATCAACTTGGTGAGTGCTGCACGCCACAGGCGGCCAATCACGATTCCCGGATCCTCCCAGCCAGGATTGGAGCGGCCGGAACCGAAGCAGAAGATGTGATCACGGGCAGGATCAACCAACTCATAGGAAAAGCCATCATCCTCTCCAGGAATCTGAAGAACCCCTTTACAAACGTAGGGAACGATCTGGCCATCCTGCTGCACTTCCCCATGGCGTTCCACCAGAACTGCCAGGATAGGGCGCCTTTCCTCATCGGGCACTGAAGCCTTGACATCGGTCAACTGCTTCAGCTGGATCTCGAACAGGCCAAGCAACATGGTTAGTTTTTCACCGTCGAGATGTCGAAGGCTGGAACTCTCCCCAAAGTGGGACCGAAGATCATCCCAATCGATCCTCGAGCTGCCTGCAAGATTCGGAAACCGTGATTCCAGAGTCTGCGTGGGCCAGGTAGCCTGGATCGCCATTCGGAAACAGCCCTCCACACTGGATCCAGCAAGGGTGGGAAATGCATGAGCCAAGTGGTTCAGTCTTGCCACGACAGAAGAAGGATCAATGCCGCTATCAGGATCAGGAAGTTCACCTATCAAGCCTCTGGATCTGAGAGAATCAACGACGTAGTCCCTGATGTTCCTGAAGTTATCCCTGCGTATGGCAGCGCTGCCGCGGGGCATGGCAATCTTGTTCAGGGCCAGCAGCATATCCGGCAGGCTTTTGATCATCTCTCGGCATCTAATCAGCACCTCCCGAGAATCGAGGCTTTTCTCGATGCCAGGATCAGCTTCCTCAAGCTCCTCTTCAAGCCGCTTGCACTCACTTTTCCAGTATTGAATCAGATCTCTCCTGTCCCTCATGTCAGCATTGGCATCATCAAGAACGAGAGCAACGACAACGGACGAAAACTCCTTTCCATCCCCACCGTGCCGGCCGTAAGCCGCGAACAACTCGTAGAGCATGCACCATTCCGATCGCAGGGACTTTCTGCTGATCATGGCAAGAATCAAGGGTGCGCTGGCGATTCTTCTCCCAAAGGCTTCAATGGAGTCGCCGCGCTTGACCTCATTCTTGTCGCGACCTATCACGATACCCACCTCTGCAAAGCTGCGGCATAGGTCATCAACAATGGATTCTCGCTCGCGGGCTTCTGGAGAACTGTCATCCCCCCAGGAATAGGAGACATAAGCAGCCGGGGTTTTTGCTAGATGCTGAGAAGGTACTGTCATCTGTGTTGTTGATATGTGGATCCGCAGTAGTAGAGTGTCGCCTTGCGAGACAGGTTGTTGCTGATCACTGCATGCACTAATGGAACGCTCCAACAAGGCAGTGGTCTCTGCGCAGGGCTGGGCTGAAGAGCCAGAGAACTGATGGCTGCCTGGAAGCCCTGAGCCGCTGCAGCTCTTTTCGCTGAGTCTGAGAGTTCAAGGCTGATGGAATCCTGTGACTGATCAGCAGTATGCCCAAGGATGTCTACAGTGGCACCCCATAGGCCACACCCATTAGGGTGAAACCAAGAGGATCCCATAGCAATCTTTCCTGCTGCCACAGTGGGCTGCTGATCGCCATGGAACTGGGCTGAACGATCTTCCATTATTTAAGTCTCTTGGCATAAGACCTTGAAACCCTGCTTCTGGTCATCCTCGGCTGGAGGGTCGTCTGGACGATCGACAGAAGCTCGTCCTTGCGATTCGTAATCGCGAGGGCACCCTGGCTCCTAACCTGGGCTGCCATTCCAGGCTTCACAACACCCACATACAATACAATAGGAATCTCACCATTCCTGTCGCGCACCCTTCGCAACAGGCCAAGACCAGCACTCGAGTCGGATGGGCGAGACATATCCGATATAATTAAATCAATGGGCTGATTCTCGAGAATAGCTAGAGCATCCCCAGTGGAAACAGCCAGGAGAATCGTGATTCCAAGGCGTTCCAATAGCGCACGTTCTTCCTTATTGTTGCCTGGATTGTCATCAACCCAGAGAATGGTCGTTTCAGCTTCTTGATCCACAGGCTTCATTCTGTCACCCACTTCTGAGAAGGATGCCTGCAGGCAGACAACCCTGAAACCTACATAGCCCTCTGCATCAACAGCGGGGGGCAAGCGATAACGGCAAGCCGAGCGCAGATCGGCGGGCGGATCACTCCAGGCGCCACCTCGCAGCACTCTTTCGGCCTGCTCCGGCGCCTGTGGATCCAGCCATGCCGAACCCTCTCCGGGTGCCCCTTCGTAGCTCGCATGCCAGTGATCCAGACACCACTCCCACACATTGCCGTGCATCTCGTGGAGGCCCCAGGCATTGGCCGGAAAGCTCCCCACCGGCGTGCTCTGCTGGCGATCCTCGCCTGTGGGGCCATTCCCATAGGGAACGGAAGCGCGGTAGTTAGCCAGCTCGGGGGTGATCGTGGCCCCGAAAGCGAACGCCGTGGTGGTGCCCGCCCGGCAGGCGTACTCCCACTGGGCCTCGCTCGGCAGCGTGTAGGTGCGGCCCGTGCGCTGGCTCAGGCGGGAGCAGAACTCCATCGCGTCAAACCAGCTCACTCGCTCCACAGGCCGCATCTCGGTGCTGGCCTCCCCATCCAGCAGGCGGGCCTCCTTGCCCTTGAACCAAGAGGGATCGGGCTTCAGATCTCTGCCCCACATCTTCCCGTTCGGCGGCTTCCATTGCGCCACCACCCGCCACTGAGCCTGGGTGATGGGAGTATGGGCCATCAGGAACTCGCCCAATGACACCTCATTCTGCAGGCCCTCATCAAGATCCCTGCCCGACTCAGTCTCAGGGGAGCCCATCAGGAAGCGACCGGCCGGAATCCGCAGCATGGTGAGCTCGAGGCCATCCACTCGCTCCAGATACGACAGCGTTCGGCTGCTCCATTGCAGGACCCTCACGGGTGGCTGCAGCTCAGCCATTGATGCTGTGGGAGTGGGTCCACCCGCCATCAGCCCATCCCTCCCGGAAGGATCGTCTGCCCCGCAACCAGCACAGCCACAAGCAGCAGCAGATACAAGGCACCAAACAGCCGCGGCACCCAGTTCTCGACATGGGTGAGCGGCAGGTATCGACGGGAATCCTTCCCTTCTCCCAGAGCGATCCACTCGGCCGCGTAGGGGGCCACGGGAAGCAGCTTCTCCAGTTCCAGGATGACCGCAAACTTACCGCTGTTGAGCTGACGATAACTGCGGACAATCCTCCACCATACAAAACAGAGGATGACCAGCGCCAGGATCGGCAAAGCCCCAGAGAAACCGCTCAAGATTCTTTCTTTCACAAGGGTGGCAAAAATGGTCAGCAGGCCCGTGTTGACGCCCAAGAAGAAGGTGTTGGCCTGCATCCGCCGGGCGCTCACCCGATCTGCCATCTCAACGGCAAGCTTGTATTGATCGAAGAGATGCTGGCAGTACAGATCACCATACTCGTCCTTTGGGCGTTGAAAAAGCGTGGAATCCATCGCGACTGCCTCCAGCTCTGGTTTCACCCCACTCTATCTATCAGGCTTGGATCTGAGCACTGGAGCACCTGCCCAGAGCGTAGTCCTGATGCCTGTCTGCCGCTCCTGGTGGCTGAAGTCGCTTGGGCCCTGCAGACCCTCTAGGACTCAACCATCGATGCACCAGGCCCCCTCGTCCACGTTGAGACTTGAAACGTCATGGGTACCGGGGCCCCACATGCAGAAATAGCCATCCACCTCAGGATGGGATGGCACCTCCATTCAGTTCCTGAACATCGGGGATTCCGTATCAGGCCGGGAAGCACGGCATTGTGCGCGCATCAGGACCCCTCAGGCTTGAGAATATTCCTCCTCAGGAAGGGTCGTACCCAAATGAGATAGACCAAAAGCTTTGTCAATGGCTTGCCGATCCGGCGCCTCACCAGCTTCAATACCTCGCCTCCTATCCTCTTTTGATCTGCAGGATCAAGATAGTCGGCGTTCACATAATCAATCAGCGAGTTGACCCTGTTGCGAATCTGCTTGCTGATCACGGCTCGCCGATCATCGGACACATTGGCCATCAGGAGACGCAACTGCTGCAGGGAACCCTGGCTGTTCTGTCGAGAGCCACTGGACGACTTGCCGCCCTCGGCAAGGGACTTGAGTTCAGCACACTTCGCCAACCAGCGATCCGTCTCACCGAATGCATTCGTCGCGGCTGCTGGCATGGCAGCCAAAGAAGTACCCTCCTTGCCCGAGTCGTTCTCGTCAAGCCAGTCAATGCATTTCATCTGCGCTCTGATGGCCTCGAAGTCGCCGATCAGATCACGAAACCGTCCTTCCACCAGCTTCTGCCTTGCCGTTCTCCTGCCGATATTGTAATCATAGGCTCGGAAGTCATATTCAAGGAAGCCACCGAAGGCGGAAAAACCATCTCCGATCAACGCGACATCGGACGTGGTCACGGTCAGCAGTTCTCCCTCCAGGCCCTTCGTGATCCAGTCCTGATAGCGCGACTGACCGAAGATGGCAGCAATCAGGGCAGTCGCCAAGGCCAGCAGATCATCGTCGCGATTAAGAAGTGGATCCTGATCGAAGGTGCGTTTGCCAGGTGCCACGAACAGATACATTCGCTTTTTCAGTGTCCTTTCCCTATCGATCTGGGAGCTGAGCTCAGCCGCCATCCCGACGGGCTCATTCTCGAAGACGCCGCCATCGGTGTAGAGATAGGCGCCATCGCGACGAGAATCCCCTCGGGCCTTCTTACTCTTGCTGTCCCGGGTGTGCATGAAGCTGGAAGGAGAACCACCGACTCTTGCGATCTCCCTGCTGCGAAAAGCAAACGGGAAGGCCCCCGACGAGAGGGCCATCGTCCGCAGTTGATTCCAGCCCTCAGACGCGTCCTTGTCGTCACTGGGCCCATCGCTGCCGCTCGGCGGGGAGATCGGCATCCAGGCCGTTCCAGCGCCCGACTGCTGGGGCTCCAGTTCCTGCAATCGCACCACCTCCGTTCCTTCGGGAGAGGCCTCACGGACGATCGAGCAGACAAACTGATCCTTGTAGCGCGAATAGGAGAACGTCTCTGACTGTCCCTTGATGTTCAGTGGATAACCGTTGAGATTGGCCATGGCGACACCCACCCTCAGGGTTGCATCCACTACCGGATGCGGATCAGGTTCCGGACCCGGGCGCTCCTGCAAGTACTCTGCAGCAATGCCATCAATCACTTCTGTGGATAACAAGGAGTACTTATGCAACCTCTCATCAACACTCAGCAGTTCGTCAATGTTGATCTTCTTCACCCACGCCTCATAAAGGGGGTTTGTGTAGGGCTGGCGCAGTGCCTGGCCATGGAACATCAGCTGCTGAGCCAGGATCCCGGCTGTCATCGCCCCCGCCGATGCGCCAGTGATCACATCGATCACCACGCGCTCCTGTGGATATCGATCGGGATCGACTTCCCTGAGACGTTCATTGCTCAAGGCGATGGCCTCCAGCAATTCATACATCACACCTGCCTCATAGCTCCCAAGGGACACTGCGCCGCTGATCACAACCGAGAGTCTTTTTGTCATGGTTGATGATCACAACAGAAAAGTGGGCATCATTCTTCTCCGATTCCAGACCTCGCTATTGATTGCTTAGCATTTCGTTGATGATCTTCCCCGCCGCATCACGGAACTACACCATGCGGATTCTGTTGGCGTGGGGGCAACGACCGATCCCGCTTCCTGTCAGCCACAAGCTGTGCCGTTCACCCACCATGGCCTCCAGCCCGTCTGATGGTTCGTGTCGGAGATCCCCTGGCGGATGTCTCAGCCAATTCCCATGACTGCCAAACCCCGTCGGAACGGAGAGCGGAGAAGGGGGCGACGCCTTCCCTGGGCCTTCGCCCTTGCCCTGGCCATCGCCCTGCCGGGCGCGGCGGCGGCGGAGCCGGTGCTGCGGGTGGGCCTGGTGGATGGTTCGCCGCCCTGCAGCTACCGGGAGGCGGGGGTGTGGCGGGGGCTGGGCATCGATCTATGGAACCGGGTGGCCACGCTCGAGGAGATCCCCTACGTCGTCTCCCAGTGGCCGTCGGTGCGGCAGATGCTGGAGGCCAGCCGGGAGGGCCGGCTGGATGTGGCGGTGGGCTGCATCAACGTCTCGCCCGACCGCCTGAAGCGCTACCGCTTCAGCCTCCCCTTCCAGGAGGACGGCCTGGCGGTGATGGTGGTGAAGAGCCGTCTGGATCTGGGGCGCTCCTTCCTGGCAGCCCTGCTGACGCCGACCCTGCTGCAGCTGCTGGGCGGCTACCTGCTGGCGATCGCCGGACTCACCTGGCTCACCCTGCGCCTGGAGGTCCGGCACCATCCCGCGACGGACGGCCGGCGAAACTCCCTGCGCCACTGCAGCAAGGTCTTCCAGGTGCTGGCCACCGGGCCGGGCAGCAACACGATCGTGACCACCACCCGCGGCAACGGGGTGGTGATCCTGGCCTACCTGGTGCGGATCGTCTCGGCGTCGCTGCTGGTGGGCTATCTCACCGTGAACGTGGCCGGGGAGATCCAGGACAGGGGCAGCGGCGCGATCCGCTCACCGGCCGATCTGCTGGGCCTGCGGGTGGGGGTACGCAACGGCACCGTCAGCGAGTCGCTGCTGAAGGAACTCAACGCCTCCAGCCCCGGCCCCAAGGCCACGATCGTGCCGCTGAAGAGCATCAGCGAGGGGGGAGAGCTGCTGGCCGAGCGCCGGATCGACGCCCTGCTGGGGGACAACCTGCAGCTCAGCTACCTGCTGCTCCAGGAGGAGGCCAAGGGCTTCCTGCCCAGCCTGGCGCTGGAGGGAATCCGGCCCGAATCCCAGGCGTTCGCCTACGCGCCGGCGCTGCCGGAGGCCACGACCAACCGCATCGACCAGGCGATCAGCGCCCTCAAGCGCAGCGGCGTGGTCAGTGAGCTGCGCCAGCAGGCGACGACCCGGGGGAACCCCCAGGGGCGCTGACGGCGGCGTTCCACCAGCGCTCCACCACCTCGGGGCTGCCGTACCAGGAGGGGCCGAAGGCACCGCCATGGGCCACCCCCGGCAGCACCAGGGGAGTGGAGCCATCCAGCAGGGCCGAGGCCACCGGCACCAGGCCGTCGCCCCGGCCTGTGGGATCACCGGTGCTGTTGCGGTAGGCGGTGGGGGCCAGGCGCTGGGCCATGGGGGAGGCCGTCTGCAGATCCAGGTCGCCCGCCACCGAGACGTAGCGCACACGATCGGCGAAGGGACAGCCCGGCAGCCGCTCGGCCACCATCCGGCGCAGCACCGTGGCCTTGAGGGCGGTGTGGGGGCTGCCCAGCATCACCAGGGTGTCGGCCAGGGCCTTGCCGTCGTAGCGGCGCCCCTGGAACGGGGCGTCATCCAGGAACAGCCGCAGCATGATGCCGCCGGAGCTGTGGCCAATCAGCGTCACCTTGCCGGTGGGGGAGCTGGGGGCCAGCTCGGCCGCGGTGGCCTGCACCCGATCGAGGATCCCGGCCCAGGCGAAGGCGAACACGGTGAGCAGCCACTCGGGCTTGCCCACCGGCACCAGCCGCACCGGCTGGCCGCTGAGCTGCTCCAGCCGCGCCACCATCGGGGCATAGGCCTCGGGGCTGATCAGGAAACCCCCGAGGATCACGATCGGCTGGCGGGTCATAGGTGAGGACTGGCGGCGCAGCCGAGGGACCCTACCCGCGGCGGGCCGCCTCGATCGCCGCGATGTCGATCCGGGTCATCTGCGTCATCGCCTCGAAGGCGCGCCGGGCCGCGGCCCGGTCGGGGTCGGCGATGGCGGCGGTGAGGGCGCGCGGGGTGATCTGCCACGACAGTCCCCATTTGTCTCTGCACCAGCCACAGGCGCTCTCCTCGCCGCCGTTGGCCACGATCGCGTTCCAGAGCCGATCGGTTTCGGCCTGGTCGTCGGTGGCGATCTGGAAGGAGAACGCCTCGCTGTGCTTGAACGCCGGGCCGCCATTGAGGCCCAGGCAGGGGAGGCCGGCCACGGTGAACAACACGGTCAGGACATCACCCTCCTTGCCCGACGGATAATCGGCCGGCGCCCGAAAGGTCTCTTCCACCGCACTGTCCGGGATGGTTTCGGCGTAGAACGTGGCCGCCTCCAGGGCGGTGCCGTCGAACCAGAGGCAGATCGTGTTCCGGGGCACCATCCTCCCGCTCCGATCAAAGCCCTCAGGAGCCTAGGGGCAGCGGGCTTTCGCTCCTGCGGGCCACAACCATCCCATAACCGAAGTGGGCCTTGTGGGTTTCGTAGAGACGGATCTCGTGCTCCTCGGCGCTGACGATGGCCCGGGCGGCCTCACTGTGGCCGTGCCTGCGCAGGAAGCCATCGAAGCGGGCCTGCAGGGGCCGGTAGTAGTGATCCAGCCAGCAGTGCTGCGGCAGGACGACATAGCCAATCGGCGCGTAGCCGTGCCGTTCCAGCAGGGCGATCTTGGCCGAGGCCTGGTCGATTTCGGGGTACTGCTCCTGCCAGTGCCGCTGCAGTTCCGCCGGCCGGGAGGCGGTGGTCCAGGTGATCTCGGACACCACCAGCAGGCCGCCCGGTTTCAGGAAACGGCGCCAGCCGGCGATGCCCTTGGCGAAGCCAATGTTGTAGATCGCGCCCTCCGACCAGATGACATCCAGCTCCCCATCGGCGAAGGGCAGGTTGTCCATCGAGCAGGCGCACGGGCTGATCGCGTCCGCCACCCCGAGCTGGCGCGCCCGGGCCTCGAGAACGTCGAGAAACTCCGGCCGCAGATCCACCGCCGTGATCCGGGCGTTCCCCAGCAGCCCGGCCAGCAGCAGGGTGGAGGCTCCGGTGCCGCAGCCGATATCGGCCAATTTCAGCGGCGCGGTGCGGTCAACCCCGGCCAGCTGCAGCGCCTGCTCCGTCTCGGCGTCCCCGCCCGGCCCCTGCCGCTCCCCATCCCGGTGCAGATCGATCAGCAGGTCGAGGGGGTCCACCGGCTATCGGTTGTGAATCAAACCCATGGTGGCCTCTTCCACCCTGATGGCCGGCAGGAACAGCCCGTACTCCCAGCCCTCGCCAGCGGGTCGGTCGCGCCGGGTGATGAAGTCCTGCCGTGGGGCCCCCTTCCCTTCCGGGCCGCCGTAACGCTCCACGGCGTGGAAGATGGACACCCGGGCCACGCCGTAGCCCAGCACGTAGGCGCCCAGGAGACCAGCCAGGAGGGGACGGAGATGCCTGGCCACGCGGCCCAGCTCCCTGCGCAGAACTGGGGCCCATCCAACACCAGAACCATGGCTTGGGGCTGACGACCTTCCGGGGCTGCCCGGGGGCGGCAGGGGCTCAACAGGGCAGCGCACAAAGCTGTACAGCCTGTACAGGTCTGCTACGAGCTCCGAGAGAGACATCAAGGTCGCCCATCCCAGCGCCAAAGCCCTTCGGCGCCCTGGCCCCTCGGCAAGGCCCCCCATCAAAGGGCGGGGCCTGCCGCCGGCGCCGGCACGGTGATCGGCTGGCCCTTCACCCCCGCGTAGACCACCACGATTTCGGCGGGCTCGGTGCCGTTGTTGGTGCCGTAATGGGGCTGGTTCACCATCTCGATCAACCCCTGACCCGCCCGGAGCTGCACGCTGGCGCCAGCCGCACTGGTGACCAGCAGCTGGTGCATGGGCAGCGCCACCCCCGGCGGGATGGTGATGTGCAGCACGGTGACTTCCGGCTGGCCGCTGGGGTAGGCGGGCAGGGGGGTGCCGTTCCACGACTTGGTGGATTGCACCAGCGTCCGCACCGTGACGCCGGCCGGTTCCCCTTCCGCCAGACCCGGCCGCACGGCCAGCAGCAGGCCACCGGCGAGCAGCAACGGCGCCAGGGCGCGCCGCCGGCTCCGACGTGTCGCCCCGAATCGGTCCATCCCCATAGCCTGCCCCACAGCACCCGCCGGTCCCCGTGGATTTCACCGCCGATCTGCCCGTCGTCCAGGTCCGGCGGGCGGTGATGCGTCGGGCCCTGATCGCCACCGATGTGCCGCCGCGGGTGGCGTTGGCAATGGGCGAGGAGCCGCTGCTGCTGCGCTACACGGTGGGGCTGTTCGGCTACGGCCTGATCGGCTGTGCCGTCACCGACGCTGAGAGCTGCCTGCGCCGTCTGGCGGAGCAGCCCCACGGGCTGCTGGTGTGCTCCGACAGCCTTGAGGGCGGCGACGTGCTCAGCCTCACCGCAACGGTGAAGGAGCGCCATCCCCAGCTGAAGGTGATCGTGATCGGCACCGCCCCGGTCCAGGACCCGGCGCTGGTGCGGGCGGCCTGGGTGGATGGGCTGGTGGCGGAGCGCGACATGACCTTCCGCAGCGGCGCCCTGCAGGCGGCGGTGCTGGCGGCGCTGGGCGGGCACCACTTCCGCAGCGCCTCGATGCGCGGCCTGCCGGTGCCCGCGCCGATCAGCGAACTCAGCCCGCGCGACTACGAGATCCTCGAGGGCCTGGCCGACGGCCTCACCGACCGGGAGATCGCCGAGCGGCTGATGATCAGCCCGAGCACGGCCAAGTCGTACACCAAGCGGCTGCTGCAGAACATGGGCGCCCGCAACCGGCTGCAGGCGCTGGTGATGGCGCTGCGGCAGGGCCTGATCCGGCTGCGCTGAGCCGCGCGCGCGCCCGTGCCGCGGCGGCCGATCACCCTCCGGCGCGCCGCCAACCACCCTCCGAAGGGGGTCGCCCCCGCGAGGCGGGGCGCCGTAAACCGTTGGGGGTGATCTGTTCTGAGCGATGGCGTCCGTCGATCCGCTGACCGGGGTGGGGTTCAACTACGCCGAGGCCCTGCAGAAAAGCTTCCTCTTCTATGAGGCCCAGCGCTCCGGCGACCTCGACGAGGCCCGCAAGCGGATCGACTGGCGCGGCGATTCCGGCCTGCGGGACGGGGCCGACGGGGTGTACTTCGGCGGGCGCACGGCGGCCAACCTGCAGAGCGGCCTGACGCTGGACCTCCGCGGCGGCTACCACGATGCCGGCGATCACGTGAAGTTCGGCCTGCCGCTGGCCTCCACCCTCGCCACCCTCGCCTGGGGCGGCATCGAGTTCTCCGATGGCTATGCCGTCACCGGGCAGACCGATGAGCTGCTCGATGCCGTGCGCTGGGGCACCGACTACCTGCTCAAGGCCCACGGCGTCGATGCCGCCGGCACCACGCTCTACTTCGTGGCCCAGGTGGGCGATGCCGGGGCCGACCATGCCCTGTGGAGCGCACCCGAAAGCCAGACGGTCGCCCGGCCGGCGATGGCGGTGACGCCCAGCAAGCCCGGCTCCGATGTGGCGGCGGGCTCGGCGGCGGCGCTGGCCTCGGCGTCGGTGCTGTTCCGCCAGAACGGCGACGCCGCCTATGCCGACGTGCTGCTCAACCGCGCCGTCTCGCTCTACGACTTCGCCGACCGCTACCGGGGCCGCTACGCCGATGCGATCCCCGAGGTGCGCTCCTTCTACAACTCCTGGAGCGGCTACAACGACGAACTGGCCTACGGCGCCGCCTGGCTGTCACGGGCGGTGAGCGCGGCGGGGGGCAACGGCACGGCCTACCGGGACAAGGCCCTGTCGATCTACACCGGCAGCATCGGCGGCCTCTCGCGCGGCTGGACGGGCAACTGGGACGACGCCTCCTATGCCACCGCCGTGATCCTGGCGGAGGACACCGGCTCGGCCCGCATCCAGCAGGACGTGGAGGGCTGGCTGAACAACTGGGTGAGCGGCGGCAACGGGGTGACGATCAGCGCCGGCGGCCTGCGCCACATCAGCCAGTGGGGTTCGCTGCGCTACGCCGCCAACACGGCCTTCCTGGCCGATGTCTACGCCGACAACGTGCGCGATCCCGGGGGCGCCTACGGCCGTCTTTCGCAGGGAACGGTGGACTACATCCTCGGGGCCAATCCGCGCCAGTCGAGCTACCTGGTGGGCTTCGGGGCCAACGCGCCCCGCCAGCCCCACCACCGGGCGGCCTCGGGGGTGGGCTGGGACGGGTTCCGCAACGGCCAGCCCAACACCCACACCCTCTACGGCGCCCTGGTGGGCGGTCCCACCGGCGCCAACGACTTCGCCTACCAGGACCGCCGCGACGACTACGTCGCCAACGAGGTGGCCCTCGATTACAACGCCGCCCTCACCGGCGCCTTCGCCCGCAGCGTCGAACGCCGGGGCGGCGTGCCGCTCACCGACGCCCAGCTCGACGCCCTGCCGGGCATCACGGTGCGGCCGAGCGGCGGCGGAACCCCGGTGACCCCGACCCCGACGCCGACGCCGACGCCGACTCCCACCCCGACACCCACGCCGACGCCAACACCAACGCCCACGCCAACCCCCACTCCCACACCGCCGCCACCGATTCCCACGCCCATTCCCACCCCCGGCGCCCCCCTGCCGGCCACGCTCAACGGCATCCCGCTCACCTCCAGCCCGGATCTGGCGGTGGTGGTGGGCGGCTCGATCTGGACCGGGGGGATGACGGTGCAGCTCACCGTCAGCAACACCGGGGCAGCGCCGCTGAACGGCTGGAACTTCAGCTTCGAGAGCCCGCACCGGCCCAGCGGCACGCCCTGGGGGGTGCGGATCAGCAGCACGGCGCTGGCGGGCGGCCTGTTCCGCCACACGGTCAGCGGCGACGCCTGGGCCAGCGCGATCCAGCCCGGCCGCAGCGTGACTGTGGGCTTCAACGCCAGCCAGGGCCGGGCCCTGGGCCACAGCGGCGCCCTCACGGCGGCGGCCCTGTTCGGCGGCCCCGGCCGTCTGGCCTTCGGCGCCGCCAACCCCCGTTTCCTCACGGGCAATGCCGCCGCCAATGCCCTCGTCAGCGGCCCCGGCGCCGATGCGCTCACCGGCCTGGGGGGCGCCGACAGCTTCCGCCTCGCCAACCTGCGCGATTCACTGCTGGGCGCCCCCGACCAGATCACCGACCTGGTGATCGGCAGCGACCGCATCGATGGCCCGCAGGCGGTGTCGGCCGCCGCCCTGCGTGAACTGGGGGCCGTGGCCGACCTCACCCCCACCGCCCTGGCCGCGGTGCTCACCCCCTCCACCTTCGCCGCCAACGGCGGCGCCACCTTCACCCTGGCCGCCGCGAGCGGCAGTGGCAGCCGCACGTTCCTGGCCCTCAACGACGGGGTGGCCGGCTTCCAGGCCGCCAGCGACGCCATCGTCGAGATCACCGGCTACAGCGGCTCACTCACAGCGCTGGCGGTGGTGTGAGGCGACCATCAGGCCGCGAACATCTCCTGAAGGATGGTGAGGAGCTGGAACAGGGTGTCGCTCGGCAGGGTTCCCAGCCGCTTCACAAGCCGTTCGCGATCAACCGTGCGCAGCTGGTCAGGCACGACGTGGCCATCTTTGCCCTGGAAAGAACAAGGAACGCGGAAGGGATAGGGATAAGCACCGGTCGTCAACGGCGCCACGATGAACGTGCCCATGTGGGCGTTGAGTTCATCGGGCGACACGACCACGCAGGGCCTGGTCTTGCGGATCTCCTGGCCGCGGGTGGGATTCAACGCCACCAGAAAGATGTCACCGCGGCAGACGGCGACGTCCGTCACCACTCCCATTCCCCTTCGTCGAAGCGGGTGGGAGTGGCTGCATCCAGGAGACCCTCTGGCGCCACGGCAGCTGCTGCCTCGGCCCAACCAGCCCGCGGCGCCGCCACAGGCGTGATGGTCAGCACACCAGGAGCGGCGTGGATGTCCACCTCATCGGTGAGGCCAGCTTCCTCGAGCAGCGGCTTGGCCAGGCGAAGACCGCGTGAATTGCCGATCCTGACCAGCTTGGTCCTCACACGCCCGGCTCCAACCACGTAGTCACATTGTAGCCACTTCAAGGGCAGGAATCACCACCGTGCCCCGGTCGCTGCGGTAGAGGCCCACGTAGACGAGCAGGCCGAGCACCACGAACACCCCCTGGGCCGCCACGGAGGCCATCGAGAGCCACGGGTAGGCATAGCCACCGGCCAGGAAGGTTGAGATGTCCCAGAGGCCATGGGCCACCATCGCCGGCCAGATGAGGCCCGTGTAGCGGCGGAAGACGTACAGGAGGATGCCGCTCAGGGCCGCCAGGACCACCTGGATCAGACCGAACCAGCCCATCCCCATGAACACGTTGGGGAGATGGAACAGGCCGAAGCAGACGCCCGTCCAGATCGCGGCGGTGGCTTCCGAGCGGCCACCCTGGCGCAGGCAGCGCAGGAAGAGGCCGCGGAACAGCAACTCCTCGGCGAAGCCCACGCCGACGCCGGCGGCGAGGATGGCCAGGAGGAGGTCCGGCGGCACTGCGCCCCACTGGATGCCCACCAGGCGGAAGGCGATCATCGCCATCCAGGCCAGCATCGACAGCTTCATCAGGCCGGTGCAGCGCAGCCGCAAGGGATCCCGCCAGACATGGTCCCACCGACACCAGCGGGTGAAGGCCAGAAGCGCCAGGCCGCCGAGGGTGAGGGGGACAACCGCCGTGGCGAAGGCATTGCCGGCCGTCTTGAACCAGTCCGTGTAAGGAATGCCGGTGCAGAATTGCAGGACTCCGGCCAGGGCGCTGTAGGCGATCCAGAGCGCGATCCCCAGACGGATCGTGGGACGGACGCGCGGGCCCTGGGTGCTCTCCGATGCGCCCTCCGTGGCGATGGGCTTGATCAAGGCACGGCACCTCCCAGGGCACTGCTAGCGAGACCAGGGGGCCCTGTCACCCCGATCCGTCCTGCACGGACGCCGACCGCCGCGATGAGTACGTTCAGAGCAGTAGCCACCCTGCCGATGCGCCGACTTCCGATCCTTGCCGCCTCCCTGCTGGGCCTGGCGTCCGTGGTGGCGGCGGCGCCGGCGCTGGCCGACACCGTGCAGGCCCGCTGCGATGTCTTCCCCGCCGGAGACGACAAGGCCACCTCCTCCGGGCTGTGCACCTTCTCCCAGCGGCAGGGATTCGTCAGCATCGAGCTCAAGGGCGGCCAGAGGATCGAGCTCAAGCCCAACGAGAGCACCCCCAACGCCTACTTCGATGGGCAAGGGGAACCGGCCAGGCGCGAGATCCTGGACGCCAACCGCGGCCAGGTGTACCGACTGGAGAAGCAGTCGATCTTCGTCTTCTGGGATCCCGCCCCCTACGGCAAGGAAGCCAGCAGCACCACACCCACCCCGCCCGCGGCGAAACCGCCGGAAATCGTGAAGCTGCTGCTGGGCATCCACCAGGTGAAGTTCGAGGGCGCCTGCCGGGTCAACTTCAACAAGGCCGGCAAATACTTCAGCAAGACCTCCGCCTGCACGCCGGCCCAGGTGACCCAGGCCGAGGACGCCATCCAGCGCTTCTTCCGGGAACAGGGCCTCTGAGGCCCTGCGTGTTCTGCCTGCACCTGGCCAGCCATCTCAGGGAGCTTCGTCGGAACGGGTGGGTGAGGTCGGCTCCAGGAGCGCGTAGTGGTACACGCTGAACACCGCATCACGCTCCCAGCCGGCTGAGGTGTACAGCGCCTGCGCGGCGGTGTTGGTGTGGGCGGTGGCGAGCGAGAGCCGGATGGCGCCGGCCTCGCGGGCCCGGCCCGCGGCGGCCTCCAGCAGACGGCGGGCCACCCCTGAGCGTCTGGCCTCGGGCACCACGAACAGATCGTTGAGGATGAAGATCGGCGCCATCGACACCGAGGAGAACGACGGATAGAGCTGGGTGAAACCGAGCGCCAGGCCATCGGCTTCGGCGATCAGCAGCACCGAGTCGCCCTGGGCCAGCCGCTCCTTCAGGAACGCGCGGACACGATCCAGTTCGGACGGCTGGCCATAGAACCGGCGATAACCGTCGAACAGCGGAACGATCACATCGAGATCGGCGGGACCGGCTTGACGGACAACAACGGGGGGCAAGAAACAACGCGAGGCTCTCAGCCATCATCACGCTGAAGGCGCAGCATCTCGCAGGCCCCCCGCTGGAATTCGTAGCCCACGCGTTCCAACGACACCTGAAATCCCGTCGCCCGCAGGATCTCCACCTGTCCGGCGAGATGGGGTGACACCGTCCCGCCCAACTCCAGCAAAGGAAACACCCTGACCTCTCGGGCCACGCGACAGAGCTCCAACAGCGAGGCCTGGTGAAACGCCGCGTCCAACTGGCGGCTGTACAGGAACAACAGGTGGGAGCAGAGCGCCAGGTCGAAGGCTTGATCGGAGAACGGAAGCGCCGGCAGTTCGGCGTTGACGTACCGCCCCTCCAGCAGGCCGGCCGGATAATCCTCGAGAAAGGCTTGCATCGCCGCCATGCGGACCTGACCAAGCTCCTCAACGGACGCGATGGTGTCCCAGACGAAGGCTGATGGATTCCGCCTGGTCTGCTCGATGACCTCCGTGTAGGTGGTGGCGATCCGGGAGGCGATCTCTTCCTTCGTGAAGGCGTAGATGGGATCGCAGGAGATCACCGACAGGCCCCGCCTGGTGGCCTCCGCCTGAAAGCCGGCAGGGCCATCCCCGCAGCCCAGGATCCGGCCCGCCAGATCGCTGTCGGCCAGGGAGAACATGGCCACGTACTCCTCGAAGGAACGGCCCCAGGGGACGATCTGCTCCAGCGTGAACATCGTCTCTTGCCCCCTTCAGCAGAGCCGGCCATCCTCCAACGACAGGGTGCGGTCGGCGATGTCGAGGATGCGGCTGTCGTGGGTCACCAGCAGGATCGTGCAGCCCTGCTCCCGCGCCAGCCGCTGCATCAGCAGCACCACCTCGCGGCCGGAGTGGCTGTCGAGGGCGGCGGTGGGTTCATCGGCCAGCAGCAGCGGCGGCTCCCCCACCAGGGCTCGCGCCACCGCCACCCGCTGCTTCTGTCCGCCCGAGAGCTGGTCCGGCTTGACATCCAGGTGATCCCCCAGCCCCACGCTCTCGAGGATCCGCCTCGCGCGCCGATCCATCTCCCCGTCGCTGAGGGTGCCGCGCATCTCCAGCGCCATGCGCACGTTCTGGGCGGCGCTGAGGCTGCGGTGGAGGTTGTGGGCCTGGAAGATGTAGCCGTGCTCGCGGCGGGCCAGGGTGAGCTGCAGCGCCGTGGCCCCCACCAGCTCCCGCCCCAGCACCCGCAGCCGGCCCCCCTGGGCCGCCCGCAGCCCGCCGATCAGGGTCAGCAGGGTGGTCTTGCCGGAGCCGGAGGGGCCGGTGAGCAGCACGATCTCGCCGGCGGCCACCTCCAGCGCCACATCGAACAGCACCTGGCGCCGCACCGCGCCCCGCCCGAAGTGGTGGTTGAGCCCCTCGATCACGATCGCGCTGGCCATGGCGCCGGTCCCCATCAGAAGAGCTCGGCCGGATCGGCCGCCTGCAGCCGCCGGGTGGCGATCGCCCCCGAGGCCAGGCACATCACCAGCGTCAGCACGAACACCGTGGTCGCCCGCCCCAGGGTCATGGCGATCGGCAGGCTGGTGGCCTTCGCCGCCACCGCGTACAGCCACACCGGCATCAGCACGCCGGGGATGAAGCCCAGCGCCGCCAGGATCAGGGCCTGCTCCACCACCACCAGCAGCAGGTAGCGCTGGCGGAAGCCCATCGCCTTGAAGGTGGCGTACTCCTGCAGGTGGGCGTTCACATCGGTGGAGAGCACCTGGTAGACGATCACCACCCCCACCACGAAGGCCATCGCCGTGCCCAGCCCGAAGATGAAGCCCACCGGGCTGGCCACCCGCCAGTAGTTCTCCTCGAACTCCACGTAGTCGGCATGGCTGAGCACCTGCACATCGTCCGGCAGGTGGCGCCGCAGCGCCCGGACCACCGGCGCCACCGGTTCGTCCGGCGACAGGGTGAGCAGCCCGACGCTGATGCTGCCGGCCTTGGCCCGCGGGAACATCCGCAGGAACGTCTGGTCGCTGGCCATCAGGGTGGCATCCGCCCCGAAGGAGGCCCCCAGCCGGAACAGGCCGCCCACGGCGATGGTGCGCCGCTCGATCTCGCTGGTCACCGGCTCGCCGCGATCGAGCCGGGCGATCAGCTCGGCATAGCGGCCCCGGGCACCCCGGTCGAACAGCACCGTGTCGGGCAGCTTGAGGCGATCGGCCTGGGCCTGCACCTCCGGAAGTCGCAGCACATCGGCATCCGGATCGAAACCCAGCACCTGCACCGTGGCGCTGCGCAGCGTCTGGGGATTGCGCCAGTTCACCGTACGGATGTAGAGCCCCTGGGCATCCACCACCCCGGGCACATCCAGGGCCTGCAGCAGCCGGCGGCGCGGGAACGTGGAGAGGTTCTGGAGGTTCAGCGCCTTCGGGCTGATCAGCACCACATCGCCCCGGAAAGCACGATTCAGGCGGGTGTTGCTGTCGTAGAGGGCCGCCTGGAAGCCCAGCTGCATGAACATCAGCAGATCGGCGAAGGCGATGCCGGCGATGGCCACCAGGAAGCGGCCGCGGTCGTGGCGGAGCTGCAGCCAGCCGAGCGGGGTTCTCATGGCCCGATCACCACCCGCACCTGCAGATTGGTGAACCGGGCCGCCCGCCGGCTGCTCTCCGGCGTGAGCGGGGTGCGCACCTCCACCACCCGGTTGTCGGTGTTGGCGCTCGGATCGGTGTTGATCAGGTTCTGGCGCAGCACGATGGCGCCGATCTGCTCCACCCGGCCCTGCAGCGGCTGGGTCAGGGCCGGGCTGGTGATCTGCACCAGCTGCCCGCGCCGCACCCGCGGCAGATCGCTCTCGTACACCTCCGCCACCGCCTGCATCCGGCCGGTCTGGCCCAGCTGCAGGATCCCCTCGGCCCCGGGGGCCTCGCCCGCCCGGGCGAACACCTGCAGCACGGTGCCGGCGATCGGCGCGCGGATCAGGTTGTCGTCGCGGGCGGCGATGGCGCGCTGCAGGTTGGCCTGGGCCTGCTCCAGCACGCGCCGGGAGGCCTCCACATCCAGATCCACCCCGCCGGGGCCGGCGGTGCTGCGGGCCTGCTGCCGCGCCAGCAGCACCCGGGCCTCCTGCAGCGACGCCGTCACGGTGTCGAGGCTGAGGCGGCGGTTGTCGCGCTCTTCGGCCGAGACGGCCCCGCTGGAGAACAGGCTCTGGTAACGGGCGGCCTCGGTGGCGGCCGTGCGCTGCTGGGCCTCCAGGGAGCGCACCTTGGCCCGCTGGCCGTCCTCCCCGCTGCCGGCATCGGCGCTGGCGATCGCCAGCCGCGAACGGGCCAGGTTCACCTCGGCCCGGGCCGCCGCCACGGCGGCCTCCAGCTGGGGCTGGTTGTCGAGCAGGGCCAGCAGCTGGCCGGCCCGCACCGCATCGCCGCGGTCGACCAACAGGGCCTGCAGGGTGGGCTGGCCGGCGCCCGAGAGCGGTGCCGCGATCGTGCGCAGGGCGCTGACCGGCTCCAGCCGGCCCAGGGCGGTGACGGTGCGGATCGGCCGCTCGACCACCGGCGGAGGCGGCGGCGTGGCGCGGCGCAGCAGGCCCACGCCCAGGGTCAGCAGCACGGCCCCGCCCGCCGCCACCAGCCCCAGCTGCGTCCGCCGCCCCACCATCGCGCGCCCTTCCAGTTGCCGTTACTATACGGTTCAGTTCAGTTTTTTTTGAGCAGGACGCTCCATGTCCACAGCCGATGCCGGTGGTGACGCAGCCGTCCCCAGGAAAACCTCTGGCCCCAGCGCCCGCGAGCGGCGCAGCCAGCACAAGCGCCAGGCCGTTCTCGATGGCGCCCGGTGCGAGTTTCTGCAGCACGGCTACGCCGCCACCTCGATGGACCGCGTCGCCGCGGCGGCGGGCGTCTCGAAGGCCACCGTGTACGGCCACTTCGCCGATAAGCAGGCCCTGTTCCGCGCCCTCACCGAGGCGATGGTGGGCGAGCGCCTCAGCGAACTGTTCGGCGCCTCAGCCCAGCAGGCCCTGCCGGCCGAGCCCGCCGCGGCCCTGCGGGAACTGGCGGCCCGCTGCCTGGAGTGCCGCCACAGCCAACCCCAGTTCCTGGACTTTCTGCGGCTGGTGATCGCCGAGTCGGAGCGGTTCCCCGAACTGGCCAAGACCTTCCTGGCCCAGCTGGAGCTCACCGGCGTGGGCCGGGTGACGGCGCTGTTCGAGGCCATCGCCGGAGCAGCGGAGGCGGAGCTGCGGGCGCGGCTGTTCATGGGCGCCCTGGTGCACCTGATCCTGATGCAGGACCTGCTGCACGGCCGCGAGGTGGCCCCGGTGGACCGGGAGGCCTACGCCGAGCTGCTGGTGCGATTGGTGAGCGCGCCGCCGGGGACTCCGGGCTGATTCGGGGGCTCTGGCGGAGGCGGCTTCAGCCGCGGGCATCCTGCAGAGGGCAGCCATAGGCGGTGAACGCAGCGTCAGCACTGAGCAGGGTGAGGGGGCCACTGATGGCCTGGGCAACGAGGAGACGGTCGAACGGATCGCGGTGGTGCAGAGGCAGCTGTTCCAGTGCCAGCAGATGGGGGAGGTCGATGGGGAGGAACTCAAAGCCGGATGGCTCCGCCCAGGCGATGGCCTCGCGAGCCGATAGGGGCATGTCGCCGCGGGACAGGGTGTGCTTGATGGCGATCTCCCAGAGCGACACATGGCTGAGAAACACCGCGCTGGCCTGGTTGGTGATCAGGTCCCGGCTGAGGGGCCCCAGCTTCGGGTCATCGGTGATGGCCCAGAGAAACGTGTGGGTGTCGAGCAGCAGCCGCATCAGCCCTGCTCGAACAGATCGGCAATCAGGGGATTGGCAGCGTCGATCGACTCGGGCGCCACGAACTGGCCGCGGGCGATGCCCAGCCGACGGGGTCGTTCGGGCGGCTGGAGGCTGGTGAGCCGTGCCACGGGCCGGCCGTTGCGAGCGATCACCACCTCGGCCTCGGCGCCGGTTTCGATCGCTTCCACCAGGCGTGAGAGGTGGGTCTTCGCTTCGAGCATGTTCACCACCCGGCTGGGACGGGACACCATGGCGACGAGCAGATCAACCAGACCAGACTAGACCAGCAATGGCCACCTGGACGGTCAGGCAGGGAAGGTTGGGGAATCCGTGCGTTGGTACAGCAGCACGCCGGCACGTTGGATGTGGTCCAGAAGGGCGGGATGGCTGATGGTGGCGAGTGCAGAAAGATCGATCACCCAGGGCAGGAGCAGATCATCGAGATCGGCGTCAATGCGGGCCAGGGTGGCGTTGCTGATGGCGTGACCCGTCAGGGTGAGATCGATATCGGAGGCGGGGCGGTGGCGGCCAAGGGCTCTGGAGCCGTAGAGGATCGCGCCCTCCACCTCGGGATAGGTAGCGAGCACCATCTGAATGGCCACCATGGCCGTATCCGGTAAGCCGATGGCCTGGGCTGAGGCCATCGGGGCACTGCTGATCATGGCTGGGGATGGCTGAGAGCCTCGAAGCGCACACGCAGGGCGCTGAACAGAGGAGCGAAGCGATCGATCACGTCGTGGGCGATCGCCTTGGCCTGCTCAAGGTTGTAGGTATGCGATGACTGGTTGCGGGCCTTGATCATCGCCATCCAGCCCTCCCCATCGTCGATAAGACCACTTTGGAAGGCCAGGCGAGTGGCATCGCGTGATCCAATGATGCCTTCGATTCCCTGATATTGCAGATAGTCCTTGAGCAGATTCCAGGCGAGTTCATGGGTGAACTCGAATCCCTGAATCAGCTCCTGCTGTTCCAGCTCGCTCAGCGGGCGCTGCTGCGCCAGCGCAACACCGCGTGCCAGCACCTGCAAGGCCCGTTCGAAGTTTTCAAACCGCTGGCGCCAGCGGATATCAGCATCTGCCATGGGCTCAGGGTAGGGAATGGGCGCGTTCTTGCCCCTCGCCACACAGGCAGCCGCCTTCGAAGGTCCTTGGTTTCATCGACCGGTGCGCAGGGGCGGCGCCTCTGCCGACCTCATCCGCCGCAGGACTTCCCGGCCACAGGCCAGCTTGCCCGCAAGGTCGCTCTCCGGGTCAACCGCGCGCCAGAACGGCGTGACCGGGTCCATACCGGCCTGCAGGCGGAGGTAGGAGCGCTCGGCCACGACCCGAAGGGCGATCCCGGTCGTGACCGGACAGGCGTAGTCGGCCCCATGCCGCGCGGCCAGCCTCTGACGCAGGGTCGCCGCCGCCACCACGGCCCCAGCCGCGATCTCGGAGACCTCCGCATCGACGATCCGAGGGGTGACGACCAGCATCCGGGCACCCGCGGGGATGCCCGCAAACGACTTCTCCAGCACCTTCACCTGGGGCTCCCGGCTGTCCCGGAACCTTGCCTCCCAATCCGTGGCAGGTCTATCGCTCATGGCTGGATGTCCCCCGCCTGCGCCGCCTTCCAGTCGTCCGTGAGCATCCCGGAGAATACCCAGTTCTCGTCATCGATCTCCTGGATGACGACATGGGTGTACTCAGGCTTCTTGCCGAGCACACGAACGAGGGAATCCGTGATGTCCTTGACGATCTCGGCCTTCTGCTGCCGCGATGCACCTCGGGTGATCTGAACGTTCACATAGGGCAAGGGTCTGGCTCCTGGAATGGGCGATTCTTTGTCCTGCTGCCTATTCAAGGCCCCAGCGGCCAGGAACGATCTGCTGGCGAAAGCGCAGCAGGCCTGCGGCTGCGGCCAATGCAGGAAAAGCGGAGCTTCTGATGTAGGAAAAACGGAGCTTCCAATGCCGGAAAACCTGGGCTACGTCCTGGTACCCGTCCAGATCACGACCACTCCGCTGCTGCGGATGGCCTGGTCTTGGGTGGCGAGCACCAACCCGTGGGCCAAAGCCGTGGCCACGATCAGCCTGTCGGCAAGATCACCGTGGAACCCATCCGGCATGTGGTGGAGGGCGACGACCACCTCCACGTCAAGGGGCATGATCTGAACGACCGCAGTGGAAGCGGCCTCCTGCAACCAGGTCTGAAACGGCCGATCCAGCGTCAGCCGTCCTTTGGCGAAGAGCATCTGCGCCTCCCAGAGGCTCATGGCCGAGAGGTGGGTGCTGCCGGCGGCAGCCATTCGATCAAGCGAGCGTCTTTCCCTGGCCCCAAGGCGCTCGGAGCCCAGCAGCCACCAGAGCCAGACATGGGTGTCCAGCAGAACCTTCACCGCAGGGCAGCAAAGGCCTGGGCCTCCAGCACGGATTCCTCTGGCTCAGCGTGCAGCACTCCGGAACCGCGCAGGGTCGTCCATGGCTGGGGTCCCTGAGCGGAGCGCGCGGTTGGGGGCATGAGGCGTGCGACCAACTTGCCGTGGCGTGTGATCTCCACCACCTCACCGCCGCTCTCCACCTGCCGGATCAACTCCAGGCACTGGGCACGGAACTCGGTCACTGAAATGTCCATAGGGGCATTTTAATGGACATTTCGATGGAGGCCCCTCTGTCTGCTCAGGGCCGAACCCCACGCCGGTAGGACACCACCGCTGGCAGGATCTCCATGGCCATCTGGAGATCAGAGCAGAATTAGCGATGGACCAAGTCAACGCAGCCGTCCAGCGTCCGGGGGAAGCGCCGCCGGCCAATCCCGACCGCTGGTGGACCCTGGCCGCCGTGGAATGCGGCAACTTCGTTGTCTACATGGACGGGTTCATCGTCACCCTCGCCCTGCCGGCGATGGCGCGTCAGTTCGGCGTCGGGCTGCCGGTTCTCAAGTGGGTGATCGTCGCCTACCTGCTCACCGTGACGGTCACCCTGCTGCCGGCCGGACGCCTGGCCGACATCTGGGGACGTCGGCGCATCGTCGTCATCGGCATGGGCGTCCTCGTCGTCACGTCGGTCCTGTGCGCGCTGGCGCCGACGGTGGAGATCCTGATCGGCTTCCGCGTTCTCCAGGGCGTGGGCGGCGGCCTGGTGCTGGCCAACGTGATGGCCGAGATCACCGCCGTCTTCCCGAAGCAGGAGCGGCGCAAGGCCATGGCCGTCAACGCCTCGATCCTGGCGCTGGCCCAGGTCACGGGGCTGGTGCTCGGCGGCCTGCTGATCGGCCAGTTCGGCTGGCGCTCCCTGTTTCTGGTGATCCTGACGGTGAGCCTGGCCGGACTGATCCTCAGCCTCTGGATCCTCAAGGCCCGCCCGCGCAGTCAGGACCGCACCGCCATGGACTGGACCGGGGCGGTGCTGGCGGTGGTGGCCACCAGCGCTCCCTTCCTGGTGATCGAGCAGCTCTCCCAGGAGGGACTGAACCCGGTCAGCCTGGCGATCCTGATGGGCGGCGCGGCGGCTCTGGCCCTGTTCGTGGGGGTGGAGCAGCGCCTGCCCAAACCGCTGCTGACGCTCAGCCTGTTCCGCTCGCGGGCCTTCACCTTCGGCTCGGTGGCCGCCGCCTTCTACTTCGTGGCCGCGGTGGCCTGCTACTTCCTGCTGCCGTTGTACGCCCAGCTGGTGCTGGGCCGCTCGCCGGTGATGTCGGGCCTGCTGATCGTGCCGCTCTCGCTGGTGCTCACCGCCACGAGCCTGACGGTGAGCAGCCTGGGGGATCGGGCCGGGGCGCGGACCCTGAGCACGGCCGGCATGCTCTGCGTCAGTGCGGGCCTGGTGGGCCTGTCCTGGCTGGGTCCGGACGCTGCCGTCGCCAGCATCATCGGGCCGCTGGTGCTGCTGGGCATGGGCGGCGGCCTGTTCCATCCCCCCAACAACAGCGCCACGCTCAACACGGTGCCGACGCAGCACCTCAGCGTGGCCAACGGGTTCCTGTCGATGGCGCGCAACTTCGGCCAGGCGATCGGAGCGGCGCTGGCGGCCTCCCTGCTCGCCCACGGCCTCGGCGCCGCCGGTGCCGACGCCGCCCTGGCCGGGGAGGTGGGAGCGCGGCTGGGAGGGTCCCAGCTGGAGGCCTTTCTGGGGGCCCAGCAGCTGGCCTTTCGCCTGGCGGCCGCCCTCGGCCTGGTGGGAGCGCTGATCTCCGTCACCCGCGGAGCCGAGGCCCAGGCGGTTTAGCGAGGCACCACGATCCAGCCGGTCTCCGGTTCGCCGTAGTGCACGCAGGGGCCACCGCTGGCGGCATGGTGGGCGGTGAGGGCGCAGAGAGCGGCATCGATCCAGTCGATGCTGGTGAGGGGTGCCAAGTCGATGCCCGCCTGCTGCAGCAATGCCCGGCGCTGCGTGCGCTTTTGGGAAGCCTGGGCCTGACCGCTGCGCAGGTGCCAGGTGATGGCGTGGGGGAAGGTTTCGAAGCAGCCCGGCCTGTCGATGGGCAGCGCGGTGGCGAGCGGATGGCTGGGCTCAAGGGCCCGATACAGCGCTTCGCCGCGCAGCATCCAGTCGTAGTAGCCGGTGGGGTGGGCGACGGCGGCCTGGCGGGTGGGCGAGGCGAAGCAGACGATCCCCTGCTGCCTAAGCTCCCGTTCGCAGGGTCGGGCTCGGCCATCGCAGCTCCAGCGACAGGGGGCATCAATGGCGATCACGCTCGCCTGCACCACGGAGCGGCACCAGCGGGCGAGGGCCTCGGCATATCTGGTGGCCAACTGGGCGGCGTAGGCGCCGCCGGTGAGGGCGACGGCATGGAAGCCCTTGCGGGGGCCGCCGACATCGATGCCGACGGTGGTGGGGCCGGAGGTATTGGTGGAGCGTGGGGCGGAAGAGACTCGGGGACTGGTCACAACATGTCGGGTCAGCGGCTGGATAGGCCATTACATGCAACAAAAGCAGCCGCAGTCAATCCGCTACAGCCGATTTGCCGGATGGCGGCAATTGCTGAAAGCCGATTGCCAATTATGAAATGCCGCACTGCTGCAATCTTGCAGTAAGCGAGGCAAACTCATTCAAGTTACCGACCAAGACTGCGTTACCCTGATAGACGCCTATAGCCGAGGGCAGATAACCTTCCGGAATTTCTTCAAGGGGTTTATTGGCAATAGATTGGTAAAGGTCTTCCAAGCTTAACGGCAGTGCGTCGGCCCCCTGCCACCCCACTGCAATACTGAAGTTTCTTCGAATGGTAGGGCTAACATTCTGTGTTGCTGTGGTTCCGCCGACACGCTGCCAGATCCGAGCTTGAACAACAAAACCAAGACGATCCTTTGTTGCTTCAGACCATAATTGGTTAATCGCTTTCAGATCAGGACAAGGCAGTACTCTGATGTCACTTGGGTCAAGCCAGTCCTGGCTCGGATTTCTTGATGATCTTGCTTTGGTAGACGCCTCTAATAAACTGCTCATGGTCTGAGCATCCGCATTTTTCCAATCACGAGCTTTCAAAGACGTTTCTAGCGGTTCGTAATTGATTCCCGCAGAAGAGGAAACTGAATTTGAAGTAGACAGAACACTTTTACCTACGAACCAGCCGCTTAATCCAATCAGCCCAACAAGGCTTAGAATCACTGCAGTATTCTTTGCGGAAGCAGACTTAGAACTCGGATAGCCGACCCTAAAGGCTAGCGCATTAAACTTGCCAGCACATTCTTGAATTTGGCGAATAGCCTCCTCATTACCTCCTAAGTTTTCCAGGCTATGTCCAATAGATCCTTTTAGAAGCTCAGAAAGCTCCTTCGCTTTTTCTTGTGTGATTTCCTGCCCAATTGCATCTGGCAATCCTTCAGCAAGATCCCTAAGTTCTGCAACTCTACTATGAGGCATCTCTCCAGATTTAAGCTGTTGAGCTACTTCCTGAAGACACTCACCAACTCTAGAGAAATATTTTGCGATGCTTTCTCGCTTCTCAAGTCCAGCAGACTTGAAGCTATCACTAAACTCAAGTAATTTTGATACAACTTCGATTACGTCCCCAACCATTAACCCTGCTCAGCCTTAATGCTGAGATGCGAAAAGGATTCAACTCTGAACTGTTTCATATCCACAATTAGCCTAATGAATCTTCTTTGAACGGCTTGTCTACACCTTAGTGCAAGCCTACCAACTAGTCATTGAGCGGTTTCGAAAACCATGCTTTAGGCGCCTGCTCTTTCCATGGGCCAAGCTGGTCGCAGCTGATGAGCTGCTTCAACGCCCTAGTGCGGCATAAGTTTTGCATATGAATCTCCAGTTTCTAGCCATGGTTTACGGGTACGGAAACCAGCCGTTAACATAGCTATACATTTCCGAGGACGTTCTGCTGGTCAGCAGATTCGTGTCGCGCTTGGCTATCAACCGTTTCTGTTGAAACGTCCGCCTAACGTCCAAAATCACCCGGTCACGAGGAGATACTTCACATTTTTAAAACTGCGATTTCGCGACTCGGGTGCATTTTGTTGTTATCCACCGGTTCGGCGGCAACTCTACTTCTAGGCACTCGCACAAAGGCAGATTGCTTTGAATTGGTCTGGAAAGTCAGATGCATCTAACTTCGCGCCAGCAGTGCCAAGAGAAACGTAGTCTGGGCCTGATTTCACTGTCTGGATGATAGGAATGTCCGCCTGCCTGTTAGACACAAAGATCTTCTTAACATGTACAAAGTCAAGAGAGCTTTGGGTGATGCCAGCATCAGACAGTCCCAAGCAAATCACAACTTCTGCGTCATTCAATAAGCAATTCGGTGTTCGATAGTCATCCAATCCTCGTTCGTCAACAACATACATATGACGCCCCATGCGAAGGAACGTATCCTTTGCTGCGATTCGCGAATCTCCATACGCGACGGGGTTGATGTTGCCAGGATGCCTTGTGCCTTCGACTGTCGTGTCTACTAGGACTAGGTCTCGGTTCATGCCGGCACGCGAAAGGCTGTTTTGGCTTCCTAGGTGGCAAATATAACCATGGGGTTTGAGCACTTGGAGCCGATTCTGGCGGAAAAATGTAGTCGCTGCGCCCGCCGAGGGTAGACTATACGAGGAATGGCTAACCATTCTCGCATAAAAGTCATGGCTAATGAAGTGCTCAAATGCACGATCGTAGTTTAGCGAAACAACGGTGAGATCAGACAGAAGATTCTGGCTCGGGTTGTCCGGATCGGCTTTCGCTACCAAGTGATCAATGAGGACTTGTTGGAGTGTAGCAATCCATCCAGCATCCTTCTTCTCAAGTTCAGCCTTCGCGAGTAGCAGTCCGGCGATGTTTATTCGTAGATGCCCAGTCGGATTCAGGTGTTTCTCCTTTGGTTGGTCAATCCTGTAAATGATTTGGTCAAGGGTGTGCGCAGGGTTTCTGTTGGCAAAAACACAGAATTCCTCATGTGCCGCCTTGTGCTCGGCGATTTCGGTTCCATTTAAGCCAACCTCGGTACTAAGAAAAGCCTCAATATCTAGACCAAGCATTTGTGTCCTCAGCGGCCCCCATAGCGGATAGCCATAGTCTGCAGATGCACCGGCACCGAGAATCAAGACGGTCTTTTTCATTCGTAGATGATATGACTCGATCGTGGATATCTCTTTATTGGGCGGTTCCGATAACCACCCTCATCCCAGGCCCGCAGCCGCATAAGACGTTGATGTTGAGCAGGCCATCCCGCCAAAACACCCTCGCCACAACCGATTAGCCAATGCGCGCCAACCAACCGATTTAGACAGACCCGATAACCAACTGCTCATCCCCCTCAAACCTTCGCCAACGTCACCCGCTCGGGCTGGTGCTGGTACTTGCCCTGGCGGTCGTTGTAGGTGGTGGCGCAGGGGTCGCCCTCGAAGAACAGCAGCTGGCAGATGCCTTCGCCGGCGTAGATGCGGCAGTCGGCGCCGGAGGAGTTGCTGAACTCCAGGGTGAGGTGGCCCTCCCAGCCGGCTTCGGCGGGGGTGGTGTTCACGATGATGCCCAGCCGCGCATAGGTGCTCTTGCCCAGGCAGATCACGGTGATGTTGGACGGCACCCGCATCTTCTCCAGCGCCACCCCCAGCCCGTAGGAATGGGCCGGCAGGATGAAGTAATCGCCGTCCTCGTCGCTGTGCATCGGCGCCGGCTCCAGATTCGCCGGGTTGAACCGCTTCGGGTTCATCACCGTGCCCGGCACGTGGCGGAAGATCAGAAACTCCTTCGGCGACAGGCGCAGGTCGTACCCGTACGACGAGCACCCGAAGCTCAGCACCGGGCCGGTGCGGCCCTCCGGATCCAGGTGGCGCACCAGCGTCGGCTGGAACGGCTCCAGCATCCCTGCCGCGGCCTGTTCGTTGATCCAGTGGTCGTTCTTGAGCATGGCGTCAGCCGCCGCGGCGCAACTGGGTGACCTGATCGGCCATCGCCATCAGGCTGGCCGGCATCGAGGGGCCCGTCAGGATGACATCCAGATGGGCCGGCCGCTGCTCGAGCGCCTCGATCACCGATTCGGCCGGCAGATACCCCATGGCGATCGCCAGCCCCAGCTCATCGAGCACCAGCAGATCCAGGTCGCCCTTGAGCAGCCGCTCGCGGCTCACCTCCCACACCTCCGCCACCGCCTCGAGCGCCTCCTCGGCCGTGGCCCCCTCCTCCCCTTGTGACCCCGGCGGCCCATCGAGGCAGTGGGGGGTTCCCGGCCGCAGCCACTCCAGCCGGCCGCACAGCCGCAGGCAGCCCGCCGGCCCCTGCTCCACACCCCCCTTGAGGAACTGGCTCACCAGCACCCGGCTGCCCAGCCCGGCGCTGCGCAGCGCCTGGCTGAACACCGCCGCGAAGCTGCCCCGGAACGGCGCCGTGTGGATCTGCAGCAGCCCCTCCGGCTGGCTCACCAGCCGCAGCGGTGGCACCAGGGCCAGCGGCTCCGTGCGCGCCGGGGCCGCCGTGCGCCGGGGGTGGCCGGGGTCGATGAGGCTGGCGGTCATGGACACCCCACGGAAGCGTTGGTGTGAAAGGTCCGGACGGATCGCCCCGGCCGCTCACCACCCGAATGTAGCGGGCCTGAACAGCCCGGCACACCATCGGTAGTGGCTGGGAACAGACGTACCACCGGCGCCACCTACGCTGGCTCGGCTCCGCCGACGCCCCCGTGACCACTCCCCGCAACGACGGCCGCACCGCCGACGCCCTGCGCCCGGTGGCCGTTGACTGGGATCCGATGGGCTTCGCCCTCAGCTCGGTGCTCTTCGCCGCCGGCCGCACCCGCGTGCTCTGCAGCGTCTGCCTCGATCCCGAGGTGCCCCGCTGGCGGAAGGGCTCCGGCAGCGGCTGGCTCAGCGCCGAATACCGCCTGCTGCCGGCCTCCACCCCCAGCCGCCAGGGCCGCGAGCTGATGAAGCTCTCCGGCCGCACCCAGGAAATCCAGCGGCTGATCGGCCGCAGCCTGCGGGCCGCCCTCGATCTGGAGGCCCTCGGCGAGCGCACCCTGCTGGTCGACTGCGACGTGCTCCAGGCCGACGCCGGCACCCGCACCGCCTCGATCACCGGCGCCTGGATCGCCCTGGCCGCCGCCCTGGAGCGACTGCAGCAGCAGGGGGTGCTGGCCGCCTCGCCCCTGCGCCAGCAGGTGTCGGCGGTGTCGGTGGGCCTGGTGGACGGCCGGGCCCTTCTGGATCTCGACTACTCCGAGGATTCCCGCGCCGAGGTCGACCTCAACGTGGTGATGGACGAGCAGGGCCGGCTGCTGGAGATCCAGGGCACCGCCGAGGGTGCCCCCTTCCCCCGCTCGCGCCTCGACGCTCTGCTGGATCTGGCCGAACCGGGCCTGCGGGCCCTGCAGGAGGCCCAGCGCCAGGCCCTGGCTGTGGCGCCAGGCACCACGACCGGCTAAAGAGTGTCATCCGCTACATGGATCGGCCAGGTCGATCCATAGGTTCATCACCATTCGCCACGCCTTGATGGTCGGCGCTACGCGTGGCTTCAGCCGCTACCCCAGCAGTCCATCCAGCGGATCCCCCGGCTCCGTGACCCCCATGGGCGCCCCCGGCGCCACATCCACCACCCTGCTGGACGTGATCCGCGGCCTCGCCGGCAGCAGCGTCGAGACCATCGAACGCGGCAAGACGATCTTCTTTCCCGGCGATCCGGCCGAGCGCGTCTATCTGCTGCGGCGCGGCGCCGTGCGCCTCTCGCGCGTCTACGAGTCGGGCGAGGAGATCACCGTGGCCCTGCTGCGCGAGAACAGCCTCTTCGGGGTGCTCTCCCTGCTCACTGGCCAGCGGTCCGACCGCTTCTATCACGCCATCGCCTTCACCCGGGTGGAGATGGTCACGGCCCCGGCCACCTCGGTGCGGCGCGCCATCGAGCAGGACGCCAGCGTCGGCCTGCTGCTGCTCCAGGGCCTCTCCTCCCGCATCCTCCAGACCGAGACCATGATCGAGACCCTCACCCACCGGGACATGTCCTCCCGGCTGGTGAGTTTCCTGCTCGTGCTCTGCCGCGACTTCGGCGTTCCCGGCACCGAGGGGATCACCATCGACCTGCGCCTCTCCCACCAGGCCATCGCCGAGGCGATCGGCTCCACCCGCGTCACCATCACCCGCCTGCTGGGCGACCTGCGCAACGACGGCCTGGTCCAGATCGACCGCAAGAAGATCACCGTCTTCGACCCCATCGCCCTGGCCAAGCGGTTCAGCTGATCGGGCGGCCCCGGCCGGGTGCCGTGAGGCCACCGGCAGGGATACTTGGTGCATCGCGGAACCGGGGCTCGGAAGGTGTCGGGTTGGCTGCTGATCCTCGCGCTCCTGGTGCTCGGCGGAGTGCTCTCCACCCTGGGCGACCGGCTCGGCAGCCGCGTCGGCAAGGCGCGCCTCAGCCTGTTCAACCTGCGCCCCCGCAAGACCGCCGTGGTGATCACGGTGCTCACCGGCAGCCTGATCAGTGCCGTGTCCCTGGGGCTGATGCTGCTGGTGAGCGAGCGCCTGCGGGTGGGGCTCTTCGAGCTCGACCAGATCCAGGACCGCCTGCGGGACAGCCGCGCCGCCCTGAAGCGCAACGAGGGGGAACTGACCCGCACCCGGGGCGAACTGGAGCGCAGTCGCCTCGATCTGATCACGGCCAAACGCCGCCGTGACCAGGCCCTGGCCAGCCAGCGCCGCGCCCGCGACCAGCTGGTGGCCGCCGAGCGCCGCGTCGACACCCTGCGCCGTGAGCTGCAGCCCCTGCAGGCCGAGCGCGTCCGGCTGGAGGCCGAGCGGGCCCGGCTCAGCCGGGAGGTGCAGGGCCGGGACGCCGAGATCCGCCGCACCGAGGCCGAACTGGCCAATGTGCGCCGCCGCATCGCCGCCGGTGCCAAGGAGCTCAAGGACCTGGAGACCAACGTCATCGCCCTGCGCCGCGGCGACGTGGTGATCGCCAGCGGCCAGCCCCTGGCCACCGCCAAGGTGCAGCTGCAGCGCCCCGACCAGGCCAAGCAGGTGATCGACGCCCTGCTGCAGGAGTCGAACCGGGCCGCCTTCCAGCTGCTGCTGCCCGGCCAGCCCCCCAACCGCCAGATCCTGCTGGTGCCCCGCAGCGACATCACCCGGCTGGAATCCCTGCTCGCCACCCCCGGCACCTGGGTGGTCAGCATCCGCTCGGCCGCCAACGTGCTGCGGGGCGAGGCCCAGGTGCTCGCCTTCCCCGACCTGCGCCCCAACCGCCAGGTGGTGGAGCAGGGGGAAGTCCTCTCCCGCACCTCCCTGGAGCCCGACGTGCGCGACCCCGAAGCCGTGCGCAGCCGCCTCAACCTGCTGCTGGCCGCCGCCTTCGCCAAGGTCCAGCGCCAGGGCACCCTGGCCAACGGCCTCCAGTTCGATGCCGCCAGCATCAACGCCCTGGCCCGCGACCTCAGCGAGCGCCCCGCCGGCGTCACCGCCAACCTCGAGGCCGTGGCTACCCAGAACGCCGACACCCCCGACCCGATCAGCGTGGAGCTGCGCTGGCCCCGCAAGGACGGAGCCGGAGCCACCCGGCCGGGGCGGCCATGACGGTGGCGGTGCGGCCATGACCACCGGCCCTTTGGCGGGACTCGATCCCGGCCGCAGCAAGTGCGGGCTGGTGCTCACCGATCCGGTCTGCCAAGAGATCCGCGAGGCCCTGGTGCTGCCCCCGGAGGCGGCCTGGGAGCGGCTGGAGCACTGGCATCGCCAGCAGGCCCTGGCGGCCGTGGTGCTCGGCGACGGCACCGGCAGCGGCCCCTGGCGGCGGCGCCTGGAGCCCCTGTTGCCGGTGGAGCTGGTGGATGAGCGCGGCACCACCCTGGCGGCGCGGCACCGCTACTGGGAGCTGTTTCCCCCCCGGGGTTGGCGGCGGCTCCTGCCCCTGGGCCTGCGCCAGCCCCCCCGCGACGTCGACGACGTGGTGGCCCAGCTGCTGCTGGAGCGGCGCCTCGGGCGGGAGCTGATCAGAACGACGCCCGCACCGTGAACACGTAGTCGCCGCCCGGTTCGAGCTGGTAGTCGGCCTTGAGCAGGAAGCGCAGCAGGGCGTCCTGGATCAGGGCGCGCCCCAGGGACGGCTCCACCTGCAGTTCGCCCCG
This sequence comes from Synechococcus sp. UW140, assembly GCA_943369315.1. Classification (GTDB taxonomy): domain Bacteria; phylum Cyanobacteriota; class Cyanobacteriia; order PCC-6307; family Cyanobiaceae; genus Cyanobium. Next base: position 112,111 of record CALRMW020000005.1, read on the forward strand.
GTCGAAGGCCCAGCGGAAGCGCCACTGGAAGCCGCCGGCGCTGATCTCCCCCTCCAGCAGGCAGGGGCTGAAGCTCTGGCGCAGCACCCGCAGCTGCGCGGTGGTGGCGGGAAGGCGGCTCACGGGACGGTGTCGATGCTCTCAGGATGGCGGCGGATCGGCGCGAAAACTGTTCAACCGGTTGGCCGCCTTCTCCAGCCCCACTCGCCGGATCAGGTCGATGCCCGCCTCCACCTCCTCCAGCACCGTCTCCAGCACCGGCCGGTCGGCGGCGGAGAACTTGCCCAGCACGTGCGACACCGTGCGGGCCCGGCGCTCCTCGGGCGTCTCGCCGGGGGCGCCGATGCCGATGCGCAGCCGGGCGAAAGACTCACTCCCCAGGTGGGCGATCGTGCTGCGCAGGCCGTTGTGGCCGCCGGCGCCGCCCGCGGCCCGCACCCGCAGGCGCCCCAGGGGCAGGTCCATGTCGTCCACCAGCACGAGCATCTGGGCCGGTTCGAGCCGGAACCAGTCGAGGGCGGCGCGGATCGAGCGGCCGCTGTCGTTCATGAAGGTCTGGGGCATCAGCAGCCGCAGGCGCCTGTCCCCCTGGCCGACCTCGGCCAGCAGCCCGTGCAGCCGGCCCTGGTTGCGGAAACTGGCGCCACCGGCGCGGGCCAGCCGCTCCAGCGCCATGAAGCCGACGTTGTGGCGGGTGTCGGCGTAGCGGGGGCCGGGATTGCCCAGGCCCACCAGCAGTTGCAGATCCAACGGGTGGCCGTCCTCAGCTGGCGGGGCCGTTGGAGGGTGCGGCGCTCTCCTCGACCACCACCGCCGGCGTTGCCGCTTCAGCGACGACAGGCGTCACGGGAGCCGTGGATTCGGCCGCTGGCGTGATGGCCGCGGGGGGACCGGAGATGTCGATCGGCTGCTCGGTCGGCTGCTCCGTGCCCACGGCCGTGCGGAACTCCTTCTCGAACTCCTGAGAGGCCGACTGGAAGCCGCGCAGGGTGCGCCCCAGGGTCTTGCCGAGCTCGGGCAGGCGCTTGGGTCCGAAGACCAGCAGCCCGATGGCGGCGATCACCGCCATCTCGGGCAGACCGATGCCGAAGATGTTCATGGACAGGGGGCGAGAGGAATCAGCCGACGCCGTTCCAGTTGACGTTGATGCCCTCGAGCAGCAGGGACTTGTTGTACAGCTGCAGGATCACCAGCAGGAACACCAGGAAGAGCAGCATGAACACGCCCATCACGGGGGTGGTACCCCAGCCGGGCACCACCTTTCCGTACTCGGAATTCAGGGGGCGCAGCAGGTTTCCCAGACGGGTGCGTTGGGCCATGGCAGCTCGGACCTCTCGGGCACGGGATCGCGGTGCTTACTGTAAGGGTCTTGCCGGCCGCACCGAGATGGGCTGTCGAGAGTTGTGACGGAAGAACCGCCGCCCCCTCCCCCGCCTGAGAGCCCTCCATGGATCCCGCCGCCAGCAGCTCCCCCGCCCTCTCCGTGGCCCTCGCGGTGCTTGCCGTGCTGCTGGCCCTCACCGGTTTCGGGGTCTACACCGCCTTCGGTCCGCCCTCCAAGGGCCTCACCGATCCCTTCGACGATCACGACGACTGAGCCGCCGCGCTCCCCTGAGGCCCGTGGCGCCGCAGCCGCCAGTGCCCCAGCTGCCACGGTCCCAGTGCCAGCGGCTCGGGCCCGTCGCCGGGCGGATCCTGGCGCTCACCAGCCGCCTGGGGTTGTCCCAGGGCATCGCAGCGCCCGAGCACGGTCCAGTCCGGGCCAGCTGAGAAGCCCCGCCGGCAGGGCCCCAGGTTCTGGACGCTGAGCAGCACGGCGCCCGCTTCCGCGCCGTCCTCCGCCGGCAGGGGCCGCAGGGCCACCAATTGGAGGTCCTCGCCGAGGGACGGGAACAGGATTTCGGCCGGCTCCCCAGCCCCGGCGCCCGCTGCCGGGACCATCGGCCGGCACCAGAGCGGCTCCCGCAGCCGGCTGGCCTGCTGGGGCGCTGCGGCCGCCCGCCAGCCGCCGGGGCAGGGCAGCAGGGCCAGCCGCTGCCGCTTCCAGCCGTTGTCGGCACCGGGATCGGGCCAGGTGGGGGCGCGCAGCAGCGACACCCCCAGGGTCTCCGCCGTCGCCGATACCCCCTGGGGGCCATCCAGCAGCACCGCCAGCCCATCGCCGCGGCCCGGGCCCACTGCGGCCATCCAGCTGATGGCGCTCACTTCCCAGCGGGCCCGCTCCCGGGCGGTGCGGGCCGTGGCTGGCCGCTCGATCACGCCGCCGGCGGTGTCGGCCGCCCAGCGGCAGGCCGGATCGGCCAGGGGAATCTCCAGCCGCAGCAGTTCGTGGCGCTGCCGCCACTGGGTGCCCAGCACCAGCTCCAGCCAGGGGCTGCCCGCCAGCAGGCGGCCGTCGAGGCGCACCGGGCTCTCGCCGCAGCGGCCGCGCCAGACGAACCGGGCGCAGAGCGGCCCCGTCTCCAGCCACTGCGGCACCCCCTCCCAGGTCCAGGCCAGCGGGTGCTCGCGGTAGTCGGCGGCCAGATCCCAGGCATCCCAGAACTCGCCCCGGTCGCGCCAGCGGCACCAGGCCAGCGGCCCCGCCAGCTGGGGCCGGCCGTCCCGATCGAAGAGCTGCTCCACCCCCGCCGGGCCGATCAGCGCCGACACCAGGCCGTTGTCCAGACGCCAGTGGTCCGCCCTCCCGCCGGCGGCCCGCTCCAGGCACACCGCCCCCGCCACGGGCGCAGCCGCTGCATCGCCGCCGCTGCCGGCCCTTGCACCGTCGGGCGACGCGGCGTCCGCCGGTTGCCGCCGCAGGCGCCGCACCCCCACCCCGTCGAGGCCGGGGATCTGCAGCCACTGGCCTCCCCCGGGAGCCGGCTGCCCCGCCAGCCGCCGCTCGCCGTCCGCCGCCGCCAGCCACCAGTCGCCGGCCGGCAGCCGCAGGGTGCGGGGCTGGGCCGGCAGCGGCTGGAGCTGCACGACGCACCAGGACGCAGCAGCGGTCGTCGGCGCCGCCAGGCCCCGCCGCAGGGCCCGGTCGCGGCGGCGGGCGGCCCGGCGCCTCGCTCCCCGCCACTGGGGCTCGGCCTGCTCGAACACCTCCGGGATCGCCGTGCCCGGGAGGATGTCGTGGAACTGCTGGAACAGCAGGGTGCGCCAGTCGTCGGTGGCGGCGGGCGCCGGCCTGCCGAAGAGCGCCGCGGCCAGATCCGCCTCCCGCAGCAGCCGCTCCAGGGTGCGGTTGTGGCGCTTCTGGTCCGGCCGGCTGGTGGGGCAGCCGCGGTGCAGCTCCAGGTAGAGCTCGTCGCGCCACACCGGCAGCTGCCCCGCCAGCGACTCCAGCGGCTCCAGGTAGGAGCGCAGGGTGCCGTGGCGCTGGCCGGCGGCCACGGGCTGGCCCTGCCAGAGCGCCAGCTGCTCCAGCATCTCGGCGGTCGGCCCGCCGCCGTGGTCGCCGACCCCGGGCAGCCAGAGGGCGTCGGCGCAGCCGCTGGCCCGCTGCCACTGCAGCCGGTAGCGCTCCATCGCCACCGGATCGCCGTCGGTGCCGATCGGGGCCGTCATCAGGGCCAGCACCTCGGCGCCGCAGCGGCTGCGCCAGCGGAACAGCCGGTGGGGGAAGGGGTTGGTGGCGTTCCAGGCCAGCTTGTGGGTGCAGAACCAGCGCACCCCGGTGGCGGCCGCCAGCGCCGGCAGGCCGGCGGCGAAGCCGAAGCTGTCCGGCAGCCAGGCGAGCCGGTGGCTCCACTCGGGGAAGGTGCGCAGGCTGTAGGCCTGGCCCTCCTGGAACTGGCGCAGCAGCGAGGTGGTGGAGAGCAGCACGCAGTCGCTCTCCACCCACGGCCCGTTGAGCGGCTCGAAGCGGCCCGCGCACATGGCCCGGCGCACCCGCTCGAACAGGGCCGGCCGGTGGCGCTCCAGCCAGGCATAGAGGGCCGGCGTGGAATGGCCGAAGTGGAGCGTGTCGAAGCGCTCCATCAGATCGAGGGCGGAGGCGAAGGTGCGCTCCGCCGCCTGCCAGGTGTCGGCCACCGGCCACAGCCAGGCCAGATCGAGGTGGGCGTGGCCCAGCACCTGCAGCACCCCCTCCCCCGGCGCCCCGTCGTGCCGGTGCTCGCGGCGCAGTTCCCGCAGCTCGTCGGCCGTGGCCGCCAGCAGGCCCAGGGGATCGGCCGGATCCTGGGGCTCCAGCTCGATGCGGCTGCTGATCAGGGCACCGTCGTCGTGCAGGGGGCTGCGCAGCCGCAGCTCCAGATCCAGGGCCTCCCCCCGCCACCAGCGCTCGGGCAGCGGCCAGCGGCAGGCGGTGTCGAACAGATCGCCGCTGTGGATGCGCTCGCCATCCACCCACAGCTCGGCGCTGTCGGCCCACCAGCGCAGCGCCAGCCGCGCCCGGGCGCCCTCCGCCAGGGGAACCCAGGCCTGTGGGCACGGGCAGGGCAGGCGCAGACGGCACCACTGGCCGCCCCGCGGCCAGATGATCAGGCCCCGGGCCGCCCAGTCGGGACGGTGGCGGCGGCCCCACTCCCCCTCCAGCGCCGGACCGCTTCCGCCCCCGGGCTGGACGGCCTGCCAGAGGGGTTGGAGATCCAGGGGCCGGGGCATGGGGAACGTGACCGAAACGTTTCAATCGGAGCCGGTTGCCCCCGCCAAACGGCATCGGACAGCCTGGATGGCCAACCACCACCCATAAGATGATGCGGCTGCCGAGGGGTCATCGAGACCCGTACCGGCGCCTGTCACTCCCTGTCACCCGCCGGACAGACCATGCTCGCTCTCAAGATCTCGGTTTACTCCGTCGTCTTCTTCTTCATCGGGATCTTCGTCTTCGGCTTCCTGGCCAGCGATCCCACCCGCTCCCCCAGCCGCAAGGACCTGGAGGACTGACCCCTTCGGCGGCGGCGCCACCCGCCACCCGTCCGGACAACCGGACCGCCGCGGGGGCCGCCCCCGAACTCCCATGGCAGGATCGGCCGCGTTCTCGCTGCCCGTCCGCTGCCTGTGGTGCTCCACCCCCGCTCGGGACGCCGCCAGGCCCCTGAAGGCCTGACCCCTGGGCTGGGCCTGTGGCTGGGGATGTCCGGTGTGCTGGCGATGACCGCCGCCCCGGTCCAGGCACGGCCGGAACCACCTTCCAGGCTTCAGGTTGCCCAGGCCCAGCCCGCCCCGGCGCCGGCAGCCCCCTCCACCCCCGATCCCTTCGACGACGAGCCCCAGCCCGCGACGCCCGCCGGGGCCCAGGCCGGAGGAGAGCCCTCAGCGGAGCCATCGCCCGCCGTTCAGCCCCCGGCTCCCCGTCGCCGTCCCCTGGCGGTCACCCCCCAGCCAGCGCCGGAACCGATCCCGGCCGACCCTGCCGCCACGCCAGCCCCGGCCCTGGGTCTGGACGCCGCCCCGGCGAGCGATGCCATGCCCCTGGAGCTGGAGCTGACCGCCAACCAGCAGGGCTACGACGGCCAGCTGCAGCGCTTCGTGGCCACCGGCAGCGTCATGGCCCGCCTGGCCGGTGGCCGGCTGCTGGCCGACCGGCTGGAGTTCGAGGCCAGCACCCGCACCATCTACGCGGTGGGCAACGTGCGCTTTCAGCGCGGCCAGCAGTACCTGCAGGGCAGCCGCCTCCGCTATGCCCTGCTGGAGGGGGTGGGGGAGATCGACGACGTCTACGGCGTCATCGACCTCGACACCACCAAGGAAGACTTCGACCTCGAGCAGGAGGCCTCCCAGCCCCTGCCGCCGCCGGAGCCGATCAGCTGCACGCCCTCCTATCCGGCCGTGCCCCAGTGGCAGCCCTACCCCTGGGCGGTCACCACATGGGCCGGCCAGATGTACGCCGGTGAATTCGGCGACACCTTCACCTTCAGCGGCCGCTTCCGGCCCGAGTACCTGGGCGGCATCGGCCTGCAGCGCCGCCTGATCCAGGCCGGGCCCCTTTCCCTGGAGTTCGACGCCAACCTGCTGGGGCACCGGGCCAGTGCCCAGCCGGGGGGCGGCTTCAACCAGGCCGTCCCCTTCTCCGACACCCCCGCCCAGACCTTCGGTGAGGTGACCGGCGGTATCGGTCTGCGCCTGTGGCTGCGGCCCTGGCTCAACGTCTTCTTCGTGGAGGGCCTGAGCGTCCTCACCGCCAAGAGCAACTACGAGCAGACCTTCCGCCAGAACTCGGCGCGCCTGCTCAACTACCTGGCCTTCGAGGTGGAGGCGCTGGTCACCCCCCGCTGGTCAGCCGTCGGCCGCATCCACCACCGCTCCGGGGCCTACGGCACCTTCAGCGGCGTCAGCGAGGGCAGCAACGCCTATCTGTTGGGCCTGCGCTACCGCTTCGGCAGCGACAAGCCCGCGAGCCAGCCGATGCCGGTGCCCCCGGCCCAGGGCTGCCCGGACGCCCCGCCCCTGGCCAGCGAGCAGCCCGATGGGCTGGCCCAGCAGCTCGAGCAGGTGACGATGGGGCCCGGCTGGACCGGCACCAGCGGCCAGCCGGCCCCGACACCCCCCGCCAAGCCCGCTGAGGACAAGGGGGGGGTGTGGCGCAACGCCCGGCATCAGGAACGGCTGCGCCGCGAGGCCATCGCCCGGATCCCCCAGCGGGTCGAGAACGTCACCTTCGAGCGCAGCCTCAAGGCGGAACGGCGCTTCGGCTTCCCGCGCGAGTTCACCACGCCGGAAGTGGCCAACGACTTCGGCACCACCCGGCCGGAGCAGCTCAAGGACCAGACCACCGAAGGCAACCAGGATCTGATCAAGGGCACCGTGAGCCGCTGGCGCATCCAGGCCCGGCGCCTCAAGCTCACCCCCAACACCCTCTCGGGCGATCGGGTGGGCTTCACCAACGACCCGTTCACGCCGGCCCAGTCGTGGATGGATTCGGAGAAGGTCGTCATCACCCTGCTGCCCAACGGCGACACCCTGGTGAAGGCGCGCCGCAACACGCTGCGCCTGGAAGATCGCCTGCCGATCCGGGTGACGCGCCAGCGCCGCATCCAGAAGCAGGACGAGGTGAGCAATCCCCTCGTGATCGGCAACGACCGGGAGGACCGGGACGGCTTCTTCCTCGGCTACAACATCCCGATCAAGATCGGCGAGAAGGGACTGCTCAACCTGCAGCCGCAGGTGATGGTCCAGCGCCTCTACACCGGCAACACCGACGCTTACCCCCTGCCCGGGTCGCCGGCGGGCTCCACCACCATCGTCGAGCAGCCGGCCAAGACCGGCGATTACCTCGGCTTCGATGCCCGTCTCACCGGACCGGTGCTGGGCTTCAACGCCGATGCCCGCCTCTCCCTTTCCACCTTCAATCCCGACAACTTCGCCAACGGCACCCGCAGCTTCGGCGACCTGTCCCGGCTGGTGAAGGTGCCCGTGCTGGGATTCAGCACCATGCGGCTGTTCGGCGCCTACCGCTTCCGCACCTGGAACGGCTCCCTCGGCGAGCAGGACGTCTATTCCGCCTACGGCGTCTCACTGGAGCAACAGGGCGGACTGCCCAGCTGGGGGAAACTGGCCCGCAGCTACTACTGGCGCATGGGGGTGGGCAACTTCCAGGCCAACCCCACCACCGGGACCGATCTGCTGCAGGTGTGGCGCGCCAACGCCATCGGCTCCTTCAACTTCTCCTACCCGATCTGGACCGGCAAGCCCACCACCAGTCCCCCGGTGATCTCGCTGGCCAATACACCGGTGCCGATCGTTCCGGGGCTGCGCTTCAACGCCAACCTGCTTGGCGTGGTCGCCTACTTCAGCGACGGCACCAACCAGAACACGATCGGTCTCTCCGGGGGGCCCACCCTCACCCTGGGACGCTTCGAGAAGCCCTTCCTCGACTACACCCAGCTGACCGTCACCGGCGGCATCACCCTGCGGCAGGGCCAGAGCCCGCTCAACTTCGACCGGGCCGTCGACCTGGGCACGGTCGGCATCGGCCTCTCGCAGCAGATCGTGGGCCCGCTCGTCTTCAGCGGCGGCATCGGCTTCAACGTCGATCCCAGTTCCGGGTTCTACGGCGATGTCACCGGCTCCTACCTGGAGCTGCGCTGGCAGCGGCGCTCCTACGAGATCGGCGTCTACTACAGCCCCTACGACGGGCTGGGCGGCATCCGCGTGCGGCTCAACGACTTCAACTTCCAGGGGCCGGGAACGCCCTTCATCCCCTACCACCCCACCCAGGGGGCTCTGCAGCGCCCCTTCTAGGCGGCGGCGAAGCCGGCCAGATAGGGGAGCCGGCCGGCGGTGGCCCGCAGCTCGGCGTCGTGGGCCACGAGCTGGGCGGTGCCGTTCCACTCCCCGCTCACCAGCATGCGGCGCGGGCCGGCCGCCAGCTCCAGGGGCCAACCGAGACGCTCACCATCGGCTTCCAGCGTCACCTGCGGCGGCTCGAGATCGAGCTGCAGCAGGGCGCCGGGATGGGCGGCGACGGCGGCCTGGACGGCCAGCACCGTGGCGTGGTCGGCACTGAGGCAGGGGATCCCCAGGGCCAGGCAGTTGCCGAAGAAGATCTCGGCGAAGCTCTCCCCGATCACCGCCCGGATGCCCCAGCGCATCAGCGCCTGGGGGGCGTGCTCCCGGCTGGAGCCGCAGCCGAAGTTGCGGTTGACCACCAGGATCTCGGCGCCCTGGTTGGCGGCGCGATCGAAGGGGTGGTCACCGGCCCGCTCGCGGCGGTCATCGGCGAAGACGCCCTCCGCCAGGCCGTCGAAGGTGACGCACTTGAGGTAGCGGGCCGGGATGATCCGGTCGGTGTCGATGTCATCGCCGGGCACGACGACGGCGCGGCCCCGGCAGTGCTGGATCGGTCCGGCCGGGAAGGGGGTGGCGCTCATGCGGGGGTGGGGGCGGGCTCTGGTGTGATGGGCTCTGGGGAGGACGGGGTGGCGATCAGGCGGCGCACGTCGGCCACGTGGCCGCTCACCGCCGCCGCGGCCACCATGGCCGGGCTCATCAACAGGGTGCGACCCGAGGCGGAACCCTGGCGCCCCTTGAAGTTGCGGTTGCTGGAACTGGCGCTGATCTGGCGCCCCTCGAGCCGGTCGGGGTTCATGGCCAGGCACATCGAGCAGCCCGGCTCGCGCCATTCGAAGCCAGCCTCGCGGAACACCGCATCGAGGCCCTCGGCCTCGGCCGCGGCCGCCACCTGCTCACTGCCCGGCACCACGAAGGCCTTGATGCCTGCCGCCACCTGCCGGCCCCGGGCGACGGCGGCGGCGGCCCTCAGGTCGCTGAGGCGGCCATTGGTGCAGCTGCCGATGAAGCACACATCCACCGTCAACCCCTCGATCGGCGCACCGGGGCGCAGGTCCATGTAGCGGTAGGCCTCCTCGGCGATCGGCCGCTCGTCACTGTCGGTCTGCTCAAGGGTGGGCACGGCTTCATCGACGCCGATGGCCTGACCAGGGGTGATGCCCCAGGTGACGGTGGGCGCGATCGTGGCCGCATCGAACACCACCTCGTCGTCGAAGACGGCGTCGGGACCGGAAGCGAGGGCACTCCACCAGGCGACGGCCCGCTCCCAGGCCTCGCCGGCGGGGGCATGGGGCCGCCCCTTCAGATAGGCGAAGGTGACGGCGTCGGGGTTGACGTAGCCGCAGCGCGCCCCGCCCTCGATGGCCATGTTGCAGAGCGTCATCCGCTCCTCCATCGACAGGGCCTCGATCGCCGGACCGGCGAACTCGTAGGCGTAGCCCACGCCACCCTTCACCCCCAGGGTGCGGATCACGTGCAGCACCAGATCCTTGGCGTAGACGCCGCTCTGCAGGGCCCCCTCCACCCGGATCCGGCGCACCTTGAGCTTGCCCATCGCCAGGCTCTGGCTGGCGAGCACGTCACGCACCTGGCTGGTGCCGATGCCGAAGGCGATGGCACCGAAGGCGCCGTGGGTGGAGGTGTGGGAATCGCCGCAGGCCACGGTCATGCCGGGCTGGGTGAGCCCCAGCTCAGGGGCGATCACGTGCACGATCCCCTGGCGGCCGCTGCCGAGGCCATGGAGGGTGATGCCGTGCCGTGCGCAGTTGGCCTCCAGGGTGGCGAGCATCTCCTCGGCCAGGGGGTCGGCGAAGGGCCGGGCCTGGGAGGTGGTGGGAACGATGTGGTCGACCGTGGCGACCGTGCGTTCGGGGTGGCGCACCGACAGGCCCAGATCGTCGAGGGCGGCGAAGGCCTGGGGGCTGGTGACCTCGTGGATCAGGTGCAGCCCGATGAACAGCTGGGTGGCACCGCCCGGGAGATCGGCGACGCGGTGCAGCTCCCAGACCTTGTCGTAGAGGGTGCCGACGCTCAAGAGGAAGGATCGAGACGGTCAGAAACCACCCTAGAAGGAGGGTGTTCCAGCGGTGCGGGCTCCCGGCGGAACAGGCCGTTGAGGTAGTGGCGGGCCACGGCGCGGTCGTGGCTGCCGTGCTGGACCAGGAAACCGGCCAGGGCGGCCTGCATGAGCCGGTACTGGTCCCACTGGGGATGCACCCGGATGAACTCCCGCATGGCCTCGAACAGGTCCTCCGGCATCTGGTTCTCGATGCTCACGGTGCGGGGAGCGTGGTCGGGAATCTGGCTCATGCGGCGCTGGTCGTCGGTCCCCCCCATCAGGCCATGGGGCCGCCCCCCGCGTCAAAGCGACCCCCACCGGGCCGGTCCCAAGGGACCGCCGCTGAGAATCCCGGCGCGGGGCGGCTTCCCGGCCGCCGCCCGGGGGTGGCCGCCGGAGCAGTACCTGCCGAGGGACGTGGTCAAGGGGGGGAGGCCTTTCCCGCAACCTTGAACCAGCACCCCTCCGGCAGCTCGGGCCGACCGCCGCCGCCTGTGGAAAACGTCCCTGCTTTCGGGGGAAAAGTGCCAGGCCGGGGGGAAAAGTCCATGCCTCAGGATTCGTGATCGATGGCGGCCGCGGCAGCAGATGTTCCGATCAGGCCGGCTCAGATCACCCCAGTGTTCAGCCGTAACCGCAGACGGTTCAGGCTTTCCCCCACCGTCAGCGTCTGGATCCAGCCGCGCTCGCGGCCGCTGCCGAAACGCACCGCCTCGCTGAAGCAGCCATCGGGCCCGGCCACGGCGATGTGCACCAGCCCCACCGGCTTCTCGGCAGTGCCGCCACCGGGTCCGGCGATGCCCGTCACCGCCACGGCCCAGGTGGCCGCCGTGAGGCGTCGCACCCCCTCCGCCATCGCCTCGGCCACCGGGTCGCTCACCGCCCCATGGCGCTCGAGCACCGCCGCCGGCACCCCCAGCACCGCCTGCTTGACGGCGTTGGCGTAGGCGATCACGCCACCGAGGAACACCTCCGACGCCCCCGGCACCGCCACCAGGGCGGCCCCGAGACCGCCGCCCGTGCACGACTCGGCCACCGCCAGGGTCTCGCCCCGGCGCCGCAGGGCCGCCAGCACCACCGAGGCCAGGCTGTCGCCGTCGGCGCCGAAGCAGCTGGCTCCGGTGCGGCGGCGCAGCTCCTCCTCCACCGGGGCCAGCAGGGCGGCGGCCGCGGCCGCATCGCCGGCCCGGGCCGTCACCCGCAGCTTCACCTCGCCGGCGCCGGCATAGGGCGCCACGGTGGGGTTCTCCAGGGCCAGCAGGTCGTGCACCCGCTCGGCCAGATCGGACTCGGGCACCCCCCAGAAGCGCAGCATGCGGCTGGCGAACACCCCGCCCGCCAGGCCCGCCTCCCGCAGCCAGGGGGCCGCGGTGGCCTCCCACATCGCCCGCAGCTCGCTGGGGACACCCGGGAAGGTGAGCACGGTGAACCCCGGCACCGGGGTCCAGATCATCCCGGGCGCCGTGCCGGTGGGGTTGGGCAGCACGGCGGCCCCGCGCGGCAGCAGGGCCTGCTTGCGGTTGGAAGGGGCGACCGTCCGGCCCCGGGCCGTGATCCGGGCCTGGATCGCCGCCCAGATCTCACCGTGCTCCACCAGGTCGGCGCCGAAGGCCGCCGCGATCGCCTCGGTGGTGAGGTCGTCGGGGGTGGGCCCCAGGCCGCCGGTGGTGACCAGCACCCGGCAGCGTCCCGCCGCCTGCCGCACCGCCTCGATCAGCCGCTCCCGGTTGTCGCCCACCACCTGCTGGCGGTGGTGCACCACCCCGAGGGCGGCCAGCTGTTCGGCCAGCCAGCGGGCATTGCCGTTGACGATGTTGCCCAGCAGCAGCTCGGTGCCGATGCAGAGCACCTCCACCCCGGCGTCGCCGGGGGGGCCGCTCACTTGGCCTCCTCCTGCATCTGGCGGCGGCAGACCACCAGCACGGCGATCAGCACCGCCGTGGCCAGCGCCAGCCAGAGGAAGCGCATCTCCGCATTGGCCAGCACCAGGGCGATGGACGCCAGCCACTGGGTGAAGGCGTAGATCAGCACCACGGTGCGGCGGTGGCTGAAGCCGGCCCGCAGCAGGCGGTGGTGCAGGTGGCGGCGATCCGGGTAGAAGGGCGAGCGGCCGGCCCGGAGGCGGCCCATGATCACCGCCGACATGTCAGCCAGGGGCAGGGACAGGATCATCAGCGGCAGCAGCAGGCTGACGCTGGTGAGGCGCTTGGCCGGGCCGACGATGCTGATCGCCGCCAGGGCGAAGCCGAGGAAGTAGGAACCCCCGTCGCCCATGAAGATGCGGGCCGGGTTGAAGTTGTGGCGCAGGAAGCCCAGGCAGCTGCCCGCCAGGGCCGCCGCCAGCAGGCCGGCGGCGGGCTGGCTGAGGCTGAAGCTCACCGAGAGCAGCCCCACGGCGGCGATGCCGCTCACCCCCGCCGCCAACCCGTCGAGGCCATCGAGCCAGTTGATCGCGTTGGTGATCCCCACCAGCCAGACCACCGTGGCAAGCAGGCTCAGCCCCTCCGGCAGGGGCAGCCCGGCTGCGGAGGTCCCCAGGCCGAAGGGCAGGTCGATGCTGCCGATCCGCACCCCCTGGTTCCACACCGCCGCGGCCACGAGCACCTGGCCGCAGAGGCGCGGCAGGGGCGGCAAGGCGAACAGATCGTCCGCCAGGCCGATCACGAAGAAGCAGAGGGCCCCCGCCAGGGTGGTCCAGATCAGCTGGTCCTTGTCCGGCGGCAGATCGGCGAAGCCGCCGAAGGTCCAGGTGCAGGCCAGCGAGAGGCTGAAGCCGGCCACGATGCCCACCCCACCGAGCCGCACCATGGGCAGGGTGTGCTGCTTGCGGTCGTCGGGCGGGTCCACCAGCCCCCAGCGCAGACCGAGCCTCCGCACCACAGGCACGATCAGCGCCGTGAGCAGGGCCGCCGCAGTGGCCGTGAGCAGGGCCGCCGCGTTGGGGCTGTAGGCGAGGGTCACAACGGCGGGCCGGAAGAGTGCGGTCCTGAAGGCGACACGTTACGGGTGAACGGGGCCGTCAGGCGTGCTGGAGCTCACGTTGTCGTCCATAGAGGGGGAAGCGGCCGCAGAGGGAGGCCACCCGTTCGCGGCAGCGGAGCTCGACGGCGGCATCGTCCGGGTGCAGCAGGCGGTCGGCGATGACGTCGGCCACCTCGCGGAAGGCCTCGGCATCGAAACCCCGGGTGGTGAGGGCGGCGCTGCCCAGGCGCAGGCCGCTGGTGACGAACGGTGACTCCGGATCGAAGGGCACCGTGTTCTTGTTGGCGGTGATGTTGACGTCGCTCACCAGGCGGTCGGCCAGCTTGCCGGTGAGGCCGATGGAGCGCAGGTCGAGCAGCACCAGGTGGTTGTCGGTGCCGCCGGAGACCACGGCGATGCCCCGCTCCTGGATCCGCTCGGCCAGGGCCTGGGCATTGCGCACCACCTGCTGGCTGTAGCTGCGGAAGCTGGGCTGCAGCGCCTCACCGAAGGCCACCGCCTTGGCGGCGATCACGTGCTCCAGCGGCCCGCCCTGGGAGCCGGGGAAGACGGCCTTATCGAACTGGCGACCGAAGGTGGCGTCGTTGCAGAGAATCAGGCCGCCCCGGGGGCCCCGCAGGGTCTTGTGGGTGGTGGTGGTGACCACGTGGCAGTGGGGCACCGGGCTGGGGTGCACCCCGGAGGCCACCAGGCCGGCGATGTGGGCCATGTCGGCCAGCAGGTAGGCGCCCACCTCGTCGGCGATGGCCCGGAAGGCGGCGAAGTCGATCGTGCGGGGGTAGGCGGAATAGCCGCAGATGATCAGCTTCGGCCGGTGCTCGATGGCGAGCTGGCGGATGGTGTCGAAGTTGAGCTGGTGGCTCTCGGGGTCGACGCCGTAGTGGACGGCCTTGAACCACTTGCCCGACACGTTCACCGGGGAACCGTGGGTGAGGTGGCCGCCGTGGGAGAGGTCCATCCCCAGGATCGTGTCGCCCGGCTCCAGCAGGGCCAGGAAGACAGCGAAGTTGGCCTGGGCGCCGCTGTGGGGCTGGACGTTGGCCCAGGCCGCGCCGAACAGCTGCTTGGCCCGCTCGATGGCCAGGTCCTCGATGATGTCGACGTGCTCGCAGCCGCCGTAGTAGCGCTTGTGGGGCAGGCCCTCGGCGTACTTGTTGGTGAGCACGGAGCCTTGGGCCTCCATCACTGCTCGGGAGGCGAAGTTCTCGCTGGCGATCAGCTCGAGGTGGGTCTGCTGGCGCCGCAACTCCTTCTCGATCAGGGCGGCGATGGCCGGATCGCCGCTGGCCAGGGGGCTGTCGATGGAGGCTGAAGGCTGCGTGGGGCCGTGATCCGCTCGGTCCGCCATGGGGTTACTCGGTGTGAAACCGATCGTAGGCAAACGCCGCAGGCCTGACCGGGCTCGGGCAGACCGGGAGCCGGACGCCGGGGACCCTACGAAGGGGCGGCCAGAAAAAAACCGCCCTGGAGGGCGGTGTGGGAAGGAACGCGCCTGGAGAGATTCGAACTCCCGACCCTCTGATCCGTAGTCAGATGCTCTAATCCGCTGAGCTACAAGCGCCTGCCCAGTCATTCTCACCCCACGGGGTGCCGATCCGTCAACAACGCCCCCACCGCCCCCGGCCCGATAGGGTCCGCAGCAGAGCCCAACCACCGCCTGCGGCGGTCTTCCCCCCATGCCGATCCGCTGGTACGGCCCCGCCGATCCCGACGATCCCACCTATCGGCACTTCGAGCGGATCGTGAACCTCACGCTCCATGCCGCCCTGTTCGCCGCCGTCAACAGCGGCCTCTGGTTCGTCCAGGGCCTGCGCCACCCCTGGTCCCACCTGGGCTGGCTGACGATCGGATGGGCCGCCCTGCTGCTGGTCCATGGCAGCGTGGTGGTGCTGCAACGCCCCGAAGCCCAGCCATGACGCTTGCCGCCGCCGATCTCGAGGAACTGACCCGGGCGATCGCTGACCGGCTGTACGTACAGGTGGCCGGCTGGCACCTCTATCTGGGCGATGCGGGCCTGGCCCAGATCCTGGCGATCGAATGCGCCGCCCGGCTCGACCAGGGCGCCGAGGTCTGCGCCCGCCAGGCCCTGGAGGCGGTGCAGGTGCCGATCGGCGGCGGGGCGACGCGCCTGCCCCTGGCGCGCCTGGTGCCCGCCGGCCAGCTGCGCGATCTGGAAGACGTGCTGCAACCCTTTTGCTGACGCCTGCGGCCGGAAGGCCGTTCTACCGATAGGGTGACGCCCCACGCAGGCTGGTCGTGCTGGTCATCGAAGTCACCAATGCCCGTGACGTGGTGCGCCAGCGCATCGGCCGGCTCGGCGGGCGTCTGATCGGCAAGGTGGTCGATGCGGAGGCCCAGGTGGAGAAGGCCCTGATCCAGGAGCTGGAGAGTGCCTTCCGGGACTTCGGCATCGAGGCGCGCATCTTCTCCATCGACGGCCCCCAGATGATCGGCCGCTCCCACCTGGAGATTCCCGTGCAGGTCCGCGAGGAACGCCAGGTGCGGCTCCCCTAGGCCCGGCGGCGCACCATCCGCAGCAGCTGGCCCGCCTCGGGCACGCCGACGAGGCTCGCCAGCAGTCCGTAGAGGCCCACCGCCAGGCCGGCGCAGAGGGTGTTCTGGAGCAGCAGTCCCACCAGGCCCGGGGGCCAGGCCACCTCCAGCGACAGCCACCAGCAGGCCGCCCCGCCGGCCACGGCGGCCAGCAGCAGCTTGCCGCTGTCGGCCGCCCAGAGCCGCAGGGGCAGGCCCCCCAGCCGGCGGCTCAGGGCCAGCAGCAGTCCGGCGCAGGTGATCAGGTTCACCGCCACGGTGGCCAGCACCAGGCCGGCGGCGCCGGCGTTGAGCATGGGCAGCTGGAGACCCCAGCCGGGCGTGGGGCCTCCGGTGAAGGCCCAGCAGAACACCGCGTTGAGGCCGATGCCGGCCAGGGACCAGCGGAAGGGGGTGTTGCCGTCGCCGAGGGCGTAGAAGACGCGCACCAGCACGTCGCGGCCCAGGTAGGCCGGCATGCCGATCCCGTAGGCCATCAGCAGCTGGCCCACCAGGTCGGCAGCGCTGCGATCGAAGGCACCGCGCTGGTAGATCAGGGCCACGATCGGCACCGCCAGGGCCACCATCAGCGCCCCGAGGGGCAGCATGGTGGCGTTGGAAAGCATCAGGCCCTGGCGGATGCGCGTGACCAGCTCGGGCCGGTCCTCCGGCGCCGTCAGCCGGGCATAGACGGGCAGCAGCGGCACCAGCAGGACGTTGGAGAGCAGGCCCAGAGGCGTCTGCACCAGCAGGTTGGCGTAGCCCAGGCCCGCCGCCGCCGCCGGCATCCCCGAGGCGAAGAACAGCGACACGAAGACGTTGATCTGCAACATGCCGGAGGAAAGGGTGGCCGGCCCCATCACCTGCAGCACCTCCCGCACGCCCGGATCGCGCCAGTCCCAGACCAGCTGCAGTCGGTTGAGGCCCTCCTTGGCCAGGGCCGGCAGCTGGATCAGCCACTGCAGGATCGCCCCCACCGTGGTGCTGGCGGCCAGCACCACGCCGCCGATCACCGCCGTGGCGGGCAGGGTGATGCCGCTGCCCAGCTGCCACCAGAGCAGGCCGATGCCGCCGATGACGGCGACGCTGGAGAGCAGGGGACTCACCGAGGGCAGCCAGAACACGTCGGCGGCGTTGAGGGCCCCGAAGCCGAGGCCGATCAGGCCGGCGAACAGGGCCATCGGCGCCATCCAGCGCAGCTGCAGCACGGCCAGGGCGTGGCGCTCCGGGTCGAGGCCGGGACCCACCAGATCGATGAGCGGATCGGCGGCCACCAGCAGCAGCAGGGTGACGACGATCAGCCCCGCCCCCACCAGGGTGTTGATGCTGGCCAGCACGTGGGCGCCCTCGTGGCGCGGCCGCCGGGCCAGCACGCTCACCATGGCGCTGTGGAACGGCCCGTTGATGCCGCCGAGCAGGATCAGCAGGAACCCCGGCAGCACGTAGGCGTAGTTGTAGGCGTCGTAGGCCGCGCCCACACCGAAGGCGGCGGCAATCACCTGCTGACGCAGCAGACCGGCCACCTTGCTCAGGGCCGTGGCCGCCCCCACGATCAGGGCAATCCGGCGCAGGGATCGGGCCATGGCGGCGGGGCACTGCCCATCGGAACGCACGGCAGTATGGCCCTCCCCCTTCGGGCAGCCGACCCATGGCCCCAGCGACCGTTGCCGTGCCCGTGCTGTCCACCGGCCCGCTGGTGGAAGGGGTGCTGCTGAAGCGCTACAAGCGCTTCCTGGCCGACGTGCAGCTGGACGACGGCCGGACGGTGACGGCCCACTGCCCCAACACCGGGCCGATGACCGGGGTGCTGGTGCCCGGCGGACGGGTGCGCCTGCGCCACGACCCCTCACCCAGCCGCAAGCTGGCCTGGACCTGGGAGCAGGCGCAGGTCGACGGCCATGGCGGCGGCCCGGTCTGGGTGGGGGTCAACACGGCGCTGCCCAACCGGGTGGTGCGGGCCACGATCGAGGCGGGTTGCCTGGAGCCCTGGCTGGGCCCCATCGGCAGCGTCCGCGCCGAGGTCCCCTACGGCGAAGGGCGCCGCAGCCGGATCGACCTGCTGCTGACACCGGCGGACGGCGCCGCCGATGCCCGGCCGATCTACGTGGAGGTGAAGAACACGACCTGGAGCGACGGCGATCTGGCCCTGTTCCCCGACACGGTGACCGAACGGGGCCAGAAGCACCTGGTGGAGCTCACGGCTCTGGTGCCCGGGGCCCGGGCGGTGCTGGTGCCCTGCCTGAGCCGCGGCGACGTGACGCGCTTCGCGCCGGGGGACAGCGCCGACCCCCGCTACGGGGAACTGTTCAGGGCCGCTGCGGCGGCCGGGGTGGAAGTGCTCCCCTGCCGCTACAGCTTCGATGCGGCGTCAGTGACGTGGCTGGGCGTGGCCGCTCAGGCCTGGTGATGGTGGTAGTGGGTGCCGCGGTAGACGAGGTCGAGGGCCCCATCCACCGGGGACGGCTCGTGCCGCAGCGGCGCGTCGTAGTGATGACCGCGGTAGACGTGGTCGATCGGGGCGGGGGAGGGGGACGCGTCGTGGGAGTGGTCGTAGGGGAGACCGCGATAGCAGAGGGCGGAACGGGCCATGGCGAAAAGGCGGAGATGGAGAGGCCGGAAGGCTTCCCAAATGCATGTCTAGCGCCTCTGCACTGTTCATGATGAACACTTCTGAAAACTCTTTGCATCTCTTCAGGACCGGGGCCCCCGCCGCTCACCTGGCCTGCGCGCCGACCTCGGACTCGTTTGGTAGCGAATCAGACATTGGAACGGATGTCCGTCATGGATAGTCGGAGCTTGTTGATGCCTACCCCGGCGTCAGAAGACGAACGTTCTCTTCAACCACGATCCATGATCGATTCAAGTCACCCGCACAAGGTTCGACCGCCGAGAAGCCTCAGCGAAGCCAGCCTGCTCGAGGCCCCGGGGCTGTTAATGCGCAAGGTTCGTGGTCTCTCTTCCCGCACGGGCCTGACCTGGTTGGCCTGTGTGCCTCTGGCCCTGTTCATCCTGGGCCTGTTCAACCTCTCGGCCCACGCGGCCGAACTGCCCGAGCTCACCCCCGCCTTCCTGATCAACAACCTCTGGTTGTCGATCGCGGCCTTCCTGGTGATCTTCATGAACGCCGGCTTCGCCATGGTGGAAGCCGGTCTCTGCCGCCAGAAGAACGCCGTCAACATCCTGGCCAAGAACCTGATCGTCTTCGCCCTGGCGGCCACAGCCTACTGGTTCATCGGCTACAAGATCATGTACAACGCCGACTGGGTGATCCCCGGCTTCTTCAAGTTCGGCGGCTTCTTCTTTGACCCCACCGTCACCCCTGAGATGGTGACCGAAGGCAAACTCGTCCCCAGCGTCGACTTCCTCTTCCAGGTGGCCTTCGCCGGCACCGCCGCCACGATCGTCTCCGGCCTGGTGGCCGAGCGGATCAAGTTCAACGAGTTCGTCATCTTCTCCCTGGTCCTGGTCGGCATCATCTACCCGATCGCCGGCTCCTGGCAGTGGAACGTGGGTGAAGGCTGGCTGAACAAACTCGGCTTCATCGACTTCGCCGGATCCACCGTGGTCCACACCGTCGGCGGCTGGGCCGGTCTTGTGGGAGCCATGATCCTCGGCCCCCGCATCGGCAAGTACATCGACGGCAAGCCTCAGGCCATCCCCGGCCACAACCTGGCCATCGCCACCCTCGGCTGCCTGATCCTCTGGCTCGGCTGGTACGGCTTCAACCCCGGTTCCGTCCTGGCGATGAATGAACTGGTTCCCTACATCGCCGTCACCACCACCCTCGGCGCCGCCGGCGGCGGCATCGCCGGCACCCTGTTCTCCCAGATCCACTCCGGCAAGCCCGACCTCACGATGACCATCAACGGCATCCTGGCCGGCCTGGTGGGCGTCACCGCCGGCTGCGACGGCTTCCCGATGTGGGCCTCCTGGGTCGTGGGCTTCATCGGCGGCGCCATCGTCGTCTACGTCGTCAGCTTCATCGACTCCATCGGCATCGACGACCCCGTGGGCGCCTTCTCCGTCCACGGCATCGGCGGCATCTGGGGCACCCTGGCGGTGGGCCTGTTCAACGCCGACAAGGGTCTGCTCATGGGCGGTGGCTTCAGCCAGCTCGGCATCCAGATCCTGGGATCCTTCGTCTTCTCCATCTTCACGATCGTCACCTCGTGGATCGTCTGGAGCATCCTCAGTGCCGTCTCCGGCGGCATCCGCGTCGAGGAGCACGAGGAGGTCCAGGGTCTCGACATCGGCGAGCACGGCATGGAGGCCTATCCCGACTTCGTGGCCTCCACCAACTGACCCCCTGGAGTCCGTTCCCTGGCCCGACCGCGGCTCCGGCCGCGGTTTTTTTTCGCCCGTCCCACCGCCGACCCCCATAGAGTCGGCATAACCCGGTACCTGCCTGTGGACACCCGTGCCTTCAAGCGCTCCCTCCACCACTCGGATCGCTACAACCGCCGCGGCTTCGGCCTGGGCGACGAGGTCGCGGGCAGCCTCGAGCAGGCCTACCAGAGCAACCTGATCGCCAGCCTGCGGGAGAACGGCCACGTCCTGCAGCGCGGGCGGCTCAAGATCCGCCTGGCGGAGGCCTTCGGCTTCTGCTGGGGCGTGGAGCGGGCGGTGGCGATGGCCTACGAAACCCGCCGCCACTACCCCAGCGAGCGGATCTGGATCACCAACGAGATCATCCACAACCCCTCGGTCAACGCCCATCTGCGCCAGATGGACGTCCGCTTCATCCCGGTCGACGACGACGTCAAGGACTTCTCCGAGGTGGGCACCGGGGACGTGGTGATCCTGCCGGCCTTCGGCGCCACGGTGCAGGAGATGCAGCTGCTCAACGAACGAGGCTGCCACATCGTCGACACCACCTGCCCCTGGGTCTCGAAGGTTTGGAACACCGTCGAGAAGCACAAGAAGCACGCCTTCACCTCGATCATCCACGGCAAGGTGAAGCACGAGGAGACCCTGGCCACCAGCTCCTTCGCCGGCACCTACCTGGTGGTGCTCGACCTGGCCGAGGCCCGCATGGTGAGCGACTTCATCCTCGAGCGGGGCCAGGGGGCCACCGACCGCGAGGCCTTCATGACCCATTTCGCCAATGCCTGCTCCCCCGGCTTCGATCCCGACCGGGACCTGGTGCGGGTGGGCGTCGCCAACCAGACCACCATGCTCAAGAGCGAGACCGAAGAGATCGGCCGCCTGTTCGAGCGCACCATGATGCAGCGCTTCGGCCCCGCCGAGCTCGACGAGCACTTCCTCGCCTTCAACACCATCTGCGACGCCACCCAGGAGCGCCAGGACGCCATGTTCGCCCTGGTGGACGAGCCCCTCGACCTGATGGTGGTCATCGGCGGCTACAACTCCTCCAACACCACCCACCTGCAGGAGATCGCCGTCAGCCGCGGCATCCGCTCCTTCCACATCGACACCCCCGAGCGGATCGGACCGGGCAACCGCATCGAGCACAAGCCGCTGGGGGGCGAGCTGGAGACCCTGGAGCCCTTCCTGCCGGAGGGGCCGGTGCGGGTGGGCATCACCTCCGGCGCCTCCACCCCCGACCGGGTCGTGGAGGACGTGATCGAGCGCCTGGTGGGCCTCAGCGAGGAGTGAACCGCCACCAGGTGGCTTTACATTCACGAAAGGTTTTCCTCCCCCCAGGGCCGCCCGGGAGATCAGAACCCCCGTCCTTTCTGGCCGTTCCCCTCTGACCCACCGCACGCCCCAGACCACGATGGCGGCAGGCTCCTCCCTGCACCAGGATCCCGACGACACCGGGACCACCGCGAGCGAGCCCCTGCGCGACAGGGCGGACCCTGCCATCCGCCGCTACGCCAGCGCCTTCGCCGATCTGATGGAGATGCGGGCGCCGGCCGCCGTGGTGGGCGCCTACCTCGACCGCCACGAGGGCTGGTTCCGCCGCTGCGCCGCCCCGATGGCGGTGGAGCCCATCGGCAGCCAGGGGTATGTGCTGACCCTCGGCCGCTTCGGCAATTTCGGCTTCGAGGTGGAGCCCACCATCGGCCTGGAGCTGCTGCCCCAGGCCGCCGGGGTCTACCGCATCGTCACGGTGCCCCTGCCCCACTCAGACGCGGCCCTGCGGGGGCTCTACGACGTCGAATTCGCGGCCTCCCTGTGCCTCGACGAGGCCGGCGGCTCCGAGGTGTCCAGCGAGGAGGTGGATGGGGTGATGCTCCACACCCTGGTTCGCTGGCAGCTCGACCTGGCCGTGTGGCTGCGCCTGCCGGGCATGCTCTCCCTGCTTCCGGAGCACCTGGTCCAGAGCAGCGGCGACCTCCTGCTGCGTCAGATCGTGCGGCAGATCTCCCGCCGGCTCACCTGGAAGGTGCAGGAGGATTTCCACGCCAGCCACGGCATCCCCTGCCCGCCCCGACGCCGGGCCCAGTTCTGAGCGCTCGCCCCGAAGGGGCGCTGCTCAGGGGGCAGGGGCGGTGAGGATCTTGTTGACGATCTGCATGCCGCTGACGGCCTGCCACAGGAACAGGGTCATCAGGGTCATGTTGAGGCCCACGTGCACCTTGCGGGCGATGAGGTTGCCGGCCTGCATCAGGGGGGAGAGGGAGGCCGCCAGGGCGATCAGGGAGAGCATGCCGAGACCCACCAGCAGGTGCGGGCTGACGAACAACTTGCCGTTGTTGATGTAGGTGACGGCCATGCCGCCGACGCAGCCCAGCACCATCAGCGCCAGAACGATGCTGCCGAACTGGAAATGGCGTTTGGCGAACTGCCCCTTGATCAGCTCCTTGCGGTCCTCGGCGCTGGCCGTGCGGGTCTTCTTGGCCTTGATCCCGAGGACCATGGCGTAGCCCGCCAGGCCCAGCAGCACCCACATCAGCAAGGGGTGGGCGAAGTTGAGGGCGAAGGCGATCGAAGCGGGAAGGGCGGCGAACATGACGCGTTGGAACTCCACCGGGCCAGGGCCGGCTGCGAGTGCATCGAAGTTACAACTTCTCCGTGCCCTCAGTGCAGAAAGTGACGACGGCCGGTGATCACCATCACCATGTCGTTGGCGTTGCAGGCGGCGATCGAATCCGGGTCGCGCTTGCTGCCGCCGGGCTGGATCACCGCCCGGATGCCGTGCTGCGCCGCCAGCCGCACCGTGTCATCGAAGGGGAAGAAGCCGTCGCTGGCCAGCACGGCCCCCCGGGCGGCATCACCGGCCGCCTCAAGGGCCAGGCGGGCCGAGCCCACCCGGTTCATCTGGCCCGCCCCGACCCCGAGGGTGCGGCCATCGCGGGCCACCAGGATGGCGTTGGAGCGCACATGGCGCACCACCTGCCAGGCGAAACGCAGATCCCGCCATTCCTCCGCGCTGGGCTGGCGCTCGCTCACCACCTGCCAGGTGTCGGGATCGGCGGGGCCGTCGTCCGCCTGCTGGGCCAGCACCCCCCCCAGCACGCTGCGCAGCTGCAGGGCTCCGGCGGCCCCCGCCACGGCCCCGGGGTCGAGCTCCAGCAGGCGCAGGTTGGCCTTCGCCGCCAGCCGCTGGCGGGCCTCTTCGGAGAAGGACGGCGCCACGACGCATTCCAGGAACAGCCCCGCCAGGTGCTCGGCGGCCGCCAGGTCCACCGCGCCGTTGAGGGCGACGATGCCCCCGAAAGCGGAGACCCGGTCGGCATCGAGGGCCCGCAGCAGGGCCTCGGCGGTGTCGGCGCCGATGGCGACGCCGCAGGGGTTGGTGTGCTTGATCACCACCGCCGCCGGCTCGGCGCCGGGGCCGTAGCCGAAGGCCGCCACCGTGGTGAGGGCCGCCTCCAGGTCGATCAGGTTGTTGTAGCTGAGTTCCTTGCCCTGGAGCTGGCGGGCGGCCCCCCAGCCCACGCCCGCCTCGCCGAACCAGCGGGCGCCCTGGTGGGGGTTCTCGCCGTAGCGGAGCACCTGCCGCAGGGGCAGCTCCAGCCGCAGGGGCTGCCCCGGTTCATCGGCGAGCCGGCCGTCGATCCAGGCGGCGATGGCGGCGTCGTAGGCGGCGGTGTGGGCGAAGGCCGCCAGGGCGAGCCGGCGCCGCAGGCTCCCGTCGACCTGGCCGGCCGCCAGGGCCTCCAGGAAGCCCGGGTACTGGTCGGGATCGGTGAGCACCGCCACGTCGGCGTGGTTCTTGGCGGCAGCGCGCACCATGGCCGGGCCGCCGATGTCGATGGTCTCGATGGCCGTCTCCCAGCTCACGGCGGGGTCGGCCACGGTGGCGCGGAAGGGATAGAGGTTGACCACCACCACATCGATGCTGGTGATCCCCTGGGCCTCCAGGTCGGCGCGGTGGGCGGGGTCGTCCCGGCGGGCCAGGATGCCGCCGTGGATGCGGGGATGGAGGGTCTTGACCCGGCCGCCGAGGATCTCCGGAGCGCCGGTGTGCTCCGCCACCTTCGTCACCGGCAGGCCGGCGGCGGCCAGGGCAGCAGCGGTGCCGCCGCTGGAGAGCAGCGCGTAGCCCTGAGCCAGCAGCCCCTCCGCCAGCGGCACCAGGCCCCGCTTGTCGGACACACTCAGGAGGGCCGTGGCAGCCATGACGGCGGAAAGGGCAGGGGAGGAGCCAACCTACGCAGCAACAGCCGAACGTCACCGTGCCCACGGATCCCCTCGCCGAAGTGCAGCCGAGCGAAGACGACGCCACTGCCCTGTTCGCCGGCCCGCGCCAGGCCGACAGCCGGCTGGTGCTGCTGCACGGCTGGGGCGCCGACGCCGATGACCTGCTCGATCTGGGGGCGGTGCTCCTGGACGCCGATCCCGCCGCCATCGGTCTGAGCGTGGTCGCCCTGCGGGCGCCCCTGCCCCATCCGGCCGGCATGGGCCGCCAGTGGTACGACCTGCAGCAGCCCGAGTGGCCCCAGCTGCCCGAAGCCCGCCGGGCGCTGCGGCGCCGGCTGCTGGCCCTGGGCGCCTCGGTGCCGCTCGAGCACACCTGCCTGCTGGGCTTCTCCCAGGGGGCGGCCATGGCCATCGATGTGGCCACGGGCTGCGGCCCGGATGCCACCGAGTCCCTGCCGCTGGCGGGGCTGGTCGCCTGCAGCGGCTACCCCCATCCCGACTGGCAGCCCCGGACGCCACGCACGGAAATCCTGCTCACCCATGGCGAGCAGGATCCGGTGGTGCCTTTTGCGGCCAGTGCGGCGCTGGAACGATCGCTCGCGGAGGCCGGTGGGTCGGTGCGGCGGATCGCCTTCCCGGGCGGCCACAGCATCGATCCCGAGCTGATCGCCCCGGTGCGGGAGTTCCTGGTCAGGGGCTGGGAAGGACGCTGACCAGGAACCGCAGGGCGGGAATCAGACGAAGGCGTACTCGTACTCCTCCATCTCCTCCCAGTCGTCGGAGGCGAGGGCTTCGAGGCCCTCGAAGAGCACCTCTTCGCCGATGCTGTCGACGATCAGGCGCAGGGACGGGAACAGGAAGTGGTTCTCTTCGGCGTACTGGGCGCTGAACAGGCCCTTCTCCCCCCAGAAGAAGCGGTCGGTGGTGTGCTCGTTGCGGCGCACGTTGAGGATCGCCGGAGCCGTCAGCTCCGTTTCGGCGATGTAGCGGCGCGCAGCCGTCACCGGTTTGTGGGAGCCGGTTTCGAGGTTGAAGGTCGGGACATGGGCGAGGACCCGCTGGCCTGCGAGACGACGGCGACTGATCCGCTTGCGCTTCTTGGACATGGCATGGATCCCGGTGAAGGGAGACCGAAAGGTGGAGTTGGGGGGGGGGGGGGGGGCTGCAGACGTGCGATAGCGGCCGGAGCCGGCGACGAACGGCAGGGAGGACCGACCACCCAGAGGTGGCGGGTCCACGTCCATACGACTGTCGACCTGGGGCTGGTCGGAGAGAATCACCGTCGGTAACGCCGGCCGGCTCCCGGAGGAGGTCATGGCCGGTACAGAGGCGGTGCGCAGCTGCCTCTGCTGTAGCCTTGGATGCGAGCAAAGCGCAACGCTGGCCGTTACGACTGCAACTTTCCGCCCGTCCGAGGACTGCGAAGTAGTGGTCGTTACCAAGATCTTAAAACTTTTTTTGCGTTTCGACACGCCTCTCCTGAAAATTTCCCGGACGGATCCGGTCCGCGGCTGGTGATGCCTGTCTCGCAACGGTTTCTGGCCTTGGTGGGGTTCCAGCTGGGCCAGTTTGTCGACTGCCCGGAGGTCCGGTCCCTGGTGGTCTACGTCACCCATCAGGGGGAAACGGGCCAGCCCAGCCTGTTGCCGGTCGGCCACTGGCCCCCGGACGAGCGGGCCCTGCCGGCGGTGGACAGCGTCAGCCGGCTGCGGGTGCCGGCGGAGCAGCGGCGCTGGCTGCCCCTGCGGGACGGCCAGCGCCTGCTCGGTGCCCTGCAGGTGGAGGCCACCCGCAACCCCTGGCCGAAGCCCCTCGCCCAGCGGCTCCAGGCCGTGGCCCTGGCCCTCACCGAAGCCCTGCGGCTGGATCTGGAGGGCGGGGAGCTGCGGCAGCGGCTCTCGGAGCGTGAGGAGCAGCTGGGACTGCTGCTGCACCAGCTGCGCAACCCGCTCGCGGCCCTGCGCACCTTCGGGCAGCTGCTGCTGCGGCGCCTCGGCCCTGACCACAGCGACCGCTCCCTGGTGCAGGGCCTGCTGGCCGAGGAGCGCCAGATCAACCGCTATGTGGAGGCCATCAGCGCGCTGGTCCACCCGGAGGGACGCCTCGCCGCCCCCCCCTCCCCCCAGCCCCTGCTGCTGCCGCCCCTGCTGAGCGGACCCGAGGGCCAGCCCCTGGCCGGGCTGCTCGAACCGCTGCTGCAGCGGGCCGCCGCCACCGCGACCCTGCAGGGGCGGGAGTGGCACGGCCCCCGGACCCTGCCGGACTGGAGCGGCGACAGCGGATCGGTGGCGGAGATCCTGGCCAACCTGCTGGAGAACGCCTTCCGCTACAGCGCCCCGGGTGCCGCCGTGGGCCTGCACTGGGCCACCGACGACGGCGGGCTCCACCTCACGGTCTGGGACGGCGGGCCGGCCATCGCCGCCCCCGAGCGGGAAGCGATCTTCGGGCGGGGGGTGCGGGGAACCCGGGGCCAGGACCTGCCCGGCACCGGCCTGGGCCTGGCCCTTGGCCGCGATCTGGCCCGCAGCCTGGGCGGCGAGCTGGCGCTCGTGGTGCCGCCCCGGACCGTGGCCGAGGCGCTCCCGGAGCAGGGCAACGCCTTCCGGCTCAGCCTGCCCAGACCGTCAGCACCGCGGCGATGAGCAGCAGGCCCAGAGATTCGGTCCACTCCACGCAGGCGCCGTAGCTGTCGCCGCTGTGGCCGCCGAGGCGGCGGCCCAGGACCACTGGAACCAGCAGGGCCGGCAGCAGGGCCAGCGCTCCGACGGGCACGGGCCAGGTGGTCAGGCCCGGCCAGGGCAGCAGCAGCAGGGGCGGCAACAGCAGCAGGGCGGGCTGGAGCTCCGCCGCCAGGCCGACCCCGTGGGCGCGATGGAAGGCGGCGCTGCCGCCGGGCCGCAGGTAGGGGAACCAGGCCATGGCGGGCAGGGGCGCCACCCGCCCGCCGACCGCAGCCCACACCAGCGCCACCGGCGCCGCCGGCCCCAGCATCGCCAGGGCCCCGGCCCGCAGCAGCAGCACCAGCACCAGGGCCTGCACGCCGCTCGCCCCCACCCGGCTGTCGGCCATCGCCTCCAGGCAGCGGTCCCCCGCCGCCAGGCCATCGGCGCTGTCCATCACGCCGTCCATGTGCAGGCCGCCGCTCAGCCACAGGCCGAGCGCCAGCACCAGCGCCACCTGGGCCACCAGCGGCACCCGCCCCTCCAGGGCCCACCAGAGCAGCCCCTGCAGCACGCCGAGAACGGCACCGATCCAGGGGGCGAAGCGGGCGATCCGCTCGAACCGGGGCGCCGGCGCCGGCCAGGCCGGCAGCACGGAATAGAAGATCCAGGCCCCGGCGAGATCCCGCAGCCACGGTGGAGCGCTCAGGCGGGGCATGGGCAGGGCGGTGGAGGTGGCGGTGCAGATGGAGGTGGGAACCCCGGGTAGCGTCGCAGCAGCGGCGTCTAGCGTCAGCGCTGAGCCGCTGCGGCGTCATCGCCTTCGACTTCACGATCACCGCCCGCTGCCCGCGGACCCGGGCCCGCTGCGGCTGCTTCACCACCCCCCACGGCCCCGTCCACACGCCCCGGTTCATGCCGGTGGGCACCGCCGCCACCGTCAAGGGCGTCAGCACGCCCCAGCTGCGGGAGACCGGCGCCCAGATGGTGCTGGCCAACACCTTCCATCTGCATCTGCAGCCGGGGGAGCCGGTGGTGGCGGAGGCCGGTGGGCTGCACCGCTTCATGGGCTGGGACGGCCCCCTGCTGACCGACTCGGGCGGCTTCCAGGTGTTCAGCCTGGACGCCATCAACCGGATCGACGACGACGGGGTGGTGTTCCGCTCCCCCCGGGACGGCTCGCGGATCGACCTGACCCCCGAGCGCTCCATGGCCATTCAGCGGGCCCTGGGGGCCGACGTGGCCATGGCCTTCGACCAGTGTCCGCCCTATCCCGCCAGCGAAGCGGCGGTGGCCGAGGCCTGCCGGCGCACCCACCGCTGGCTGGAGCGCTGCGTCGCCTGCCACGGCGGCGGCGACCAGGCCCTGTTCGGGATCGTGCAGGGGGGCTGCTTCCCCCATCTGCGCGAGGCCTCGGCGCGGGCGGTGGCCGCGATGGACCTGCCCGGCATCGCCGTGGGGGGGGTGAGCGTGGGCGAGCCCGCCGAGGAGATGCACCGGGTGGTGCGGCAGGTCGGCCCCCTGCTGCCGGAGCAGCGGCCCCACTATCTGATGGGGGTGGGCAGCCTGCGGGAGATGGCAATCGCGGTCGCCAACGGCTTCGACCTGTTCGACTGCGTGCTGCCCACCCGGCTGGGCCGGCACGGCACCGCCCTGGTGGGGGGCGAGCGCTGGAACCTGCGCAATGCCCGCTTCCGCCACGACCACGGCCCCCTCGACCCCGGCTGCGACTGCCTCGCCTGCCGTCACCACAGCCGCAGCTACCTGCACCACCTGTTCCGCAGCGACGAACTGCTGGGCCGCACCCTGCTGAGCCTGCACAACCTCACCACCCTGCTGCGCTTCACGACCGCCATGGCCCAGGCCATCGGCGAGGGATGCTTTTCAGAGGATTTCGCTCCCTGGGAGCCCGACTCCCCCGCCGCCCACACGTGGTAGGTTCCGGCCATTGCAATGGTTCTCCCCCAGGCATGGCTCTCTCCCTGCTGGCCAGCTACGCGCCCCACACCCTCGCCCAGCTGCCCGAGGCGTACCAGGCCTTCGGCCCCCTGGTGGACATCCTGCCGATCATTCCCCTGTTCTTCCTGCTGCTGGCCTTCGTCTGGCAGGCCTCGGTCGGTTTCCGCTGATCAGCGCCCGTTCGCGGCGCACAGCCTTTCAGCGGCGTTCACGGCGCGCTGCCGCTCAACGGCGTTCGCGCAGCACAGCCCAGGCGAAGGCCGGCAGCGAGAGCATGCGCCGCCAGCGGCTGGGCTCCTTGATCAGCCGGTAGAGCCATTCGATGTGCAGGGCCCCCATCCAGGCGGGGGCCCGCTTCTTGGTGCCGGCCCAGATGTCGAAGCTGCCGCCCACCCCCATCCAGAGTCCGCTGCGGGGTCCCGGCAGCTCCTGGATCCAGGTCTCCTGGCGCGGCACCCCCAGGGCCACCAGCACCAGATCGGGGCGGCACTGCAGCAGCTGGCGCTCAAGCCCGGGCCAGGCATCCGCGCTCTGGTAGCCGTGGACGCTGAAGACGAGCTTCATTCCGGGGAGGTCGTGGAGCAGGCGGTCGCGCAGCTGATCCATCACCGCCGGACTCGCCCCCACCAGGGCCACCCGCCAGCCGCTGGCGGCCGCATGGTCGAGCAGGCGGCGGGCCAGCTCAATGCCCGGGGCACGGCGCACCCGGTGCGACTGGCGACCCAGGGCCCAGACCACGCCGGCCCCATCAGGGATGACCATCCGGGCCGCCTCGATCGCCGCCGCCAGGGCGGGATCCGCCCGGGCCGCCATGGTCATCTCCGCATTGAGGGTGACGATCTGGCCGCCGCCGGCCGCATGCAGGGCCACGGCGTCCCGGAAGACGTCGTTGCTTACATTCACAGGGATGCCCAGGACGCGGGCACGGACCGGCGTGGTCGCGAGGGCTGCCATGGGAAGGAACGACGGCGGGGAGAATCTATGGCCTGGTTCCACGGCCGCCGCCACCGGCACGCCCTGTCCTGACGCGACCATGATGAGCACGGCGAGCAATGGCGACAGGGGCGTGATCGATCCCCCCGCCCCTCCCACCAGCGAGGCGGAGGCCCGAGCGCTCCTCGAACGGCTCGACCGCGGCATCGAGCACGTCGTCCTGCGGCGCCAGCATCCGATCACCGGTCTGCTGCCCGCCAGCACCGCCAGCACCGTCCACGGCAACTACGGCGACGCCTGGGTGCGGGACTGCGTCTACTCCATCCAGTGCGTCTGGGGGCTGGCCCTGGCCCACCGGCGGCTGCAGGGACCCTGCCGCCGCAGCTTCGAACTGGAGCAGCGGGTGCTGCAGCTGATGCGGGGCCTGATGCGCTCGATGATGCGCCAGTCGGCGAAGGTGGAGCGCTTCAAGACCAGCCTCGAGCGCCTCGACGCCATCCACGCCAAGTTCGACACCGCCACGGGGGATCCGGTGGTGGCCGACGACGGCTGGGGCCATCTGCAGCTCGACGCCACAGCCCTGTTCCTGCTGCAGCTCGCCCAGCTCACCCGCTCGGGCCTGGTGATCGTGCAGACCAGCCACGAGCTCGACTTCCTCCAGAACCTCGTCTACTACGTGGCCCGGGCCTACCGGGTGGCCGACTACGGCATCTGGGAACGGGGCGACAAAGGCAACCACGGCCAGCCGGAGCGCAACGCCAGCTCGATCGGCATGGTGAAGGCCGCCCTCGAGACCCTGGTGGGTCTGGATCTCTACGGCCCCCTTGGCGACGGCAGCAGCTGCCTGACCATCCCCCATGACGCCATCGTCCGGCTGCGGCGTGCCCTGCGCGGCCTGCTGCCGAGGGAGTCGGCCAGCAAGGAGGCCGACAGCGCCTGCCTGTCGGTGATCGGCTACCCCGCCTGGGCCGTGGAGGATCCGGCGCTGGTGGAGCGCACCCGGGAGAAGATCCGCAGCGAGCTGGCCGGGTCCTACGGCTACAAGCGCTTCCGTCGCGACGGCCACCAGACCGTGATCGAGGACGTGACCCGGCTCCACTACGAACGGGAGGAGCTGGCCCAGTTCGAGCACATCGAATGCGAGTGGCCCCTGTTCCTGGCCTACGAGCTGATCACCGCCTGCTGCGAGGGCCGCTGGCAGGAAGCCCGCCTCTGGCGGCAGCAGCTGGAGGAGCTGAGCGTGACGGTCGACGGGGAGGCGCTGCTTCCGGAGCTCTACCTGGTGCCGGAGCGGCTGATCGAGGCCGAGCAGCGCCAGCCCGGCAGCCAGACCCGGGTCCCCAACGAGAACGTGCCCCTGCTCTGGACCCAGAGCCTCACCTGGCTGGCGGATCTACTGCTCCACGGCCTGATCACCGCCGAGGATCTCGATCCCTGCGGGCGCCGCCATCCCTGCCCCCCAGGGGCCGAGGAGGTGCTGGTGGCCCTGGCTCCGGCCGACGACACCATCGCCGCGGCCCTGGCGGAGGCCGGCCTGCCGGTGCGGCGGCCGGGGAGCGGGTCGTCCCCTCTGCGGGTGGCCAGCTCGCGGGAGCTGGCCCGGCGCCTGGCCACGGTGGGCGCCAACGGCCGCCTGGGGCTCTCGGGCCACCCGCCGGTGCGCATGGAGACCCAGGCCACCGCCCGGCTCTACCGCCACGACGGCGAGCTGATCGGCTTCCTGCCGGCGGTGCTGGAGGAGGACACCTTCTACCTGGCCGACGATGCCCAGGTGCTGGTGGACACGGTGGCCACCGAGGTGCGGGTGCTGCAGCGCCACTGGCGGGGCTCCGGCGCCCCGCTGCTGCTCGTGCCGGTGGCCGCCGGCCCCTTCCGCCGGGACCCCGACGCCTTCCTGGAACTGGGCCGCGATCTGCAGCAGGGCCAGCTGGGCTCGGTGCCGGTGCGCCTGGTGTCGCTGGAGGAGCTGGTGCCGCTCGCCAGCCTGATCGACCTGCCGCCCCAGGCGCTGGCGGCCTGCGATCTGGTGCCGGACGGCCACACCCTGCTGCCGCCCAGTTCCAGCCACCAGCCGCTCACCGCCCGCCAGGAGCAGGAGCTGGAGGACGTGCCGCTGGCCCATCTGGTGGACAGGCTCTGGGCCAGCCGCTCCCTCGAGGAGCAGGCCGAGGTGCTGGAACTGCTGAGCCGGCGGCTCGGCCCCAATGCCCGCCTGCAGGGCCCCCGCAGCGGCCCGGGGGTGCGGCTGATGGTGCTGCTGGAGGAGGTCTACCGCCGCGGCCTGGCCGACGCCGACTGGAGCGTGGTGCGCCGGGCCGCCGGGGCCATGGGTCTGGTGCACCCCCAGCTGGAGGATGCCCTCACCGACCTCCTGCTGCGCCAGAAGCAGGTGGTGGTGGGCCGCAACTACACGCGCGATTCGCTGCTCAGCCATCCGGAGGGCAGCCTGGCGATCGCGGCGATGGTGCGCCGCTTCAGCGGCGAGGACGGCCGGGAATGGATGCTGCAGCAGGAGCTGCTGCTGGCCATCGACGCCCTGGCCCGCTCCGACGTGGATCTGCTCAGCGGCAGCCTCACCCTGCAGCTGGGGCAGTTCCTGCTGCTGCTCACCGGTGAGCTGGCGGCGGAGGCCAACCTCAGCCCCAGCGAGGCCTTCGAGGCCCTCTGCGGCCTGCCGCCCCATGCCATCCGCCGCCGGCTGCGGGCCGTGCTGGCGGACGTGGAGCACGCCCGGGCCTCCCTGCAGCGCAAGGAGCAACTCCACCTGCGCGGGCGGGTGCGCTGGGAGGTGCCCGACCCCCTGGCGGAACTGCCCAAGGACGGCAGCTGGCTGCAGCACCGCATGCGGCTCGGGGCACTGCAGCGGGTGCCGAAGGACTTCTATCCGGGCATCTGGGACCTGCTGCACCACTGCCGGGGCCTGGTGATCGGCGACAAGCTGGAGCGGCGCAACCGGCTGGAGAGCGCCCCGCTGCTGCGCGAGAAGACGCCGGGGGAGAAGAACTTCGCGATCCTGGTGGAGCACCTGCTGAGCAAGATCGAGGCGCCGGAGTACCGCCGGCTCTGCATCGAGACCCTGCTCACCCTGATGGCCTTCGTGGCCGCCAACCCCCAGGTCCAGTTCGACGATGACCTGGCCCTGGACGTGGTGATCGGCCACGCCGTGCGGGTGGGCTGGCAGCAGCGCCATCCCGAGGTGCCCAGCGATGCCTACGGCCCCCACAAGGCGGAGGCCTGGGATCTCTTCTACCGCTCCTCCCCCGCCGACTGCCGCCGCTGGCAGCTGCTGGCCCTGCAGGAGCTCGCCGACCGGGACGCGCCCCCTGCCGCGATGATCCCGGCGGCGGGTGTCTAGATCGGGGCCTCCAGGGCCATGCAGAGGTTGGGCTGCTCGACGCACTGCTCGATCAGGTCGGCCAACTGCAGGGCCCGGGAGGCCTGGAGGCCATCCACGGCCGGGGTTTCCCGGCCGCGCACGCACTGGAGGAAGTGCTCGAGCTCGGCGTAGAGGGGTTCGATCGAGGTGGTGCTCACCTCCTCGATGAAACCGTCGTTGCGGTAGAGCAGCTCACCGTGGTCGGCGCTGACCGATTCGTGGGAGCGCCGGTGGATGCGCAGATTGCGGTTGAGGAAATCCGTCTCCATCAGGCTGCTGCGGCAGTGGGCGCTGAGGCTGCGGATCTTGCGGTGGGCCATCTTGCTGGCCGTGAGGCTGGCCACCACGCCGTTGGCGAAGCCCAGGGTGGCGTTGACGTAGTCGATCGGGCCATCGGAGCTGCGGCCGCCGGCCGCCGCCAGCCGCACCACCGGGGAGGCGGCCAGTTCGAGCACCAGATCGATGTCGTGGATCATCAGATCGAGCACCACCGACACATCGTTGGCCCGGTCGGCGTTGGGGCTGTGGCGCCGTGCCTCGAGCACCACCACCTCCTCGTTGGCCACCACCCGCAGCAGCTCCCGGAAGGCGGGGTTGAACCGCTCGATGTGGCCCACCTGCAGCAGGCGTCCGGCCGCCTCGGCCGCACCGATCAGGTCGGCCGCCTCCTCCTGGGTGGCCGCGATCGGCTTCTCGATCAGCACGTGCACCCCCGCCTGCAGGCAGGCCATGCCGACCCGGTGGTGCAGCAGGGTGGGGACGGCGATGCAGACGGCCTCCACCTCGCCGAGCAGGTCCTCGTAGGCGGGGAACCAGCGGCAGTCGAACTGCTCCACCGCCAGCCGGCCGCGGGCCTCGTCAGGGTCGGCGACCCCCACCAGTTCGGCGTCGCGGAGCAGGCTCAGCACCCGGGCGTGGTGCCAGCCCATGTTGCCGATGCCGATGACACCCACGCGCACTGGGTTCATGGCAGGGGCGGAGCAGGTGGGCGCATTATCGATGATCAGGTTCCGTCCGTGCTGGCGAGGGTGATCTGAACCCGCTCGATGCGGGGGCCGTCCATGGTGAGAACGTCGATGCGGACGCCCTGCCAGCGGAGCCCTTCCCCGGGGGAGGGGATGTGCTGCAGGCGTTCCAGCACGAAGCCGGCCAGGGTGTGGTGGCCGTCCGCCTCAGGCAGCTGCAGGCCCAGCTGGCGGTTGAGCTCGACGATCTCCAGGTCCCCCGCCGCCGACCAGGTGCCGTCGACGAGGGGCAGCAGGTCCTGGGCCGTTTCCAGGGGGTTCTCGTCCTCGCCGACGATCTCGCCGGTGAGGTCGGCCACGGTGACCAGCCCCTCGGTGCCGCCGTGTTCATCCACCACCACCAGCAGGGGCTGGCCGCTGCGGATCAGCGGCAGAAGATCGGCGAGGGAGGCGCTTTCCTGCACCTGGGCCACCGGCAGGATCCAGGGCGCCAGGGCCGTGTCGGGGTGCAGCTGGCCCCGGGCGATCGGCTCGGCCAGCCGCCGCAGGTCGAGCATGCCGCGCACGTCGTCGAGGGAGCTGCCGATCACCGGGAAGCGGGCGTGCTGGCTGGCGTGCACCGCTTCCATCATCTGGGCGAAGGTGACATCCAGCGGCAGGGTGACCATGCCGGAGCGCGGCATCATCACCTCGCGCACCAGCGTGTCCCGCAGGGAGAACACCCCCTCGAGGATGCTGCGCTCGTCGGGCATCAGGCCGGTGACACTGCCGCTCTCGATCAGCGTCTCCAGCTCGCCGGCCGACAGCACCGGCACCAGCTCATCCCAGTTGCGCGGCAGCCCCAGCAGCCGCAGCAGGCCGCCGCTGAAGCGCTCGATCAGCAGCAGCACCGGCGCCAGGGTGCGGGTGAGCGACTCCAGCAGCGGCGCCAGCCGCAGGGCCGAGCCCTCGGGCCGGTGCAGCACCCAGGCCTTGGGCACCAGGCCGCCCAGGAGGGTGGCCAACAGGGCCAGCACCAGGAAGACCCCGGCATCGATCCAGGCCTGCTCGCCCCGGCCCATCCAGCCGGCCACCTGCTCCGCCAGGCCCCGGGCCAGCCAGCCCATGGCCAGCAGTGCCAGCACCAGGCCCAGCTGGGTGGCCACCAGGACGCTGCGCATCCGGTGCTGGAGCCGGGCCACGGAACGGGCGCCGGGCTCCTCCGCCTCCTCGAGCTGCTGGACACGGCTGGGCCGCAGACGGATCAACGCAAGCTCCCCGGCAGCGAAGAAGGCCAGCAGGGCCAACAGGATCGCCAGAACCAGGAAGCGCATCGGTGGGGTGTCGTGGCTGAAGGTTAGGCCCCGCGGCCCGGCTCAGCCTTCGCCGCCCTCGCCGCCCTCGCCACCGTCACCGTCGCCGTCCTTGTCGCCGTCCTTGTCGGCCCCGTCCGGTGCCCCAGGGGCCGGCCGTTCC
Organism: Synechococcus sp. UW140; assembly: GCA_943369315.1. Classification (GTDB taxonomy): domain Bacteria; phylum Cyanobacteriota; class Cyanobacteriia; order PCC-6307; family Cyanobiaceae; genus Cyanobium. Next base: position 147,802 of record CALRMW020000005.1, read on the forward strand.
GGGGCCGGAGCGCTGACGCCGTTCTCGCCGCCCTCCTGGTCCTTCGACTCGGGGGCCTGGGCGCAGCCCATGGTGGCCGTGATCAGTCCGGTGGTGACCAGGAACAGGGCGATGCTGGAACGGGCCATGGCATGCACCGTGGTGGGTGGGGGGAGAATTGTGGCGCAGCGGACAGCCGGAGAATGCAGTTCCGTCTCGAACCCCTGCTGAGCACCGGTCAGGTCGACGAGCTGCGGCAGGCCCTGCTGGCGGAGGACGTCCCCTGGCGGGACGGGGCCGAAACGGCCGGATGGCACGCCCGGGCCGTGAAGCGCAACCGCCAGCTGGATCCGGCGTCCTCCCTGCACCAGACCCTCGCCTCCGCCGTCAGCGACCACCTGCTCCAGCATCCGCTGCTGCAGGCAGCGGCCCTGCCGGTGCGTCTGCACAGTCTGCGTTTCAGCCGCTGCGGCGTCGGCGAGGGCTACGGCCGTCATGTCGACAACGCCTTCATGGCCGGCGGCCGCTCCGACCTCTCCTTCACCCTGTTCCTGAGCGAACCCGACCAGTACGCGGGCGGCGCGCTGGTGCTGGAGGATCCGGGGGGCGAGAGCGCCGTGCGCCTGCCCGCCGGCCATGCCCTGGTGTATCCCAGCTCCCTGCTGCATCGGGTGGAGCCTGTGACCCGGGGCGAACGGCTGGTGGCCCTGGGTTGGATCCAGAGCCGGGTGCGCCGCAGCGACCGGCGTGAACTGCTGTTCGAGCTCGACACCGCCCGTCGCGCCCTCTTCCAGGAACAGGGCAAGGACGAGATCTTCGATCTGCTCAGCCGCAGCTACACCAACCTGCTGCGGATGTGGGGCGAGTGAGGGGGATGGGGGTCGCGAGGATCGAACTCGCCTAAGGCGAATTATGAGTTCGCTGCATTCACCAGATTGCTAGACCCCCGGCGGACGGGCCATCGCCTGGACGACGGCGTCACCAGAGGCCCCGGATCGGCGGGGTCCAGGTGGTGGCGGCCGGCGGCCGGACGTAGGTGGGGGTGGCGGCCCCCGCCCCGAGGCTGGTGCTGAAGCCGTTGGTGATGTCGGCGGTGCGCTGGGGCATCAGACCGCTCTGATCCGTCAGCATCACCGAGGCGGTGTTCTCGATGGCCGTGCCGTCCCAGACGATGTTCTGGTCGGGGAAACCGAAGGCGACGATCCTGCCGCCATCGCGGCCGGGGATCGAGAGACCGAGGGAATCGGTGATCTGGTGCAGCAGGTTGACCCCCTGGGCGAAGGGGGCCGAGAAGCTGTAGAAGCGCTGCTCCATCACCTCGGGGGCGGAGCGCGTCACGCCGCAGCGGGTGACCTCCACCGGCCCCGTGCCGGCCGAGCCGGGGACGGGGGCTTCGAGGGTGGTGGTGCAGAGGACCGGCCCGGCCAGGGCGGGGGCCAGGACGGCGAAGGGGAGCAGGGCCGTGACGCCGATGGCGAGCCGGGCCGACAGGCGGGCGGCGAAGGGGGCAGGCGCTGCCAGGATCGGTGCTGTCATGGGGTCGACGGGCCCAGCTCCGGGGCGATATAGGCGCAGGTTAGCGACCTCTGACGCTCTCGCCCATCCATGGCCTGCCGCACCGGCCGCTTCCGCAACGCGCTCCCCCAACGTCGATGGTCTCCCTGCCCTCCAGCCCCAGCCAACAGCGTTCCACCCTGCTCGCCCTGCTGGCGGAGCGGGCCTACCGGCTGGGTGACTTCACCCTGGCCTCGGGCCGCCGCAGCCCCCACTACGTCAACTGCAAGCCGGTGAGCCTGAGCGGCATCGGCCTGGCCCTGCTGGGCCGCCTGATGCTGGAGCAGGTGGAGGGCGAAGCCGCCGCGGTGGCGGGGCTCACCCTGGGGGCCGATCCCCTGGTGAGCGCCGTGGCCCTGCAGGCCGCCCTGGCCGGCCGCGACCTCGATGCGCTGATCGTGCGCAAGGAGGCCAAGGGCCATGGCACCGGCGCCTGGCTCGAAGGCCCCCTGCCGCCAGCCGGGAGCCGGATCACGGTCCTGGAGGACGTGGTCACCACCGGCGGCTCGGCCCTCAAGGCCGTGGCCCAGCTGCAGGAGGCGGGCTACGCCGTGGAGCGGGTCGTGGCGATCGTCGATCGCCAGGAGGGGGGTGCCGAGGCGATGGAGGAAGCGGGCCTCGACCTGCGCAGCCTGTTCCTGCTTGAGGAGGTGGCCGCCACGGCCGCCGGGCTGGACGGCGCGGCAGGCTGACCCCCGCGACAGGCTGAACTCCGCGACGCGCTCCACCATGGCCCCCTCCCCCGACCCGACGCCGGCTGCGGCCGATCCCTGGCGCTGGACGCCACCGGATGGGAGCCGCTGGTCGCGGCCGGTGGGCCTGCTGCGGCTCGACGGCCCGGACACCCTGCGGGTGCTGCACGGGCAGACCAGCCAGGCCCTCGAAGGGTCCCGCCCGGGCCAGTGGCTCGGGACCTGCTGCATCAGCCCCACGGCCCGGCTGCGGGCGGTGGCGGAGGTGCTGGTGGATGACGCCGGGGCCTGGCTGGTGATCGTCGACGGGGATCCCGCGGCCGTGCGCACCGCCCTGGACCGGGTTCTGTTCCCCGCCGACAAGGTGCGGCTGGGTCCGGTGACAGCGGCCGTCCTGCACCAGCCCCTGGGGACACCGGAGCCGGAGGCCCTGCCCGCGGGCACCTGGGCCCCGCTCGAGGGATCGCCGGGCTGGCGGCTGGGGGAGGCCCTGCTGCTGCCGGCCGACGCCCCCTTGCCCCCCGCACTGGCGGCACGGTGCCCCCTGGAGCCGCAGGAGGCGGAACGCTGGCGGCTCCAGCAAGGTCTGCCGGCGGCGCCGGGGGAGATCAATGAGGAGATCAACCCCTTCGAGCTGGGGCTGGCGGGGCGGGTGAGCCTGGGCAAGGGCTGCTACGTGGGCCAGGAGACCCTGGCCAAGCTGGCCACCTACGACGGGGTGAAGCAGCAGCTGCGCCGCTGGTGGGCCACGGCTGTCCCCGACGAGGCTACCTCCGACGAAGCTGTTCCCGCCGGGGCCGTGGCTGCCGGCACGCCGCTGCAGGACAGCCAAGGGGGACGCGCCGGGGTGATCACCTCCAGCCTGGAACTGCCCGGTGACGGGGGCTGGATCGGCCTGGCCCTGGTGCGCAAGGCCTGGCTGCAGGAGAGCGAGCTGCGGGCCGGCCCGGCCCCGGGCGTGCCCCTGAGCCTTTCGCTACCGGAGGCGTTTCAGCCGCCGCCGGTGGGGCCGGGGGGCAAGGCCGCGTCCTGATCCAGCAGCCAGCGGACCACCGCCCAGGTGGCCAGGCTGTCGTCCTGGTTGTAGCGGAAGATCCGCTGCAGCTTGCGGCCCAGGGCCCGCCGGCTGGGACGCCGCGGGCCGCCGGAGCCCTCCCGCCACTGGCGCCACCAGAGCAGGCAGCGGGCGCCGTCGACCCCCTTCTGGCTCCAGGTGAAGCCCCGCCAGCCGGCGACGGCCTTGAGCCCGTAGCTGTTGACCGGCAACAGCCAGTGGCGCCGCAGCCGCTGATGCACGTCCACCAGCCGGGCCCGCAGCCGTTCCCGCTCCCGCTCACTGGCCCCCTGGCGCTCGGCCAGCCGCAGCAGGGCGACCGACTCGGTCTCGCCGTAGTGCAGCACGGGCCAGTCGGGGTAACGGGCCAGCAGCGTGCTCAGCCGCCGCCAGAGCAGGGCCTCGCCGTGCTCCTGCAGGGCGAGCAGGGGCTGGTAGCTCCCCAGGTCCTCCCCTGGCCCGGGTGCCCCGGGCCAGAGGCCGTCCGCGCCGCGCTCCAGCCGCACCAGGCCATGGAGGAAGTCGTCGCGGGCATCGGGGTCGGATTCGATGTCGTAGAGCAGCACCCCGGGCGCCGCCGAGAGCTCCGGCAGGGCGGGGCCGGCCCCCTCACCACTGCGCCGGGGGGTGCCCTGCTGCTGCACCCTGGCCTGGGCCACCAGCTTGGGGGCCACCTCGCGGTGCTGCTCGCTGTGGACGGCCAGGTCCTCGGCCAGCCGATCCGGATCGGCCGCCGCCAGCTGGTCGAGGCTGGTGATGCCCAGCTCCAGCAGCAGCTCGCGGCGCTTGCCGCCGATGCCGCTCACCTCGCTCAGGTGCCCCTCGGCGGCCGCGACCCGATCGCAGGCCCCGCGCCAGCTGCAGAGGGTGCATTTCTTGCGGTCGCTGACCAGCGGCGGCGGCTCGCTGCGGGCCAGCTCAAGGGCCAGCCTCTCCAGACTCTCGTCGAGCTGACGCTGCAGGGAAGGGCCGAGGGCGAGCCGTTCCCGCTCCAGCCCGCGGTCGGCACCGGCCACCACCAGCCCATGGGGCACGGGGGCCCGCTGGTGCTCCTCCAGCAACCGCCCCCACAGGGCCAGCTGCAGGCGGTGCTCCCGGGTGAGGCGGCGGCCCTGGCGGGCCAGCACCGGCCGGTAGCTGTGGGCGCCCCAGCGGCTGGGCCCCTCGACCCGCTCGAGCAGGCTCGGATGGGCCTCCAGGCGCAGGCCCCGGGGGCCGGTTCCCACCAGCCGCAGGCCCACCACACCGGGCGCCCCGTCGCGGCAGGCGGCCTCCCCGTGGCCGGGGCGCTGGGGCAGCAGGCTCTGGAAGCTGCGCAGCTGGTCATCGAGGGCCAGGGCGCGGTGGGCACTCCACAGCCGCTCCTGGGGAACACCGTGGAGATCGAGCCAGGCCCGCCGCCGGCAGCGCACCCAGCTGCGCAGCAGGCGGTCGGTGAGGACGGGGGATCCGGGGGAGGCGGCGTCCGGGGTCTGGGGCATGGGCTGCAGGCTAGGGGGGCCGGTGGCCTGCCATCAGGCCGGCACCCGCCGCAGCCATCCGGAGGGGCCGGCCTGCTACGACCGGCCTGCCCTCCCTCGCCTCCGCGCCGCCCATGGCCTCCGCCCCCCTGCCCCTTGAGGCCGGACCGATCCACTTCGGCACCGATGGCTGGCGGGGCATCCTCGGGGTGGACATCACCATGGAGCGCCTGCTGCCGGTGGCGGCGGCCGCCGCCCGGGAACTGGCCGCCAGCGCCCCGGAGGGCCTCGCCAGCCGGGAGGTGGTGATCGGCTACGACCGGCGCTTCCTGGCCCCGGAGCTGGCCGAGGCCATCGCCGCCGCCGTGCGGGGGGCCGATCTGGTGCCCCTCCTGTCCGCCACCCCCGTGCCCACCCCTGCCTGCAGCTGGGCGGTGGTGGAGCGGGGTGCCCTCGGCGCCCTGGTGATCACCGCCAGCCACAACCCGCCGGAATGGCTGGGCCTCAAGATCAAGGGACCCTTCGGCGGCTCGGTGGAGGGCGACTTCACCGCCCGGGTGGAGCGGCGCCTGGCGGCCGGGGGCCTGACGGTGCCGGTTCCGGGCGACACCGAACGTTTCGATGCCATGGGCACCTACCTGGCGGGCCTCGGCGCCAAGGTCGACGCCGCGGCCCTGGTGGAGGGCCTGGCCGCCGCCGGCCTGCAGGTGATCGTCGACCCGATGCACGGCTCGGCCGCCGGCGGGCTGCCGGCCCTGCTGGGGGAGGCGGGGGCCGCCGCCGGCGTGATCCGGGAGATCCGGGGGGAGCGGGATCCCCTGTTCGGCGGCCACCCGCCCGAGCCGCTGGCGCCCTACCTGGAGCGGCTGATCGCCGAGGTGCGCCAGGCCACGGCCGCCGGCCGGCCGGCGGTGGGCATCGTCTTCGACGGCGACGGTGACCGCATCGCCGCGGTGGACGAGCAGGGCCGCTTCTGCAGCACTCAGCTGCTGATGCCCCTGCTGATCGACCACCTGGCCCGGGCCCGCGGGCTGGGGGGGCGCGTCGTCAAGACCGTGAGCGGCTCGGATCTGATGGCCCTGGTGGCGGCCGACCTGGGCCGGAAGGTGATCGAGATGCCGGTCGGGTTCAAGTACATCGCCGCCGAGATGCTCAGCGGCGAGGTGCTGGTGGGGGGCGAGGAATCGGGCGGGGTGGGCTTCGGCCTCCACCTGCCGGAGCGGGATGCCCTGTTCGCGGCCCTGCTGCTGATCGAGGCGCTGGTGGAGGGGGGCCTGCCCCTCGGGGCCCGGCTGGCGGCCTTGCAGGAGCGCTGCGGTGGCGCCAGCGTCTACGACCGCCTCGACCTGCGTCTGCCGGATATGGCCAGCCGCCGGCGGCTGGAGGCCCTGCTGGCCCAGGATCCGCCGCAGGAGGTGGCCGGAGCGACGGTGCTGGAGGTGAACCGCACCGATGGCGTCAAGCTGCGGATGGGCCCCAGCCACTGGCTGATGCTGCGCTTCTCCGGAACCGAGCCCCTGCTGCGCCTCTACTGCGAAGCCCCGGACGCCGACCGGGTGCAGGCGGTGCTGGCCTGGGCCCGCCAGCTGGCGGAGAGCATCTGATGGCAGCCCCTTCGGAGCCCGGGGTGGCGCCCACGGTGCTGGTGATCGCCAGTGGCAACGCCGGCAAGATCCGGGAGTTCTCCCACCTGCTGGCCTCCCTGCCCCTGGAGGTGCGGCCCCAGCCCGAGGGCCTGGAGGTGGAGGAAACGGGCAGCACTTTCGCCGCCAATGCCCGGCTGAAGGCCGAGGCGGTGGCCCGGGCGACGGGCCACTGGGCCCTGGCCGACGACTCGGGCCTGGCGGTGGCGGCCCTGGGCGGCGCCCCCGGGGTCCATTCGGCCCGCTACGCCGACAGCGACCCCGCCAGGATCGCCCGCCTGCTGCAGGAGCTGGGCGAGGCCGACCGGAGGCGGCGCGCTCAGGGCCTTGCGCCGGACCGCCGGGCGGCCTTCGTGGCCGCCCTGGCGGTGGCCGATCCCAGCGGAGCGATCCGGCTGGAGGTGGAGGGCCGCTGCGACGGGGAGATCCTGGAGGCCCCGCGGGGCAGCGGCGGCTTCGGCTACGACCCTGTGTTCTTCGTGCCGGAGACGCGCCTGAGCTACGCGGAGATGGACAAGGGCCTCAAGGGCCAACTGGGCCACCGGGGCCGGGCCTTCAGCCGGCTGGAGCCGGGCCTGCGCGAGCTGCTGGGCGGACCCGGAGCGACACCGACGGCTCCCTAGCGGGATGCGGGGGTGCGGGAGCGGGCCTCCAGCACCGCCACCAGGGCCTGGGCGATCGCCGCAGCCCGCTTCTCCCAGGTGCATCCCATGGCGAAGCGATGGCGCTCTGCCGCGCGGCCGTCCTCAAAGCCGGTGGCGGCGAGGTTCTTGAGGGTGGCCGTGAGGGCCTGGCCATCGGCGCAGTGATAGGCGAGAGAGGGGGTTTCGGCGATCTGGGCGCAGGTGCCGGTATAGAGAATCGGCTGACCGGTGGGCAGCTGGGAGAAGAAGCGGACGGGGCTGCTGCAGGGGTTGATGTCACCGTCGGTGAGGGGCAGCACGGCCGCGTCGAGGGTGGCGAAGCAGGCCTGGAGTTCGGTGTAGGGCATGGCGCCGAGGAAGCGGCAGCGCGGGCTGCTCTGGAGATGGGCGAGGCCGCTCACCTGGCGACGCACAGGCCCCACGAACAGCCAGCGGAGCTCAGGCAGCGCGTCATGGGCGGCCACGATCGGCATCAGGTCGACGCGGCTTCCGATCACGCCGATGATTCCGATCAGGGGGCGGAAATCAGCCGGCACCAGATCCGCCGGCAGGGCAGGACCGGGGGATGACGGGGGAGGCAGCTCGGCGGGCAGCCAGGAGGAGGGAATGCCGTTGGGAATGATGTGAAAGCGGGATTTCTCAATGCCATACCGACCACGGATCACCTCGGCAAGGCGCCGTGACACCGGGAAGATCAGATCCGCATGGCCGACCAGATCCTGCTCCTGATCGAGTCGGACATGGGGGTAAGCCGCGTAGTCATCGCTGACGAGATAAGCAATGACGGAAGCAAGGGCGCGGTAGTGAATCGCGTAGGGCCAGAAATAGGGATCGGTGATGATCAAGGCGTCGGCCTTGCCGTAGGCCTCGAGCAGGCGACGCTCCACCACGGGGGCGAGCATCCTGACCAGCCAGCGATGACGGGAGAAGGCACCGCGGGGGAGGTCACAGGTCCGGCGACGGCGACCGAAGCAGGGCAGCCAGCCCCGCCAGCTGATCCGTGGCGCTATGGACTGCACCTGACAGATTGTCTCCAGCGCACCGAACAGGGCCCGGTGATAGGGCTCTTCGGAACCGAGAACGAACAGGCGTTGAAGTTCATCCGTCGTCCTGGCTGAATCAGTCACGGCAGGACGAGTAGGGCATGGATTCTTGATCCTAGACGACCTTCCTCTACGCCCGACAGAGCCATTCTCCACCCGGAACAGGCAACGCTGATCGGCGCCTGCAAGAAGCACGGCCCCGGCTCAGGTCAAGGCCTGTATCCTTGGATCGGATGAAACCGTCCCGCTCTCCAGCCATGTCAGGTTCTGAAATGGGAGGACACGGGCAGCAACCAACGGTCGTCTTCCTGCCTGACAAGCGACGCTTCAACCCCTACCAGAAGAGGCTTGCCGAAGCGCTGATCGATCAGGGCTTCAACGTCATCGTCAAGGACCATCCTCCCCTTCTGGGAGCCTTTTTTCGGCAGCAGCGGCTGTATTCGAAGAATGTGATCGTGCACCTTCATTGGCTGAACGGTCTCACAGACCAGGCCGTCTACGCCCACTCCAGCATCCGATTCCTGACCTGGTATCTTCTGATCCTTCTCGATCTGGGGTTGTTCAGGCTCCGGGGAGGAAGACTGTTCTGGACAGTGCATAACCTGATCAGCCATGAATGCCCCAACCAAACCAGGGAGATCAAGGTCCGAAGACTGATCGCCAGATTTTCCGACGGCATTCATTTTCACAGCACATCGTCGATCGTCAGAGCTGAAGAGGCCTACGCCATCTCACTTCGGAACAAGGCGATCGTTGCAGCCCATGCCGGCTACCCCGAGGACTATCCACCCAACCCATCCAGATCGCAAGCCCTGGCCCAGGAAAGCGAGATCAGCAGCGCCGACTTCACCTTTCTGTTCTTTGGCAACATCCGTCGGTACAAGGGTCTCGAGTCCCTTGTCGAGGCCTTCCGTCATCGCCTGGGATCCCACTACAGGCTCCTGGTGGCAGGGGCCACCATGCCGGGAGCCTCTGAGGAGTGGCTCTACGAAGCCTCACGGAATGACCCGCGCATTCGCCTGCGCATCGGCTACGTGCCGGACGCGGATGTGTCCGCGCTCTTCGCCCTCGCGGATGTGCTGGTGGCGCCCTACAGCGCCACCCTCACCTCGGGGGTGGTCTCGCTCGGGCTCACCTTCGGTTGTCCCATGGTGCTCCCGGAGGCCGCCAGGGTCTATGACCTGCCGGGCGATGCCGGGGCCGAATACTTCGCCCCCGGCCTCCTGTCGGAGGCCCTCTCCAGGATCGAGACCCGCGACCTCGACGGGATGCGGGCCTGCAACAGCAGCCTCGGCCGTTCCCTGACCTGGGAGGCCATGGCGCAGACGATCGCCACGGCCTACCGGAAGGCCGGCCGAAACCGTTGAAGCGGAGGGGTGTCGAGGGCCTCCAGCAGAGCCTCCCGCGCCTGATGGCGCAGGCCGCCGAGATGCTCCGCTGCGGCGGCACCGGCGTTCCGAGCTTCCGCAGGATCGCGGAGGTAGGCGAGCACGGCCGCCGCGAAATCGTCAGCCGTTCCTGCCACCGCGACCCCCGGGGCCAGGGCCATCCCCTCCACACCGGCCGGCGTGGTCACGATCGCCCGGCCATGGGCCATGGCTTCGACCGTCTTGATCTTCAAGCCGGTGCCGGAGCGCATGGGATTGATCATGAACAGCGACCGCTGATAGATCAGGCGGGGTGATGGCACGATCCCCAGGAGTTGGACCTCCTCGGGGAAGGGCATCGCCCCACAGATCCCACCGGCAACCACCAGCCGGCCGACGCCACCCCTGTCCCTGACCAGCGGCCACACCTCCTCGAGAAACCAGCGCAGCCCCACCCGATTGAGGGGATTCGCCGAGGCCAGATAACCCACGACGGGAGCCTGAGCTTCGGCAAAGGGCAGAGGATCCGATGGAATGATGTGCCCTACGGTCCTGACGACACGCCGGCCATGGGTCAGGCGCTGGAAATAGCTGGATTCCCGCTCCTGGATGCCGAGGATCACATCGGATCGCCGTAATCCTTTGCGCTCATCACCCTGATTCAAAGAGATCCAGAACTCCTGCGGATCCAGCTGAGCCTTCTGGAGCATGGCGTTCCGATCCGTGAAGACATCGTGACAATCAAGAATCTTCAGACAGCTGGAGTCGAAGGCCTCAAAGAAGGCGGAATGGATCACGTAGGACACCAGCACGCGCCTGTAGTGACCGGCCCGCTGGAGGCGGCGCGCCTCCGCGAGCCAGCTCGGATGAAACCAGTCGTCCAGAGGGCGGTTGCCGATGGGGAGGTCCGGCTCCGGCCCCGGCCTGCAGCGACGGCGGAGCCGCTGCCACGCCCCGGCGAGCCGCTGCCGGATCCGGGAGGCCAGCGGCCGCCGGCCACCCTCGGGCCAGACGAAGTCGTGGATCCAGTGGTCGACCGCCTTGCGGGTCTCCCGTGTTTCCTCAGCGGAGAGATCGACGCCGGCGAAATGGAGCTCAAAGCCCAGGGCCCGCAGGTCGTCGAGCAAGGCGGTCATGCGGCTCCGGTTGCCGGCGTAGGGGGGGCCGACGCCGATCCTTGAGATGACCAGGAGACGTCGATCCGTCATCAGGACACCGCCAGGTCCCCCACCGCCGGCCGCCACCCCTGCAGCTGCCAGTGCACACACCCCGCCATGACCATCGGATCCTGCAGCACCAGGGCCAGGGCGGCGGCATGGTCGGGAGCCTCGAGCAGCAGCAGGCCTCCGCCGCCGGGCCGCCCCCGGTCGTCCACCAGGTAGCCACTGCTGACACTGCGGCCCTCCCGACGCAACCGCTCCACCCAGCGGCGATGCTCCTGCAGGTGGGGCATCACCGCCTCATGGGGGAGGCGGAAGGTCTCGGTCTTGAGGAACCAGGCCATGGCGGGAACGGAACACCACATCGGGCTCCGGGCCGCGCCCCGAAAGGGAGTAGGACGGAGAGTCCGTAGTCGATGGTCCCATGTCCAAATCCCAGCTCACCGCTTTCCTCGCCAAAGTCGCCGCCGATCCGGCCCTCAAGGCCCGTGTGGATGCGGCGGCCGACAATGATGCCGTGGTCGCCATCGCGCTCTCCGAAGGTCACACCTTCTCCCCCGCCACCTTCAGCCGTTTCTCGCGCGGCTGAAGGTGGCGGGGCCTGTCGCAGCTGGACGATGGAGGGGACGACGCAGGAGCGGAGCGGGGTGAACCCGGCCAGCGCATGGGTGCTCCCAGGGGCGTCCCTGGCCTCCCATCCTCCGGCCAGCCGCGGCATCCCCAGGATCATCCACCAGACGTTCAGCACCAGGAGCCGGATGCCGGCCGTGCTCGACGCGAACTGCCGCGCGATCGAAGCCCTCAACCCGGACTTCAGCTATCGCTTCTACGACGATCGCGATCGTGAGCGCTTCATCGGCGACACCTACGGCGAGGCGATCCTGGCCCGCTATCGGCGGATCGATCCTGCCTACGGTGCCGCCCGCGCCGATCTGTTCCGCTATCTGTGCATCTACCACTTCGGCGGTGTCTACCTGGACGTCAAGGTCCACGTCACCCGGCCCCTCTCGGAGGGCCTTCGCGACGATGATGCCTTCCTGCTGAGCCAGTGGGACCATTCGCCCGAGAGCCCCCATGCCGGCTGGGGCACCCACCGGCGACTGGCCGCCATCCCGGGCGGTGAATTCCAGCAGTGGCACGTCATCGCCTCTCCTGGCCATCCCTATCTGGCCGCCGTGATCGCGGCGGTGCTCAGCAACATCGATCGCTTCGATCCCTTCGCCTTCGCCCATCCCTGGGAGGCGGTGATCTGCACCACCGGCCCGGTGGTCTACACGCAGAGCATCCAGCGGATTCTGGAGGCCCATCCCCACCGGCGGCTGACCGGCAGCGAGGAGATCGGCCTGCGCTACAGCCTCTTCGATGGCTCGGTTGATCCGGACGCCCACCGGCGGCTCTACAAGGATTACCGGAAAGCCGAAACCCCGCTGGTCCGCCAGCCCTTTCCCCTCTCCCTGCTCTGGCCCCTGCTCAACCTGGCCCGGAAGCTGGCGCGGCGCGCCCGGGGGCTGCTGCGGCGCTGAACCCGCAAGCCGGTCGCAGAACGGCGCAACCTCAGTCCGCCACCCAGCTGCCATGCAGGCCATGGGGAATAGCCAGGGGAAGCTCCAGCACGGCGACCTCTCCCATCGAGGCGGCGTCAAGCACCACCAGATCGCTGGCGCTGCGGGCGCCGTTCCAGACCAGGCCGAGCACCCAGCCGTCGTCCTCGGCCGTGGCGCCGGGACGGGGCACCATGATTGGCTCACTGACGAACCCGCGGGGCGCCGCACTCCAGACCCGGGACTCACCGCTGCTGAGGTCGAGCTTCATCAGGGCCTGCAGGGGGTCGTTACCCCGCTCCCGCTCCGCCACCGCCATCCAGCCATAGCGGCTCTCGAGCCCCACCCGGGCCGGAGCCACCATGGCGAATTCACAGGTGCGCTCACTCAGCCGCGTGGCCGTGACCGTGCCGCTGGCCAGATCGAGACGGCAGCGCTCCAGGAGCCCCTCGGGGATGCGGTCGAAGTCGACCTCCTTGTAATCCTGGTCGGGGCCGATGGAGGGGAAGTCGGCGTAGAAGATGCTGTCGACCACCACCGCATCGCCGTCCTCCCAGGCATTGAGGTGGTGGAACACGAACCCTTCCGGGGCCTCCAGCACCCGCGGCTCCTGGCCGGCGAAGGCGCCGTCCTGGCGCGGAATCAGCCAGAACTGGCCACGGGCTCCGGCTCGGGACTTCAGGCACTGGGCGGCCCCCTTGCGGCCGAGCACGTAGGGAAGCGGGTTGAAGTCGATGGCGTTCTGCAGGAACACCGCCCAATTGGGGGTGATGGCGAAATCGTGCAGGAAGGCGAAGCCGCCGAAGCTGTGGCTGGAGTCGGCCAACAGGGTGCCGGCCCCGGGGCCGTCGGCGGCGAACTCCATCAGGCGCACCGTGCTACGGGGGCCGGCCTTCACCCCGAAGGTGACCATGCGGGGAGCGCCGTGGTGGCCGGGATCGAAGCGGGGGTGGGCACTGAAGGCCTCACCCGGCTTGAGCACCCCATCCAGCAGCGTCAGGCCACGGGTCTCGAGGCTGGCGGGATCGAGGGCATGGGGGGAGCTGGCCTCCCAGAGGGCGAGCAGCTGGTCGCCGAGTCGCACCACATGGGTGTTGGCGATGTTCTTGAGCCGCAGATCGAAGGCGTTGGCCAGCGGGCCGCCGGGCTTGGGGGTGCCGAAGACGCCCCGGTAAAGCACCGTGCCGGCCTTCTCCTCGGCCAGCCAGCCCTCGGTGCGCACGAAGCGGTTGCTGAGCCGGACACCACCCTCCAAGAAGCGCAGGGCCGTGATCATCCCGTCGCCGTCGAAGGGGTGGTGGACCCAGTGACCACCGCGCTCGAGGCGGCCGGGACCGTTGCGGTAGAGCGTGCCGCTCAGCTCGGCCGGGATCGCCCCACGGGCCGCCAAGAGAGGCTCGTCGCTGAGCTCGACGCTGACATTGCAGAAGGAGCTGGCCCAGTCGGCGCGGTCGTAGGCAGGCGAGGCCGCAGCGGCGGGGGAGGCAACGGTCATCGGATCAGCCCACGGGAAGAACAGCGCAGCGCGCCGTTCCGATTATCACGTAACGGAGTGTGAAGGCGTGGGCGGCTGTCCCGCCATCAGCTCTCGCAGGGCAGCTCCACCACGGGGCAGGGGGGCTGGGACACGGCGCAGGGGGCCGCCTCGACCTGGCTGGGCAGGCAGTCGGCGGCACGGGCCGGGGCAGCCACGGCAACGGCGGCGGTGAAACCCGCCAGCAGCAGAAGGACAGGACTCATGGCGCGTACGCAGATCACCTGATGCTAGTGGCGACGCCCCCGTCAGGCACCGCCATGACCGGCTCGCTCCAGCACCCCCTTGCTGCTGGGCACGGCCCCACCGCGGCGGGGATCGATCTCCACCGCCTGGTCGAGGGCACGGGCGAACGCCTTGAAGCCGGCCTCGACGATGTGATGGGAGTTCACCCCCGCCAGCTGGCGGATGTGCAGGGTGAGGCCGGCGTTGTTGGCCACCGCCACGAAGAATTCCCGCACCAGTTCGGTGTCGTAGGTACCGATGCGCTGGGCGGGGATGGCCAGGTCGTAGCTGAGGTGGGGCCGACCGGAGCAGTCGAGGGCCACCTGCACCAGGGCCTCATCGAGGGGGGCCAGGAAGTGGCCGAAGCGGCGGATGCCCCGGCGGTCCGCCAGGGCCTGGGCCAGGGCCTGGCCCAGGGCGATGCCCACGTCCTCGTTGGTGTGGTGGTCGTCGATGTGGGTGTCGCCCCTGGCGGTGATCTCCAGATCCAGCAGGCCGTGGCTGGCGATCTGGTGGAGCATGTGGTCGAGGAACGGCACGCCGGTGGCCACCTGACAGCGGCCGCTGCCATCGAGATCGAGGGCCACGTGCACGTCCGTCTCACCGGTGACGCGATGGATCTCGCCGGTGCGCTGGGGGCCGGTGCGTGGAGGGCTGGTGGACACGCGAGCGAAGGCAACGGGCCGGACCTGAATCATGCCAAAGCCCCCGGGGCCGCGCTCCGAGGGCGCGATGGGCCCCTCGGGGTCCGGTGGGCCCATGGTGTGAAGCGCTACGGCGCCGGGCCGCCAGGGGTGGTGGGGTGAGTCCCATGCATGAACGTCCGGGTGCCGTCCTCGATCAGCTGCGCGCCGGGCACCAGCGCTTTCTCGACGGCCATGTGCTCCACCCCCACAGCGATCGCCTGCGGATGCTGGAGGTGGAATCGGGCCAGACTCCGGTGGCGGCGGTCCTGGGCTGCGCCGATTCGCGGGTGCCGGTGGAGCTGCTGTTCGACACGGGCTTCGGCGATCTGTTCGTGGTGCGCAATGCCGGCACGATGAGCACCGTGGCCGCCATCGCCTCGCTCGAGTACGCCGTGAGCCACCTGGGGGTGCCGGTGATCGTGGTGCTCGGCCACGCCGCCTGCGGTGCGGTGGCGGCCGCCTTCGACCGGGAGCTCAACCTGACGCCAAGCCTGGCCCAGGTGGTGGGCCAGCTGCGCATGGAACTGTTCAGCCTCGGGGGCGAACACAACCTGGAGGAGGCCTGTCGGCGTCACACCCTCAACGCCGCCCGCAACCTCGTCGATTCCAGCGTGATGCTCACCGACCGGCTCCGATCGGGCCGGCTGCAGGTGGAGGCGGCGTACTACAACCTGCACACCACCAGCATCGAATGGATGGGAGCCCTGATGCCGATGCCTCAGGGCTGAGCCGGCAGGGCCGCCAGGATCCGTTCCACCCGGCTTTCCCAGGTCTGGGCGGCGGCGAAGGCCACACGGGCGCGGAACTTCTCCAGGCCGTCGGAAGCCAGCTCCTCATCGATGGCCTGCAGGAAGCGGTCGGGATCCTTTTCGATCCGGATCAGGGGACCGGCCAGCTCCAGTCCCTCCACGGCGGAGGAGACCACCGGCTTGCCACTGGCGATGTATTGAAAGAGTTTCAGCGGACTCATCGACCGCGAGAAGGGCGTATCGAGATGGGGAATCAGGCAGAGATTCATCCGCTTCAGCTGCATCGGCACCTGATCATTGGGAAGGCTCCCGAGCCACTCCACATTGCCGAGGCCGAGCAGGCCGGAGTCCGACAGGCGCCGGTTGAGTTCGGGGCCCACCAGCAGGAGTCGGCAGTGGGGCCGCTCCAGGGCGATCCTGCGCAGCAGATCGATGTCCGTGCGATCCCAGAACGTGCCGACATACCCCAGAACCGGCTGGGGGCCGGCGGGCCTGAAGTCAGAGGCCTCCGCCAGAAAAGCCGAACTCACGGCCTGATCGATCCGGACACAGGGAGCCTGGGGCGAGAACTTCTGCTCGTTCGCCTTTGAGGTGACGGCGATCAGGTCGGCCATCGCTCCGAGGCGCGGATACTGATCCACCGCAAAGGGGTAGTACCAGTCGGTCTTGTCCACCAATGTGAAATCATCCACGATCTGAATGATCCGGGCCGCAGCGGGCACCTGGTGCACCAGTTCATCCACCACGGGATGGGGCGGGAACAACCAGAGCAGGGTGTTCCGTTCCCGGAACCCCAGGGATCGGATCCGTCGCCCCAGGGCGATGCGCTCCCGTTGCAGCTTCAGCCTTGAACCGAGGCTTCGCAGCCGAAAGGGGCTGATGCCAACCGGTCTCCAGTAAAGCCGCGCGACCGCAAGCCTCTCGGAGATGACCTGAAAGGACGTGGCCAGCGTCTCCCCCTTGGACGAGGGCAGAACCACAAGCACCTGCTCAACATGGTCGCAACGGCTCAGCGTCGTGGCGATCTGTTCATAGGTGCGGCCGTAGACCCCCCAGTCATCGCCGAACCAGAACAGAAGAATATGGGATAAGCGTTGATGTTGCATCTTGCACGTAGCGGAACATCCAACCACCTGTTTCGCTGAAGATTGGCGCTTGAACAAGGTTCAAACCATTGGCAGCGCCCGCTGCAGGCCCGCTGTGAGAGCCACCAGTCGGGCGCTCACATCCCCGTGATGCAGTAGCCGGCATCCACGTAGATCACCTGGCCGGTGATGCCGCTGGCCAGGGGGCTGGCCAGGAAGGCGGCGGTGGCGCCCACCTCGTCCTGGGTGACGGTGCGGCGCAGGGGGGCCTTCTCCTCGACGTTGTGGATCATGTCAAGGATGCCGCCGATGGCGGAGCTGGCCAGGGTGCGGATCGGGCCGGCGCTGATGGCGTTCACCCGCACCTGCTGCTCGGGGCCCAGCTCCGCCGCCAGGTAGCGCACCGAGGCCTCCAGCGCCGCCTTGGCCACGCCCATCACGTTGTAGTTGGGGATCGCCCGCTCGGCGCCCAGGTAGCTCAGGGTGATCACGCTGGCCCCCGGGCTGAACAGGGGCTTGGCGTGGCGGCAGAGGGGCGCCAGGGAATAGGCGCTCACCTCCAGCGCCCGGGCGAAGCCCTCCGGACTGATGGCGCTGAAATCACCCACCAGCTCGTCCTTGCCGGCGAAGGCCAGGCAGTGGATCAGCACATCCAGCGTTCCCCACTGCTCGGCGATGCGCTGGAACAGGGCCTCGATCTGGGCCGGGTTCTGCACGTCGAGGGGCTCGAACAGCGTGGGATTCAGGGGCGCGGTGAGTTCGCGCACCTTGCCCTCGAAGCGACCCCGGTCGTCCGGCAGGTAGGTGATGCCCAGTTCGCAGCCCGCTGCCGCCAGCTGCTGGGCGATGCCCCAGGCGATCGAGCGGTTGTTGGCGATGCCGGTGACGAGAGCCTTCTTGCCGCGCAGATCAAGGAGCATGGGGAACGGAGCGCCGGAGGGCGAAGGAATGCAGTCCGGCGATTCTCCCCCACCCGCGGGGGGGCCCTGCCTGCACCGGCCCGGGCGCTGGCCGCCCCGGACGGGCGCCGCCCTGGCGGCGCCGCCCTGGCCCCCCGCCGGGTCCGATGGGCCTCCGCTGCTGCTGCTGATCGACCGCCGCGATCCGGACGTCCGGGCCCTGCTCACCCGCCTGGGGGATCTGCTGGATCCAGGCGAGCGGCAACGCCTGGACCGGCTGCGGGGGGAGGGGGATGGCGAGCGCTTCCTGCTCGGTCGCGGCGCCCTGCGGCTGATCCTGGGCAGCTGGCTGGGGTGCGACCCCGCCAGCCTCGTGCTGGGGACGGGTCCCCATGGCAAGCCGGAACTGCTCTCCCCGCCGCCATCGGGACCGGGGACCTCGGGGCCGGACGGGGGATTGCTGTCCCCCCGCTTCAACGTCTCCCATTCGGGGGACCTGATCCTGCTGGGCTTTCACCCCCGGCGGCCGGTGGGGGTGGATGTGGAGCAGCGGCGGCCGGTGCCGGAGTGGCAGGGCATCGCCCGCCGCTGTCTGCCGCCGGAGGAATCGGACGCCATCGGCAGCCTGCCGCAAGAGCAGCGCGAGCAGGCCTTCCTGGCCGCCTGGTGCCGGCTGGAGGCGCGCCTCAAGGCGAGGGGAATGGGTCTGTTCGGCCCGGCTCCGGCCCCGGGGGAACCGGAGCCGGAGGTCTGGCCCCTCCTGCTGCCGGAGGGGTACGTGGGCGCCGCGGCCCTGGCCTGAGCCCCCCGGGCAGCGGCCGTCACCAGCCCCCGTGGTCCGTCGCCCCGGGCTCCTCGAGGTCCTCGGGGGTGAGGGGCAGTCCCAGCAGCTGCTTTTCGGCCCGCCGGATCGCCCGAGGGTCGCTGAGCAGATCGGGTTCCTCCAACAGGGGCAGGACCGGCGGCCGGTGCTCGGCCGCGGTCCGCGGAGGCGGCTCCCACAGGAAGGTGCTGCCGGGGGCACGCTGGCGGCAGAGCGCCTCCGTCTGGCGCCGCAGGGCCAGACGCACCGTCCCCCGCTCCAGGGCCTGGAAGAACTCCTCCCGCGGGGCCAGTCCGAAGCTGGTGGGCTGGGGGCCGTTGCCGCCCCGCAGCCGGGCGGCATCCGGAAGCCAGCGCGGCCGGCAGAGACCGGGGCGGGCGGTGTCGGTCTCGATCCAGATGTGCAGGCCTTCGCCGCCGGGTCGGCTCACCACGGCGAGCCCGTCGTTGGGCTGGTGCCTCGGCAGGGGATACACCCGGCCGCTGGGCCGCTGATCGGCGGGCACACAGCCGGCGAGTGCGGCCGCCAGAAGCGGCAGGGCCAGCAGACGCGAGGCCGGCGGGCGATGGGCCAGCGGGCACGGTGGCGGCACGGCGGGGAAGGCGCGATGGCGGCGATGATCCTTGCCCGGTCTCCCCCATCCGCTCTGCAGCAAGGGCGGCAGCACAGCCATGGTTCTGACGAGCTCCACCATGCTGCCCCTCGGCACGCCGCTGCCGCTGGACGCCATGCGGGCCGGACTGCGGCCCGTCGCGGGCGGCCCGCTCGAGGCCGCCGCCCTGGCCGGCAGCCCCGTGCTGGTGCTGTTCCTCTGCCCCCACTGCCCGTTCGTGAAGCATGTGGAGGCGGAACTCACCCGGCTCCAGGGCGACCTCGAGGGGCAGGCGAGCCTGATCGGCATCTGCAGCAACAGCACCGCCAGCCATCCCCAGGACGGGCCGGGGGGGATGGCGGCCCAGGCCGCGGCCCGGGGCTGGACCTTCCCCTACCTGCAGGACCCCGACCAGAGCGTCGCCCAGGCCTTCCGGGCCGCCTGCACCCCTGACGTCTTTCTCTTCGACGGGGCCAACCGCCTCGCCTACCGGGGCCAGCTGGATGGCAGCCGCCCCGGCGGCGAGACCTGCGATGGCCGGGATCTGCGGGCGGCCCTGGCGGCCCTGCTGGAGGGGCGGCCGGTGCCGGAACCGCAGCGGCCGGCGATCGGCTGCAACATCAAGTGGCGGGCCGGCGCCGAGCCCCCCTGGTTCGGCGGCTGAATCTTCCAGGGGGGCGGCGGCGGCGGTCGGATCCGCAGGCTTAATGTTGCCGCCATGCATGTGCCCCCCTTCAGTCTCAGCGAGCAACTGCACCAGCTCGGAGACGCCCTCGACCAGGCCGTCCTGGACGTCCTGCGCAGTGGCCAGTACATCGGGGGGAGCACCATCACCGGCTTCGAAGCCGCCTTCGCCGAGGCCTGCGGCGTCCCCCATGCCATCGGCTGCAACAGCGGCACCGATGCCCTGGTCCTGGCCCTGCGCGCCCTCGGGATCGGTGCCGGCGACGAGGTGATCACCAGCTCCTTCAGCTTCTTCGCCACCGCCGAAGCGATCAGCGCCGTGGGGGCCACGCCGGTGTTCGTGGACGTGGACCCGGACACGTACCTGATCGATCCGGAGGCGATCGAGGCCGCCATCACCCCCGCCACCCGCGCCCTGATGCCGGTGCACCTGTTCGGCAGGCCGGTGGACATGGAGCGGATCATGGCCATCGCCTCCGCCCACGGACTGCGGGTGATCGAGGACTGCGCCCAGGCCAGCGGCGCCAGCTGGGCCGGACGGCCGGTGGGTGGCTGGGGCGACGCCGGCTGCTTCAGCTTCTTTCCCACCAAGAACCTGGGCGCCGCGGGCGACGGCGGCATGGTGGTCTGCGCTGACGCCGAGCTGGCCCGGCGGATCCGGGAGCTGGCGGTGCACGGCATGCCCCGCCGCTACCTGCACACCGATCTGGGCTACAACAGCCGCCTCGATGCCATGCAGGCCGCCGTCCTGATGGTGAAGCTGCCCCACCTGGCCGGCTGGGTGGAGCGGCGTCGGGCCATCGCCGAGCGCTACCAGCGGGAACTGGCGGGCCTGCCCGGCCTGGTGCCGGCGGCGCCCGGACCGGAGGGCCACAGCTGGAACCAGTTCGTGGTGCGGGTGCCCCGCTGCCCCGCCGCCACCAGCGCCTGCGGGGGACGCTGCACCCCGGCGGCCGACAGCGCCAGCTACGGACTGCCCGAGGCCTGCTGCCGCGACTGGCTCAAGCAGCAGCTCCAGGAGGCGGGGGTGACGACGATCATCTACTACCCGATCCCTATCCACCGGCAGCCGGCCTACGCCTCCCTCGGCTACGGACCCGGCAGCCTGCCGATCACCGAACGGCTCTGTGCCGAAGTGCTCAGCCTGCCGATCTTCCCCGAACTCAGCGCCGAGCAGCAGGACAGCGTCATCGCCGCCGTGCGCAGCCTGGTGGGGGCCGAGGCCGTCGTCGCCTGAGGTCTGAGGCCAGGCACACCCAACCCTGCCCGCCTAGCCCCGGGGCAGGGCGGCGTGCAGGGCCTTGAAGCGGGCCTGCTGGACCTTGTGGCTGACGATCGGCTCCGGGTAGCCGCGCCGCTCCAGTGGCGCGATGTCGCCGCTGATCAGGTCGGCGGTGGCCACATGGGCCAGCTCCGGCAGCCAGCGGCGGATGTAGGTGGCCTCCGGATCAAATCGGGCCGCCTGGGTGGAGGGATTGAAGATGCGCAGGGGCCGGGGATCCATGCCGCTGCTGGCGCTCCACTGCCAGCCGCCATTGTTGGCCGCCAGATCGCCGTCCACCAGGCGGACCATGAAGGCCCGTTCGCCGTGGCGCCAGTCGATGATCAGGTCCTTGACGAGGTAAGACGCCACGACCATGCGGCAGCGGTTGTGCATCCAGCCGCTCTCGTTCAGCTGGCGCATGGCGGCATCAATGATCGGCAGGCCGGTGAGCCCCTCCTCCCAGGCCCGCAGCCGCTCCGGATCGTCCTCCCAGGGGAAGTGGCGCCACTGGGGGCGGTAAGGGCCGTCGGCCAGCTCAGGGAAATGGAACAGGGCCTGCTGGTAGAACTCGCGCCAGACCAGCTCCTGCTCCCAGACGCCGATGGAGGTCAGGGCCTCGGCGCTGCGGGCGAGGGCCCGGGCCCCCTGGGCGGCGGCCCAGGCCTGGCGGGGGCTGAGGGTGCCGACGCTCAAGGCGGCGGACAGCCCGGAGGTGCCGGCCTCCCCCGGCAGGTTGCGACCCGGCTCGTAGGCGGCCAGCGGCCCGCCGTTGACACCACCGTCGGCGAAGGCCTGCAGCTGGGCCAGGGCGGCCGCCTCCCCGGGGCGGCAGGGGCAGAGATCGGCGCCGCTGAAGGAGTAGCCCAGCGCCTCGGCGCTGGGCACGGTGTCCAGCCTGGGCAAGGCCTCCCACAAAGAAGTGCGCTCCGCCGGCAGGGCGCCGGGATCGAGATCCAGCAGACCGCTCGGCGCCGCCACCGGCTCCAGGCCGCCGGCCGATCCGGCGCCGAGCGCGGCCCGACCCTCCACCTGGCCGCGCCAGTTGCGCAGGAAGGGGCCATAGACCCGGTAGGGCTCGCCGGCGCCGGTGCGGATCGCCTCCGGCGCCACCAGCAGCTGGTCCCAGTCCACCAGCACCCGGGTGCCCTGGCCCCGCAGCGCCGCCGCCACCTGCCGGTCGCGCTCGCGGCCATAGGGCTCCACCTCCCGGTTCCAGGCCACCACCGCGGCCCCCGCCGCCCGGGCCGCCAGGGGCACCAGCCCGGCCGGGTCACCCCGCAGGATCAGCAGCCGGCTGCCCGCCGCCCGCCAGCGGGCCGCCAGCTCCCGCAGGCTCTCGCAGAGGAACCAGGCCCGGGCCGGCGCCATCAGCGGGTCGGCCACGATCGCCGGATCGAGCACGTAGAGGCCGGTCACCGCCGGGGTGGCGGCGGCCGCGGCCGCCAGGCCCAGGTTGTCGGCCAGGCGCAGGTCGCGGCGATGCCAGAACAGCCAGCGCTCCGGGGCCATCAGGCTCCCAGCAGCTGGCGGGCGCGGTACCAGGCGGTCACGGTCTTGCCGTCCAGGGCCTCGTCGCCGCTGGCCAGGAGCGCATCCAACTGCGCCGGCTCCAGCAGCAGCACCTCCATGTCCTCGTCGTCGTCGCCGGGGGGGCGATCCTGCAGCAGGGTGAGATCGCGGGCCAGGAAGAGGTGGATCACCTCGTCGGAGTAGCCGGGGCAGGGGTGCATGGCGCCCAGGGGATCCCAGCGGCTGGCGCTGTAGCCGGTCTCCTCCTCCAGCTCCCGCCGCATCGAGCCCAGGGGCTCCTCCCCCTCCTCCAGGGTTCCGGCCGGAAACTCCAGCAGCCGCCCGGCCACGGCGAAGCGGTACTGGCGCAGGATCACCACCCGGCCGTCCTCAAGCACCGGCACCGCCAGGGAGGCGCCCGGATGGCGGATCACGCCGTAGGTGCCCTCGATGCCGATCGGCAGCACCACCCGGTTGAGCTCGAAGCGCACCTTGCGGGCCTGCAGGGCGGCGGTGGTCTCCAGATGGGTGCTGGGCTCGGGGGGCGGCAGGGGAGCCATGGGGCGGGCCATTGGGGCCCCCAGTGTGACGGGCGGGGGCCGGTGGGCGCGGTTCAGGGCCCTTCCGGCCAGCCCGGCTCCCCCGCCAGGGCCAGGGGCGGCGGCTCCAGGGCCGCCCGCGGCAGGGCCGCCAGGCCGGCGGAAGCCGTGACGGGGGTACCGGCGGGCGCCACGGGAAGGGGCAGGTCCGGATCGATCGCCGCCAGGGGAGCCAGCACGAAGGCCCGCTCCCCCAGGCGCGGGTGGGGCAGCACCAGCTCAGGACCGTGGCAGGCCATCGCCCCGCACCAGAGCAGGTCCAGGTCGAGACGGCGGGGTCCCCAGCGCTCGCGGCGCTCCCGGCCGAACGCCGCCTCCAGCCGCAGCAGACGCTCCAGCAGCGCCAGCGGATCGGGCCAGGTCCCGACGGGCCGCCGGGCGGGGCCATGCCGCACCACCAGGACAGCGTTGAGGTAGGGCGGCTGTCCCGGCGGCCCCCCCACCGGCTGGGTGCGGAACCGGGGCGACCAGCTGAGCTGGAGGGGAGCCGCCGCCCAGGCGCGCAGCTCGGCCTCCAGCTGCGGCCGCACGGCCGTGAAGGTGGCGACAGGGTCGCCCAGGTTGCCCCCGATGGCGAGGGCCAGGCTGCATGGAGAGGGGCGAGCCGGGGGGGCTACCGGGGTGGGAGGCATCGACTCAGCCGCCGAAGACCGCCAGGTTGAGGAGGGCGGGCTCCCCCAGCCAGGCGGCATGGTCGGTGTGGTCGGCCAGATCATGGCCGGTGAGGACTTGGCAGCGGGCGTGAACGTTGGAGGGACGGCGGGTCATCGGCAACCGACCGGGGCCTGACACCCAGGCAGGGTATCGGGGCCAGCGGGCCGCCCCCTCCGCCACCCGGTCGGCGAGACTGGCCACCCCCACCCAGCCACTGCCCCATGGTCGTCAGCGGGTCCCCTGCCGCGCCCGCCGGTGCCGCCCCCACCGGCAGCTTTCCGCTGGCCGCCATCACCGGCCACGGCACCCTGAAGCTGGCCCTGCTGCTGGCGGCGGTGGACCCCGGCCTGGGCGGCGTGGTGATCGCCGGCGGCCGCGGCACCGGCAAGTCGGTGCTGGCCCGGGGGCTCCATGCCCTGCTGCCGCCGATCGATGTCATCGATCTGGCCGATGGTCCGGGGCTACGGCAGGCCGATCCCTCCCGGCCCGACGAGTGGGACGGCGCCACCCGGCGCCGCATCACCGAACTGGGCGGCGATCCCAGCGGCGCCGATCCGGAGGCCCTGCTGCCCACCCGGGTGATCCCTGCCCCGTTCATCCAGGTGCCCCTGGGCGTCACCGAAGACCGGCTGATCGGCTCAGTGGACGTGGCCGCCTCCCTGAACGCGGGGGCGCCGGTGTTCCAGCCCGGGCTGCTGGCGGAGGCCCACCGGGGCGTGCTCTACGTCGACGAGCTCAACCTGCTGGATGACGGCATCACCAACCTGCTGCTGGCGGCGGTGGGCTCCGGCGAGAACCGCATCGAGCGGGAAGGGCTGAGCCTGTCGCACCCCTGCCGCTGCCTGCTGATCGCCACCTACAACCCGGAAGAGGGGGCGGTGCGCGACCACCTGCTCGACCGCTTCGCCATCGCCCTGTCGGCCAACCAGCTGCTCGACACCGACCAGCGGGTGGCGATCACCCGCTCGGCCCTCGACCACGGTGCCTCCAGCGCCGCCTTCGGCGCCCGCTGGCAGGAGGAGACCGAAGCCCTCGCCACCCAGCTGCTGCTGGCCCGCCAGTGGCTGCCGGACGTGACCATCGACAGGGAGCAGATCCGCTACCTGGTCACCGAAGCCATCCGCGGCGGCGTCGAGGGGCACCGGGCCGAACTCTACGCGGTGCGGGTGGCCCGGGCCCATGCGGCCCTCTCCGGCCGCGACCGGGTGGACGCGGACGATCTGCAGGTGGCTGTGCGCCTGGTGATCGCCCCGCGGGCCCTGCAGCTGCCGCCCCCGGATCCCGACCAGCCCATGGAGCCGCCGCCACCGCCACCGCCCCAGGGGGAGCAGCCCCCCGAGGAACCGGAGCCGCCGGAGCAGGAGCCGGAGAGCGACGAACCGGAGGAGCCGGACGACGACGACCAGGACGACAGCCCCCAGGACCAGGCCCCGCCCCAGATCCCGGAGGAATTCCTGCTCGATCCGGAGGCCACCGCCATCGACCCCGACCTGCTGGTGTTCGCCTCGGCGAAAGCCAAGAGCGGCGGCAGCGGCAGCCGGGCGGTGGTGTTCAGCGACAGCCGCGGCCGCTACGTGAAGCCGATGCTGCCCCGGGGCCCCGTGCGCCGCATCGCCATCGACGCCACCCTGCGGGCCGCCGCGCCCTACCAGAAGGCCCGCCGCGCCAGGGAGCCGCACCGCAAGGTGATCGTGGAGGAGGGGGACCTGCGGGCCAAGCAGCTGCAGCGCAAGGCCGGCGCCCTGGTCATCTTCCTGGTGGATGCCAGCGGCTCGATGGCCCTGAACCGCATGCAGAGCGCCAAGGGGGCCGTGATCCGCCTGCTCACCGAGGCCTACGAGAACCGGGACGAGGTGGCCCTGATCACCTTCCGCGGCGAGCAGGCCGAGGTGCTGCTGCCGCCCACCCGCTCGATCACCGCCGCCCGCCGGCGACTGGAGTCGATGCCCTGCGGCGGCGGCTCACCCCTGGCCCACGGCCTCGCCCAGGCGGCCCGGGTGGGGGCGAACGCCCTGGCCACCGGCGACCTGGGCCAGGTGGTGGTGGTGGCCATCACCGACGGCCGCGGCAACGTGCCCCTGAGCCGCTCCCTGGGCCAGCCGGCGCTGGAGGGGGAGGAACCGGTGGACCTCAAGGAGGAGCTGCGGCAGGTGGCCAGCCGCTACCGAAGCCTGGGTCTGCGGCTGCTGGTGATCGACACCGAGCGCAAATTCATCGGCAGCGGCATGGGCAAGGAGCTGGCCGAGGCGGCTGGCGGTCGCTACGTGCAGCTGCCCAAGGCGAGCGACCAGGCCATCGCCGCCATCGCCCTGGAGGCGATCAACGGCTTCTGACGGTGGGGGAGAGCCGGTCCTGGGCAGCCTGACGGGCGGCCCTGGCTTCCTGCTGGCGGGCGTCCTGGCGGGCCTTGCGGTCGCGCGCCGCATCCACTTCGGCGGGGTAGAGCTCCTCGAAGAAGCGGCCCAGGCCGATCGAGACGCTGCGGATGCCGTCGAGGAACTTGGGATCACCCGTGAGCTTGCTCATGTCGCCGCCGACGGCCGACCAGCGGTCGGTGAGTTGCTTGGCATTGGTGAGGGTGGCCTGCAGATCGGCCACGGTCTTCGGGTTGTCCAGCGCCGCCGCCAGGTTGCCGACGTGCTTCGTGGCCCTGGCGGCATCGGCGCTGGCAAGGTTGAGGTTGCTCAGGATCGGGTCCACCTTGCCCGCCGAACGGTTCAGCTGGGTGACCAGCACCTGGGCATCGCGCAGGAAGACCTGGCCGCTCTTGGTGAGCAATTCGGTCTCCTTGGCGGTTTTGGAGAAGGCGGCGGTGGCCGCCACCATCTGGTGAACGAGCTGTTCCTTCTCGGCCTGGTCGAGGAGGCTCTGGACCGTCTCGGTGACGGTGTCGAGGCTGGCCGCCGCGATTCCCTTCACCTGGCCGCCGTTGCAGACCATGCGGGTGTTGTTGCATCCCCGCTCCCGCGGCCCCGGCAGGCTGGCCGGCAGGGGGGGACCGCCGGCCAGCAGGGACACCTGGGCATCTCCCCCCAGCAGGGAGGCATTGCCGACCCGGGCCACCAGGGGCCGGGCCAGGCGCAGGCGGGGGTCGGTGATCTCCAGGTCGGCCACCACGGCGGCGTCGGTGACGGTGACCCGGCGCACGCTGCCAACCAGCACCCCGCGGAAGGTGACCGGGGAACGGTCGGCCAGGCCGGCGGCATCGGTGAAGCTGGCGCGGATCGTCCAGGTGTTGCCGCTCAGGGAGATGCCTCGCAGCCAGAACCACAGACCAAGCCCGCTGGCGATCGCCGCCAGCAAGGAGAATCCAACCAGGGCTTCACGGACACTCCGGCGCATGGGCTCAGTTCTCGGCCGGCTGCATCGGTCCGTGCAGACTACCGCTCCGAAACTGCACCACATAAGGATTGGTGCTGACGCGGAAGTCCTCGACCGAGCCGATCCAGCGGAAGCGGCCGTCGTAGAGGAGGGCCACCCGCTCGGCGCAGCGGTCGATCGTGCTCATCACGTGGCTCACCACCAGGGTGGAGGCGTGGACGATGCGGGAGGTGCGCACGATCAGGTCCTCGATGCGGGTGCAGGCCACCGGGTCGAGACCGGCGGTGGGCTCGTCAAAGAGCAGCAGGGGGGTGCGGGCCGACGCCAGGGTGGGGTCGTCGATCAGGGCGCGGGCGAAGCTCACCCGCTTCTGCATGCCGCCGCTGAGCTCGCCAGGCATGCGATCGGCGATGCCCGCCAGCCCCACGGCCTGCAGGGCCTGGTCCACCCGTTGGGCGATCTCCCGCTCTCCCAGACCGCTGAAGCGGTAGAGCAGGAAGCCGACGTTCTCACGCACCGACAGCGAGGCCAGCAGGGCGGGGTTCTGGAAGACCAGGCGCACGTCCGGGGGGTGGCGCTGGTCCAGGCGCAGGTAAGTCTGGGGCTCGCCGTGGATGCGCAGCAGGCCGGAGGTGGGCAGCTGCAGGCCCGCCAGCAGCCGCAGCAGGGTGGACTTGCCGGAGCCCGAGGGCCCCACCACCACGAGGCGCTCGCCCGGCGTGAGGCTGAGGTTGACGCGGTCGAGGACCATGTTGGATCCCCAGCGCATGCTGAGGTTCTCCATCTGGGCCACCGGAGGGATGGCCGGGGGAACTTTCAGCGCGAGTTGACTGAGGGCCAAGGAACCACGGCGAGGGGGCCCCGGAGGCCCGGCTCCCATCCTGCCGGTTCAGGACGGGCTTTTCATCCGTACAGTTCCGTTGGTCTGTGCCGCGTCGCCACGCCCTGCCCTTGACGGTTCGAGGCCCCGCTGCGAACGCCCGCCGGCGCCGGGGCGGCTCCCGCCCGGGGCGCCCCCGCTGGGTGGGCCGCGGCGACCTGCGTCAGCAGGACCTGATGAGCCGCTCGCGGCGGGCGGCCCGCTGGCTGCAGCCGGGCCTGGTGGTGAAGCGCTGGATGATCACCTCGGGCCTGGGCCTGGTGATCGCCCTGCTGGGGGCGGCCGTGTGGGCCGACCTGCAGCCGATCTACTGGACCCTCGAGACGATCCGCTGGGGCCTGAACCGCATCACCCAGGTGATGCCGCGGGGGATCACCGGCCCACTGGTGCTGGTGATCGGCGGCGCCCTGATCTGGCTCGGCCAGAGCCGCAGCTTCGGGGCCATCCAGCAGGCCCTGGCCCCGGAGAAGGACACCCTGCTGGTGGATGCCCTGCTCGCCCAGCGGCGGCTGAACCGCGGCCCCACCATCGTGGCCATCGGCGGCGGCACGGGGCTGGCCACCCTGCTGAGCGGCCTGAAGCGCTACAGCAGCAACCTCACCGCCATCGTCACGGTGGCCGACGACGGCGGCAGCAGCGGCGTGCTGCGGCGGGAGCTGGGGGTGCAGCCCCCCGGCGACAT
This sequence comes from Synechococcus sp. UW140, assembly GCA_943369315.1. Taxonomy (GTDB): domain Bacteria; phylum Cyanobacteriota; class Cyanobacteriia; order PCC-6307; family Cyanobiaceae; genus Cyanobium. The sequence goes on from CALRMW020000005.1 coordinate 176,125, forward strand.
CCGCAACTGCCTGGCGGCCCTGGCACGGGAGGAACCCCTGCTCACCCGCCTGTTCCAGTACCGCTTCAAGGCCGGCAGCGGCCTGGAGGGCCACAGCTTCGGCAACCTGTTTCTGAGCGCCCTGACGGCAATCACGGGCAGCCTGGAATCGGCGATCATCGCCAGCAGCCGGGTACTGGCGGTGCAGGGCCAGGTGGTGCCGGCCACCAACGCCGATGTGCGCCTCTGGGCGGAACTGGAGAACGGCGAGCGGATCGAGGGGGAATCCCAGATCGGCCATGCCCCCTGCCCGATCGTGCGCCTGGGCTGCACCCCGGAGCGCCCGCCGGCCCTGCCGCGGGCCCTGGAGGCGATCGCCAACGCCGAGCTAATCGTGCTGGGACCGGGGAGCCTCTACACCTCCCTGCTGCCCAACCTGCTGGTGCCGGAGCTGGTGAGCGCCATCAGCGCCAGCAAGGCGCCGCGGCTCTACATCTGCAACCTGATGACCCAGCCCGGCGAGACCGACGGCCTGGACGTCGGCGGCCACCTGCGGGCGATCGAAGCCCAGCTGGCAAGTCTGGGGGTGGAGCAGCGGCTGTTCACGGCCGTGCTGGCCCAGGAGGAACTGGACGACTCCAGCCTGCTGGACGTCTACCGGCTGCGGGGTGCCGAACCGGTGACCTGCGAGGCCTCCGTCCTGAGGGAGCAGGGCTACGAGGTGATCCTGGCGCCGCTGCAGGGGGCCCGCCCCAGCGCCACCCTGCGCCATGAACCGCGCAGCGTGGCCAAGGAGGTGATCCGGTTCTACCGGAAGCACCGACGGGACTGAGGCCACCCGTCAGACCCGGACCCTCACGGACAACAATCGAAAAGGGCGAAAAATCTCACGCCTGGGGCGGTGCGTGTGGGGACTGAACCGTTGGGAGATCAAGGACGTGTTGCGTAGCCGAGCGAATCTTTCCGCTTGATGGTGAAACCAGCCGAACGAAGCCTGTGCTCCATGGCCTCAAGCTTATGCTCCCAGCCGTCAATCCTATGCCACTCATAGACGATCGAGTTGATTCGATCATAGGTTGCAGCTGGGGTGGAGCAGAAAATGCTGTACTCACCACCTTCACAATCAACTTTCAGGAGGTCAATAGAATCAATATGATGTTTATCAAGAAGCTCTGCCAGCGTATCGCACTCAAAGATTCGGCATTCCGCTGAAGTGTCACCTCCATACATCTCAGTGCTGACGTGAATCTCACGACCATTGACTTTGACATTCGCCTCAACAAAATGTTCTGCGGCGACGCCACGGTTGACTGCGACGACGCGTCCACCCAGTTGAGGGTTGAGCCCAATATTCTTTGCCAGCATGGTGAAGTTTTCAGCAGTTGGCTCATAGGCAATAACACGTGCTCCCAATTCTTGAGCACACCAAAGGGAAAAGTCTCCAATGTAAGCACCGATGTCCACAACCACTGGGGTTCGGCCGCCGGGAGCACGGAACTTCCGAACATAATCACAATCGAGGAACTGCTCTTGCACGATGACGGCGTCCCAGAAGTTGTGACGAATGGCCAGATTTAGTCCCGATCGTGTACACAGCACCGTTTCGCCATCGTCGCTCAGCCGACGAGCGATCAAAAAGGCATTCCAGTTTGAAAAGACCTGAATCACCCTTCGTGCACGGGACAGCCGTCTGAGAGCCTGCCGGATTGAATGTGTCATTTGGGCCATGGCTGTCGACAGCTAGATTTCAAGCAGGCTTATCAATACGTCGTTGCTCGCTGACGTTGACGCCGAAATCAAAAAGAGCGGCCGCCCATCAGAACAATGGCAAGTGCCGTTAGCAGAAGAGTTCAATTCAAGAGTCAGTGTAGCATGCCAATTTCCATGCTGATTGATGGATGGGGCCTCTGCGACTGTGAATGGCAACAGGACCAGGACCACTGCTCTCCTGTGAACTCTCCAACATAGGGCAAGCCACAGGATCAGGCTATTCAGTCCCCCCACATCCAAGATCTCAAGGGAGTTCCATCAAACAAACCCCACGAGAACAGATTCATTGGAAACAGCAACGTAGTCAGGCAACGTAGAGAGTGCCCGCAGGCCGATGGGTGGCGATGAGCGAAAAAGAATCCCAGATCGGGAGAGTGACCTGCAATGCGCTGGTGTGTGGATGGTCAGGGAATGTCTGTGGGATCGTCTTGCGACAAGCAACCAATCAGAGTTACCGTTGGCAGTGGGTTTCGCAGTCTGCAATCCTGAACAGACTTAGGGCACCATTCCGCCTCACCTTCTAGGTCAGCCACGTGGAAGAGTGGCCCAAGAACATCCTCCAACCCGAGGAGGATCGGATTGCTGAGATGCCAGCCATGGCACCCCAACACTGATATCAGACAACACTGTGAACATACGTTCCAGGGGCTAGAGCCCTCATCGGAGAAACCAAATCTATTCCAGCCGAAAACGACAATCCGTCTGAACAGAGATGCCTCCCATTCATTGAGGTAGCATCAATGCTTAGCACCAGCATACTCATCGATCAGCTTGAGTCTTTCAATATCGAGTTGACCTTTGATTTTCTGAAGAGTCTTATCCTTAGTTAATTGAAAGTCGCGCTTCTCAATGGATCGAAAGCGATAAGCCGCGTTGAGCAAGAAGGCTGCTCGCTTCGCAAGCGATACGGATGAGCGGAGATCGACACTGGAGATGCTGACGGATGGAATCTGATCAATGTTTAGAGCCCCTACCCAGTCTGCCCATTTGAACTCGGTAAGGAAATGCGACTCAGAAGGGTAGTGATCCATACGCAGACGCATCCATGGCACCCGACAGATATCGGCAACAATGGCACCATGCATGGCCCCTGCCACCACCAACTCGGATGCAGCGATATCGGAAAGAATAACCTCAGAAGGTTGATCCGGGTCAATATAGTGAAAATCCAGGATTGAGCAGAGTTGCCGCCAGGGGAAGCAGGGTGCGTAACCAAACCATGGCATGAGGGAAACTCTGAACCGCTTTTTCGTTGACGACACAAGATCTACGAAGTCATCAATGAGAAGCAAAAGATAGGCTGCGTCAGCGATGAAAGGGGTAGCCGGGCCGAACGATCTGACAGAGAGAGGACCACGCAAAAAGCGGATATCCCACCGGTGCCCCGTGTAGTCCCTGAACGGGTCACGGAGGCCGGTTCCAAAGAGGATGGCTGGATCTTCAAGATTGATGCGTGAGTCGATTATTGAACCTATTCCGTAGATGTCTATACCTTCCTCATCATTTATCACGTCGGCAAAGAGCCTAGGAAAAATGTACTTGTTGAGTTGGTCGCCAAAGTTAGGTCCGTCCCAGAAGGAAAGCTTCATATCGATACTTGAAAGATATCCAGGCAATCAGCTAGATGGACTTTCTCCATGGAGAGAATGTCAGCCTGCAAATACTTCTAGCTTAGCACCCCATGCTCGTTGCCGTTGAGAATTCCTGCTTAATGGTGATGCCGACGAAAGGATGCATTGGCTGAGAATGGATGCTTGCGTGTGCAGTGCTGACAAGACCAATCAGCTCTCATGAAACCAAATCGTCTCAATCCAACTGGGGCCTGGCTCAAGGGTGGTGGGAGTACGTCGACACTGTGTCGCAAGAAAAAACGGCTGGGCCGCCGTTGCGGACGGGATGGAGCGGGGCCAGCACCACGGGATCTCGATGCCCGCGGCCGGATAGATGGAAAGCTCCACTCAGGATCCGGCCAGGCGACCTACGCCCGGGACGTGACGGGGACGTGGAAGCCGTGGACGGCCAGACCGACTCAGGCCTGAGGTGACCACCGGAGCCAGGCTCCGAGCCACGAAGCGATCCCAGCTGTGCAGTGATCGCCTGGTCATCAAGAGGGGTTCCAGGGGCCAAAAGACCTGGACGCCATCAAGAAACGAAGCATGAAACACTTTCCTGATGTTCAAGATCTTGATCATCAGGAAAGCATTCTCACGTCTCGATAGTCGCCAAGAAAAAAGAATCAAGGGCCCCTGTCAGGCAAAGGTCAATAGGCATCCTGCATCTCATAGAAATCAGGCTGGACATAGTCCTTGCGCAGCGGATAGCCCTTCCAGTCCTCGGGCATCAGCAGCCGCTTGGGATGGGGATGGCCCTCGTAGGAGATGCCGAACATGTCGAAGGTCTCGCGCTCCTGCCAGTCAGCGCCGCGGAAGAGGCCATAGAGGCTGGGGATCGAGAGGGCACCGTCCCGGGGCAGGAACACCTTGAGACGCACTTCCTCGGGACGCGCCGCAGCCGGCAGGGGACCTTGGCCATCGGCCATGGCCGAAAACTGATCGACCATCGAGGCCAACTTGACCAGGTGATAGAAGCTCACCAACCGGCCCCCGGGCCCCTCGTCGTAGCCCCCCTGACACTGGAGGTAGTCGTAGCCGGCGGCCTTCAGGGCCGTGGCCACCAACGGCAGAGCGGCAGGCTCCACCCCGAGCAGTTCGACACCCGAGTGGTCCGGGCCCAGGGCGACCGCATCGAAACCCTGGCCGCTCAGCCAGGTGGCCACAGGGCCAGGGGCGGGGGCCTGGAGGGCACCGGCCTCCTTGGATTCCGTGGCGTCCGAGGCGCCGGGGGTGACGGGGGACTCCTCAGGCATCGGTGGTGGCGGCAGTGGTGGTGGCTGGGGCGGAGGCGGTGTCAGCGGCGGAGCCCATCGGCAGACCGGCGGCGGCGGCGAGGGCGGCCTGCTGGGTTTCGGCCCGCAGGTAGGCCCCGGTGACGATCGGGTCGATCCGCTTCATCTGGTGGGGGATCGTGCAGTAGCGATGGGTGGGACGCAGGTTGCCGCGCTCGGCCAGGGCTTCGTTGCCCACCTTCTTGCGGAGCTTGATCACTGCATCGAAGATCGCCTCAGGGCGAGGCGGGCAGCCGGGCAGGTAGAGATCGACGGGGATCAGCTTGTCGACCCCGCGCACCGCCGTGGTGGAGTCGGCGGAGAACATGCCGCCGGTGATGGTGCAGGCCCCCATCGCGATCACGTACTTGGGCTCCGGCATCTGCTCATAGAGCCGCACCAGGGCCGGCGCCATCTTCATCGTCACGGTGCCGGCCACGATCAGGAGATCGGCCTGACGGGGGCTGGAGCGCGGCACCAGGCCGAAGCGGTCGAAATCGAAGCGGGAGCCGATCAGGGCCGCGAACTCGATGAAGCAGCAGGCCGTGCCGTAGAGCAGCGGCCAGAGGCTGCTGAGCCGGGCCCAGTTGTGGAGGTCGTCAAGGCTGGTGAGAATGATGTTCTCGGAGAGGTCGGCGGTGACGCCGGGGGCGCCCACGGGGCCGCAGCTGGCCTCCCGCAGATCGCGCAGGGCATCGACGGAAAGGGAGCCGGCAGGAGGTGTGAGGGTCATGGTGGGGAGGTGCTCAGCTCCACTCGAGGGCGCCCTTGCGCCAGGCATACGCCAGGGCCAGCACCAGGATGGAGATGAAGATCAGAGCCTCGATGAAGGCCAGCAGCCCGAGACGGTGGAAGGCCACTGCCCAGGGGTAGAGGAACACGGTCTCGACATCGAAGATGACGAAGACCAAGGCGAACATGTAGTAGCGGATATTGAACTGGATCCAGGCCCCGCCGATCGGTTCCATGCCCGACTCGTAGGTGAGCTGACGCTCCCCCTGGCGGCTCTTGGGCGCCAGCAGCTTGTTGGCCACGAGCGCCAGCACCGGAACCGCCGCCGAGATCAGCAGGAAGCCCAGAAAGGCGTCGTAGCCGGAGAGCACAAACATCGGCAGACCCAACCTGGCGCGCATTCTGCCACCTGCCTCCGGGGGCGGCGGTCGCCGCGACGACCGGGGCGGCTGGATGGCCGGAGGGGCCGCGGGCCCCGGGGTCGCCGTCGATAGAGTTCCCAGGTATGGCCAGGCACGGGATGAGCACGGATCCGCCGACGGAGACACCCACCGAAGAGGTCCCCACCGGGCCCACCGGGACCGTCAGCGAGGCGGCCGAACCCGTCGCCGAGGATCCCTCCAGCCACCGGTTCGAGTGCCGCAGCTGCGGCTTCGTCTATGACCCGGCCGAGGGGGTGAAGAAGCTGGGGATCCCCGCCGGCACCTCCTTTCTCGACCTCGACCCGGTCGGCTTTCGCTGCCCGGTCTGCCGCAGCCGGGTGGGGGCCTTCAAGGACATCGGCCCGCGCAACAAGCCCAGTGGCTTCGAGGAGAACCTCAACTTCGGCCTCGGGGTGAACCGCCTCACCCCCGGCCAGAAGAACGTGCTGATCTTCGGGGGGTTCGCCCTCGCCTTCGCTTTCTTCCTCTCCCTCTATTCCCTGCGTTGATGCCTGCGCCCCTTCCCGCCCTGCCGGCCGTCCTTCGCCCGCTGCGGCCCCTGATCAGCCTGGCGCTCTCGCTCGTGCTCGCCCTCGGCCTCACGGGCTGCGTCACCACCGGACTGCCCACCGCCGCCGCCAGCCCCTGGCAGGCGATCCCCCTGGACACCCGCTCTAACCCCCTCGACGTGGCCTTCAGCAGCGACGACCACGGGTTCCTGGTGGGCAGCAACCGGCTGATCATGGAAACCGACGACGGCGGAGCCAGCTGGCAGGAGCGGGCCCTCAACCTGCCGGAGGAGGAGAACTTCCGGCTGATCAGCATCGACTTCAACGGCCCTGAGGGCTGGATCGTGGGCCAGCCCGGCCTGCTGCTGCACAGCGACGATGCGGGCAGCAGCTGGAGCCGGCTGCTGCTCGACACCAAGCTGCCCGGCGAGCCCTATCTGGTCACGGCCCTGGGGCCGAAGACCGCCGAACTGGCCACCAACGTCGGTGCCGTCTACCGCACCACCGATGCCGGCTCCAGCTGGCAGGCCCTGGTGGGCGATGCCGCCGGCGCCATCCGCGACCTGCGCCGCAGCGCCGACGGCGACTACGTGAGCGTCAGCAGCCTGGGGAACTTCTTCGCCACCTGGGAACCGGGCCTGCCCGCCTGGCAGGTGCACCAGCGGGTCAGCAGCCAGCGGCTGCAGTCGATGGGCTTCCAGCCCGACGGCCATCTCTGGATGGTGGCCCGGGGCGCCCAGCTGCGCTTCGACGGGGACCCGAGCACCGCCGAAAGCACCGAAAGCGGTGACTGGAGCAAGCCCGTGATCCCGATCACCAACGGCTACGGCTACCTGGACATGGCCTGGGATCCCCGCGGCGCCATCTGGACCGGTGGCGGCAACGGCACCCTGCTGGTCAGCAACGATGCCGGGGCCAGCTGGCAGCGGGATCCGGTGGGCAGCGAACAGCCCACCAACTTCTCCCGGATCGTCTTCGCCCCCGGCGGCAAGGGCTTCGTCCTGGGGGAGCGGGGCGTGCTGCTGCGCTGGGTGGGCTGAACTGCATCCCTCTGTAACCAACCCCCCGCCCGGCTGACGGTGCCCCCCGATCGACCCCTAGGATCTCCTGGCTGAACGCTTGTTGCTATGGCTGCCGGCTCCACAGGGGAACGCCCGTTCTTCGAGATCATCACAAGCATCCGCTACTGGGTCATCCATGCGGTGACCCTGCCGGCCATCTTCCTGGCGGGCTTCCTGTTCGTGTCCACCGGCCTGGCCTACGACGCCTTCGGCACGCCCCGACCGGATGCCTACTTCCAGGCCCAGGAAACCAAGGCTCCCGTTGTGAGTCAGCGTTACGAGGGCAAGAGCAGCCTTGATCTGCGCCTCCAGGAACCATGACCCAGTCCACCGCCCCCACCACGCCGCGCAACTACCCGATCTTCACGGTGCGCTGGCTTTCCGTCCACGCCCTCGGCATTCCCACGGTCTTCTTCCTGGGTGCCCTGGCTGCCATGCAGTTCGTCCGTCGCTGAGACATCCATGCAGCGCAATCCCAACCCCAACAACCTGCCGGTTGAACTGAACCGCACCAGCCTCTATCTGGGTCTGCTGTTCGTGTTCGTCATCGGCATCCTCTTCTCCAGCTACTTCTTCAACTGATCGGGAGGCACCCCATCCATGAGCGGCAAGAAATCCTCACTTCCTGACGGCCGGATCCCCGACCGCCTTCCCGACGGCCGTCCGGCCGTGGCCTGGAAGAGCCGGTGGACCGAAGGGGTCCTCCCGCTCTGGATGGTCGCCACCGCCGGTGGCATGGCCGTGATCTTCGTGGTCGGCCTGTTCTTCTACGGCTCCTACGTGGGTGTCGGTTCGGCCTGATCGGACGGCAGCCAATGCGCAGTCCCCAGTGACCCATCCAGCGGATCCCCAGGGATCCGCTTATTTTTGGCCATGGTTTTTTTGGCCACGGTTTGCTGTGGCCATGGTTGTGGCCGTGGGCAGGGGCGGGACGGTTCAGCCCTGGCGCTGCAGCTCCTCCGGCGGCAGCGCCAGAAACGCCTCCCGGCTCAGAACCCGATCCCCTGATCCAGCCTCGATGGTCAGGGGGATCAGGCGCACCTGGCCGGCCCCGGCCTCCTCGTCGCCCAGCAACAGGGCCCAGCGGGCGCCGCTCCGGCGGGCGCGCTTGAGCTGCTTGTCGACGCCGGCGCCGCTGAGATCCAGCTGCACCGCCAGCGGCGCCCCGGGGCGCTGGCGACAGCGACGGGTGAGCTCCAGGGCACAGGCTTCTCCCAGGTCCCCCCGGTTCACGACGTAGACATCGGGATGGGAGGCCATCACCGGAGCCTGGGTTCCCGCCTCCATGGCCTGGCTGAGCAGCAGCACCAGCCTCTCCATGCCCAGGGCCCAGCCGATGGCGGGCGTGGGGGGACCGCCCAGCTGCTCCACCAGGCCGTCGTAGCGCCCACCGCCGCACACCGTCGCCTGGGCCCCCAGCTGGCTGCTGGTGATCTCGAAGGCGGTGTGGCCGTAGTAGTCGAGCCCCCGCACCAGGCGCGGGTTGAGCTCGAACGGGATGGCGAGGGCCTCCAGGCCCTGGCGCACCCGCAGAAAGCGTTCATGGCTCTCGCCGCTGAGGGCATCGGCCAGGGTGGGGGCGCCGGCCAGCAGGGCCTGGGTGTCGGGGTTCTTGGAATCGAGCACCCGCAGGGGGTTGGTGGCGATCCGCTGCTGCGAATCGGGATCCAGGCGCTCCCGATGGGCCTCCAGCCAGGCCACCAGTTCGGCCCGGTAGCGCTGCCGGTCCTCGGGACTGCCCAGGGAGTTGAGCTCCAGCGACAGGCCTCCCACCCCCAGATCCATCAGCAGATCCCAGGCGATGGCGACGGCCTCGACGTCACTGCGGGGATCGGCATGGCCGAGGAACTCCAGGCCGATCTGGTGGAACTGCCGCTGCCGGCCGGCCTGGGGTCTTTCGTAGCGGAACATCGGCCCGCCGTACCAGAGCCGCTGGGGGCCCTGGGCCACCAGGCCATGTTGGATCGCGGCCCGCACCACCGAGGCGGTGCCTTCGGGCCTGAGGGTGCAGCTGCGGCCGCCGCGGTCCTCGAAGCTGTACATCTCCTTGCCCACCACGTCGGTGGCCTCGCCGATGCCCCGGGAGAACAGCTCGGTCACCTCGAGCAGGGGCGTGCGGATCTCCTCGACGGCGGCCCGGCGGAAGTGCTCCCTGGCGGTGGCTTCGATCCGCTGCCAGAAGGGGGTCTGACCGGGAAGCAGGTCGACCATGCCCCGCAGGCTCTGGAGCGGTTTCAAGACGGTGCGGATCGGCGGCAAATCATTCTGCCCGAAGGGTGGCATCGCCTCGGAGCTGAAGCGTGGAGCAGGTCGAGGACTCTTCTTGGGCTCCCATGAGAGAGAACGTACCAGAAAGATTTTTACAGCCCTTTGAGGATGGAGCCCCAACGGATGGTCACCAGCATTTCGCTGTTGACCAATGCTACAGTCCACAAGAAATAAGGCGCTCGAATAATGTTCAGGAAGACATTGCCGTTAACTATCCTGGGATTACTCATCGTCTTTGCATTGATTTCCCTGGCCGAGCTTCGCTCTACCACCTGGGACTGGGATATTGACCATAGGATGTATTTCGGGTCCAGACTGCTTCACGGGGAGCTTATATGGACTCGCGAATACGACGACAAATTGCCACTGATGCAGTTCCTTTTCGCCATACCAGCACTGGCCAGATCAGTGCGGGTATGGCAGTTGATGTCATTGGCCATGCTCCTCTCAGCCGCCTATGGGATATTCCTCTGGCTAGACAGTGGCTTAAAGCGTGTCTGGAAGCTCACGGCCGGCCAATCAACTCGCATTGCCCTTGTCACCGCCTGCCTGTACCCCTATCTAATCGCGGTTCTTCCAGGATCGATCAGCCACCATAACTCAGCTACAGCATCAATCTTTACCCTCGGCATTATCGCTTCACTACCTGCCCTGAATTCAAGTCATTCCAAGGTTGCAATCTGGTCGCCTTGGTCCATGCGGTATTGGATAGCAGCTCTGCTCATGGCATCCGCGATCTCCCTTAGGCCTTACTACCTGCTCCCAGGCCTCCTGGCAGCCCCTTGGCAAACTGCCAGGGAGCTTGTTCAGATCGACAGGCCACTTCAAGCCTGGACAGCGGCAAAGGCCATGGTGTTGCGAAGCACACAGTGGGCAGGGACCATTGCCTTGATCGGCCTCTTGCTCAACGCCCTTCCCTATGTTCTCAGCGGCAATATCAGTGCCTTCCAAAATGGTCTGATGCTGCTTTCACAGGATACGCTTCCATTTCAACTCGGGAGCATGCTCAAGATCCAGGCAAGCAACATATTCGAATCCAGGTTTGTGGTCTTCTTTGCCTTCGCGCTTCCCCCACTACTCTCCATCGGGATCCTCACCCAGATCTTCCAGAGGCGCCAAATTTTCACGATCCCGCTTCACTGGAGCAGAGTGCAGGCCGTTGACATCCTGTTCGCCTGCCTGCTAATGCCACTATCTCTTGAATGGATCATTCTTACGAAGCATTATTTCCCTCATTACCAGCAACTTTTCGTTCCGCTAGTAACCTTGGCATTTGCTATGTTCCTAGCCAGTCTTGCCAAGTCCTTAAGCACTGAGCCAATCTCAATCTCCCCACATCAGTCCAAAGTTCTTTCTGCCTTCATCACACTGCTGATCCTGACAGCCTTTGGCACAGGACTAACCACGCCACTCTCAAACCTAATTCATCCCCCGCTGGAACGCCGCATTGCCAGTGTTGCCAAGCTGAGCCCAAAAGGCGAGGACGGGCCCCTAGGAGAGAGCTTTCTTTTTCCCTCCAGCATGTACATCCATTGGAAATTTGACCAGTCTCGGCATTCGTTTCCCCATGCGGCAATGACAAGATTCATTCATGACGGATTCTGGAAAGATGCAAAGATTCCCGCCTCGCTTGGCTTCCCTTTCCCGACCAATACGATCGAATACTGTGATCAACTCAAAAACCATGGGCCTCAGAAGGTGATTGATACGGCAGATAGCCCCAGCATCCAATGCCTGCAAACAGATGTGAAGGCAACCTATGTGAAGCGCCGAGAATTCCTACTACCTACTGGCGACTCTACCTTGCATCTGTACGAACGAAGCTCCTTACCCCTCTCCTGAATCAGGTTATCCCGTTGAAGTCCCATGGAACTTTTTGTACCAGGTAGCGAAGCGCTCCACCCCCGTTTCTATCGGGGTGCAGGGATGGAAACCCACCCAGTCCTCAAGGGCACTGGTGTCGGCTGCCGTGGCGGTCACATCGCCGAGCTGCATGGGCTGAAAATCCTTGATCGTCTCGCAATCGAGGGCATTCTCGAGCACCTCAATGAAACGAAGGAGTTTGATCGGTTGGGAGTTTCCGAGATTGAACAGCCTGTACGGTGAGCTGGCAGTGGCTGGGTTGGGATCGAGCGGATCGAAGCCAGGATCTGCCGTCGCGGGCTTGTCGAGGCAACGGATCACCCCTTCGACGATGTCGTCGATGTACGTGAAATCCCGCTCCATGCGGCCGTGGTTGAACACCCTGATCGGTTCACCGGCCAGGATGGCGCGGGCGAACAGCATCGGCGCCATGTCGGGCCGCCCCCAGGGGCCATAGACGGTGAAGAAGCGCAGGCCGGTGGCCGGCAGACCGTAGAGATGGCTGTACGTATGGGCCATCAGCTCATTGGCCTTCTTGGTGGCCGCATACAGGCTCACCGGATGGTTCACCGGGTCCTGCTCGCTGAAGGGCATGTGGCGGTTGCCCCCGTAGATCGAGCTGCTGGAGGCGTACACCAGGTGCTCGACGCCAGAGTGGCGACAGCCTTCGAGGACCGTGCCAAACCCCACCAGATTGCTCTGGAGATAAAGCGCCGGGTTGTCGATCGAGTGCCGCACCCCGGCCTGGGCGGCCAGATGCAGCACCCGGGAGGGACGCTCGGCGGCAAACAGGGCCGCCACCGCTTCGGCGTCCACCAGATCGAAGCGATGAAAAACGAAGGCCCCGGCCGGGGCCAGGGCCTCCAGCCGCTCCAGCCGGGCCCGCTTCAGGGCCGGATCGTAGTAGGGGTTGAGATTGTCGAGCCCCACCACCCGCTCGCCACGGGCGAGCAAGCGCTCAGCCGCTGCGGCCCCAATGAAACCGGCGACCCCAGTGACCAGGATCGGCCCATTCGCCGTCAACGTCCTTCCCACATCCGTTCCCGGAAGTAGGCGATGGTGGGCTCCAGCCCCTCGTCCAGGCTGACCTTCGGCTCCCAGCCGAGCAGCTCGCGGGCCAGATCGATCACGGGCTGGCGCTGCAGGGGATCGTCCTGGGGCAGGGGCTGGGTGGTGAGCTCCAGAGAGGGCTGAATCCGGTCCCGGACCCGTTCGGCCAGCTGGCGGATGGTGAACTCACCGGGATTGCCGATGTTGATCGGGCCGGTGTGCTCCCCGTTCATCAGCCGGATCATGCCCTCGATCAGATCATCCACGTAGCAGAAGGAGCGGGTCTGGCTGCCGTCGCCGTAGAGGGTGAGGGGCAGATTCTGCAGGGCCTGGACGATGAAGTTGCTGACCACCCGGCCGTCATCGGGGAGCATGCGGGGCCCGTAGGTGTTGAAGATCCGCATCACGCGGATCTCGGTGCCGTGCATGCGCTGGTAGTCGAAGCAGAGCGTCTCGGCGATCCGCTTGCCTTCGTCGTAGCAGGAGCGGATGCCGATGGTGTTGACGCAGCCTCGGTAGCTCTCGGGCTGGGGATGGACCTCCGGATCGCCGTAGACCTCGCTGGTGCTCGCGAGCAGCAGCCGTGCCCCGACGCGACGCGCCAGGCCGAGCATGTTGTAGGTGCCGAGGAAGCTGGTCTTGGCGGTCTTGATCGGGTTCGACTGGTAGTGCACCGGCGAGGCCGGGCAGGCGAGATGCCAGATGCGGTCGATCTCCAGGCGGATCGGCTCGGTGACGTCGTGGCGGATCAGCTCGAAGCTGGGGTGACCCAGCCAGTGGCGGATGTTGTCCTTGCGACCGGTGTAGAAGTTGTCGAGGCAGATCACCTCCTCGCCGGCCTCCATCAGCCGGTCAACCAGATGGGAACCGAGGAAGCCGGCCCCGCCCGTGATCAGATTGCGCCGCGTCACTCAGCCCTCACCCACCCGCCAGACGTTAAGCCCCGCCGCCTTGGCGGCAGCGGCATCGGCGATGGCCCTGGCATCGAACAGCCAGGCCGGGCGACGCATCTGGGCCGCGATCGCCCCCCAGTCGAGCCGGGCGTAGTCGCGCCATTCGGTGAGGATCAGCACCGCATCGGCACCGGCGGCCGCCTCCACGGGCGAGCCCGCGGTCTGCCAGCCGCCGTCGGCCGGCGAGGGGGGCTGGCCGAGGTCCTCGGCGATCTGGGCGGCTGACACCTTGGGATCCACGATCACCAGGCGGGCCCCCTCCTCGATCAGGTCCTGGCAGATGCGGATGGCAGGCGCCTCCCGGGTGTCGTTCGTGTCCGCCTTGAAGGCGAAGCCCAGCACCGCCAGCCGCTTGCCCGTGACGGTGCCGAACAGGCGCTGGACCACCAGGCGGGCGATGCGGTCCTGCTGCCAGGTGTTCAGGGTCACCACCTGCTCCCAGTAGCCCGCCACCTCTTCAAGGCCGTAGTGGCGGCAGAGGTACACCAGGTTGAGGATGTCCTTCTGGAAGCAGCTGCCGCCGAAGCCGGGCCCGGCCTGCAGAAACTTGGCGCCGATCCTGGAATCGGTGCCGATGGCGCGGCCCACCTCGCGCACGTCGGCGCCGGTGGCCTCGCACAGGGCGGCGATGCTGTTGATCGAGGAGATCCTCTGGGCCAGGTAGGCGTTGGCGGTGAGCTTGGAGAGCTCGCTGCTCCAGAGATTGGTGCGCAGGATCCGCTCCTGGGGCACCCAGGTGCCGTAGATCCCGGCCAGGGATTCGATCGCCGCGGGGTCCTCACCGCCGATCAGCACCCGGTCGGGGGCCTCGAGGTCGGCGATCGCGGTGCCCTCGGCCAGGAATTCGGGATTGGAGAGGACGGCGAAGGTCTTGGCTTGCCTACGATCGCCCTCCGGGCGGTTCTGCTGGGCGGCCCCCAGGATCGCCTTCACCGTCTCGGCGGTGCGCACCGGCAGGGTGCTCTTCTCCACCACGATCGTGTGGCCCCGGGCGGCGGCGGCCACCTGGCGGGCCGAGGCCTCGATCCAGCGCAGGTCGCTGGCCTGGCCGGCGCCGACGCCCTTGGTCTTGGTGGGGGTGTTCACCGAGAGAAACACCATGTCGGCCGCAGCGATGGCCGCGTCCACCTCCGTGGTGAAGTGGAGGTTGCGCCCCCTGGCCCGGCCCACCACCGCATCGAGCCCGGGTTCATACACCGGCAGCCGGCTCAGATCGGGGTCATTCCAGGCGGCGATGCGCTCGGCATTGAGGTCGACCACCGTGACCTGGATCCCGGGGCAACGGTCGGCGATCACCGCCATCGTCGGTCCCCCCACATAACCCGCTCCGATGCAACAGATGGTGCGAATCGGATGATGGGCCGGGTCCATGGGGGATGGCAGTGCTGCGGGGACATTACCGCCATTGCCTGGCTTTGGCCGTGGCCGGGCGATGGCGGGGGCGGCTCCGGGGCGGTGACGAAGGTTAAGCACAGGTAAGTTGTGGTTGAGAGCCTGACGGGGGTCGGTCCTTGACCACGGTGCTGCTCACGGGAGGAGCCGGATTCATCGGCAGTCACACCTGTCTGGCGCTGCTGGAGGCCGGCCACCGGGTGGTGGTGATCGACGACTTCAGCAACGGCAGTCCCGAAGCCCTGCGCCGCGTGTGCGAGCTGGCGGGGCTGGGGGGATGGCGGCAGCTGTCGCCGGAGCGGTGGGCGGCGGAAAACGGGAAGCCGGCCCGGTTCACCCTGCTGAAGGGGGATGTGCGCTCCCCCCGGGATCTCGACCGGGCCTTCGAAGACGGGGAGGTGGGCGGCGACGGCGTCGGCGCCGTGCTCCACTTCGCCGGCCTCAAGGCGGTGGGGGAGTCGATGGGGCAGCCTCTGCGCTACTGGGACGTGAACGTGGTCGGTGCGGTCCGGCTGCTGGAGGCCATGGGCCGCCACGGCTGTCAGACGCTCGTCTTCAGCAGCAGCGCCACCCTCTACGGCATCACCGACCGGGTGCCGATCCCGGAGACGGCGCCGCTGCAACCGATCAATCCCTACGGCTACACCAAGGCGGCGGTGGAAAGGATGCTGGCCGATGTGGCCGCCAGTGCCCCCGGCTGGCGCATCGCCCTGCTGCGGTACTTCAATCCGGTGGGCGCCCACCCCAGCGGACGCATCGGCGAGGACCCCAACGGCCTCCCCAACAATCTCTTTCCCTTCCTCTGCCAGGTGGCGGCAGGGCGCCGCCAGCGCCTTGAGGTGTTCGGCGGCGACTGGCCCACCCCCGACGGCACCGGCATCCGCGACTACCTGCACGTGATGGATCTGGCTGAGGGCCACGGCCGGGCCCTCGAGGAGCTCCAGGCGGAGCCGCCCCAGCTGCTCACCCTCAACCTCGGCAGTGGTCACGGCCACTCGGTGCTCGATCTGGTGCGCAGCTTCGAGGCCACCAACGGCCTGACCCTGCCCTACACGGTGGTGGATCGCCGGCCGGGGGATTCCGCCATCAGCGTCGCCGATCCCCGCGAGGCGGAGCGGCGCATGGGCTGGCGGACCCGGCGCTCCCTGGCGGACATCTGCCGCGATGGCTGGGCCTGGCAGAGCGCCAATCCCGAGGGCTACCGCAGCAGCGATCGGCAGCCCGGCCGGGCCCTCATCGAGGCGCAGGGGGTGTCCTGACGTAGACCCGCATCCCGTGCTCGTGCCTCACCAGCTGAAACCCCACCCTGGCGAGCTGGGCCGTGGAGAGCCGGTTGAGGGAGAGATCGCCGTAGCGGCTGATCAGATCCGGTTGCCAGTGGTTGCTGGCCCGGGCGATCCGGCTCTCGTAGGGCGGGTAGGCATCGCGAAGCACCACCACATCCACCCGCCGCTCGTCGAGCCAGGCCCGCAGCGCGACGGGTGAGCCCATGGCGCTGAGCAGCCCCGGAAACTGGCCCGTCTCCACCGTGGACGCCGCCAGCTTGGTGATGTCCCTGGCGGCCACCGGAGCCAGGCACTGGCGCGTGCCCAGCACCGCGCCGACGTAGGGATCACTCAGCAGGGTCCGGCCCTGCAGCCGTGGTTCCCGCCCGCACAGCTCCCTCAGGGGCTCGAGAATCGGTTCGACGGTGGCGCCATCCGCCGGCCGAACCTCCTCCAGGGGGGTGAGCAGGTGGGGCAGCTTGGAGACGAACACGTTGGACCGGCCCCGCAGGCCGATCGGGACCGCCAGCACGGCGATCAGTCCGGCCAGCATCGCGATGAGGATCCCTCGCTCCCGGGACCATCCCCTGGAGCCCTCGCGCCGCCCGCCGGGGTCGAGGGCCCAGGCCATCGCCGGGATGCTGATCCAGAACAGGCTCGCCCACACCAGCCGGTAGGCGCTGTCCGGCTCGATCAGCTTGAAGACCAGATCGCTGACGAAGGGGGCCCACCACAGCAGCAGCACCAGCGGTGCCAGCAGCGCCAGGGCCAGCAGCGGGCCGCCTGGCCGGTGCCGGCCCCTCCAGGCCACGGCGCAGGCCAGCGACAGCCCCAGCGCCGCCAGGAAGACCGGCTCCCAGGTCGCCACCGGCAGGCTGGGCCAGAAGTAGAAGAAGCGATGGCCCAGAACCCGGTAGTCATGGACGAAGCGCATGGTCTCCGGCCAGGCGTAGAAGGACTCAAGCCTGGGGTGCCAGGGCAGGCGGTTCAGGACCGCGAGCAGCAGTCCTGCCACGGCGGCGCCGGCCAGCAGGCGCCGCCGTGAGGGCCAGACCACCAGGCTGGTGGCCGTGGTGGCCACCAGGAGGTTGACCGTCAGAAAGGCGGTCACCCCATGGGCGTGATAAGCGAGATAGGCGGCCCCCAGGAGCAGCGCCGTCGCCGCGCCCACGGAGCGTGCACCGGGCCAGGACGGGCGCTGCAGCAGCCCCAGCAGCGGCGTGGCGGCGGCCAGCACCAGGGCCAGCCCGGGCAGGGTGCCGTTGAGGGCGATCTGGTGGAAGAAGGAGAAGTTCTGGTGCCCCATGCCCAGCAGGAACAGCAGGGCCGTGAGCCAGCAGAGGGCCACCCGGCCGGTGAGGCGCAGGCTGAGCTGGCAGCTGGCGGCAAGCACCAGGAAGGTGTTCAGCGCCGCCAGCAGGCTGGCCCGCCACGGGGCGAGGGCATCGGGGAAGCCGAACAGGTAGCTGGCCGCGGTGAAGAACCAGTTGGCCGGCGATTGGTAACGCAACGGGTCGAGGCGCACCGTGTCGAGCAGGTCGCTGCCGAAGTAGGTCGTGTAGTAGACGAAGCCATCGGAGGGAAACTCCAGGACCACCCCGCGCATCGCCAGGGCAAGCGCACACCCCAGGGCAGGAGCCAGCACAGCCAGCAACGGCCGTCCCAGGGCCGGGTCCGCCAGCCGCTGGCGCCAGCGCAGCGGCCGGATGCCCAGGGCCGCCGCCACCACAAGCAGGTCGAGCAGGACCAGCAGCCCATAGGACTGCCGCAGCGTCGGCCCCCCCGGCAGCAGCGACAGCCAGCCGATGGCGGCCCAGGAGCCCACGCCCAGCAGCAGCATCTGCCAGCTGGGCCGGCGCCAGCGCCATCCCCACAGCAGCGGTGCCGCGACGGCCAGCAGCAGCGGGAGGAAGGGATCGGTCAGCGCAGCCATTCGGCGCAGGGGAAGCCGCTGCCCGGAGACCCTAGGGGACCTGCCGGGCCCGCCCGTTCCGGCAACGGCTCAGAGCCGCTCGTCCCGCAGCCGCTCCCCCCGGAGCTCCCGCAGGCGCTGCCCCAGGGCCGGTCCCGGCCGCAGGCCTGCGGCGATCAGCTCGGCCGCCGACACCGGGGAAGCGAGGTGGCGCCAGCGGCACCACCAGCGCAGCAGGGGTCGCCGCGGCAGGGCCCCGCTCACCAGCGCCAGGGCCACGGCCTCGGCGGACCAGCCCGGCCGCTCCAGGAAGCTGGTCCAGGCCAGGGCCGTGGCCGGCTCCTCCGCCAGGGCCTGCCAGCTCTGCCGCAGCAGGGCCAGCTGCGCCAGCAGCCGCTGCTGGCCGTGGGGGAGCTGCAGTCGCGTCGCCACGGCTGGCGCTGACCCACTGGCGGCCAGCAGGGCGGCCAGGGGCGGCAACCCGCAGCGCCTGGCCCAGCCCAGGCGGCGGCGCCAGCCGGTGTCGTTCTGCAGCGCCGGATCCACCAGCACCAGGGCGCCCCACGCCTGCAGGCAGCCCAGGGCCACCTCCCAGGGTTCCCGCTCGAGCAGCAGCTCCAGCTCCATCCGCAGCCGCGTGCCCAGGGCCGGGGGCACCCGGCCGTCTCCGGTGCCCGCACCGCGGCTCTCCTCCCCCCAGGGCCAGCGGGCCAGGGTGGCGCGCAGCTGCTCCTGGGTGGCGGGGTCCAGGCTGAACCCCAGCCGGGCGGCGTAGCGGGCAGCCCGCACGATCCGGGTGGGATCGTCCTCCACGCTCCTGGCGTGCAGCAGGCGCAGGTGCCGGTGGGCCAGGTCGGCCCAGCCTCCATGGGGATCGAGCAGGCGCAGGCCGGGCCCGGAGCCGGCGAACACCAGGGCCATGGCGTTGATGCTGAAGTCGCGGCGGGCGAGGTCCTCCTCGAGGGAGCCGTCGGTCACCACGGGGTTCTCCCCGGGGGCCGGGTAGGTCTCGCGGCGGGCGCTGGCCAGATCGAGCAGGATTCCGTCGAGCTCCAGCTCGACGGTGCCGAAGGCCCGGTGAAACTGGCAGTAGCCCACCGCCGCGGCCGGGGTGTCCTCCAGCAGCGTCTCGGCCAGGCGATGGGCCGCCGGGCGCGGATCGGCCGGGTCGGCCCCCGGGGCCAGCTCCACCACCAGGTCGAGGTCCGGCAGACCCCGGAGGGGATCGCGGTGCACCCGATGCAGCAGCAGATCCCGCACGGCGCCACCCACGACGGCCAGCACGGCGCAGTCCGCCGACCGATGGAAGGCGGCCAGCAGGCGGGGTGGCAGGGAGAGATCCCCGGGATCGATCGCGGAGACCGTCATCGAGGCAGGCCCATGGAGCGGTGTCCTGAAGGCGCACGGTACAGTCGGGCGATCGAGTTCGCGACTGATGGCGATACAGGAATCATGGTGACGTTGGTGCTCTGATGTTGCTCTGACTTTCCATGACTGACTTTCCATGACTGACGCCCATGACTGACGCCCATGACTGACGCCCAACCTGCCGCCCCCTCCCTGAGCCGAAGCCCGTGGAATCAGACCCAAGCCACCAGGGTCGCACGGAATGACTGACAGCTTCAAGAAGATCCTCAAAGCCCCCCTGGGTCTGTGGAAAAAGATCAAGATCAAGATCTTCATCCTCACGGACTATGTCCAGGCCCTGATTGATTACTGGCTGGGTCCCTATGGCCGTCGCTGTCCGCCGGAACGGCGCTTCCTGCCGATCTCCGGGGATCCGGGTGCCGTCAGCACCGCGGCCAGCAGCCTATCCGGGACTGCCGCGGACACCCCCGAGCGCATCGCGCTCTTCATTGCCTACTCCAGGCGCCTGACCCTCTCCAACCGGGCCTACATCGAAGCCCTGAATGAGGCGGGCTTTGCGGTGCTCTACATCAACAACGAGCGCACCGATCCGGACGCGGCCACCACCCTTAAGACCCTTTGCTGGCGCGCCTATGACCACCACAACATCGGCAGGGACTTCGGCGGCTTCAGGGATGGGGTTCTGCTGCTTCACAACGAAGGACATCTCGATCGCTGCAAGGTTCTCTGCATCGCCAATGACTCGATGCAGTTCATCCCGGGCCGCAACGCCCAGGCACTCATCGCCGCCCTGAACGCCTTTGTAGCCTCGGAAAAGCAGGCCCTGTTCAGCCACATCAGCCACCAGATCCAGACCCACTACCAATCCTATTTCCAGGTTCTCAAGCCCGACATCTTCCGCTCCAGGTTCTTTCTCCGGTTCTGGAAGAATTACCAACCACTCTCCCACCGGGGGCATTGCATCTATAACGGAGAGATTGCCCTGTCCCAGGACGTGTACAGGCGCTTCCCAGCCGTCGATACGCTCTACACCAGTGACAAGCTCCAAGAGGCCCTTGAACGCCATTTCAGCGGCGAAGGCGGTGTGCCCGCCGAAGAGGTCTTCCGGCTGATGCCATCGCCTGCCCGCACGTCCCAGCGGCGCAAGATCGGCTATTCCCTGCAGCAGCTGATGCTGCAGAGCGATCAGCACGAAAAACTCACCGGAGCCCAGCTCTACAGCATCGCCGATCTGATCGAGAACGGAAATCCCAGCCACATTGCCGCCTATCTCTACCCCTTCTATCTTCACTGCCCCTTCATCAAGCACGATCTCTGCACCGCCGGCAGCTACACCATGGCCCAGGCGATCAGCCTGTTCAGAGAGGCGGTGAGGCAGTCCGTCGCAGCTGGGGATATCGAGCCGTATGTCGAGGAATTCAGGGATCTGATGTACCGCCGAGGCGTGCCGCTCAGCTACAACAATCGCTTGCGGGAAGCGGCGATCAAAGGGATCACGGGAACGTTCATCTACCCCTCCACCTATGAGTGATCCTTCCACCGATGCGTGACACCCACTCCCGTCGCGGCGTCGCGCTGCTCAGTTGATGGGGAAGCCATCCGAAGCCCGCCTCCCCATTCACTTCATCACGGTGAATTACCACTGTGGGGATTTCATCCGTGGCCTGATCGAGGCGATCAGCGCCAGCGCCGAGGACCCGGGATCCCTGCACTTCGTCGTCGTCAACAACTCCCCGGCCGACCAGAGCCTGCGCCAGTGGATCGACGCCAGCAGCCTGCCTCTGTCGGTGCGGCTGATCGAGGCGGGGGCGAACATCGGCTTCGGCAGCGGCTGCAATCTGGGGCTCAGCCACGTGTGGAAGACCGACAGGCAGGCGTTGGCCTGGCTGATCAACCCCGATGCCCGCCTCGATGGGGGAGCGATCGCCTATGTGAGGCAGTGCCTGCGCAACGATGACACGATCGCCATGCTAGGCACCCGGATCCGGGACCCCCAGGGGGACGTCTGGTTCAGCCACGGCAGCTTCAACCGCTGGACCGGCCAGCTGGGCCATCGCTTCCCCGGTGACGACTGCCGCCCCCTCCCGGTCCGCACCTGGCCCACCCGCTGGATCTCCGGCTGCAGCATGATCTTCCGGCTGGGGGTGCTGCGGGACTGCCCCCAGTTCGACCCCCGCTACTTCCTCGACTACGAGGACGCCGACATCTCCGAGCGCCACCATCGGCTGGGCTACCGGCTGCGGGTCACCCAGGCGGTGCTGGTGGAGCATCAGGTGTCCGCCATCACCCGTCGGGCCCCCCGGGCCAAGTACCAGCACGCCACCTTCAGCAAGCTCTACTTCCTGCATCGCCACGCCACGCCCCTGGCCCTGCTGCTGAACCTGCTCTATTACGCCGTCCGCCCCCTCAGCTTCTGCCTCTCCGATCCGGAGCGGGCCCGGGGCCGCTGGTGGGGACTGGGGGATTACCTGCGCTGGTGCTGGCGGCGGCTCCTGCGCCGGCCGGAGCCGCCCCACCCGCGCACGTCCTTCACCGTTTCATCCTGAGGAAGCGGCCCGCCAGGGCCCGCAGGGTTGGCCAGCGCTGGGCCGGCGGACAGTGGCGCCAGAGGATGGCGGCCACCGCCGGCAGGTAGAGGTGGGACTTGGGGTGGAAGAAGGTGAACAGCAGACCCCGCAGGCTGCCCAGGGGCAGACGTTTCTGCTCGTCGCCGAAGTCGTTGAGCACCACGACCTCCGGGGTGACGCGGGCGTCGATGCCCCGGCGCACCGCCCGCATCACCCACTCGGAATCGGCGTGGTAGTGGGGCAGCCAGCGGGCGTCGTAGAGGCCGACACGGCGGAAGACCTCCTGGCGGATCAGCACCCCGTTGCCGGGCATCGCCTCGGCAGCGAGCACCTCGGCGGCCGCCAGCGCCGGATCCAGCTGGCTGGCCAGGTCGTCATGGTGGGACAGGCGCAGGAAGCGGTCCGTGCCCCAGTCGGTGCGGGTGCCCAGGGCCCAGATCCGCCCGGGCTCGGCCAGCAGGTCGATGCGGCTGCCCAGGATCCCGCAGCCGTGGCGCTGGGCCAGGGCCACCATCCGCTCCACGTAATCGGCGGGGACGACGGCATCGTCGTTGATGGTGAGCACGAAGTCGGTGCCGGCCGCCAGGGCTCGCCTGACGCCCCGGTTGGTGGCGCCGGCCCAGAAATCCCGGTCGCCGGCCGCCACCACCGTCACCTGCGGATGCTGCCGGCGGATCGCCGCCACGGTGCCGTCGCTGGAGTTGGCATCCACCACCACGACCCGCAGGGCGCCGTGGGTCTGGCCGGCCATGGCGGCCAGGAAGCGCAGGGTGGTCTCGCGGCGGTTGCGGGTGGGCACCACGGCGGTGACCAGCGGCATGGTCATGCCGGCTCGATCGGGGCCAGGCGCGGATCGAGAATCTTCGGCCCCATGCCCTCGAACTTCACGGCGATGGAGGTCTTGTCGCCGCTGCCGAACAGGTGGGTGACCTGGCCCTCGCCGAAGCTGCTGTGGCGCACCCGATCCCCCACCGCCCAGGTGCGGGGGGCGCCGCGGCGGCGCACCGCATTGGCGGGAACCCCGGCCGCCCCGCCGGCGGCGACCCGCTGGCTGTCGTCGCGGTCCACCCGGGTGAGCCGCTCCAGCCGCTGCTCCCGCCGCAGGGCCGCACCGCCGCTGCGGGGGATGTCGCCCTGGAGCAGGGCCTCGGGCAATTCGGAGAGGAACACCGAGGGCACCGCCGGCTCCCGCATCCCGCCCCAGAGGCGCCGCTCGCTGGCATGGGAGAGGAACAGCCGCTCCTTGGCGCGGGTGATGCCCACGTAGCAGAGGCGGCGCTCCTCCTCGAGGGCGGCGGGGTCCTCCAGGGAGCGGTAGCTGGGGAACAGGCCCTGCTCGAGCCCCACCAGGAAGACCACCGGAAACTCCAGCCCCTTGCTGGCATGCAGGGTCATCAGGGTGACCCGGTCGGCCTCGGTGTCCTTGCTGTCGGCGTCGCTGGCCAGGGCGGCGGAGGCCAGAAAGCCCTCCAGGGAGCCCTCCTCGTTCTCCTCCTGGTACTGGAGGGCCGCATTCACCAGTTCCTGCAGGTTGCGGCGCCGCTCCTCCGATTCGTCGGTGGCTTCGGCCAGCAGCTCGGCCAGGTAGCCGCTCTGCTCCATCACCCGCTGAACCAGCTCGGAAGGGGGGGCATCCTGAAGGCGGCGGCTGAGGTCGGTGATCAGCTCCTGGAACTGCAGCACACCCCGGGCGGAGCGGCCGGCGAGGGAGCGCACAGCCTCTGGATCACTGACCACCTCCCACAGGGGCATCCCCAGCTGGTTGGCCGCATCGGTGAGCCGCTCGATGGTGGTCTTGCCGATGCCCCGCCGGGGCACGTTCAGCACCCGCAGCAGGCTGACGGTGTCGGCCGGATTGACCAGCAGGCGCAGGTAGGCCAGCACATCCTTGATCTCGCGCCGGTCGTAGAACCGCAGGCCCCCCACCACGATGTAAGGCAGGCCCCAGCGCACCAGCGACTCCTCCATGGCGCGGGACTGGGCGTTGGTGCGGTACAGCACGGCCATGTCGCCCCAGCGCAGGTCGGGGTGGGCCGCCTCCAGCATCCGCATCCGGTGCACCACCGCCTCGGCCTCGGCGATCTCGTCGTCGCAGCGGGTGAGGCTGATGGGCTCCCCTTCGCCGCGGGTGGGCCGCAGCACCTTGTCGATGCGCTCGCTGTTGTTGGCGATCAGGGCGTTGGCCGCCTCCAGGATCGTGGCCGTGGAGCGGTAGTTCTCCTCCAGCTTCACCATCGTGCCGGTGTCCCCGTCGAGGGAGCCGTCGCCGAACTCCTTCTGGAAGCCCATCAGGATCGTGAAATCGGCCGCCCGGAAGCTGTAGATACTCTGGTCGGCGTCACCGACCACAAAGACGGAACGGCCCTCCCAGTCGTCGAACGTCTCGGGGGGATGGCCGTTGGCCACCAGCAGCTTGATGAGGTCGTACTGGGTGCGGTTGGTGTCCTGGTATTCGTCCACCAGCACATGGCGGAAGCGGCGGTGCCAGTAGTGGCGGATCTGCTCGTTCTGCTGCAGCAGCTGCACCGGCATCAGCAGCAGGTCGTCGAAATCGAGGGCGTTGTTGGCGGCCAGGGCTCGGCGGTAGCGGCGGTAGGCCTCCGCCTCGTGCTTGCCGCGGGGGCCGGGGTGCTCCTCCTCGAGGCGCTCCGGCAACCAGCCCTGGTTCTTGGCGCTGCTGATCGCCCAGCGGACCTTCTTGGGCTCGAAACGCTTGGGGTCGAGCTGCATCTCCTGGGTGACGATCTCCTTGACCAGGCTCTGGGCGTCGCTCTCGTCGTAGATGGAGAACTGGCGGGTCCAGGTGAGTCCCTCGGGGTCGCGGAACTTGTCGATGTCGAAGCGGAGCAGCCGGGCGAACAGGGCGTGGAAGGTGCCGATCCAGAGGTCCTTGATCACCTCCCGGTAGATGCGGCTGCGCAGCTGCTTCTGCTCCCGGGCCGGCAGGGTGCTCCAGGGCTGGCCGAACTGGCTCTGGGCCAGCCGCTGGGCCAGCAGCACCTCCAGGCGCTCCTTCATCTCCCGGGCGGCCTTGTTGGTGAAGGTGACCGCCAGCACCTGGGCCGGATCGACGCCATGGTGCCCGATCAGATGGGCGATGCGGTGGGTCAGGGCCCGGGTCTTGCCGCTGCCTGCCCCGGCCACCACCAGGAGCGGGCCGGTGTGGTGATCGACCGCCCGCCGCTGGGCCTCGTTCAGACCGGCCAGAAAACTCACAGGCTCCGGCATGGAAGGTTGAAATTGGACCCTAGCAGCCCCCTCCCGACGGGCGCGCCGATCAGAACAGATGCACGTCCATCAGGCAAAGGTAAAGGTGCGATTCTGTCGATTCAAAACATGGTCAGCGAACCGCAGAAACCACCCCTCGCGATCAACCAAGGGGGCTGGAAAGGCGGCGTTCGAAGGAGGCCAGATCGTCGAAGGTATCGGAGCGCTGTCGCAGTTGCTCGAAGCTTCCGTAGGCCTTGATGTGCCCTGCCTCGAACTCGAAGATGCAGTCGGAGCGCATCACGGTGGAGAGGCGGTGGGCGATCACCACCAGAGTGCAGCGGCGCCCGATCACCTCGATGGCATCCATCACCTCCGATTCGGTGCGGTTGTCGAGGGCGCTGGTGGCCTCATCCAGCACCAGGAACTTGGCATCGCGATAGAAGGCGCGCGCCAGCGCCAGCCGCTGCCGCTGGCCGCCCGACAACCGGATGCCGTTGTCGCCGATGGGGGTGAACAGGCCAAGGGGAAGCTCGGCGACGATGTCGGCGAGCTGGGCGGCCTGGAGAGCCTCCCAGACCCGCATCTGATCCACCGCGTCGACCTCCTCGGCGAAGGCGATGTTTTCGATGATGTTGCCGTTGAGAAGATTGATCGACTGGGGCACATAGGCACAGTTGGCCTGCCAGGCCGGCACATCGGCATCATCCACATCGATGCCGTCGAGCTGCAGGGTGCCACTGGTGGGCCGCAGCAGGCAGAGCAGCTGGTTGGCCGCGGTGGTCTTGCCACTGCCGGTGGCGCCGACGAAGGCGACGCGGGAGCCGACCGGAATCGACATCGAGATGTCGTGCAGCACGTTGACGTCGGTGCCGGGATAGCGATAGCTGACGTTCTTCAGCCGGATCACCCGTTTGGGCATGACCCCATCGGGCGACGGGACGCCCTCGGAGCGGATGGTGAGCCGGCTCTCGGGCAGTTCGATCAGCTTGAGGGTCTCCTCCAGGTCCGGCAGACCCGCCCGCAGGGAGGTGATGGCCCGGAAGCTGTCCTGCAGGGGAGGGGTGAGCTTGAGGGAGGTCACCGCCACGGTGGCCAGGAACGGAATGATCTTCAGCAGCGCACCGGGATCGGGATTCGAGAGCAGGGGGAGCATCCCGGCCGCGAAGATCATCGTGATGCCGAGGGGTTCGATCAGTGCCCGCGGTGTCTCGGGCAGGACATCGGCCTTCCACATGAACGGAATCGTGTCGCGCCCGGCCTGCTGATAGTGGCGCTCGAAGTAGGGCTCCGAACCCGTGAGCTGCACATCGAGAATCGTGCGCATCGATTCGGAAAGAATCGAATTGGTGCGGACCTCCAGCAGGATCCGCTGCCGGGCGGCAAAGCGCAGGAAGGGGGTGATGGCGGTGGAGATCAGCAAATAGCCGGCCAGCAGCCCCAGAATCAGCCCAACGGCCAGCAATTTACCGACGATCAGCATGCCGGCGGAGAGCAGGGCGATCACGAACACGCCACTGGCCAGCTGCAGCAGAGGCAGCACAACAATGTCGGCGACGCGCGACACATTGATCAGCACCTTGGCGGAGATATCCGAATTTGATTCTCCGAGAAAATAGACATAGGGCTGGGCGATCAACTTGCGCTGCGCCATGTCGGAAAGATCACGCCAGATCGACGCCTTGAGCCGCAGCTGGAAGGCCCGCAACAGCAGCTTGGAGAGCGAGGAAAACCAGGCGGCCGCAACGAAGGCCACCACCAGCACCACCACCTTGACGCGTGGATCTTCCGGAACCAGGCCTTCCCAGGGGATGGAGGGGCGATTCTCACCGCCGACGACAACGGTGAACAGCCGGGCCACCAGGGCCACCACCACAAGATCGGCCACACCGGCGAGGATCGCCAGCGGGATCAGCCGCATCAGCGCCCGCTTGCGGCGACGCGGCAATTGGGCCAGAAGTCGCACCAAACTCTTGAAGGTTTGGCTTTTGCGAAACATCTGGTCAGACTTTTGCGGGAATCGTACCCGTGCGGCCAGAAGGGCCGCCGCCACGCCAGCCAGTCAGTTCAGTGATCGCCACATGGCCGAAAACCGGCGCCGCCACTGGTCGATCCGCACGGCCATCACGGGAGGCGAGCGCAGCGGCGAGGTCCCCTCCCGCAGCAGGTGGGTCCAGTGGGCGTCGATGGCCTCCAGGGCCGAATGCCAGCGCTCCTCCAGCACCGGCTCGCTGCAGGCCTCCAGCAGGCTGGCGAGCCGGGCCGGTGGCGGCAGCCAGGCCAGCGGGTCGGCCACCGCCGCCTGGATCCTCTCCAGATCGTGCTCCAGGCTGCCGCAGCCGATCTGGTGGCCCACCACCCCCGGATCGAGGCTGTCGGCCAGGGCGTGGTTGAGGCTGCTGAACACCACACAGCCGCAGGCCATCGCCTCCAGCGGCGGCAGGCCGAAACCCTCGCTCACCCCCCGCCCGCGCCAGTAATCGGCGGAGTCGTAGAGGACGACGGCCGCACTGTTGAACAGATCCACCAGATCGTCCACCCAGCCGCTCTGGACCTCCACCCGCAACCCGCGCCGGCGCAGGGCAGGCACCAGCTGCCCCAGGACGTAGTCACTGCTTTTGCGCTGCTGCACCAGGACGTCGATGGGGCGGCCGCAGCCCACGGGGGCCGCCCGGTTGCCCCGCTCCAGCCACTGGGGCTGGAGCGCGTTCGGCACCAGAAACAGGGGGTTGCGGGGGGCGCGATCGCCCCAGTAGCCGAGGGTGTTGCGGCTCACCGCCAGAAGCGGCACCCCGGGGGGCAGCGAAAACCCGTAGCCGCTGCTGTGGGCGTGGTACGCCAGGGGCCTGCCCCGCAGTCGCCGCAGCAGCCGGGGCACGTCGAACCCCCAGCTGACGATCCAGAGGGCCTCCCCGGGCGCCCGCTCCCGGGCCAGCAGATCATCCAGGAACGGGTGGTCGGGCTCCCGCTTCCGGTAGGTGACCACCTCGGTGGGGGTCAGCTGGGACGTCAGCCGTGCGGTCTGCAGTTCCACCAGCAGACCGCCGCCGCGGAAGCGGCCGGTGGTGCCGGGGAGCAGGAAACGGATCGGACGCACGCGTCAGGAAAGGGGCGGCGGCCGCCGCTGGCCTGGCAAACCTAGGCGGGCACGGCCTCGGTGCTGCCGGCGCGGGTGCGACGGGTGAGGAAGCCGAACAGCACCTTGCCGATCGCCGCCACCAGATTGCCTTCCAGTTCCTGGAACATCTTCATGTTGCAGTGGAAGGCTTCGTTGGCTTCGGCCACGATCCGGTCGGCCATGGCCTGGTCGATGGGGAGGCTGTCGAGGGTGGCGCGGTAGTTGGCTTTGAAGGCCTTCTCGTCGTCGATGGCGTCGAACTCATAGAAGCGCAGGCCATCGTGCTCGCCCAGGCTCATCGCCTTCTGGGCGATGTTCTTGAGGATCTGGCCCCCGGAGAGGTCGCCGATGTAGCGGGTGTAGTGGTGACCGACCAGCAGCTCGGGGCACTCCCGTGCCACCTGGTGCAGGCGGGCCACATACTCCTGGGCGCCGGGGGTGGCGCGGATCTGCTGGCGCCAGTCGCCACCGAAATAGAAGGTGAGATCGGCCTCGAGCGATTCGCGGCGGTTGAGCTCGGGTGAGGCGATCGGACCGACCACCGGATGGTCGGCCAGCTTGCCGATCTCCTCCTCCATGGCGCTGTAGACGAACCACAGGTCGGCCACCAGGGTGCGATAGCTGGCCTTGTCGACGACCCCCTTGAGGAAACAGCTCACGAAGCCGGTGTTCTCGGCCATGGTGTGGGCTTTCTTCGTTCCCTCACGGAGTTGGGAAGCAAGGGCGACGGGCATGGGATCGGGGAGCTGCGCGGGCAGACGTACAAACGTAGGTGGGGCCTGCGGGACGACGCGGCAAGGTTGCGAAGGATTACGCGGCCCGGGTGCCCCCGGCCGACACATCGCCGAAGAGATCGAACAGCTCCCGGCACACCTGCTGCAGCACGCCGACCACCTCCTCGGAGGGGAGATGGGACCCCGAGGGCTGCCAGTCCCCCACCGTGGCCAGGCGCCAGCGCTCCGATTCGTAGGTGAGCCCGCGGATCAGCACGCCCAGGAGCCGGGGCCGTTCGCCGGATCCAACCGGCGCCCGCTCCAGGCGCAGCTGGACCAGCAGCGAGCGGCACTGCAGGCGGGGGCTCCAGCCGGGGAAGTGGAAGGAGAGATCCAGCGTCTCGCGCTCGTCGAAGGCCCGGGTGAGGGGATCGTCGCGCCAGGGGGTGAGGTTGGCCCGGGCGGCGGGGAAATGCAGGCGGAAGTGACCCACCACCGCGGCGATCGCGGCGGCCAGTTCCACCGATCGGGCCTGGTCGGCCGCATTCATGCCGTTTCCCCTGAGCAGAAAGCCAATGTGTCCGAAACCTAGGCTCATCAGCGTGTTCCGTGCCGACTCAATGGCCACATACGAGAAGCTCACCGTCCCCTCCAGCGGCACGGCGATCCGATTCGAGGGCGGCCAGCCGATCGTTCCCAACGACCCGATCATTCCCTTCATCCGCGGCGACGGCACCGGCGTGGACATCTGGCCCGCCACCCAGCGGGTGCTGGACGCGGCCGTGGCGAAGGCCTACGGCGGCGAGCGCCGCATCGAGTGGTTCAAGGTGTACGCCGGCGACGAGGCCTGCGAGCTCTACGGCACCTACCAGTACCTGCCCCAGGACACCCTCACGGCGATCGAGCAGTACGGCGTGGCGATCAAGGGGCCCCTCACCACCCCGATCGGCGGTGGCATCCGCTCGCTGAACGTGGCCCTGCGCCAGATCTTCGACCTCTACTGCTGCGTGCGGCCCTGCCGCTACTACGACGGCACCCCCAGCCCCCACAAGCGGCCCCAGGACCTGGATGTGGTGGTCTACCGGGAGAACACCGAAGACATCTACATGGGGATCGAATGGGAGGCCAGCGATCCGGTCTGCATCGAGCTGATCGCCCACCTCAACGACACCGTGATCCCCGCCAACGGCAAGCTGGGCAAGCGTCGCATTCCGGAAGGTTCGGGGATCGGCATCAAGCCGGTGAGCAAGGCGGGCACCCAGCGCCACGTACGCAAGGCCATCCGCCACGCCCTGGGGCTGGAGGGCGCCAAGCGCCACGTGACCCTGGTGCACAAGGGCAACATCATGAAGTTCACCGAGGGGGCCTTCCGCGACTGGGGCTACGAGCTGGCCACCACCGAGTTCCGTGACCAGTGCGTCACCGAGCGGGAGAGCTGGATCCTGGGGAACCTGGAGGAGCAGCCCGGCCTCAGCATCGAGGACAACGCCCGCCTGATCGAACCCGGCTACGACAGCCTCACCCCCGAGAAGAAGGCGGCCGTCGACGCGGAGGTGAAGACCGTGCTCGACGCCATCGGCGGCAGCCACGGCGGCGGCCAATGGAGGTCGATGGTGATGGTCGACGACCGGATCGCCGACAGCATCTTCCAGCAGATCCAGACCCGGCCCCAGGAGTACTCGGTGCTCTGCACCCTCAACCTCAACGGCGACTACATCTCCGACGCGGCGGCGGCGGTGGTGGGGGGCCTGGGCATGGCGCCCGGAGCCAACATCGGCGACAACGCGGCGATCTTCGAGGCCACCCACGGCACCGCCCCCAAGCACGCGGGCCTCGACCGCATCAACCCGGGATCGGTGATTCTCTCCGGCGTGATGATGCTGGAGTACATGGGCTGGCAGGAGGCCGCCGACCTGATCACCCGGGGGATCAGCGCCGCGATCGCCAACAAGGAGGTCACCTACGACCTGGCCCGGCTGATGGAACCCCGCGCCGAGGCCGTCAGCTGTTCGGGCTTCGCCGAGGCGGTGGTGCGCCACTTCGGGGGCTAGGGGGCAAGGCGGGGGGTGGGGGGACAACCTGCAGAAATCCCATCCTCTCCTTAATCTCAGTCGCACAGGCTTCTCGTTCGTCCGTCAGATGCTTTCTCCAAGGGCCTGGAAGTCTCAGGTTGCGAGGAGGGTGATCAAACTGCTGCCGAGACGGGTGCAACTCACCACCCTCTACCGACAGATCAACGGTGCCCCACCAGACCTCCGTTCCCCACGGCTGCTGAGCGAGAAGATCCTGCACAGGATTCTCAACGACCGGGATCCTCTGCTGAAGGTCTTTTGCGACAAGATCGCGGCCAAGGAATGGATCACGGCACGGATCGGGCCAGGCCGAACGCCACGCACACTTGCGGTGGTGGAGAGCTTCGATGCCCTGAAGACCCTGGAGCTGCCGGAACGCTGGATGCTCAAACCCAGCCATGGGTCGGGTTGGTATCGGCTGGTGGACAACACCCACCCGCTCGACGAGTCGGCGCTGGAGCAGGCCCGCCGGTGGTTGGGCACCGACTATGCCGGCACCTTCCAGGAGTGGGGCTACAGGGACCTGCCCCGCCGGCTGATGGCCGAAGAGTTCCTGACCTACGCCGGTGGCCCGTGCACCGAGATGAGCGCGTTCTGTTTCCACGGCCGGGTGAGGGGGTTGCGACTGTTCCGCAAGGGGGGCGCCTCCGGCGCGCATCCCGGCAGCCAGGGGTCACCGCCCCGCGCGCAGGAGTGCTTTCTCGACGAGACGCTCTATCCGCTGCCGGTGGTGAGGCCCCACCACGACCACTGTCCGGAGCTGGCCGACGCCGACCCGGAACAGATCGCCGCGTTCCTTGCCCTGACCGGGGAGCTCTCCTCGGCCATGTCCTTCGTCCGGGTGGACGGCTATCTCAGCGACAAGGGGCCCCTGGTGGGGGAACTGACGCCGTACCCAGGGGCCGGGGTGATGTACCAGATGCCGCGCCACTGGGACGCCTGGTTCGGCGCGTTCTGGGACTGAGGGAACGCTCGCCCCACAATGGATCCCATGCGCCCTCCATTCATCGCCGCCGACCCCTGCGTCCACTGCGGTTTCTGTCTGCCCACCTGCGCCAGCTACCGGGTGCTCGCGACCGAAATGGACTCGCCCCGCGGGCGGATCCATGCCCTCAAGGCGATCGAGGCCGGAGAGCTGGTGCTGGATGCCACGGTGGCGAAGCACTTCGACAGCTGCCTGGGCTGCTTCGCCTGTGTCACCGCCTGCCCGGCGGGCGTCCGCTACGACGAGCTGATCGAGACGATGCGGCCGCGGCTGAACGCGCCCGAGCTGCGCAGCCCCGGCCAGCGTGCCTTCCGGCGTCTGCTGTTCGCCCTGCTCCCCTACCCCCAGCGGCTGCGGGCCCTGCTGGGCCCCCTGCGGGCCTACGCCGGCACGCCCCTGCAGGCCCTGGCGCGCCGCAGCGGCCTCACCCGCCTGTTCGGTCCCCAGGTCGCGGCGATGGAAAAGCTCCTGCCGCCGCTGCCGGAGTCGGCCTTCCGTGACGACTGGCCCGTGCTGGTGCCGGCCGCAGGCCCCCGCCGTCACCGGGTCGGGCTCGTGCTCGGCTGCGTCCAGCGGGTGTTCGAGCCGGGGGTGAACGACGCCGCCATCCGGGTGCTGTCCGCCAACGGCATCGAGGTGGTGATCCCCCCCGACCAGGGCTGCTGCGGCGCCATGACCCACCACCAGGGGGAATTGGCCCAGACCCGCGAGCTGGCGGGCGCCCTGGTGGCCAGCTTCGAGGCGGTGATCGGCCCGGGAAGGGCGGCGGGTCCCGAACCCCTCGATGCCCTGCTGGTGGCCGCCTCGGGCTGCGGCCACACCCTCAAGACCTACGGGGAGATCCTCGGCACCTCCCATCCGCTGCTCGGCACCGTGGCAGACATCCAGGAGTTCCTCGACGAGGTCGGCCTGAGCGACAGCTTCCAGGCGGCTCTGCGACCGCTTCCCCACGACGACGGCACGGCCGCCAGTGCGGAGCGGCCCCTGGAGCTGGCCTACCACGATGCCTGCCACCAGCTGCACGGCCAGGGCCTGGCGGCCCAGCCCCGGTGCCTCCTGGGCCGGATCCCCCATGTGCGGATCCGGGAAGCCACCGAAGCCGGTGTCTGCTGCGGCAGTGCCGGCATCTACAACCTTGTCCAGCCGGAGGAGGCCGCCGAACTGGGCCGAATCAAGGCCGCGGATCTGAGTGGCACCGGCGCCGAGATGGCCGTGAGCGCCAACATCGGCTGCACGCTCCAGATCCGCCAGGCCATGGAGGGGCAGGGGCGGCCGCTGCCGGTGCTCCATCCGATCGAGCTGCTGGATCGCAGCTACGGTGGCCCGGCCTGAGCCTCCATGCGACGCCAGGCCTCCAGCAGGGTGCCGTCGTCGCCCAGGTTGCCGGGGAAGGTGAGCACCGGCAGGGGTCCCCGATGGGCGTCCGGGGCTGGCTCGGCGGCGGTTTCCGTGGCGGTTTCCTTCGAGGTTTCCGTGGCGGCCAGCACCAGGGACAGTCCCGGCAGCAGCTGGCCCTGGAGCTCCACGTGATCCAGATCCAGCCCGTCGGCCAGCAGGGTGTGGGTGGTGATGCCGCCCTTGCTGATCAGATAGCCCAGGGCGGGGGCCATGGCGGCGGCCAGCCGCGCCATCACTCCCGCCAGGGCCAGGCCCAGCTCCCGGCGCTCGCCGGCATGGCGGCAGCGGGCCTCACCGCGGCTGGTGTAGAGCACCGGCGTGTGGCCCCCGGCCAGCACCTCCCCCAGGCGCCGCAACCAGGCCTGCTCCAGGGAGGCCAGCAGCAAAGCGGGTTCCGGGCCCTCCAGCAGCCGCTGGACCTTGGCCACCTCCAGTTCCACCCCGATGCAGCCGGGGGCCGCCAGCAGCCGCTCCAGCTGCCGGTCGGCCAGGGGCACGTGGGAGCCCACCAGCACCAGCCCCGGCAGGGGGCCGTCGCCGCCGCCGCGGCGCAAGGACGCCAGGGCTGCCGGCGCCAGCGGCTGGGGCGGCAGCGAAGCCAGGGCCTGGATCAGGCTGGCGGCGCACTGGAACAGGAAGCGGCGGGGGCGCCCAGCGCCGGGGCCATCGCCGGGACCGGGGCCGGGGCCGTCATCCGCCGGATCGCCGGCCGCGATCAGGGAGCGCACCGCGCTGGCCAGGGACGCCAGCTGCCGCTCGGAGGCCCCGTCCACCGCCACGCAGACGTTGCGCTCAAGGCGGGCCAGGTGGCCGATGAGGGCGGGGCCGCCGGCGTCCAGCTCCCGCCAGCCGATGCGGTCCACGGCGGTGGCGGGGATGCGGCCGCCGCTCTTCTCCTCCACCCAGTCCGGCAGATAGCTGGTTCCGTAGGCGAACAGTCCGTCTCGGGCGAACGGGCTCTCGTGCACGGGCTGGCCCTGGAGCCGGTGCACCCCGTCGACGGTGGTGCGCCCCCCCTCGAGGAACGCCGGCGCCAACAGGGTGGCGTCAAAGGGACCGAGCTCGGCGGCGATCACCTCCACCTCCAGCGGGAAGTGGCCCCGCAGGGTGGAATCGCCCCGGCTCAGCACGATCCAGCCGCCGATGCGGCCGGCATCCACGGCCCGGGCGAGGGCTGGACCCAGGGAGCGGCAGATCTCACGGATACGCTCCGCCGCCGCCGCCGGTGCCAGGGCGCGGGTGTTGGCCAGCAGGAACAGCAGCGGCGATGGGTGGGCCAGGCCGGCGGCGAGCGTCTCGGCGTCCCAGCGCAGCAGCAACGGGCAGCCGTGCACGGTCTGGGAGCCGGTGGGGTCGTCATCGATGACGACGATCTTGAGCCCGGGACCGGGGTCGAGCGTTGCCTGCGCCATGGCACCATCGTGCCGTGATGCGACCTGAGCCCAGCGAGCTGCAGGAGCTGGTGCGTGACCTGCACCGGCAGGGTTCGACCTGGCTGCCGGCGGGCCTGGGCACCCGGCTCGACTGGGGCCCGCCCGTCGAGGGGCCCTGCACGGTGGTCAGCTGCGCCGCCCTGCGGGGTGTGCGGGAGTTCAACCCCGGCGACTTCACCATCACCGTGGCCGCTGGCACACCACTGGTGGAGGTGCAGGAGGTCCTTGGACGCCAGGGCCAGTGGTTGTCCGTGGATGCCCCCTGGGGGGACAGGCAGGGCGCCGCCGCCGGCAGCATCGGCGGCCTGGTGGCCCGGGGCCTGGCGGGCGGCTACCGCCAGCGCTACCTGGGGGTGCGGGACCAGCTGATCGGCCTGGCGCTGATGCGGGCCGACGGGGTGACGGCCAAGGCCGGCGGCAAGGTGGTCAAGAACGTGGCCGGCTACGACCTGATGCGGCTGTTCACCGGCAGCTGGGGTTCCCTGGGCCTGATCACCGAGCTGACCCTGCGCACCCTGCCCCAGCCGCCCCTGCGCCGCAGTGTGTGCTTCCAGGGAGGGGCCGAGGATCTGGCCGGCCTCAGCCGCTGGCTGCTGGGCTCCAGCCTCAGCCCGGAGCGGATCGACTGGTGGAACGGCAGCCTCGCCGCCGCCGCCGGACTGGCCCCGGAGCCCCTGCTGCTGATCGGCCTGGCCAGCGTCGATGCCGCCACCCTCCAGGAGCAGGTGCGCTGCCTGCAGGAGCGCAGCACCCTGCCGGCCCGGGTGCTGGATGCCACCACCACCGGCGCCTGGCTGGCCCACGCCAGGGGTGGCACCGACCCTGCCGCCGCAGCGCCCACGGGTGCCACCGCCACCGCGCCCACCTGGCTGCTGCGCCTCGGCGTCAGCCCCGATCGGCTCGGGACCCTGATGCAGGCCCCCGCCCTGGCCGGACTGGCCGTGGACATGGCCGCCGGCAGCGGCCTCGGCCTGGCCTGGTCAGACCCCACAGAGCTCCGGCCGGCCGTGTCGTCCGGCCAGGTGAGCACTCTGCGCAGCCTCTGCAGCGAACTCGGCGGCCACCTCACCGTGCTGCGCCAGCCCCCGGGCGCCGGCCTGCCGGCCTGGCTGGATGCCCCCTCCCGCCCCCTGATCGAGGCGATCAAGCGCCGCTTCGATCCGGCCGGCCAGCTGGCCCCGGGCCGCCTCCCCGGCGTGGCTCAGAGGCTCTCGACGGTGTAGCGGCAGCCCAGCTCAAGGGAGTCCCCGCCGGGCACCAGCAGGCGCCGCTCCCCGGTGCTCAGGGCCCCCCGCGGACCGCTCCAGGGCTCCAGGCAGAGCATCGGCCGGGGTGGATCGCTCCACACCACCACCAGATCCATCGGCGCCACAGGATGCAGCGTCACCGCCCGGCCGCCCGCCGGATCCAGCAGCCGCACCGGGCCCCGGCCGCTGCAGAGGAAATCCACGCCCTGCTCGAGCCGGGAGAGCTGATCAGCCGTGAGGGCCGGAGCCATGGTGAGATGGTCGAAGCAGTCCGACGGCAGGCCTTCGAGCCGGAGGCGGGAGAGATCGGCGACGGCGATGTAGGGGTGCAGACCCAGGCTGAAGGGCAGGGGATCGGTGCCGGCCTCGCCCTTGTGGCTGATCCGGGCCGTGATCGCCAGAGCCGAGGGCTGCAGCCGCAGCTCCAGCTCCAGGGCGAAGGCGAAGGGGAAATGGGGGCGGCTCTCCGGGCCGTCCTCGAGGCGAAGGGCCACGCCGCAGCCGTCAGCCAGCGGAGCGATGGACCAGGGCAGATCCCGGGCGAAACCGTGCTGGGCCAGCGGGAAGTGCCCCTGGGGCAGCACGAGAGCGTCGCCGGGCAGGTTGCCGCAGATGGGGAAAAGCACCGGGATCCCGCCCCGCACCGACTTGGAGGGGTCGGCGAAGCGCTCCGCATCGAAGTAGAGGATCTCCTTCCCGCCGCAGCACCAGCCGGTGACCAGCCCGCCGCGCTCGGGGGCGACCGTGAGCGAATCGCCGGTGGCCGGATCGGTGAAGCGCCAGTGGGGGGAGTCCCCGGTGGGGGGTTGCAGGGTCATGGGGAGGGGGAAGCGGTGGGCCGGGGGCTGGTGAGGCCCTGCTGCTGGAGGAAACGCTCGAACGGGGCCGCCAGCGACCGGCTCCCCGACACGCTCAGGTGGTGGGAATCGGCATAGAGGGGCGTGCCGTCGGGACGGCGGTAGACCACCCGGCCGTCGGCACCGACCAGGTAGGGGGTGGGGTCGAACACATGGACATTGGGCAGGCCGGCCGCCACCTCGGCGAGCAGCCCACCCAGGGTCGCCCGCATCCGGGCGGTGGTGGCGGGATCGCCGGCGCAGCTGCTGCCGGCGGGGTCCTGGCAGGCCACCGGCTCCCTGGCCAGGGATGGGTTGTCGACCACCAGCACCAGCTGGATGCCCCTGGCCGCCAGCCGCTGGGCATAGGCGCGCAGGTTGGCCACATGGGCCCGGCGCACCTCGGCGATGCGCAGGCGACGCTCGCCCAGGTAGGTGGGGGCGCCGTAGCCCCGGCCCTCCACGTCGTTGCTGGCCAGGTAGTTGTGCAGGAAGCCCGACACCAGGACGATGTCCCCCGGCTGGAGGCGCTGCAGGGAGCGCTCCATCTCGCCGGCCGAGAACTGGCGGCAGGATTCGTAGCGGCCCTGCTGCCAGGTGACCGTGAGCTGCGGATCGATCAGGCAGGCACCCATGGCGGCAAAGGTGAGGCGCTGGCCGGTGCGGGCGGTCACCACATCCAGCATCGGCAGCAGGTGCTGGGCATGGGAGTCGCCCAGCAGGAAGATCTCCCGGGCGCCGGGGGTGCCGGGCCGGTTGCACTTGTCGAAATTCGGCCGGGTGGTGGCGTTGTAGGGCTTGCCACTGGCCACCGTGCAATCACTGGTGATGCCGGTGCCGGGGATCAGGGGATTGAGGGCATGGACCCGCTCACTGATCGGCACCGGATCGGCGTCTTTGCCGAGAAACAACTTGCCGCGGAACTGGTGGTGCAGGGCATCGATGCCGATCCACAGGCCCGCCACCGCCAGCACCGCCAGCAGCGTCTCCCACCACCACTTCAGTGGATAACGCCGCACCGGCTGCTCCACCAGCCCGTACGCCGCCACCGCCAGCACCACGCTCCCCGCCACCGCCACCACGTACTGCCACCAC
>CALRMW020000006.1:0-171878 GCA_943369315.1 Synechococcus sp. UW140
CCTCAAGGCCCTGCAGGAAACCATCGACCGCAACAAGCCCAGCGGTGCCAAGGGCCGGTACTGGCGGAGCCTCTATGTCGCCTCCACGATGGGCCCCTCGGTGCAGGTGGACTTCGCCGCGCTCCAGGACATCAAGCAGGAGAGCTGAGCGCCCGCCGTGCCTGCCTCGTCATGGCTGCGGATCGGTGGCTGGGTGGCGTTGCCGCTCACGCTGCTGGCGCTGGGGTGGGGCCTGGTCTCCAGGCCCCCGTCCACCTCCAAGGCATCCCCGGCACCGGCCCCCCGCCGCGACGCTCCGGTCACCTTCGTCGGCGATTCGCTTACGGCCCAGGGCGACTGGCAGGCGGCCTTCCCCGATCGTGTGGTGTTCAACCAGGGCATCAGCGGTGACACCAGCTTCCAGCTGATGGCCCGCCTGCCGCAGATCCGCCGGACCGACGCCGGCACCTACCTGGTGATGGTGGGCATCAACGACATCGTCTGGGGCTACGACCCCGGCCGGATCGCCGGTCGCATCCAGTGGCTGAGGACCGGCCTCCAGATCGGCACGGGGGCCCGGGTGATCATCCAGTCCACGATTCCCTGCGCCAGCTTCCGCTGCGGCGCCGACGGGGTCCGCCGGGTGGCCGAGCTCAACGCCCTGCTCGCCCGCCAGACTCCATCCCGTGACTTCGTCGACCTCACCCCCGTGATGGCGGATGGCGATGGCCTCCGGCGTGCCTACACGGTGGATGGCGTGCATCTCAACGCCGCCGGTTATGCCCGCTGGGTGGCACGGCTGCGGGAGCTGGGCCTGCCGTGATGTAGGTTCAAGAACTGGATTCGTCCAGAAGGGCACGCGCCCCACCCAAGACAGCAGGTCGTCAGCGTCGCCGATCCCGGTCGGTCGTCCACTGCCGTAAGTCCTGCCGAGGTTCACGCGATTGGTTTTTGCCTGGGCTGGGGTCTCCAACGGAGTCCTTCAGATCGGAGCGGAGCGATGAGCGGCCTCGAAGCCCCCCGCGAGGGAGGGCCGTCCGGACCGCGTTCCCTGCTTGTTCCCCCGATCCGATCCACCTCCTATGGGCCGCACGCTGGAGAACAAGCAACAGATCGTCGAAGAGCTCAAGGGGCTCCTCGGTGAAGCCGAAATGGCGCTGGTCCTTGATTACAAGGGCCTGACCATCAAGGAGATGACTGATCTGCGGACCCGTCTGCAGGCCAGCAACGGTGTGTGCAAGGTGACCAAAAACACCTTGATGCGCCGTGCCATCGATGGTGACAGCGCCTGGTCGGATCTCGATTCCCTGCTCACCGGCACCAACGCCTTCGTCCTGGTCAAGGGCGATGTCGGCGGTGCGGTGAAGGCCCTGCAGTCCTTCCAGAAGGACACCAAGAAGTCGGATGTGAAGGGAGGCCTTTTCGAAGGCAAGCTCCTTTCCGCAGACGACATCAAGGCCATCGGGGATCTGCCCTCCAAGGAGGTGCTCATGGCCCAGATCGCCGGTGCGATCAATGGCCTGGCCACCAAGCTGGCTGTGGGCATCAACGAGGTTCCGTCCGGTCTCGCCAGGGCGCTCAAGCAGCACGCCGAATCCGGCGAAGGTTGAGTTCGCACCCGCGAACCCCTGGGCTCCACCGATCCTCCCGTTCTGTTGCTGATTCCCCCCCATGTCCGCTACCACCGACCAGATTCTCGAACAACTGAAAACCCTCTCCCTGCTTGAGGCTTCCGAGCTCGTCAAGCAGATCGAAGAGGCCTTCGGCGTGTCCGCCGCCGCTTCCGCCGGCGTCGTCATGGCCGCCGCCGCCCCCGGCGCTGCCGCCGAGGCCGTCGAGGAGCAGACCGAATTCGACGTCATCCTCGATGGCTTCGATGCGGCCGCCAAGATCAAGGTGCTCAAGGCCGTCCGCGAGGCCACCGGCCTCGGTCTGGGCGAAGCCAAGGCCCTTGTCGAAGCCGCTCCCAAGGCCGTCAAGGAAGGCATCTCCAAGGCCGATGCCGAAGCTCTCAAGAAGAGCATCGAAGAAGTGGGCGGCAAGGTCTCCATCAAGTGACCTGCCGGTGCCGGTCCTGCGGGACCGGCAACCCCCCTTCGTTTCCAGCCGGTCCTTCGGGGCCGGCTTTTTGATGGTCCATCCATCAGGACCCATCCAAAAAAAGAGCCCCGCCGAAGGCAGGGCTCTGGAGATGGAACGATTCCGGGAGTCTGTCCTCGTTTCGACCCTGGAAGAGCGTCCTTCACTCCTCACCACATCAGAATAAGCGGTTGGAATGGGGGGTGGCGGCTGGGAGGTCCGGAGATTCAACTGGCCATAGCCCGGAGCTGGCCAGGGGCTCAGAGCCCTTCGCCGTCGCTGCTGTTGCTGCCGCTGTAGGGGATCACCTGGAGGGCGACGGCCCGGCCGGAGTTGCCCAGCGCCATGGTGTCCTCACCTTCACCTGCGGCTGGATCGGTGGCGGACAGGGCCGGAGGCTGGGCCCGGCCGGGGGCGAGGGGCCGGCGCCAGGTGGAGGCGCCGCCGGCGTTGGCGATCAGCTGCTCCAGAGGGGTGGGGCTGGCGAAGTAAAGGTGGCTCAGGGCCCGCTCCCCGTAGGTACGCCGCTTCAGATCCCAGCCCGGCTCGAGTTTGAGGGCCACGAAGCCGTCGCGATCCCGCAGGGGGATGTCGGCCCTGCCCACCACCAGGATGGCCGAGGTGCCCGGGGAGATGGCCTGGAGCTCCAGGCGGGATCCCACCTGCTGCACCCGCAGCCGGTAGGTGGTGCCCATGTCCTGCTCGGCGACCCGCAGGGAATAGCCGTTGCTGTCGAGGTAGCGGTTGCAGATGCCGGTGTAGTCGAACCGGTTCAGGGTGGGATCCACCAGGCCGTCCTGGCGGCCCTGCCAGCAGGCGGGCTGGGGCGTCAGCTGCTCCAGCACCAGGAGGGTCCAGTCGTTGTCGCCCACCGGGCGGGCCAGCACCGCGAAGCGCTCGGCGTCGACATCGGCGCTCTGGAAGAGGCCGGCGGCCATCGCCAGGCGGGGCTGGACCATCGGCAGGCCGGCTCCGGCCAGGGCCAGGCCCGCCAGGGCCAGGTAGGTTCGCTGCATGGGAACACCTCCAGGGCCCGGGCGTTCTCCGGGAGAGAGGGTCCCATTCAAGCGATCCTGTCAAGACGTCTCCATGGGTGATCGACCGGTGCGGGTAGTGGCTGCCGCCTGTGACGGGGCCTGCAGCGGCAACCCGGGTCCGGGGGGCTGGGGCGCCCTGCTGCGCTTCGAAGACGGCTCCCGTCGGGAGCTGGGGGGGGCGGACGCGGCCACCACCAACAACCGGATGGAGCTCACCGCTGCCCTGGCGGTGCTGCAGGCCCTGCGGGAGCTGCCGCGCCATCCCGATCTGGTGCTGCGCACCGACAGCCGCTACTTGATCGACGGCTTCGAGAAGTGGATGGCCGGCTGGAAGCGCAAGGGATGGCGGACCGCCTCCGGCGGGGCCGTGCTCAACCGTGATCTCTGGGAGCAGCTGGATGCCGCCAGGCTGCCGGGGCTGGCCCTGCGCCACGTGCGCGGCCACAGCGGGGACCCGGACAACGACCGATGCGATGCGATCGCGGTGGCCTTCTCCCGCGGCCAGTCCCCGGCCCTGGCGATCGAAACCCAGCCCGGTCGATCCCCGGCGTCGGCGGCCCCTGTCTCCGAAGACCCTGTCTCCGAAGACCCTGTCACCGAAGCCCCTGCGGTGGCCGACCCCCTCGATCCGGCCCCGCCGTCGCTCCAGCAGTTGCTCTCCCGCCTGGAGCTGGCCGACCGGCTGGCGTCGGGCGGCTACAGCCTGCGGGCCGTGGAGCTCGCCAGGCTGCTCGAGGTGCCCACAGCCCGTCTCGAGGGGAAAGGGGAGCCCTGGCTCTGGCGCGACTGGCTCGTCAGACCCCTGGGCAACGGGTGCTGGCGTCTGGAGCGCGGCGCGGGAGGATTGGACAGGCCGCAGTGAGGAGACAGGGATGCCGCAGGAGCAATCGACCGGCGGCGGCCAGGTGGGGACCGGCGCCCTCTATGCCCGGTTCGTCGAGCCCCTGCTGCGTCGTGATGACGGTGCCGATGCCGAACAGCTGAGTCGC
The DNA here is from genome assembly GCA_943369315.1 of Synechococcus sp. UW140. Classification (GTDB taxonomy): domain Bacteria; phylum Cyanobacteriota; class Cyanobacteriia; order PCC-6307; family Cyanobiaceae; genus Cyanobium. The sequence goes on from CALRMW020000006.1 coordinate 4,085, forward strand.
CTGACCCTCCTGGCCCTGGGCCAGGCGGCCCTGCGCCGCCGCTGGCCCCTGGTGAGCGGCAGCCTGGAGGGCCTCGGGGCCGAGCTGCAGCGGCGGGACCCCCGGCTGGAGCAGACCCTGTTCGGCTGTCGCTTCGCCAATCCGGTGGGGCTGGCCGCGGGCTTCGACAAGAACGGGGTGGCGGCCGCCATCTGGCACCGATTCGGCTTCGGCTTCGCCGAACTGGGCACCATCACCTGGCAGCCCCAGCAGGGGAATCCCCGGCCGCGGCTGTTCCGGCTGGCCGAGGAACGGGCGGCCCTCAACCGCATGGGCTTCAACAACGATGGGGCCAGGGCCGTGCGCCGGACCCTGGAACGCCAGGTCATGCCACCCCCCGGACAACGGCCAGCGGTGCTCGGCATCAACCTCGGCAAATCGAAGGCGGTGTCCCTGGAGATGGCCCCGGACGATTACGCGGCTTCCCTTGAGCTTCTGGCCCCCCTGGCCGACTACGCCGTCGTCAACGTCAGCTCGCCCAACACCCCGGGGCTGCGGGACCTGCAGGAGGAGGCCCAGCTCCGGCGGCTGGTGGAGCGGCTGCGGCGCCTGCCGGCCTGCCCGCCCCTGCTGGTCAAGATCGCCCCCGACCTGGAGGACGATGCCATCGACACCATCGCCCGGCTGGCCTACGAGGAGGGTCTCGCCGGGGTGATCGCCGTGAACACCTCGGTCCACCGACTCGGGCTGGACGGACGCCGGCTGGTGGCCACGGGCCGGACCCTGGCCGAGGAAGCCGGAGGGCTGAGCGGCCGCCCCCTGCGGCGGCGGGCGGTCGAAGTGCTGCGGCGGCTGCGGGCGACCGCCGGTCCCGCCCTGCCGCTGATCGGTGTGGGGGGCATCGATTCGGCGGAGGCCGCCTGGGAGCGGATCAGCGCCGGAGCGTCCCTGATCCAGATCTATACGGGTTGGATCTACGAAGGTCCCGCACTTGTGCCCTCGATTCTGGAGGGATTGTCGCGCCAGCTCGATGGCCATGGATGCCGGACGCTTTCGGAAGTTGTAGGTTCGGGGATGCCCTGGCGGCCGTGATTCGGTAACTTTCGCTGGCACCGGATCGGAGCCTTGGCGTTTTCTGGCCTGATCGGCTTGAAGGATGATCTGGAAGATCGTCTGAGGCCTATCCGCGCTCAGCTCTTCCCTCGCCAGTTGCTGCTGGAGCTTCAGGACGATTCCCTGAAGGGACAGGTGCTCAGGGGATCGGGTCCGGAGGCCGTGAGCATCGATCTGCCCCTGCCGCCCCTCACCTGCCTGGATGGCCAGCCTCTGGAGAAGGAGCCCCTCGGTGATCTGATCGGCGATCTTCTGGTGCGTGACGGCCTGCTCGATGCCGTTGTCCTGGCGTCCCTTCCTGAGGGAGCGTCGCAATGGCGGGTCATCGACTGGCCCTTCGAGGCCATCCCCGACGACCCCATCCAGGCCCTGCGCACCATCGACCCGCCCCTGAACCTTGCGGTTCCCCTGTCGGAGGCCACGATCGATCTGCGGCCCCTGTCAGGCTCCAGCCCCCGGCTGCTGATGGCCGTAGCCCCCCGAAAACTGGTGGACGACTGGATCGATGTCTTCAATCTGGCCGGCGTGCAGCTCGAGCGGCTGGCCCCGGCCCAGTCCTGCCGGCTGGCGGCGGTCACTTCCCTGCTGGAAGCGGCTCCGGAGGATGAACTGACCGTCCTGATCCATCCGCTGCCGGCCGGCGCCCAGTTGCTGCTGCTGCGTCGGACGGAGCCGGTCTTCGACTGGTCGCTTCCCCAGGACGACGACGCCCTGGTCAGGGAGGTGAACCGCTGCGTGACCTTCTACCGTCGGCGGGATTCCTCCATCCGTCGGCTCAGGCTGTTGCTCAGCGCGCCTCTCCCCAGCCAGGACAGCCTGCAGGAGGCCCTGGGCGTGCGGGCCGAGATCCTGACTCCTGAGCCCTTCGGGTCCCTGGTGCTCCAGGGCCTGGCGATGGCGGAGTCGGTCCGATGAGCCCACCGATCCTTGATCTGCTTCGGGAGAGGCGCAAGGAGCTCGGTCAGGAGAGCATGGTTTCGGCCCTGCTCGATCGACGCCCCCTGCTGCTGCGCGGTGCCCTGATCGGGGCGATCGTCCTGGGCGGGTCCGTGCTGGCCACGGCCCTGGTCTTTCTCCGCTTTCAGTTCGTCCGGATGCAGGCCGCCCAGCTCACCCGGTTCGAAGCCGAGTCGACCCAGATGCAGACGGAGATGGCGGCCAGCCGGGCCAGGCTCGACCAGCTCATGGCTGCCAACCGCAAGCTGACCGAGGGACTCACCACCCTGCGCACCTCCTCGGCCCTCCTGGCGGACCTGCAGCTGCGCACCCCCGAGGGCATCCAGCTCCAGAGCGCCGAGGCCGAAGGAACGAACCTTGTGCTCAAGGGTCAGGCCCTCGATCCCCTTGCCTTCGCGCGGATCAATGCCCTGCAGCTGGAGCTGTCCCGCTCCCCCCTGCTGAAGGCCAAGGGGGTGGCGATCGTCAAGCTGGAGCGGGTTCCGTCCAGCGAGCAACCGGCCGGGCAGGTCGGGACCGCCGCCCCCACTCCCCCCCCCGCGACGGTTCGCTTCGAACTGTCGGGCCCGTTTGAGACCCTGCCCCCCGCCCGCCAGCTGGGCGTCATGCGCCAGCTGGGCTCCGAGGGCATGGTGCGCCGGCTTCAACTTCTCCAGGCGGAGGGCCTCATCCCATGACCAACCTTCAGCAGGGCTCCAAGCGGCTTCCGGTCGCCAGCCTGCGCCTGATCTGGCTGCTGCTGCCGGCGGGCGTGCTGGGCGGGCTTGGGCTGCTCCTGTTCCTGGCGGGCCTGGTGCCCCTCTGGGCCGGCCTGCAGCGCGACAGCCAGCGCCTCCAGGAGCTGGAGCAGCTGCGTGACCAGGTGACGCTGATGCGGGGGCAGCTGGTGACCACCCAGGAGAGCACGGAGGCCGCCATGGCCAGCAAGGCCAAGATCGAGCGGCTGATCACGGGCAACGGGGACCTGTCCACCTTCCTGGCCATGCTCGACCGCGAGGCCGCCGCCTCGGCCGTGGAACTGACCCTGTTCGAGCCCACCCAGGCCGCCGCCGCCCCCGGCACACCGCCCGGTGCCGCCCCGGCCCCTGCACCCGCCGCGCCGCCCGCCGGGACGCCACCCCCCGCGGGGGGTGCCCCGGCTCCGGGCGCCCCAGCCGATCCCCTGGCTCTGCAGGGGCTCACCCTCCGCACCCTGTTGGTGTCGGCCCAGGGAACGTTCCCTTCCCTGCTGTCCTTCCTGCGGCGGCTGGAGGCCCTCAATGTGCTGGTGGTCCAGAGCGATCTCAGCCTCACCATCCCCGAAGCAGAGCCCACGCAGGTCGGGCAGTCCAACACCAAACCTCCGGTGTTGATGAAGCTCACCCTGGGTCTCTACAGCCGCACCCCTACCCCGGTCGCTGCCCCTTCAGCGGCGGCCCCTGCAGCGGCGGCCCCTGCCGCCCCTGCAGCGGCGGCCCCCGCGCCCGCCGCCGCTCCCGCACCGACTCCCGCCCCCGCCCCCGCCGCTCCTTCCAACTGACCATGCCGATGCAACGGGATCCGGCAACTGGCCGTTTCGCACGATCGCCGATACCATTCGACCGATTCGGAGAGCAGTGGTACGTGGCAAAACGTCAGTGGCGGCACGTTCTCTCTGCGTCTCTCGGTGTGGTGGCCCTGCAGGGAACGGGTGTGTCCGTCGCGGTCGCCGCGGTCGCCCCGATCCCTGCTGGTGGCACGCAGGGCGCCCGTCTGTCGGAGATCGCCCAGGCCAGCGGCTCCCTCGACATCAAGCTGCGACGTCTGCCTGATTCGGTCGAGGTGGTGATCGAGGGCACCGGTCCATCGCCGCTGCTGCAGCAGACCACCCAGGGTGCCGTGTGGCTGGGTCGGCTGCAGACGGCCCAGCCGATGGCCCTGCGTCGGGGCCCCGTACGGCTCTCCCTGCCCGAAGCCGGGCTGCAGAGCATCAGCTTCGATGGTTCGGGCAACGTTTTCGAGCTGAAAGTCTCCCCCACCCCCGGATTCCCGGTCGGCCGGCCCGTGGTGAGCGCCGACGGCCGCAGCCTGATCCTCACCTTCAACGCACCGGCGCTGACCACCCTCCAGACCCTCACCCCCAACGTCACCACCCCGGGCCGGGTGCCGCAGCCGGGCTTCGTGCCGCCCCTGCAACCGCGTGCGGTTGCCCCGCCGCTCGGGGACATGGCCGTGGGGTCCATGACCATTGGCAACCCCAGCTTCGTGAATGTGAGCGGGCCGCCGGTGACGATGACCCTCCGCAACGCACCCGCCAAGGACGTGCTGATGGCCTTGAGCCAGCTCGGCGGTTACGGGTTCGTCTATGTCGATGACGCTACCGATATCGACAAAACGACGGAACTTTCTCGGACTGGTGCTCCTCCCACTCCTGGATCACCTGCCTCCCGCCCAATTTCTATCTCATTCCGTCGCGAGAACTACGGCAGGGCGGTCAATTCGGCACTCTTGGCCGCTGGCCTGCAGGGCAAGCGTGACGGAAACACCATCTTCGCCGGTCCCAACGTGCTGGCCAAGAGTTTCGGCGCCCAGCTCTCTAAGGTCTATCGGCTCAACCAGGCGCCCGTTGGGTCTGCTGCCGACTATCTGGCCAACCTGGGGGCCCAAGTCACCAAGACCAACGTAATCACAACGGCGGTTTCTGAAGGTGTTCCAGCTACGGGAGCTCCCGCCGGAGGCTCCACGGTGGCCACCACTACATCCTCGAGCACAACATTAGTCGAGTCCTTTGGGGCATCTGAAGGCCCTCTCCGCGGCCTGCGAGCCACAACTGATGACCGTCTCTCCACCATCACCTTGGTGGGCGCACCAGGCTTGGTGGCCATCGCCGAGCAGTACCTCCGGCAGCTGGATCTGCGCCAACGGCAGGTGGCCCTGTCGGTGAAGATTCTGGATGTGAACCTCCAGAACGACACCGAGCTCTACAACAGCTTTGCCTTCCGCTGGGGCAACAACTTCATCGTCAACGACAACGGCACCCTGGCGGCGAACTTCGGGGGTGTTCTGGGTGGGGCTTCCGTTCAGAGAGGTTTGGATGCGCCGTTGCTTCCCGGACAGCCACTTGCAGGATTTGTGGGTCAGGTCAACCCTGGCGCGGCCAACAATATTGTCAACGATATTAATGGCAATCCAATTGGCACTACTCCTGCCTATCCCAATAATAACTTCTTCGATTTCTTCCAAGCTCGCATCCTCTCCGACAACTCCAAGGTGCTGGCTAGCCCCACCCTCATCCTCCAGGAAGACCCTTCTATTTTGCGAGATGACTCCGCGGGAGGAGGAGCAGGAGCTGCGGGTGGGGGTGAAGGTTCCAGCATTTTTTCCTCCGCTTTTGATGATATCGATGCGCCCATCGGTCGTCGAAGGGGCAACGAAGGTGTGGTTCGGGTCGGAATCAACGTTCCAACGGAAGTTTCCACCACAATCACGGGAACGGCAGGAGCCGTCACTTGCTCCATCGACCAGCTGTCCACCGCAGGTCTTGTGCTGGGGGCGCGGGTTCAGAAGATCGACGACAACGGTTTTGTCACCTTCTCCCTCTCCCCCAGTATTTCGGCCGTGGAAAGGGAAATCACCGCTGGCGGATGTCCTCCCATCAGCATCCTTCGGGTCCGGCGGTTGGATACGGGGGTGGTCCGCGTCCGCGACGGCCAGACCCTGATCCTCACTGGCGTCATCTCCGATTTCGACCGGGCTCTGGTGTCGAAATGGCCGATCCTGGGGGACATTCCGATCATCGGCCAGTTTTTCCGGGCCTCGTCCAACAACCGCGAAAAGCGGGAGCTGGTGATCATGGTGACGCCGCGCATCATCAATGACACCGAGGGCGGTACCTACGGCTATGGCTACCAGCCCTCCACCCCGGCCTCCCGTGCGTTCCTCGGCGGGTCGCCCCAGCCCTCCATGGTCCCCTGATCAGGGGACACGCCTCGATTCAGAAGGCCAGCGGCAGGAGGAACTTCATGGCCAGCGGGGCCACGGCCGAGGCGAACGAGGCGGCGCCTGAGAGCATCTGGCCGCCCATGCCGCTGCCCTGGTTGGCTTTCTTGCCGGGTTTCAGCAGGGCGGTGGCCACCTCGGTGAGTTGTTTCGCCTGGGCCTCCTCGCCGGCCTGGCCGTAGAGGACGGCGGCGTAGTTCAGGTCCGCGGCGGCCAGTTCGGTCTTGCCCTGCTCGGTGCGGCTCAGGCCCCGGGCCACCCAGCTGATCGCCGCGTCCGGCTGCAGCCGGATCGCCTCGGAGAACAGCTGCTCCGCCTGGGGATGGCGGCCCTCCAGGGCGGCGGTGACCCCGGCGTTGTGCAGCTCGGGGTAGCTCAGCACGGTGGGTGCCACGCCCCGGGCGTCCTGCCAGTGGCTGCGGGCCAGGCCGCCGGGATCGATCTGGGCGCCGCTGAGGTCGCTCTGGCGCAGGTCGGTGCCCTCCAGATTCGCCCCACGCAGATCCGCACCCCGCAGGGACGCCCCCTGCAGGCTGGTGAAGCGCAGGTCGGCCCCCTGGAGGCTGGCCCCATCCAGCCTGGCCTGGCCCAGGTTGGCGCGCTGCAGCTTGGCGCCGCGCAGGTCGGCGTCGCGCAGGTCAGCGTGGACCAGGTCGGCATCCTGGAGCTTGCAGCGGGGGCAGTTGCGCTGATTCAGCAGCCGCATCAGATCGCCGTCGCTTCCCGCCTGCGCAGGGCCGGCCAGCAGCAGGGCCAGCAGCGCCGGGCCGGTGAACAGCAGCCCCGTCAAGGCGTGGCGGGCGGACCCTTGGCCTGACCCTTGGAGCGTGGTCATGGTCGCCTGTTCAGCGGTGGTCCCGTTGTACCGCTTCCGCCGGCCGGTTGCCGGCCCGCAGGGAACGGCGCAGCACCCGTCCCAGCCGGTGGGCCTGCCGCCGTCCCGCCCGGCTGGGGGCGCCGGCGAAGCGCTGCTGCTGGTAGGTCGCCACGAAGGTCTCCAGGGGTTCGGCCAGGGACGGCCAGCGCTGGCTCAGGCGCCGGGCGAAGCCGCCCAGGGTTTCCCCCGCCGCCGGTGCCATCCCCTGCCGGGCGAAGGCCCGCAGGGTGCGCTCCAGCTCCAGGCGCAGGGGATCGCCGCGGCGGCGCCGGCCCAGCCAGCCCAGGCCCCCCAGTCCGGCGGCCAGGCTCACGGCCACCGCCAGCAGCACCACCACCCCCAGCAGGTGGCGCTGCTCGCCCAGCAGCCGGGCCACCAGGGCCTGCTGCTGCTCGCCGTCGTACCCGAGCCACCAGCGGGCCCAGGCGATGTCGAGGCCCCACCACTGCTGCTGGATCCAGTCCAGCGGACCGCCGCCGGTACGGCTCCCGGCCGCCGCCCCTGAGCGCGCCAGGGGGTCCCCCGCCGCCCAGGCGGTGGGATCGACCCGCCGCCAGCCTTCCCCCTCCAGCCACACCTCGCTCCAGGCATGGGCGTCGGCCTGGCGCAGGTCCACGTAGCCGGTGCCGCCCACCGGCTGCACCCACTGGCCGCCGCGGTAGCCGCTCACCACCCGCGCCGGCACCCCCGCCGCCCGCATGAGGGTGGTGAAGGCGCTGGCGTAGTGGCCGCAGAAGCCCAGCCGGCTCTCGAACAGGAAGTGGTCGAGGGGGGCCTGGCGGGGCAGGGCCCCGGGCTCGAGGGTGTAGCGGAAGGGCTGGCCGCGGAACCAGCCGCTGGCGGCGTCCAGCCGTTCCCGGTCGCTGCCGAGGCGCCGCCAGCCGGCGGCCAGGGCCTCCAGCCGTGGGTTCTCGCCCAGTGGCAGCAGCAGGTCGACGGGGCCGGGGGGGGCGGTGCGCCAGCCGGCCTGATCCGCCGTCAGGGTCAGGGCGTAGACGCGTCGCTGGCTGCCCGGGGCCCGGTTCAGCAGTTCGCCGCTGCGCTGCAGGCTCAGGTCGGCGGACAGGGGCCGGCCGGATCCGCTCCAGGGAACCGCCGCCAGGCCGCTGGGTTCGATCAGCCAGAGCTGGATCCCCTCCCCCGGGGCGGCGGGCGGCGGCGCTGGCGGGGTGGGCTGGCCGACCGCCGGTCGGGGGAAGGTGGGCGCGGTGCTGCGCCAGCTGCGGCCATCGAAGCGCTCATGCACCAGCACCCGCCAGTAGCGCTGCTCCGGGGGCGGCAGCTCACCGCCGAGGGGGAAGGCGACGCGGGCGGCGGCCTGGCGGCTGACGGCGAGCCTGGCGATGGAGCCCGGCTCCATGCTGTCGCTCAGGCCGGTCATCGCCCCCATGCCCTGGCCCGCGCCGAAGTTGGTGAAGGGCATCAGACGGGGCAGCAGCAGGAACAGCACCAGGGCGACGGGCAGGGCCGCCAGCAGCACCTGCAGGCTGCGGCGCAGCAGCGCCGTCCAGTCGGGACCGGCCCCCAGTTCCAGGGCCAGCAGTCCGGCCAGGGCCATCAGGATGGCCAGGCCCTGCAGCAGGCTCGGGGCCAGTTCGGGGCGCAGGGCCGCCAGCAGACCGGCGCAGACCAGCTGCAGCAGGGCCACCACCCGCCGTTCCTCGAGGCTGCGGGCCTCGCGCAGCTTCAGGGCCGTCAGCACGGCCAGGCCGAAGGCCAGCAGGCTGAGGGACAGGGCGGGCGACAGGCCCAGCAGCCCCACCGCCAGCAACCCCATGGCGAGCCACTGCAGGGGGGCGGAGGCGCGGCTCATCGGCAGCAGGCCAGGGCCGTCAGGCACTGATCCCGGTGGAGCACCCCCCGGCCGGGCGCAACGCTCTGGCCGTTCAGCTCCAGGCCGTAGCTGAGGCCCCGGCCATGCCAGCTCCAGATGCGCTCACTCAGGTGTTCGAGGGCCGTCTCCAGGGGCACCCCGGGTTCCGGGGCCAGCAGGGGGGCCGCTTCGGGACGATCCAGGAAGCGCTTGGCGTACTCGCCCCGTCCCTGGGCCAGCAGCTTCCAGGCCAGTCGGCTGGGGCTGTCCTGGGGGCGATGGGGGGCCAGGTCGCGCCAGTCGTCGCTGCCGTCCTGGCGGCTGGCCAGGGCCGGCTCGCCGTCCACCGGTGCCGAGCCGGCGGCCAGCAGCCGCACCGGTCCGGCCCGACGGGCCGGGTAGATCAGCTGGGCCGTCTCCGGATGCCAGCGCGACCAGCAGCAGAACAGCCCCAGGGGCGCCGTTGTCTGGATCCGCAGCAGCCCGGGCCGTTGCCAGCCCCGGGCCGGCGGGGTCCAGGCCACAGCCAGCTCATGCTCCCCAGCCGCGAGCGACAGGGCCGGACCCGGGGCCTCCCCCCCCAGCCGCAGGCGCACCCCCTCGCTGCGGCCCGGGCAGCGCAGCCGGACCGGATAGGCGACCGCTTCGTCGGCGAAGCCCGGCGCCGGCGGGCCGCAGGCCAGCTCCACGCCCTGCAGGTTGAAGTGGGTGAGGTGCAGGGTGAGCAGGAACAGGCTCAGCATCAGGAAGCTGAGCAGCAGGGTGCCGTTGCTCTGCATCTGGACCCCCACCACCTGCAGCAGCACCGTGCCCGCCAGCCAGAGCCAGCCGAACCGGGTCGGCAGGATGTAGAGATTGCGCATCCGCAGGCGCACCCGTTCGCCCTGCTGGGGCCTACCGAAGTCCATCGACGCCTTCCTGGAGCCGCTGGCTCAGCTCACCGTCGCTGCCGCCGCGCTGGCCGCCGTCCATGCGGTGCTCGCAGACGGCCGCCAGCACCGCCTGGACGTCATCTGGAATCACATGGTCGCGGCCCTCCAGCAGCGACCAGGCGCGGGCGGCGGCCAGCAGCGCCAGGCCGGCCCTGGGCGAGAGGGGATGGGCCTGGGACGGCTGGCGGCGGCTGCGCTCCAGCAGGTCGAGCACGTAGTCGAGCAGGGCGGTGCTGCAGTGCTGCCGGTCGGCGCGGTCCTGCAGGGCCAGCAGGTCCTCCGGGCCGAAGGCACGGCTGAGGCCGTCGGGTCGCAGGCCCTCACCCTGCAGCAGGGCCCGCTCCGCCTGGCGGGGGGGGTAGCCGAGGCTGAGGCGCATCAGGAACCGGTCGAGCTGGGATTCCGGCAGGGCCGAGGTGCCCCCCTGGTCGAGGCCGTTCTGGGTGGCGATCACCAGAAAGGGCCGGGGCAGGGGGTGGCTGGTCCCGTCCACGCTCACCCGACCGGCGGCCATCGCCTCCAGCAGGGCGCTCTGGGTGCGGGGGCTGGCCCGGTTGATCTCGTCGGCGAGCAGCACCTGGCTGAACAGGGGACCGGGCTGGAAGCGGAAGCTGGCGGCGGCCGGGTCGAACACGTTCAGACCCGTGAGATCCGCCGGCAGCAGGTCGCTGGTGAAGCTCACCCGCTTGAAGCCGAGCCCGAAGCTGCGGGCCAGGGCCTCCGCCAGGGTGGTCTTGCCCATGCCGGGCAGGTCCTCGATCAGCAGGTGGCCGCGGGCCAGCAGGCAGGCGAGGGCCAGCCGCACCTGATGCTCCTTGCCCAGCAGCACCTCCCCGATCGCGCTGATGACCGGCTGGAGGGGGGAAGAGGGCACGGGGGAGTGCGGCGCACCGATGGCCCACCCATTGCAGCAGCCCGGTCACGCTTCCGTGTTACAACCGCCTTAATGTTCGCTGGAGCCGGTGCCAGCCCTCCACCCGGCGATGGGGACGCCTGAACCGCCGGATCCCCATGGCGGCAACCTCCAGGCGGCTGCCCGACGGCTCGGCTGCCGCCCGGAGCAGCTTCTCGACGCCAGTGCCTCCCTGGTGCCGTTCGGGCCGCCGCCCCGGCTGCGGCGCCTTCTGATCCGGGCGCTGGGCAGCGATCTGCGGGACTATCCGGACCGGAACTACACCGCGCTGTGCGACGCCATCGCCGCCTGGCACGGCCTGGATCCGGCCCGGGTCCTGCCCGGAAACGGGGCCGCCGAACTGTTCACCTGGGCGGCCCGGGACGGGGCGGCCTGCGGCCTCAGCCTGCTGCCGGCGCCGGGGTTCGCCGACTACCGCCGCGCCCTGGGCTGCTGGGGCGGCCCCTGGCGTTCCCTGCCGCTGCCGCTCGACTGGTCCGGGGCCGGGCCAGTCCCCTGGCCCCTGGCCGAGGCCGCCGCCGAGGCCGCCGGCTCCGGGTCCGGCCCGGCCGTCCTCTGGCTCACCAATCCCCACAACCCCACCGGCCAGCTCTGGAGCCGGCGGTCGCTGGAGCCCCTGCTGGAGCGGTTCGCCCTGGTGGTCGTGGACGAGGCGTTCCTGCCGTTGGTCCCCGGCGGGGAGGAGCAGTCGCTGGTGCCGCTGCTGGCGGCCCATCCCCGGCTGGTGGTGATCCGCAGCCTCACCAAGCTGTTTTCGATCGCCGGGCTGCGGCTCGGCTACGCCCTGGGCGACCCCGGGCGGCTGGCCCGCTGGGCCGGCTGGCGCGACCCCTGGCCCGTCAACGGACTGGCGGCGGCGGCGGGCCGGTTCCTGCTGGCCGATCAGGCCGGCCTGCGGCGCTGGCAGGGGCGGGTGCAGCGCTGGGTGGCCGGGGAGGGGGCCTGGCTGGCGGCCCGTCTGGCGGCGCTGCCGGGCCTTGAGCCCCTGCCCTCGGCCGCCAACTACCTGCTGGTGCGCAGCCGCCCGCCGGCCGCCTCGCTCCAGCCCCTGCGCCTGGCGCTGGAGCGCCGCCACCGGATCCTGGTGCGCGACTGCCGCTCCTTCGAGGGCCTCGGCGAAGACTGGCTGCGGATCGCCGTCCAGGACAGGGCCGGCAACCGGCGCCTGCTGGCGGCCCTGGAGCAGATCAGGCGCGGCCGATGAGCTGCTCCAGCACCTGCACCATCCGGCGGTCGGCGTCCCGCACCGCCAGGGTTCCCATGCCGTCGCCCATCGACACCAGGGGGTCGGCGGCGGCGGCGCTGCCCCGCAGGCGGGGCCCCAGCAGCCGCCAGACGGCCCGCTCCAGGGCGGGCTCCCCGGGGTCGTGCTGCCAGACGATCACCGCGGCGCCCACGGCGGCGGCGGCGGCGGCGTTGGCGTCCTGATGGCGGTCGGCGGCTTGGGGGAAGGGCACCAGGATCGCCGGGGTGCCGCACACCGCCAGCTCGCTGAGGCTGCCGGCGCCGGCGCGGCTGATGGCCAGGTCGCAGTGCTGCAGCAGGCCCGGCAGCTCATCGCTGAAGGCCCGCTCGACCACCCCGTCGAGGCGCAGCTGGCCGGCGTCCGGATCCTGGCTGCCGGTGAGGTGCACGACGCGGCAGCCGCTGGCCGCCAGCAGCGGCAGCAGGGGCCGCACCATGCGGTTGAGGCGCAGGGCCCCCTGGCTGCCGCCCATCACCAGCAGCAGGGGGCCGGCGCCCCGGGGCACCCACGCCGGCAGGTCCGCGGCGGTGAGGAACGCCCGCCGCACCGGCGTGCCGCACACCAGGGGACGGCAACGGGGCAACCGCTCGATCGCCTGGGGCAGGCCCACCGCCACGCGCGTGCACAGGGGCCCCAGCAGCCGCGTCACCCGGCCCGGGACGGCGTTGCTCTCGTGCAGCACCACCGGCACCCCGCACCAGCGGGCGGCGAGGATCGCCGGCGCGGCGATGTACCCGCCGCTGCTGAACACCGCGCTCACCCCCTCGCGCCGGATCAGGCGCCGCACCGGCACCACGGCCAGCAGCAGCTGGAGCAGGTTCCAGAGCTTCCGCAGTCCTTTCCCCTGCAGCCCGCCGGCCCGCACCGTGTGCAGGGGGTAGCGGCTGGGCACCAGTTCGGTCTCCAGCCGGTCCGGCACCCCCAGCCAGTGCACCTGCCAGTCGTCCGGCAGGGCCTCGGCCACCGCCAGGGCCGGGAACAGGTGGCCACCCGTGCCGCTGGCGGCGATCAGCAGGGTCGGCATGGGCGGGTGGGACGAGCGCGCCTAACTTAAAAGCCGACTCCGGTCCGCCCACCGCCGCCCCGGATCCCTCCCCCTCCATGGCTCCGTCCTGCCCGCTGAACGCCCCCAAGCACCCGGTCCGGACGCCGCAGCTGCTCGGTGCCTGCCTGGCCGGCCTGGCGGTGGCGGCCGGCGCCGGCGCGGCCCCCGCCCTGGCGGCGCCCCCGTCGGCGGCCCAGCTGCAGGCCCTGGAGAGCGCCCTCAACAGCAGCTCCGACACGGCCCTGGCCGGCCTGCTGCAGGCCGGTCCCGGTCTGGATCCCGCCCAGCTGGAGAACCGTCGCCGCCTGCTGCGCCAGCAGTTCCCCGATGCCCGCTGGCAGCTGAGCTCCGGCAGCCAGCTGCGGGACGGTCAGCCCACGGTCACCCTGCGCGTGGAGGGCACCCGGCGCCAGGGCGGCACCACCTACCGGCTGGAGGCGGAGCAGCTGCTTGACCTGCAGAGCGACGGCACCCGCATCAACGGCCAGACGGTGCTGCGGGAGAAGTCCCTGCTGCGCAGCGGTGACAAGCCCGTGCCGGTGAGCCTGCTGATTCCCGACGCGGTGCTGACCGGCCAGCGCTACGACGTCGACGTGATCTTCGACGAACCGCTCGATGGTGCCCTCGCCGCGGGCGGCATCACGGCCATCACCCCCCAGCAGCAGGCGTCGATGGCCAGCCCCAGCATGGAACTGGGCGCCCTCGGCGGCGGCGGGCTGTTCAAGATCGTCCAGGCCCCCCTGTCCCCCGGCTCCCAGACCTGGGCGGTGCTGCTGGTCCATCCCGACGGCATCGTCAGCGCCACCAAGCGGGTGCGGGTCGTCGCCGACCGCAAGTCTCTCGAGCCCTGAGCCATGGGCCGACCGCATCGGATCTGGGTGGTGGATGACGATCCGGACCTGCGCCAGCTGCTGGCCACCTACCTGGGCGATCAGGGCTACGACGTCCGCTGCATGGGCGATGGCGCCCAGCTGATGGCCAGGCTTCAGGGCCAGCGTCCCGATCTGCTCGTGCTCGACCTGATGCTCCCCGGCGACGACGGGCTGACCCTGCTGCGGCGCCTGCGGGACGGGGCCGACGACCTGCCGGTTCTGATGCTCACCGCCCGGGCCGATGCGGTGGATCGCATCATCGGCCTGGAGCAGGGGGCTGACGACTACCTGGCCAAGCCCTTCCTGCCCCGGGAGCTGACCGCCCGCATCGAGGCCGTGCTGCGACGCCGCGGCACCCTGCCCGGGGGATTGCCCCAGCCCGACGGGGCCCGGATCGCCTTCGGCGATCTGGAGGTGGACCTGGCGGCCCGCACCCTGGAGCGCCACGGGGAGGCGCTGACGATCACCGGCGGTGAATTCGCCCTGCTGGCGGCCTTCGTGCAGCACCCCCACCGGCCCCTGTCGCGGGAGCGGCTGATCGAGCTGGCCCGGGGCCCGGGCAGCGACACCGACAGCCGCAGCATGGACGTGCAGGTGTCACGGCTGCGGCGGCTGATCGAACCGGAGCCGGCCCGGCCCCGCTACGTGCAGACGGTCTGGGGCTACGGCTACGTGTTCGTCCCCGATGGCAAGCCCCGTCAGTCCTGAGCGTGCCTGGCGGCCGCCGCTGGGGCGCACCCTGGGGTATCTGCTGGCGGGCACCGGTGCCGCCGCCTTCTGCCTGCTGCTGCTGCAGTTGCTGCTGGGTCGCCGGCTGGCCCAGCAGCAACTGGTCCAGACCGGTTCGGAGGTGGCCGCCAACGTGGTGCTGGGGGAGGTGGCCCTGGAGCGCTTCAGCCCCGAGGTGCTCGGCCAGATCAGCGGCATGCAGCTGGTGGTGGGCCAGCAGCCGGAGGCAGCGGCCATGCCCGGCCGCGGGGTGGACCGGCGACTGCGCTGGCAGACCCTGCGGATGCAGACGGAACTCTGCCACCGCCTGGGGCGCTGCCCTGCGGTGCGGCCGGCCTCCTCACCGCAGCGGGGGGTGTGGGTGGAGATGGCCTCCCCCCTGGAGCCGGTGTGGCTGTTCGTCTCCCTGCCCTCCCCCCGCGGCTGGCCGCCCGATCCCCTGCTGCTGACCCTGTCCGTCGGCCTGGGGGCCCTCGGGGCGCTGCTGCTCTACCTCACCCTCGAGATCCAGCGGCCCCTGACCCGCCTCCAGGAGGCCCTGGCCGACGTGGGCCTCGAGGCCCTGCCCAGGGCCCTGCCGGACCAGGGGGCCCCGGCGGTGCGCCAGCTGATGGCCCGCTTCAACGCCATGCTGCTGCGGCTGGAGGACGCCGGCCGTGAGCGCACCACGATGCTGGCCGGCATCGCCCACGACCTGCGCAGCCCCCTCACCCGGCTGCGCCTGCGCCTCGCCCTCGCCGCCGAGGGGCCGATGGCGCCGCAGGAGCTGGAGCGCGCCCATGCCGACATCCGCTCGATCGAGCGGATCACCCGCCAGTTCATGATCTTCGCCGGCGCCGAAGCCGACGAGACACCGGTACTCGTGCCCCTCGATGGCCTGGTGGCCGAGGCGGCGGCGGCGGTGGGGGACGTGCCCCTGGAGCTGGATCTGGAACCGCTGGTGCGGCGGGTTCGCCCGACCGCCGTGGCGCGGGCGGTGGGCAACCTTCTCGACAACGCCCTCACCTACGGCCGGCCGCCCCTGCGGGTGGTGCTGCGGCCCCTGGGGCCGGGGGAGGGGGAGGGGCGGCCCCACGCTGAGGCCGCGGCCGTGGAGAGCGGCTTCGAGATCCAGGTCTGGGACTGCGGCGAGGGCATCGACCCTCAGCAGTGGCGCAGGGCCATGACCCCCTTCCAGCGGCTGGACCGGGCCCGCGGCGGCGAAGGGCACTGCGGCCTCGGCCTGGCCATCGCCGCCAAGGTGGCCCGCGATCACGGCGGCGACCTGCGCCGACTGGAGGCGGCCGCGACCGCCGAGCCGCTGCCGGGGCGCTTCGCCGTGGCGCTGCGGGCCTGGCCCCTGGCCGGGGGGTGAGGGGGCTTCAGTTGCATCCAGTCACATTTCCCCGGTGGTCAGTCTGACCGCCGTCACACCTTGGGGTCACGATGGGTCTGTTAGTGAGAAGCCCTCCCATGCCCTCCTCCCTGCTTCAACCCCTCCGCGTCGCCGTGCTGGCGATGGTCCTGGGGGCCACCGGTGTCGCCATGGCCCAGAGCGGCCCCACCCCGGCCGCCCGTCCCACCCCGGCCGCCCGTCCCACGCCGGCCCAGATGCAGAAGATCTTCCCCGAGCAGAAGCGCCTGGCCCTGACCGACCAGCAGGCCCGCATCGCCATCCTCCAGCGCGGCGAGCGCTGCCTGTCGGCCGCCGGAAGCAGCGAGGCCCTGCTCACCTGCATGAAGGAGCAGCGCAGCGCCAGCCAGCGCCAGCGGGAGCAGCATCGGGCGGCGATGAAGGCCCTGTTCGAGCGCAACGGCATCCCCCTGCCCAAGTGGGGCAAGGGCGATCGCAAAGGGGGCTGGGGAGAGGGCCGTGGCCCCGGCTCCGGCAGCCTCTGAGGCCGGGCCGGCCCGGCCCTGAACGCAGGGCCTCAGGCCTCGTCGAGGGCGGCCACGCCGGGGAGCACCTTGCCTTCCAGCAGCTCCAGGCTGGCGCCGCCCCCAGTGGAGATGTGGCTCATCTTCTCGGCCACACCCACCTTCTCCACGGCGGCCACCGAGTCACCACCGCCGATGATCGTGCAGCAGCCCTTGGCGCTCAGGTCGGCCAGGGTGTGGGCGATGGCGTTGGTGCCGGCGGCGAAGGCGTCGAACTCGAACACGCCCATGGGGCCGTTCCAGATCACGGTCTGGCAGTCGGCGAGGGCGTCCTGGAAGGTCTTCACCGAGTCGGGGCCGATGTCGAGGCCCATCCAGCCGTCGGGGATGGCGTCGATCGACGTGGTCTGGCTGTTGGCATCAGGGGCGAAGTTGTCGGCCAGGACCACATCAGTGGGCAGCAGCAGCTGGACACCCTTGGCGGCCGCCTTGGCTTCCAGCTCCCTGGCCAGCTCCAGCTTGTCCTCCTCCACCAGGCTCTTGCCCACCGCCAGGCCGCGCGCCTTGTAGAAGGTGAAGATCATGCCGCCGCCGATCAGCACCTTGTCGCACTTGTCGATCAGGGACTCGAGCACGCCGATCTTGCTGCTCACCTTGGAGCCGCCCACGATCGCTGCCAGGGGACGCTTCGGCTCATCGATGGCGCCCTGCAGGTACTGCAGTTCCTTCTCCATCAGGAAGCCGGCCACGCTGGGGCTCAGGTACTTGGTCACGCCCTCGGTGGAGGCGTGGGCCCGGTGGGCGGCGCCGAAGGCGTCATTCACATAGACGTCGGCCAGGGCGGCCAGCTTCTCGGCGAAGGCGGCGTCGTTCTTCTCCTCCTCGGCGAAGAAGCGCACGTTCTCCAGCAGCACCACGTCGCCATCGGCCATGGCGGCCACCTTGGCCTCGGCGTCGGGGCCGATGCAGCTGTCGGTTTTGGTCACGGGCTTGCCCAGCAGCTCGCTGAGGCGGGCCGCCACCGGGGTGAGGCGCATGGCCTCGTTCACCTGGCCCTTGGGCCTGCCGAAGTGGGCGGCCAGCAGCACCCGGGCGCCATGGTCGATCAGGTGGCGCACGGTGGGAAGGGCGGCCCGGATGCGGGTGTCGTCCGTGATCGCCCCGGCATCGTCGAGGGGCACGTTGAAGTCGACCCGAACCAGCACCCGCTTGCCGCGGAGATCGTCGGCACTGAGGCTGGAGAGGGATCGCTTCGCCATGATTACGGATAAGGAAAGGCGGGGGGAGATTAGCCTCCGGCGCCTCCCGCCTCGCCGCCGCCGCGATTCGGTTCTTCCCACCCCCGCTCCCTGGCGCCCGCAACGGTCGGCGCTAGGACAAGAGGGCCGGGCCTTCCGCCATGTTCGACACCGTCCTGTTCCCCATCGACCAGAGCCGCCAGACGATGGAAACGGCGGCCGTCGCTCTGCAGCTTGCCCAGCGCCACGGCAGCCGTGTGGTGCTGCTGTCGGTGGTGGAGGCCGAAGAGGGTGTGATGCACGATCCCGCCGCGGTGGCCCAGCTGCTGGAGCAGGCCCGCGCCAGCTTCACCCAGGCCGGGGTGGCCTGCGAGGTGCTGGAGCGGGAGGGAAAGCCGGCCTTCGTCATCGGCGACGTGGCCGATGAGATCAACGCCGATGTGATCGTCATGGGCACCCGCGGCATCACCCTCGAGGGCGATCACCAGAGCACCGCCGCCCGGGTGCTGCAGCTGGCGCCCTGTCCGGTGCTGGTGGTGCCCTGATGCCGGACGTCGGCGACACGGTCCGCCTCAGCACCGCCGCCCCACCGATCCAGTGGTACCCGGGCCACATCGCCAAGGCGGAGAAGGCCCTCAGCGCCAACCTGGAGAAGGTGGACCTGGTGATCGAGGTGCGCGACGCCCGCATCCCCCTGGCCACCGGCCACCCGCGGCTGCAGCGCTGGATCCGGGGCAAGCAGCATCTGCTGGTGATCAACCGCCGCGACATGGTCAGCCCCGCGGCCCGTCTGGCCTGGGATGGCTGGTTCCGCCAGCGGGGGGAGGTGCCCTGGTGGTGCGACGCCAAGGTCGGCACCGGCGTCAAGCAGCTGCAGCAGGCGGCGATCCGGGCCGGGGAGCAGCTCAATGCCCGCCGGGCAGGCCGTGGCATGCGGCCGCGGCCCGTGCGGGCCCTGATGCTCGGCTTCCCCAACGTGGGCAAGTCGGCCCTGATCAACCGGCTGGTGCGTCAGAAGGTGGTGGAGAGCGCCCGCCGCGCCGGGGTCACCCGCAGCCTGCGCTGGGTGCGGCTGGGTCAGGACCTCGACCTGCTCGATGCCCCCGGGGTGCTGCCCCCCCGCCTCGATGACCAGCTGGCCGGTCTGCGGCTGGCCCTCTGCGACGACATCGGCCAGGCCTCCTACGACGGCGAGGCAGTGGCCCAGGCCTTCCTGCGCCTGCTGGCGCAGCTGGAGCCGGTGGCGGCGGCCGGGGTGGCGCCGGGACTGCTGGAGCGCCGCTACGGGGTGACGGTGCCGCCGTTGCCCGGAGCGGACCCCGAGCGGCCGGTTCCGGATGCCGAAGCCTGGTTCGCCGCGGCCGCGGCCCGCCACACCAGCGGTGACACCGCCCGCATGGCCCAGCGCCTGCTCGATGATTTCCGCCGCTCCCTGCTGGGGCCGATCTCCCTGGAGCTGCCTCCCCCGGGTCCGGCCCCCCTTCCCCAGGGTCCGGCCCCCCAGGAGTCGCCCCCCGGCTGATGGGCGCGTTCGGGGAAGGCGAAGGGGAGCTGCTGACGCTCCATTACCCGAAGCCGCTGCCGATGCGGCTCGACCGCTGGCTGGTGTCCCAGCGGCCCGAGCAGAGCCGGGCCCGCATTCAGAAGTTCATCGATGCGGGCTACGTGCGGGTCAATGGCGTCACGGGCCGGGCCAAGACGCCCCTGCGCACCGACGACACGGTGGAGCTGTGGATGCCGCCGCCCGAGCCCCTGCCCTACCTGGTCCCCCAGCCGATGGCGCTGGATGTGCTCTTCGAGGACGAGCATCTGATCGTGATCAACAAGCCCGCCGGGCTCACGGTCCATCCGGCCCCCGGCAACAAGGACGGCACCCTGGTGAACGGCCTGCTGCACCACTGCCCCGACCTGCCGGGCATCGGCGGCGAGATGCGCCCCGGCATCGTGCACCGCCTCGACAAGGACACCACCGGCTGCATCGTGGTCGCCAAGAGCCAAGAGGCCCTGGTGAAGCTGCAGTTGCAGATCCAGAAGCGCATCGCCTCGCGGGAGTACCTGGCGGTGGTGCACGGCCGGCCCACGGCCGAGCACGGCACGATCGTGGCGGCCATCGGCCGCCATCCGGCCGATCGCAAGAAGTACGCCGTGGTCACGGACAGCACCGGACGCCATGCCTGCACCCACTGGCGCCTGATCGAAACCCTCGGCGACTACGCCCTGCTGCGCTTCAAGCTCGACACGGGCCGCACCCACCAGATCCGGGTCCACTGTGCCCACACGGGCCACCCGATCGTGGGGGATGCCACCTACGGCCGCTGCCGCAAGCTGCCGGTGGCGCTGAGCGGCCAGGCCCTGCATGCGGTGCGGCTGGCCCTCGACCACCCGATCAGCGGCGAGCGGCTGGTGTGCGAGGCCCCCTTGCCGGAGGTGTTCGAGAAGCTGCTGCTGGCCCTGCGGCGACGGTCGTCCTGAGGGCGTTGCTGCGGCAGACTTGAAACCCTGGATCCCGGTGTCATGGCCCCGCCGCCGCGACGGCTGTTCGTCGACCAGTTCTTCGTCGGCTGGGTGTACGGCCCCTGGGTGGTGGCCGGCCTGCTGGTGATCCTGGCGCTGCGGCTCCTGCTGGCGGAGGATTTCAACCTGCACAGCCACGCCTGGGGGCTGTTCGGCAACGCTGCGATCTGCTTCTCGATCGGCTGCGTCTGCAAGCTCTCCTGGGCCATGGCGCGCGTCGGCGCTGTGCGCCAGCTGGAGCTGCAACTGCGCCGGGAGCTGGGCCTGCGCTGATGGCGATGACCCGATCCCAGCTCGGCCTGGTCGTCACCCTGCCCTGGCTGGCCGCCGGGGTGGTGCTGCTGGCGATGACCCGCATCCAAGGGGAGACCCGCCAGGCCCAGCTGGGGCTGTTCGGCAGTGCGGCGATCTGCTTCTCGATCGGCTGCCTGGCCCGCACCAGCCTGGGCCTCCACGATCTGATGCAGGCCCGCAGCACGGCCGCCCCGCCCGGGGCACCCCCCGGTGCCCGGCAACCGTGATCCGGCGTCCGGTCCGACGCTGCCTGGCCCCGGCCCTGGGCCTGGTGCGGGCGGCCCCGATGGCCCAGGCCTGGGGCCAGGAGCTGATCGCCGCCCCCCGGCCCCGCCGCCTGCCGCCCCCCTCCTCGGCGCTGCTGCGCAGTCTCCAGGGGTTCCAGGACGACCTCGAACGGCTCGATCGCACCCTGCTGCCCGCCGCGCCCGAGGCCGACGGAGCCGGGGAGCCTGCCGCCCCCCTCCCCGGCCTGCCCGATCCGTCGCTGCCGGCGCCGGCGGCGACGGCCCTGCCCCAGGAGTCCCAGGCGGTGCGGATCGAGCGGCGCCAGCGGCTCAGCCTGGCCGAGGCCCTGGCGGTGGCCGTGCGCAACGATCCCGATCTGGCCGCCGCCGTGCTCGGCGTGCGCGAGGGGCAGGACCTGGCCGGCTCGGCCCGGGGGCGCCGCTGGCCGGAGCTGGGCCTGAACCTGGCGGGCGGCTTCAGCCAGCAGCGCTCCTACAGCCAGGTCTGGACCGACAACGCCGGCATCTATCCGGCGGGTTCCCCGTTTCTGGTCCGCAGCCAGGGCTGGAATGTGGTGCAGAGCAACGTCGGGGCGGCGGCCGCCCGGGTGGAGCTGGCCTGGGAGCTGCTCAGCCCCTACCGCGCCGCCGCCATCGCCGAGGCCGATGACAGCCTGCGGGCCTCCCGCCAGCGCTACGCCGACCGGCTGCGCCAGCTGCAGCTGGATGTGAGCATCGGCTACTACGGCCTGCAGCTCGCCGACCAGCTGCTGCGGATCCGCCGGGCCGTCGTCGACAGCGACACGGTGGTGCGCGACCAGGTGGAGGCGCTCCAGCAGGTGGGCCTGGTGCCGCGGCTGGACCGGCTCCGGGCCGAGGCCGCCCTGCAGCAGAGCCGCTATCGCCTCGAGCAGGCGGAGGCCCTGCAGCTGAGTCGCCAGCGCCAGCTCAGCAACCTGATCAACGTGCCCTTCGACGTCAGCCTGCGGGCCAGCGATGCGGTGCGGCTCCAGCCCCCCTGGCCCCTCGATCTGGAGCAGACGATCGTGCGCGGCTGGCGGGACAATCCCCAGCTGCGGGCCCTGCAGGCCGCCCGCGACGCCCTGCTGCGTCAGGCCGACCGCCGCGCCGCCGAACTGCTGCCTAGCGTGCGGCTGGTGGCCACCGGCGGCTACGGCCAGGGGCTCATCACCCAGCCCGTGATCCGGCTGGAGGGATGCTGCAGCTCGGCCCTCATCCCCCAGCTGCTCAACCAGCGCTCCGACTGGGCCGCGGGCCTGCAGCTGCACTGGCGCTTCTTCGACGGCGGCGTCACCGCCGGGGCCGTGGCCGCCAGCCGCACCGCCGCCGCCCGCACCGACCAGCAGCTGGCCCGGGAGCGCAACGCCATCCGCCAGCGCCTCGAGGCCGCCTTCTACGACCATCGGGCCGCCCTGCGCCAGATCGTGGCGGCCCGCGCCTCCTACAGCGCCTCCCGCGAGGCCTTCCGTGACGTGCGGGCCCGCTACCAGCTGGGGCTGGCCGACTACAGCGATGTGGCCGACACCGTCGCCACCCTGACCGGGGCGATGGAGGGGGTGGCCGAATCCACCACCCTCGCCAACGTCAGCTACGCCCAGCTGCTGCGCGAACTGCTGCCGGTGCCGGACCGGCCCGATCAGCCGGTGGCGCTGCCGCTGGTGCTGGGCGGCTCCTGAGCGGCGCCCTGCCGTTGCTGCAGCCGCTCCCAGCGCCGCTGGCGCCAGGCGAACGAGCGCCACAGCAGCAGCACCACCAGGGCGGCGAACCAGAACCACACCTCCGGGGCGTTGGCGTGCAGCAGCACCATCAGCAGGGCCGCCTCCACGACCAGCCAGGGCCGTTCGCGGGTCATGGCAGGGCGTCCCGCTGCCGCAGGGGCGGCTGGTCCTGGCGCTCCTGCTGGCGCAGGGTGCGGTAGCTGCCGGTGAGGTCGCGCAGCAGCGGCAGCAGGTAGCTGACCGGCGGGCGCCATTCGACGTAGCCGTGGGCCTTGAGCGTCAGCCCCTCGCGGATCGGAAAGACGCTGCTTCCGCGGCTGAGGGTCCAGCGATAGCCGTCGAGGCCGGAGCCGCCGGCCGCGGG
Source organism: Synechococcus sp. UW140 (assembly GCA_943369315.1). Lineage (GTDB taxonomy): Bacteria > Cyanobacteriota > Cyanobacteriia > PCC-6307 > Cyanobiaceae > Cyanobium. The sequence continues at coordinate 26,751 of CALRMW020000006.1, forward strand.
CAGGAGGGCGATCTCGGTGCGCATCACCGGCCCGTTGCGCACAAGGGCCTCCGCCAGCTGGGGGTTGCCCATGGTGGTGTCGACGTCCTCGCGGGTGGCGGGCAGCAGGTTGATGCGGCGCACACGACCACGGATGCCGCCGAACCGGCCCCGCTCGTTCCAGTCCGGCACCACCTCCATGGCCAGGCCGGGGCGCAGGCGGCGGGCATCGGCCGGGGCGAAGTAGGCCACCGCCTGCAGGGCCTGGCCGCCGCCATCGGCGTTGCCGCGGTCCGCCCGGGGACTCCCCAGGGTGCCGAGGCGCTGCCCGGGCTTCACAGTCTGGCCCCGCACCACCTGCAGGTCGAGCAGCCGCCCGTCCCGGGTGGCGGTGAGGGTGCCGTCGTAGGCCAGGCGGGTCTGGGTGACCCGGACGGCGCGGCGGGCGTCCTGGATGGCGAAGCGCCGCCGCTGGGCCTCGGTGTCGATGGCGAGCCGGACCTTCTCCCAGGCGTCGATGGCCTCCCGCTGCCGGATGCCCAGTTCGGCGACGCTGTTGTCGAGCTCGATGGCCCGGTCCTCGCTCGCCACCACTTCCGCGGCCAGGGGGGCCACCACCTCGCGGCGGGCCAGATGGCGGAAATCGGCCACCTTCTGGTCGTAGACGCGACGCAGGGCGTCCAGGCGCTCGCGGTTGCCCTCCAGCTTGGCCAGAGCGGTGTCCCGCAGCCGCCGGGCCGAGGCCAGCCGCGCCCGGTCGCGCCGGTCGAGATCGGCGTTGATGCGGATCAGTTCCGCCAGGTCCTTCTCCTGGCGGCGCAGCTGCTGCTCCAGGGTGGGCAGGTAGAGGCGGATCAGGGTCTGGCCCCGGCTCACCCGCTGCCCCTCCCGCACCGGCAGGCTGAGGATCTGGCCCTCGGCCCGGGAATCGATCACCGTGGCGCCGCCGGGCACGATCACGACCCCCCGGCCGACCACCTCGGTGGGCACCGGCCAGAACAGGAACCACCCGGCCGTCAGGGCCCAGGCGGTGCCCAGGGCCACCAGCACCCGCCGCTCCGAGGTTTCCTCCGGCGTGCCCATGGCCACCCTCAGCCCCGCAGCCGTTCCACCAGGTGGGTGCCCACCCGCAGGGCATTGGCGATGGCGGTGAGGGAGGGGTTCACGGCGCCGATCGTCGGCATGAAGCTGGTGTCGACGACGTAGAGGTTGTCGAGCTCGTGGGCCTTGCAGTCGAGGTCGAGCACCGAGGTGGCCGGATCGCTGCCGAAGCGGCAGGTGCCGGCCTGGTGCCCCACGGCGGCGATGCCCATGCTGTTGGCGATGTAGAACTGGCGCTCCACCAGGTGCTGGCGCAGATAGAGGCGATCCAGCAGCCCCTCCAGGCGGCTCACCAGGCGCGCCGAGGCGGTGAGGTTGTTGGGGGTGTAGCTCAGCTGGATCTGGCCGGAGCCGGTGACGGTCACCCGGTTGTTCGGATCGGGGAGATCCTCGCTGGAGATCCAGAAGTCGAGGGCGTGCTCGGCGATCCTGTCCATGCTCCAGCCGGGCATCAGGAAGGTTTCCAGTGGCGCGTAGCCCTTCATGATCGTGCCGTTGGTCTTGCCCGTCATCTGGATGTTGCCCATCGGGTAGTCGAAGTCGGCATCCCCGAGATACCAGTCGTTGATCGACACCGTTTTCTGGAAGATGGTGCGGTTCGGCTCATGGGCCAGGGCCACCATCGCCTTGCTGTTGTGGAACATGTAGTGGCGACCGACCTGGTCGGAGCCGTTGGCCAGGCCCCGGGGATGGCGGTCGTTGGCCGACAGCAGCAGCAGCCGGGCGCTGTTGGCGGCGCCGCAGCTCACCACCACCACATCACCGCTGACCGTCAGGGGCTCGCCGTCCCGCTCCAGTTCCACCCCGGTGACCGTGCGGCCGGAGGCGTCGGTGTGCAGGCGCTTCACCCGGGCCCGCGTCAGCAGGGACACGGTCGGCTGCGCCAGGGCCGGCCGGATGCCCAGCACCTCCGCGTCCGACTTGGCGTGCACCAGGCAGGGGAAGCCATCGCAGCAGTTGCACTTGCGGCAGCGGCTGAAGGCCATGTGGGCCTCGTCGAGCTGGACGCCGCTGGGGGCGTGGAAGGGATGGAGCCCGGCGGCCCGCAGGTCGTCGACCAGCTGCTGCATCCGCGGCTCATGGGCCACCGGTGGATGGGGATAGGGACCGCTGCAGGGCGGCTCGGTGGGATCCTCACCGCGCTGGCCGTGCACGTGGTACATCTCCTCGGCCTTCTGGTACCAGGGCTCGAAATCGGCGTAGCGCAGGGGCCAGGCCGGCGAGGTGCCGTCGAAGTGGGCGAGCTCCTCGAAGTCCTGCTGGCGCAGGCGGAAATGGGCGGCGCCGTACATCTTGGTGGCGCCCCCGACGAAGTAATGGCTGCCGGGCTGGAAGGGCTTGCCGTGCCTGTCGAGCCAGGGATCTTTCGACACGTAGCGGTTCTGCTGGAACACCGCTTCGGCGTCCCAGTTCTGGGGCTCCTGAGGCAGCCAGTCGCCCCGCTCCAGCACCAGCACCTTGAGGCCGGTGGGGGCCAGGTGGCGGGCCAGGGTGCCGCCGCCGGCGCCGCTGCCGATGATCACCACGTCGAAGTGGGCGCCGTGGCTCACCTCCAGCTGGGCCGCCTCCGGCAGGGGCGAGCTGTGCAGGCTCGGACCGGCGATGGCGGCGCCGGGGGACGGGATGCTCATGGCTGGATGGGGTAGCGATTGAGCTGGTTGAGCATCTTGCAGACCATGGCGCTCCAGCCGGTCTGGTGGGAGGCGCCGACGCCACGGCCATTGTCGCCGTGGAAGTATTCGTTGAACAGGATCAGATCGCGCCAGTGGGGATCACTCTGGAACATCCCCACGGCGCCATTGAAGGGGCGGCGGCCCTGGCCGTCGCGGCGGAACAGACCCACCAGCCGCTTCTCCAGCTCCAGGGAGGCCTGCCAGAGCGTGATCCAGTGGCCCGAGCGGGTGGGGAACTCCACCTTGAAGCTGTCGGCGTAGAAATGGGCGAACTTCTGCAGGGATTCGATCAGCAGGAAGTTCATCGGCATCCACACCGGCCCGCGCCAGTTGGAGTTGCCCCCGAACATCGCCACCGGGCTGTCGGCCGGGCTGTAGGCGAGCGTCTGGCTTTCGCTGCCTTCGGTGTACGTGTAGGGGTGCTGTTCGTACACCTTGGAAAGGGAACGGATGCCGTAGGGGGAGAGAAACTCCTCCTCATCGAAGAGCCGCTCGCAGATGCGCTGCAGGCGCTCCCGGGGCACCAGGGTGAACAGCACCCGGTCGTTGTTCCAGATTCCCAGGTTCTCCACCATCCAGGAGGGCGTGGTGCGCTCGTGGGTGAACCAGGCCAGGGTGTGGGTGACATCGAGCATCGGCAACCGTGCCACGGTGTCGATGTCGAAGCTCTGCACCGCCAGCAGGGGCACCAGGCCCGAGAGTGAACGGGTGCGCAGATAGTCGACGCTGCCGTTGGGCCGCTTGATGACGTCGTAGTAGAAGCCGTCCTCCTCGTCCCAGTTGAGGTAGTTGCGGCCGGCGGGATTGTTGAGGCCGATGGCCAACTGCACGAAATCCACCACGAACCGCTCGCAGATGTCGGCGTACTCCGGTTCCTCGCGGCTCAGCTCCACGGCGATCTGCAGCAGGTTGAGGCTGAGCGAGGCCATCCAGGCCGTGCCGTCGCACTGCTCGATGATGCTGCCGTCGGCCAGGGGGAAGCGCCGATCGAACACGCCGATGTTGTCGAGTCCCAGGAATCCCCCCTCGAACACATTGTCGCCGGAGCGGTCGTTGCGGTTCGCCCACCAGCCGTACTCCAGGATCAGCTTGCGCAGGGCGGCGCGCAGGAAGGCCAGATCGGCGGCGTCGCTGTTCTTGCGATCGATCTGATAGATGCGCATCGCCGCCCAGGCGCCGATCGGGGGGTTGGGATCGGACAGGGCCCACTCGTAGGCGGGGGTCTGGGCGTTGGGGGCGGTGTACTGGGGCTTGCGTAGCAGCATGCACTGCTCCTTGGCCGTGGCCGGATCGAAGACGGCGAAGGCCACCGAATGGAACATCAGATCCCACTGGCAGAAGTAGGGGTACTCCCAGCAGTCCGGCATCGAGATCACGTCGTGGGCGTGCAGCCTTTGCCAGTAGGCGTTCTGGGTGTGACGCCGCCCGGCCGGCGGCGGCGCACCGGTGGGGTCGCCCTCGAGCCAGCGCATCACGCTCCAGCCGTAGTACTTCTTGCACCACAGCAGCCCGGCGGTGCCGGCCAGGTGGATGCGGCGGTCGTCCTCGGACAGCCCCGGCACCCGATGGTCGAAGTACTCCAGCCACTCCCGCTCCCGCTCGCTGAAGATCGCCCCGAACGCCTCCCCGAACGCCTCTCCGTGCTCGGCAGGGCCCGGCGCGGGGCGGCCGTCGACCCTATGCAGGCGCAGCTCCACCAGCCACTCCTCGCCGGCGGCCAGGGTGCGCTGCAGCAAACGTCCCGCCTTGCTGCCCCGCTGGGCCGGATTCACCGCGCCGACCTCGCCGTCGACCACATGGCGATGGAAGCCGTCCTTCTGGAAGGGTGTGGCGTTGGGCTGGCCCCAGAGCCGCTCGCTGTTGGTTTCGTTGTCGGTGAAGATCCAGGCGCCGGGCTCCCGGCAGTCGAGCTGATACACCCCCAGGTGGGGGATGGCATCGGTGACGATCGACGGGCCGCCGGCGCCCGCAAGCGGGCGGATCCCGTGCTCGACTTCATCGGGATAGCCCCAGCACCAGGTGTTGCGCAGCCACAGGCTGGGCAGCAGGGTGAGGGGGGCGGGATCGGGGCCGCGGTTGGTGGCCCGGAGGCGGATCAGCAGGTCCTCCGGTCCCGCCTTGGCGTACTCGATGAGGACATCGAAGTAGCGGCTGTCGTCGAAGATGCCCGTGTCGATCAGTTCGTACTCGGGCTGGTCGCGGCCGCGGCGGCCGTTCTCCGCCAGCAGATCGGCGTAGGGGAAGGCCCGCTGCGGGTACTTGTAGAGCCCCCGCATGAAGCTGTGGGTGGGGGTGTTGGCGAGATGGAAGAAGTAGTCCTTGAGGTCCTCGCCGTGGTTGCCTTCGGGGTTGCCGAGCCCGAAGGGCCGTTCCTTGAGGATCGGGTCCACGCCGTTCCAGAGGGCCAGCGAGAAGCACAGCCGGCACTGGTCGTCGCAGAGGCCCAGCAGGCCGTCCTCGCCCCAGCGGTAGACCCGGGAGCGGGCGTGGTCGTGGGGGAAGGAGCGCCAGGCATCCCCGTCGGCGGAGTAGTCCTCGCGCACGGTGCCCCACTGGCGCTCGCTCAGGTAGCTGCCCCACAGGCTCCAGGGGGCGAGGCCGTGGTCGCGCTCGGCCATGCGCCGGGTCTCCGACGGGGTGATGGCGTCGATTGCGGCGCCGCTGGGGACGCTGGCCGTCATAGGGACGCCTTCAGGGCGTCGCCGATGCGCAGGGCATTGGCGATCACGGTGAGCCCCACCCCCACCGACGGACAGGAGGGCAGCACGCTGGCGTCGACGATCCAGAGGTTGGCCACCTCGTGGCTGCGGCCGTCGAGATTCACCACCGAGGTGGCCGGATCCGAGCCCATGCGGCAGGTGCCGCAGGCGCCGCCGATCACCGGCAGGGGCGCCTCGCCGCGGGGGTGGGTGGGGGCGGCCTTGGCCACCAGGGTCAGGGGGTCGGCCTCGACGGCCTTGAGGCAGTCGATCCAGCGGTAGACAAGGCGGTCGTGGGCCTCCCGGTTGTTGGCCGTGTAGTGGATCTGCAGCTGCTGGCCCCGCAGGGCGACGCGGTTGTGGGGATCGGGCCGCACGGCGCTCATCGCCCACCAGGTGATCGAACGGGCGGCCAGCTGCTCGAGGCCGAAGTCCGGCAGCAGGCGGGTCACCAGGGAGAGCACCGGCGGCGACTCGGCGAACAGGGCGTCCTGGAGCACCCCGCCGCCGCTCTGGATCGAACCGAGGGGAAAGTCGACGTTCTTGTCCCCCCAGTAGAAGTCGGTGATGCCATGGCCGCGGGCGTAGCGGCCCGAGTTGGGGGCGGCCGCCAGCTGCAGGATCGAGGTGAGCTGGGGCTTCATCAGGTTGCGCCCCACCTGGTCGGAGCCGTTGGCCAGGCCCCGGGCGTGGTGGTCGGTGGCGGAACGCAGCAGGATCTCCGGCGTGCCGATGGCCCCGGCGGCCAGCACCACCTGATGGCTGCGGAACAGCCAGCGCTGGTGGTCGATCTCCACCTCGACGCCGCGCACCTCCTGGCCCGACGGGTTGACGTGCAGCTGCACCACCCGGGCGTTCTCCCTCACCGTCACGGTGCTGGAGCCGCGCGCCGGATCCACGCCGAACAGCTCGGCGTCCCCGGTGGGATCGACCGCCGAGTCGGACCAGCTCAGGGGCAGGTCGTAGGGATGGAGCCCCTGGCGCTCCAGGGCGGCGCGCAGTTCCACCAGGAACGGTTCCGGCGGCCGCGGTGCGGCTGGATAGGCGCCCTGCATCGCGGGGGCGGTGGGATCGGCACCGGCCACCCCATGGACCCGATAGAGCGCTTCGGCTTGCGCGTACCAGGGGGCCAGGTCGTCGTAGCGCAGCTCCCAGTCCGGGGACGGACCCTCCTGGAGCGCCACGCCCGTGAACTCCGCTTCCCGCATGCGTTCGAGCACGCCACCCCAGATCTTGGTGTTGCCGCCGACGGCGTGCACCATCTGGGGGGAGAAGGGATCACCGTCGGTGCCGAACCACTTCTCCTCGGGGTGGTAGCGCGGCTTGCGGAACAGCCCCACCTCGGCGACGTTCTGATCGGCCTGGGGCATCACGCCGCCCCGCTCCAGCAGCAGCACCCGGTGGCCCCCATCGGCGAGGGCGGCGGCCAGGGTGCCGCCACCGGCACCGCTGCCGATCAGGATCACGTCGTAGTGGCTGTCGTCGATGATCATGGTTCAGGCTCTCCAGGCGTAGAGCAGCACGAACAGGATGATCCAGATCACATCCACGAAGTGCCAGAACAGGGACGTGGCGATGACGCCTTCTTCACCGCCGTCGTAATTGCCGGGGACGAAGGATTTGGCCAGCATCAGGCCCATCAGCAGGATGCCGGTGAGCACATGCAGGCCATGGAAGCCGGTGAGCAGATAGAAGGTGCCACCGAAGGTGCCGGAGGTGAAGCCGAAGCTGAGGCCGCGCCACTCCACCGCCTGGCCATAGAGGAAATAGGCCCCCATGGCCATGGTCAGCAGCCAGAAGCCCCGGAACAGCCAGATCTTCCGCTTGCCTTTGAAATGCTCGGCCACCACCATCGTGAAGGAGCTGGAGACCAGCACCACCGTGTTGATCAGCGGCAGGCGCCATTCGAGGCCGTCCACACCGGCGGGCAGCCAGTCGATGGCGGAGAGACGCAGCAGGGCGTAACCGCTGAAGAACGCCAGGAAGATGACGCTCTCGGAGCACAGGAAGATGATGAAGCCGGTGAGATTGTGGTTGGCGTGCTGCCCTTCGCCGTGGGCATGGGTCGCGGCCGCGTCGCCGGGGGTGGCGGGGGTGCTGCTCATCGGTTGGCCTCCTGAAGGGTGAGGGCGCGCTCGATCTCGGCCTGGTGCTCCACCAGCGGTTCGCCGGTGCCGTAGCCGTAGGGGCGGCTGATCACGGTGGGAACGTGCTCGCCGAAGTTGTCCTCCGCCGGTGGTGACGGCAGCAGCCACTCCAGGCCGATGGCGTTCCAGGGGTTGTGCGGCGCCCGGGGGCCCCGGGCCCAGGAGCTGATCATGTTGAGCAGGAAGGGGATGATCGAGACCCCCAGCAGGAAGGCCCCCAGGCTGGCCAGCACGTTCCAGAAGGCGAACTCCGGGTCGTAGGAGGAGACCCGCCGGGGCATGCCCATCAGACCGAGGGGGTGCATGGGCAGGAAGTTGAGGTTGGCGCCCACGAAGGTGAGCAGAAAGTGCAGCTTGCCGAGGCCCTCGTAGGGCATGCGGCCGGTGAACTTGGGGAACCAGTGGTAGATGGCGGCGAACACACCCATCACGGCGGCGCCATAGATCACGTAGTGGAAGTGACCCACAACGAAGTAGGTGTTGCTGACATGAATGTCGATCGGCACGGTGGCCAGCATGATGCCGGTGATGCCGGCGAAGACGAAGTTGAACAGGCCGCCCAGGCAGAACAGCATCGGCGTGGTGAGCCGGATCTTGCCCCGCCAGAGGGTGCCCAGCCAGGCGAACACCTTCACGCCGGTGGGCACGGCGATCAGCATCGTGGTGACCATGAACAGGTTGCGCATCCACTGGGTGACGCCACTGGGGAACATGTGGTGCACCCAGACGATCAGCCCCAGGCCGACGATGATGAAGGAGGCCAGGCACACATAGACGTATCCGAACAGCGGCTTGCGCGAATAGACGGGGAACAGCTCCGAGAAGATGCCGAACACCGGCAGGATGATCACGTACACCGCCGGGTGGGAATAGAACCAGAAGAAGTGCTGATACAGCACCGGATCGCCGCCCCCTTCCGGCCGGTAGAACGAGGTGCCGACGCTCAGATCCATCAGCAGCATCACGGCGCCGCCGGTGAGGGCGGGCAGGCCGATCAGCTGCAGGGTCTGGGCGGCGAGGGCCGTCCAGCAGAACACCGGCATGCGGAAGAAGCCCATGCCCGGCGCCCGCATCCGCAGGATCGTGGTGACGAAGTTCACCGCCCCCATGATCGAGGAGATGCCGGAGAGGGCCACGGCCAGCACCCAGAGGAACTCGCCGTTGATCAGGTGGCCGAGGGGGTTCTGGAGACTCACCGGCGGATAGGACCACCAGCCGGAGGTGGCCGGGCCGCTGGGCACGAAGAAGCTGACGATCAGCAGGATGCCGAACACCGGCACCAGCCAGAAGGCGGCGGTGTTGAGCCGGGGGAAGGCCATGTCGGGGGCGCCGATCATGGTGGGAATCAACAGGTTGTTGAGCCCGTTCAGAACGGGAAAGATGAACAGGAACAGCATGATCGTTCCGTGCATCGTGTAGAGGCCGTTGTACACGGTGCGATCCACCAGATCGGCCTCGGGCGTGATCAGCTCCCCCCGCATGATCATGGCCAGCAGGCCACCCACGAGGAAGAAGAAGAAGGCCACCACGATGTACTGGATGCCGATCACCTTGGCATCGGTGCTGAAGCCGAAGTAACGCCGCCAGGAGGCGGGCGGTTCGGGGGAGAGGGCGGTGCTGGTCATGGCCTCAGGCGTCGTGGGGAAGGGAGCTGGAACCGGGAGCGTTCACCTGGGGCGGGGGGGCCGGCACCACCGTGGGCCAGCCGCCGCGGGGGTTGGTCTGGCGGTCGGCGTACTCGTCGGCCGCGACGCTGAGGCCGCGCTGCAGGGGGGCGGCAGCGGCCTGCTTCAGCCAGGCGGCATGGTCTTCGGCGGTCTCGACCACCACATCGGCCTGGTTGGCGGCGAACCAGGTGCCGCTGAACTGGGAATCGCGCAGGCGGTAGCGCCCGAGGCGGGTGGGGGTGAGGCTGAAATCGATCGCCCGGCCCGGGATCACGTCCTGCTTGAGCCGGAAGGCCGGGATGAAGAAGCCGTGCAGCACGTCCTCGGAGACGAGGCGGAAGGTGACCGGCCGATCCAGCTCCAGGTGCAGCTCGGTGCTGGAGACACTCTCGGAGGGGTAGCGGAACTCCCAGGACCATTGCCGCGCGATCACCTCCACCTGTTCAGCCTTTCCCTGGCCCTTCGGGGTGCCCATCGTCATCGCCCGGGAATCGCTCCGATGGATGTGCTCCATCGGCCCGAGTACACCCAGCTGGGTGTTCACCTGGATGGCGTACCAGGCGATGGCCATCACCAGCACCAGCGGGATGGCGGTCCAGATCACCTCGAGGCGGGTGTTGCCCTCGATCGGCTCCGCATCGCTCTCGTCGTACTTCTCGGCACGGTGCACGAGCATCACCCAGGCCATCACCGAGATGACCCCCAGGAACACGAAGGTGCCGACGCCGGTCTCGAAGCTGAACAGACCATCCACCAGCGGGGCGGCATTGGAGGCCTGGACCGGCAGCCAGCGGAGGGACTGCCCCGCCACCCAGAGGCTGATCAGCAGCAGCAGCCCCACCCAGAGGGCCAGGGCGACGAGGGCGATGGGGCCGGGGCGACGCGGGGGTGCGGAGGTCATGGCAGGGGAGCCCTCAAGGAAGGGCGTCGCGGAGGTCGGCGCCGTTGGCCAGGAGCTGGTCGGCGGTGATGTGGACGCCGAATTCGGCCGCCAGCTCGGCCCCGAGGGTGCCGTGCAGACCGATCACCAGGAACAGGGCCAGGCCCACCAGGAGGTAGAGCCACTGCACCTGGCGGCCCATGTCCCGGCGCCAGAGAAAACGCTGGTAGCCGCGCCAGACGGTCATGGCGATGATCGCCAGCAGGATCGCCACCCCGCCGACGCCATGCCAGAGCATCGTTTCCATGCTCTGGAGGCCGATGCTGCTGGTGACGCCGGGAATCGGCACCGCCAGCAGCATCTCGAAGAAGCCCGTCGCCACGGTGAAGAAACTGACGATGGCGCAGGCCAGCAGGTTGTACCAACCCACGTCGTGGAAGCCGGCCCGGGTGATCGGCAGGGCAAGGAAGCGGAACACCCGCTTCTCGATCGGATAGAGGGCGCCGACGACGTCGAAGGCGATGGCGATCACGAACAGGCCGATCGTGAAATGGACCAGATTCGGATGAATCGGCAGGCTGTAGGGCAGGTCGTTGGGCCCCAGCCAGTCGCCCAGCTGCTGGATCGGCGCCTCGGCCGGGAGCACGGAGAGGGCCATCAGATCAGCCCGGCCCGTCCGGCGGCCACCACCGGCACGGTGTGCAGGCCGTACACCCAGATCAGCTGGTTGCCCAGGGTGACCTGCACCACCACCAGAGCGGCCAGCACCCCGCCGGCGGCCAGGAAGGGCAGGGGCAGCGTCTCGGGGTCCCGGTTGCGCAGCACGTAGCGCCAGCCGGTGAGCACCGAAAGGATGCCGGCCAGGGACCAGCCCAGGGTGCTGTGCAGGTTGAGGATCGCCCGGGAGGCGCCATAGGGATCGGCCAGGCCCGCCTCCACCTGGCCGAAGATGATCGCCACGAAGATCGCCCCGGTGGCGAACAGCAGATTCCAGAAGCTGACTTCAAACAGATTCGGCCGCCGCAGCACGACACCGATCAGATCGAAGACCACGCTGATCACCGCCATGGCGATGACGAAGTGGACCACGATCGGATGGAGGGTGTCCATCCAGGGCAGGTTGTGATCATTGAGGGCTGGCAGCAGTTGCTGCATCGGGCACCGGCCGGGGAGTGCCCCTTCACCATGGCCGCACCTGGATAGCCGGCCTGGCTCTGTGATCTTTTGCTACAGCCTTGTGGCGATACCCCGACCAGGCGCCGAAGGCCTACAGCAGGGCGGCCTCCGGCACGGGCCGCCGGTGGGTGAGGGAGTCGCCATCCCGCCAGGGCTTGGCTCGCCGGGCGAGGGATTGCCCCTACCTTTCAGATATCCCGCGGACCGCATCGATGGCGAAGGAACGCTTCTTCCTTGAGCTGGAGCCGAGCGAAGCCGTGATGAAGAGCTGGCCCCATGTGGTGATTGTTGGTGGAGGTTTCGCCGGTCTCAAGGCGGCCCACCGGCTGGCCGGCCAGCCCGTACGGGTGACCCTGGTGGACAAGCGCAATTTCAATCTTTTCCAGCCGCTGCTGTATCAGGTGGCCTCCGGTCTGGTGTCCGAGGCGGATGTGGCGACGCCCCTGCGGCTGCTGCTGGCGAAGGCCGCCAATGTGCAGGTGCTGCTGGGTGAGGTGGTTGATCTCGATGCCGCCTCCCGGGAGGTGGTCTTCAACGATCGCCGCCTGCGCTACGACAGCCTGATCCTGGCCACCGGCTCCGGCAGCACCTACTTCGGCCATGAGGAGTGGCGGGAACTGGCGCCGCCGATGAAGATCCTCGAGCACGCCGATGAGATCCGGCGGCGGGTGCTGACGGCCCTGGAGGAGGCCGAGCAGACTCCAGATCCCGAGCGCTGCCGCTTTCTGCAGTCGGTGGTGGTGGTGGGTGGCGGCCCCTCCGGCTGCGAACTGGCCGGGTCGATCAACGAGCTGATGCGCCACGCGGCGCGGCGCGACTTCCGCCAGCTGGACCCCGGGCTCTGCCGCGTGGTGCTCGTGGACCCCGGCGATCGGCTGCTGCGGGCCATGGATCCGTCCCTGTCCAAAGCGGCCGGCGATTACCTCCTCTCCCGCGGGGTCGAGCTGGTGCTGGGCGGACGGGTGCAGAGCATCGAGGCCGGCCGCCTGACGGTGGCCTTCAAGGCACCGGCACCGGGAACCCCCGGCGAGCGGGTGCTGGAGGCGGCCACCATCTGCTGGAGCGCGGGAGTGCGCGCCTCCCATCTCGGCAAGCTGCTGGCGGAGCGCACCGGTTGCACGGTCGACCGCGGCGGGCGGGTGGTGGTCGAGCCGGATTTCTCGATCGCCGGCCATCCCGAGATCCGGGTGGTGGGCGATCTCTGCTCCTACGCCCATACGGCCGATGGCAAGCCCCTGCCGGGGATGGCCGGCCCGGCGGTGCAGATGGGAGGCTGGGTCGCCCAGGACCTGCTGGCCCAGCTGGCGGGTCAGCGCCAGGCCCCCTTCCGCTGGGTTGACTTCGGCAGCATGGCCGTGATCGGTCCCCTCTGCGCCGTCGCCGACCTGCGGGGCCTCAGGCTCACCGGCCCCTTCGGCTGGCTGCTCTGGGGGCTGGCCCACCTCGCCTTCATGCCCGCCAACGAGAACCGCCTCACCCTGCTGACCAAGTGGCTGTGGATGATCGCCACCCAGCAGCGGGCCAGCCTGCTGATCACCGGCCGGCCCGACCAGCACCTGGGGGTGGAGGTGGGTCTGGAGCGGGCCGAACGGGCGGAGGATCCCGCTCCGGCCTCGGCGGAGCAGCCGGCGGCGGCCTGAAGGCTCAGAGGCCGGGGCTGCTGTGCATCAGGCCCCCGTCGGCGAAGATCGTGGTGGCGGTGATGTAGCTGGCGGCGTCGCTGGCCAGGAAGCCCACCACCTTGGCGATCTCCTCCGGCTGGGCCATGCGGCCCATGGGGATGGCGGCGTTGAGCTTGGCCAGCAGCTCGGGATTGTTCATGGTGGAGTCGTTGATCGGTGTGGCCACGGCGCCCGGCCCCACATTGACGATGGTGATGCCGTGGGGCGCCAGCTCCAGGGCCGCGGTGCGGGTGAGCATGCGCACGCCGCCCTTGGCGCAGCAGTAGGGGGTGTTGTCGGGCATCGGCCAGTCCTCGTGCACCGAGGAGATGTTGATGATGCGGCCGCCGCCGCCCTGGGCGATCATCTGCTTGGCGGCGAACTGGGTGGCGAAGAAGACGCCCCGCAGGTTGACATCCAGAACCTTGTCGAAGTTGTCCGGGGTGGTGGTGAGGATCGAGGTGCGGGTTTCGATGCCGGCATTGTTGACCATCACATCGAGCCGACCGTATTTCTCCACGGTGGTGTCCACCAGGCGCTGCAGGTCATCGAGCTTGCCCACATCGGCCTGAACCCCGAAGCTGCTGCCGCCATAGGCGCCGATTTCACGCTCCAGCTCTTCAGTGGCTTCGGGATGGGAGCGGTAATCGATCACCACCTTGGCGCCGAGTTCGGCGAGATACTCCACGATCGATTTGCCGATGCCGCTGTTGCCACCGGTGACGATGGCGACCTTGCCCTGCAGCAGGGTGGAAAGGGCCTTGCCGGCCAGGGGGTTGGAGCTCGTCATCGGGTGCGGCCGGGAAAGGAATGGGGAGGGATGTCCACGCTTTCATCCTAGGGACGACCACCGAACGGGCCCAGTGAATCGTTGCCGTCAGCATCGGCAACTCAGCACGAGGATGCGTTGACCGTGGCGCCACACCTGAGGGCCCCTAGTCTGTGCCGGAAGCGAGAGGAACCAGCCCGATGGACGGCGAGGCGTTGCAGGGGCCGGACAACAACGGGAACCGGAACCGAGACGGAAACCGGAACGGGCCTGCCAGTCCTTCGGTGGCCAGGGGCGCGGCCCTGCTGGTGGCGGCCTTTCTCGCCAACACGTTGCAGAGCGCTTTTGCGCGGGCGGTGGGCAGCGCCATGGACGCCCTGATGTTCACCTGGCTCACGTTTGTTCTGGCGCTGGTTCTGCTGATTCCCCTGTTGGCCGTGCGCGGCGGGCGCGATCTGCCGACCCGTGTGTTCCCCCTTCACCTGCTGCGTGGCGGCATGGGCATGGGAGGGTTTCTGCTGTTCATGTCGGCGGCCCAGCTGGTGAATCTTGTCAATGCCAATGTGCTTCTGAACACGACACCGATGTTCATCCCGTTGCTGGCCTGGCTGGTGCTCAGGCAGCGCATTCCCCCCAGCCTCTGGAAGGCGCTGGCGGTGGGATTCGCCGGGATGGTGATCGTCGTTCAGCCCAATGCCAGTCTCCTTGACAAGCCCGGCGATCTGCTCGGTCTGGCGGCTGGATTCGTCTGTGCCATCGAGTTTCTGGCCGTGAAGGCCCTGGGCAGAAGCGAGTCGGCGTTGACGCAGCTTGTCTATTTCCTGACCATCGGCGGCCTGGTCTCCAGCCTGATGATGGTGGGGCGATTCCACGCCATCACGCCGGATCAATTCCTGTGGGTGCTGGCCTCGGCCCTCTGCCTGCTCAGCTTCCAGTTTCTGCTGATCCGCGCCTACAGCTATGCCGATCCCAGTGCGATTGGGGCGTTTCAGTATTCCTCCGTGGTCTTCGCCGGCCTGATCGGCTGGATCTGGTTCGGCCAGATCCCGAACGCCGGTGTGGTGGTGGGAACCGTGCTGATCTGCGTCGGCGGGGTGCTCAGCCTGGTGGGGCAGAACCCCGTGGCAGCCCCTCAGTGATGATCCTCCCCCACATCGACAGCCTCGGGTTCACCACGGCCGATGCCGAGGCCAGTGCCGCCTTCTTCGAGACCTGCCTGGGCTTCCGGCGCCTGGGGGAGGCCGAGGTGCTGGAGGGCGGCCCCTACGCCCAGCTGGTGGGTCTGCCGGACGCCCGCCTCAGGGTGCTGCGACTGGCGATCGGCGCCGAGGTGCTGGAGCTCACCGAGGTGCTCGCGCCGGGGCCCGGCGCCCGTCCGGGGCGGCCGATCCCGGCCGGATCCCGCAGCAACGACCGCTGGTTCCAGCACGCCTGCCTGGTGGTCAACGGCATGGAGGCGGCCCTGGCGGCGCTGCAGCCGGCCTTCGCCGCCGGCCGGATCACGGCGATCTCCTCGGCGCCCCAGCGGCTGCCGGACTGGAATGCGGCCGCCGCCGGCATCGTCGCCTTCAAGTTCCGCGATCCGGACGGCCATCCCCTGGAGCTGCTGCAGTTCCCGCCGGACAAGGGGGAGGCCCGCTGGCATGGCGACGCCCCCGGGCCGGTGCTGGGCATCGACCACAGCGCCATCGGCATCGCCGATACGGCTGTGAGCGGCCGCTTCTATCGCGCTCTGCTGGGCCTGGCCGCCGGCGGGGACGGCGTCAACAGCGGCCCGGAGCAGGACGGCCTCGATGGCCTGGCGGGCACCCGGGTGCACATCACCGGCCACCGCTGCCCCAGCGGCGCCGGTGTCGAGTGCCTCGACTACCGCGAACCCGCCGGTGGCCGGCCGATGCCCGCCGACCAGGGCCTCCAGGACCTGGCCCACTGGCAGCTGCGCCTGCGGGTGGCCGACCTGGAGGCCGTCGCCGAGCGGGCCGGGGCCCTGGGCGGGCGTCTGATCTCCGCCGGGATCATCCCGCTGGGGGATCAGGCGGAGTGGCTCGGGGCTGGTCGGGCCCTGCAGCTGGCGGATCCGGATGGCCATCACCTGCAGCTGCTGCAGGACTGAGACCCACCACCAGCACCACGATCGAGCGGGGGCCCAGGGTGTAGGTGTCCGCCTCGAGGGCCGGCGCGCTGCTCCAGGGCACGATCTCCTCCGGGCTGGGCCGGGAGGTGTCGATCCAGCGCCGCCAGCTCGGCTGGTCGCCCTCGGCGGCCGGCAGCCGGAAGTGCAGCGGCTCCCACCAGGCGTTGACCATGGCGTGCCAGCGGAAACGGTGGTCGACGCTGGTGATCGTCGCGGCGAAGGAGCGGGAGCTCTCGCTCCAGTCGGGCTGGTTGGGCTCGACCCCATGCCAGCAGACGTGATGGCGCCGCACCAGCTCGCCGAGGCTGAGGTTGCGGGCGTTGATCACCACGTCGCGGCGCTGGCGGTAGGCGAGCAGCTCCCGCACGAAGCGGTGCAGGTCGGCGTTGCGCTCCCGCAGCGACCAGTCGAGCCAGCTGATCGGGTTGTCCTGGGCGTAGGCGTTGTTGTTGACCTGCTGGCTGCGGCCGAGCTCATCGCCCATGGCCAGCATCGGCGTGCCGACTGCCAGCAGCAGCATGGTCAGCAGGTTGCGGCTCTGGCGGGCGCGCAGGGCCATGACCTCGGCATCGGTGCTGGGCCCCTCGACGCCGCAGTTCCAGCTGGTGTTGTCGTCGCTGCCGTCGCGGTTGCCCTCGCCGTTGGCCCCGTTGTGCTTGGCGTTGCAGCTGACCAGGTCGGCCAGGGTGAAGCCGTCGTGGCAGGTGATGAAGTTGACGCTCGCCTCGGCCTCCCGCTGCTTGTGGCCATAGATGTCGGGGCTGCCCATCAGCGGCTGGCCGACGCTGGCCGCCAGGCCCCCGTCCCCCTTGATGAAGCGGCGCACGTCGTCGCGGAAGCGGCCGTTCCACTCCTGCCAGTTGTCGCCGACGAAGCTGCCCACCTGATAGAGGCCGGCGGCATCCCAGGCCTCGGCGATCAGCCTGGTCCCGGTCCAGCACTGAGGCCAGATCGAAGCGGAAGCCATCGACATGCAGATGCTGAAGTTGACACCGCCCTCGCTGACCGAAGCGCCCAGGCGGCACTGCTGCCCGGGGACGGCAGGGCCGCCGTGCATGAGGTCATGGCGTCGGCAGGGGTGGAGGGGACAGGGAGCCCGCCAACCGCATGATGGTCAGGACCCCCGGTTTCGCCCGGCACCGCCACTGCGCCGTCCGTCCACCCTGCTTACGGTGAGCCGGCACGCCGTCCCGCCGTCCCTCCCGCCGATGGATCTCGAGATCGTCACCCTGCTCGTGCCCACCGGCCCTTCGGTGGCGGCTGGTGCCGGGCTGCTGGTGCTGCGGCTGTTCGTGGGGGTGGCCTTCATCCGCCACGGCTGGCCGAAGCTGCGCAACCTCCGCACCTGGTCCACGGCGATGAAGACGCCGGAATGGCTCTGTTTCCTCTCGGCGGCCTCGATGTGGGGCGCCGGAATCGCCCTGATCCCCGGTCTGCTCACCCCCCTGGCGGCCCTGGCGATCCTGGTGTCGATGGCCTACGCCATGGTGCTGGAGCTGGTCTCCGGGTTCCCGTTCATCGCGCCGGATCCCTACCAGATCCCGCCGGGGGATTACGCCGGACCGATGGGGGTCGGCGAGCCGCCCAGCTGGGAGAAGGCGGCCATGTATGTGGTGATGTGCCTGGTGCTGATCACCTCCGGCGGCGGCCTCCTCTCCCTCGACAACCTGCTGATCGCCGACCTGCTGGGCGCGGTTCTCTGAGGGATCCCGCGCGTTCGGGGGGGATCACTCGCGCTCCGGCACTGCCGCGGGGCGGTGGTCCTCCCGCTCGCCGCCCCAGTACTTGAAGGCCAGCAGGGCCAGGGTCACCACGGCCATGCCGGCCCCGGGGAAGAAGATGTCGGCACCGGCGACGGAGTGGGAGGGGTCTTCGGGATCGAAGCTGTTGAGCAGTTCGAGGAAGGAGATCGCCATCGCCAGGATGATGAAGTTGGCGAACATGCCCTTCACTTCGTGGAAGTTCCGGAAGCTGAGGGTCTTCGGCAGTTTCAGCTCGCTGATGAACAGCGAGAACATGCCGATCGCCAGGGCCAGGCAGCCCGTTCCCACCAGCAGCAGGTCGATCCCCTCGAGGATGTCCATCTCGAAGCGGTTGAGATCCACCAGGTCGGTGATGCTGACCAGGGCCAGCCGCAGCTGCTCCAGGATCAGCCGGCTGCCTCGGATGAACAGGGCCAGGCAGCTGGCCAGCAGCGCCAGGATCGGCACCAGGGTGAGGTAGCGGGCGCGGAGGAGCAGGCGGTGCAGCATCGCGTTGCGGCGTGGATGGGGGGTCAGGGCAGGGGCGGCAGGCGCGGGCAGGCCTCGACCAGGGTGCGGGTGATCGCCGCCTGGGGATGGGTCAGCAGCTCGGCACCGGCCCCCTGCTCCACGACGCGGCCGCCGTCGAGCACGAGGACCCGATGGCAGAAGCCGCCGGCCACCGAGAGGTCGTGGGTGATGAACAGCATGCCCAGGCCGAGCTGGCCCTGCAGGCGCCGCAGCAGGGCCAGCACGTCGGCCTGGACCTCGGCGTCGAGCATGCTGACGCTCTCGTCGCAGAGCAGCACCTGGGGCTCCAGGATCAGGGCGCGGGCGATCGCCACCCGCTGCTGCTGGCCGCCCGAGAGCTGGCGGGGCAGGCGGTTTTCGAAGGATTCGGGCGGATCCAGCCCCACCAGGGCCAGCTGCTCCCTGGCGCGGCGGCGGGCCTCCGGTCGGCCGGCCAGCCCATGGATCAGCAGGGGATCGGCCACCGCCTCCCCCACGGTCATCTGGGGGTTGAGGCAGGCCAGGGGATCCTGGAAGACCATCTGCAGCCGGCGCCGGGCCCGCCGCAGGGGCCGCCCCCCCAGGCGCCGCAGGTCGACCCCCTGGAGCCGCACCGCCCCGCCCCGCACCGGCGCCAGCCCCATCAGGGCGCGGCAGAGGCTGCTCTTGCCGCAGCCCGACGCCCCGACCACGCCGATGGTCTCCCCCTCGTGCAGGGTCAGGCTCACCCCATCCACCGCCTTGATCCAGCGCGGCTGCCAGGGCAGGGAGGGCAGCGGGTGCCAGCTGCGCAGTTCCTCCACCTCCAGCAGCACCGGCGCGGCGGCGGGGGCCTCGCTGCGCCCGCCCTCCCGCTCCCGGGCGGCGCCCACCAGCCGCTGGGCCAGCGGTGAGGCCGGGGCGGTGAGCAGCCGGTGGCTGGGGGCCTCCTCCACCAGCCGCCCCTGATCGAGCACGGCGATGTGGTCGCACCAGCGGCCGGCCATGGCCAGGTCGTGGCTGATCAGCAGCAGGGCACTGCCGGTTTCGGTGCAGAGCTCGCTCAGCTGGGCCATCACCTGGCCGGCCACGGCCACATCCAGGCTGGTGGTGGGTTCGTCGGCGATCACCAGGGGCGGATGCAACGCCAGAGCCAGGGCGATGGCCAGGCGCTGGCGCATGCCGCCGCTGAACTCGTGGGGGAAGCTGCCGTAGCGCTCCGGGGCGATCCCCACCCGGGCCAGCAGCTCCCGGGCCCGCTGGCGCCCCCCGCCGCGGTGGGCGGCCAGGGTGTCGCGCAGGTGCTCGCCGATGGTGAGCAGGGGGTTGAGCCGGGTCATCGGGTCCTGGAACACCAGGCCCACCGCCTCGCCCCGCAGCCTTCGCAGGGCGGCGCGCCTGAGCCGCCGCGGGTCCTGGCCCGCCAGCAGCAGCTCGCCGTCGCAGCTGCTGCCCGGGGGCAGCAGCTGCAGTACGGCCCGGGCCACGGTGCTCTTGCCGCAGCCCGAGGGGCCCACCAG
The DNA here is from genome assembly GCA_943369315.1 of Synechococcus sp. UW140. Taxonomy (GTDB): domain Bacteria; phylum Cyanobacteriota; class Cyanobacteriia; order PCC-6307; family Cyanobiaceae; genus Cyanobium. The sequence continues at coordinate 46,388 of CALRMW020000006.1, forward strand.
GGCCAGCCGTTCGCCGGGGCTGAGGGTCAGATCGAGCCCATCGAGGGTGGGCCGCTCACTGCCCGGGTAGCGCACCTGCAGACCACCGATCCGCAGCACCGGGGCCGCAGGCTGGGACGGGGCGGGCAGGGCCATGGACGACACCGGCGGCGACCAGTCTGGATGGCCGAATGCGCAAATCCCCTGGTTCGTGACGATTGCCCCATACCATGGGTGGACCCTGAAGGGTGTGATGCTGAGGGTGGCACCGGATCAAGGTTCCTCTCCGCTGGCTTACGCCTCGGCCTCAACTCCTGCTGCCGAGGCGATTCGGGAGGTGCCATCCGCCGCCGCCCCCGAGCGCGACTACGGCGTCCCCCTGCCGGCCTGGCTGCGCCAGAGCCTCCAGCAGTTCCCCCCCGCCGGCGCCGAGGCGCGCCCCGTCGATCCTGAGGCCCTGGTGGCCACGGCCTTCGACTTCGCCTACCAGCTCCACGACGGCCAGTTCCGGGCCAGCGGCGAGCCCTACATCGTCCATCCGATCGCCGTCGCCGGCCTGCTGCGCGACATCGGCGCCAGCGCCGCGGTGATCGCCGCCGGCTTCCTCCACGACGTGGTGGAGGACACCCAGGTCACCCCCGAGGAGATCGAAGAGCGTTTCGGCGAGGAGGTGCGCGCCCTGGTGGAGGGGGTCACCAAGCTGGGCGGCATCCATTTCACCAACCGCACCGAGGCCCAGGCGGAGAACCTGCGCCGCATGTTCCTGGCCATGGCCAGCGACATCCGGGTGGTGCTGGTCAAGCTGGCCGACCGGCTGCACAACATGCGCACCCTCGGCGCCCTCAAGCCCGAGAAGCAGCAGCGCATCGCCCGGGAGACGCGCGACATCTACGCCCCCCTGGCCAACCGCCTCGGCATCGGCCGCTTCAAGTGGGAGCTGGAGGACCTGGCCTTCAAGGTGCTGGAGCCCGAGTCCTACCGCGACGTGCAGCAGCAGGTCGCCACCAAGCGCAGCGAACGGGAGGAACGGCTGGGGACCACGGTGCAGCTGCTGCGCGACCGGCTGGTGGCGGCAGGGCTGCAGGACTGCGAGGTGAGCGGTCGGCCCAAGCACCTCTACGGCATCTGGAGCAAGATGCAGCGCCAGCAGAAGGCCTTCCACGAGATCTACGACGTGGCGGCGCTGCGGATCCTCTGCCCGAGCGTGGAGAGCTGCTACCGGGCCCTGGCCGTGGTGCACGACATCTTCCGGCCGATCCCCGGTCGCTTCAAGGACTACATCGGTCTGCCCAAGCCCAATGGCTACCAGTCGCTGCACACGGCGGTGATCGGCCGTCACCGGCCGATCGAGGTCCAGATCCGCACCACCGACATGCACCAGGTGGCGGAATACGGCATCGCCGCCCATTGGAAGTACAAGGAGGGGGGCTCGCCGGCCGCCGGCGACACGGAACGCTTCAACTGGCTGCGGCAGCTGGTCGACTGGCAGAAGGACGACGGCGGCGAGGACAGCAGCGACTTCCTCGCCTCGATCAAGGAGGACCTCTTCGACGAGGAGGTGTTCGTGTTCACCCCCAAGGGGGATGTGGTGGGGCTGCGCAAGGGCTCCACCGCCGTCGACTTCGCCTTCCGCATCCACTCGGAGGTGGGCAACCACTGCCAGGGCGTGCGCATCAACGACCGCCTCTGTCCCCTGGCCACCCCCCTGCAGAACGGCGACTTCGTGCAGGTGATCACCGCCAAGAACGCCCACCCGAGCCTCGACTGGCTCAACTTCGTGGCCACCCCCACGGCCCGCAACCGCATCCGGGGCTGGTACAAGCGCAGCCACCGCGATGACAACATCCAGCGGGGCACGGAGATGCTGGAGCGGGAGCTGGGCCGCGACGGCTTCGACGCCCTGCTGAATGGGGAGGCGATCGCCCGGGTGGCGAAGCGGTGCAATCTGGTGGGCACCGAGGACCTGCTGGCGGCCCTGGGGTTCGGTGGCGTCACCCTGCAGCAGGTGCTCAACCGCCTGCGGGAGGAGGTGCGCCTCAGCACCGCCGCCGCCGCCCCCGCCCCCACCAACGAGGAGGTGGCCGCCGGGGTGGCCGCGGCCCAGCCGCGCCACGTCCCCCATGGGCACCCGTCGAACAGCCCGATCCTGGGCCTCGAGGGACTGGAGTACCGCCTGGGCGGCTGCTGCAGCCCCCTGCCCGGGGAGGGGATCGTGGGCACCGTGGCCCTGGGCAACCACGGCATCACCATCCACCGCCAGGACTGCGCCAACGTGCCCCAGGTGCCGGTGGAGCGGCGGCTGCCGGTGCGCTGGAACCCGCTCGGGGAGGCCCAGCAGCGGCGCTACCCGGTGCGGCTGCGCATCGAGGTGCTCGATCGGGTGGGGGTGCTCAAGGACATCCTGATGCGCCTTTCCGACCACCGCATCAACGTCAGCGATGCCCGGGTGCGCACCAGCGCAGGCAAGCCGGCCCGCATCGACCTGCGGGTCGAGCTGCTCAGCGCCGCCCAGCTGCGCACCACCATGGACCAGATCCGCTCGATGGCCGACGTGCTCGACCTCTGCCGCACCGGCATCGGCTGAACGCCCCGGCCGTCACTTCATGATCAGCACGTCCACCCCGGGCGAGCGACCCCGCACCATCACGCCCACGTCATGGTCGCTGCGGTGGAACTGCAGGTTGATCTCCTCCTCCCCCAGCCGCAGTCCGTTGATGTCGAGCAGATTCAGGCCCCTGGGCAGGCAGGGGTTGTGCAGGCGCACCTGCACCCGGTTGCTGCCGTGCTCCCGCTCGATCGCCATGCCGGTGATCGCCTCCAGCAGGCCGAACACGCTGGCGCTGGCCCAGGCCTGGGGGCTGCAGGCCACCGGGTAGAAGGTGGGCCCCTCCTCCTCCCGGCGCTGGAAGCCGCAGAACAGCTCCGGCAGCTGGAACATCGGCACGGCACTGGCGGCTTCGAACAGGCCGGTGAGGATCTGCAGGGTTTCGGAACGGTGGCCGTACCGGGCCAGCCCCATGCCGATCAGGGCGTTGTCATGGGGCCAGACGGAGCCGTTGTGGTAGCTCATCGGGTTGTAGCGGCTCTCCCGTTCATCCAGGGTGCGGACGCTCCAGCCGTTGAAGCTGGTGGGGGCCATCAGTTGCCGGGCGACCGCCGCCGCTGCCTCCGTGGAGGCGATGCCGGTCCAGAGGCAGTGGCCGGCGTTCGAGCTCCGCACCCGGCAGGGCTGGCCGTCGCCGTCGATGGCCAGGGCATAGGAGTCGATCGAGGGTGTCCAGAAGGCCTGGTGGAAGCGGTGCCGCAGGGCGGCGGCCTCCTCCAGCAGCCCCTCCGCTTCGGCGGGCCTGCCCAGGCGGTGCAGGATCGAGGCGAAGGCGCGCCGGGCGCCGTAGGCATAGGCCTGCACTTCGCAGAGGGCGATCGAACCCTCGGCCAGCCGGCCGTCGGCGTGGTGGATGGAGTCGTCGGAGTCCTTCCAGCCCTGGTTGCGCAGGCCGTTCCGGGCGACCCTGAGGTAGCGGAGGAAGCCATCGACGCTGCCGGCTTCGGCCCTGTGGATCCAGGCCATGGCCGCCTGCAGTTCGGGCAGCAGGCCGGCGATGAAGTCCCGATCATCACTGCGGCAGAGATAGTCGCCCGCCAGCATCAGAAACAGGGGCGTGGAGTCGACGGCGCCGTAATACCTGGAGAACGGAACTTCCCCGAGTGCCGCCATCTCTCCGAGCCGTGATTCGTGCAGGATCTTGCCCACCTCCTCGTCGTGGGCGGGATCGTCGATCGCCGCCTGGCTGCTGGCCAGGTAGCCCAGCACCCCCCGCGCCAGACGGGGTTCCACCATCAGCATCTGACGCGCCGTGATCAGCCCGTCCCGTCCGAAGGGACAGCTGAACCAGGGCACGCCGGCGTAGGGGTAGAGGCCATCCTCCACCTGGCTGGCCAGCAGGTGCACATCGGAGAACGAGCGCATCAGCCAGCTGTTGAAGGCCGGGTTGTCGCTGACCACCGAGGCGGCGCTGCGCCGGGCGTCCCGGAAGCGCTGGATCGTGGCCGCCATGGCGGCGTTGAAGTGATCCTCCGCGCCCAGCGGCACGGCGAGGGGATGGAAATCCAGCACCAGGAACAGCCGCCGGGTCTGCCGGGGCTCCAGCGTCATCTGCAGCCCGATGTGCTCCACGCCCACGTCATGCACCGGATCGCTGAGGCGCAGGACCGTGACCCGATCCTCCCCATCGAGCCCCCCGTAGATGAGCTCCAGGCTGCCGTCGACGCCGCGGCGGATGGTGCGGCCGCGCTCCGCCCTCGCGTACCCCCTCACCTCGAAGATGTCGCGGAAGTCCGCATCGAGCCGCAGGGTCAGTGGCATCGCCACCCGCCGGTCCCCGTAGCTGGTGAAGCAGAACTGCTGCAGGCAGGCGGTGGCGGTCAGGACGGTGCTGCGCTCCAGGTGGATCGTCATGGCCGCCGAGCCCTCGGCACCGCCATCGTTGTTGCTGAGGTGGCTCACCAGCACCCCCACGGCGCCGAGCTCGGTGGAGCTCAGCACCAGCGGCGGGCGTCCCCACAGCAGCACCTGCAGCCGGCTGACGTGGCGCGTGCCGCGGTGGAAGATGCCGGCCTCGTGCTGGAGGTCCGGGCAGATCTCGCCGCGGGAATCCAGGATCGCGAAGGTTTCCTCGTTCTTGAGAACGAAGGGCGGCAGCGGATCAGGCATGCACCGGAGTTCGGTGGGCGGGGCTGTGGCAGCGACGGGCCTGGATCAGGTGCCGGTAGAGCTGTTCGTAGTCCTCGGCCTGGCGCGTGACCGAGAAGCACACCTCGAAGTGGCTGCGGACCCGGGATCGATCCAGCTGCTCCAGCCGGCCGACCGCGGCGATGGCCTCCTCGATCGACTCCACCAGATAGCCGTTGACCCCCTGACGGATCACTTCCGGGGTCGAGCCGTTGCGCCAAGCGATCACCGGCGTGCCGCAGGCGTTGGCCTCGATCATCACCAGTCCGAAGGGTTCGGGCCAGTCGATCGGAAACAGCAGGGCGAGGGCCTGGCCCAGCAGATCCTGCTTGCCGGCGTCATCCACCTCACCGACGAATTCCACCAGCGGGTTGTCGAGCAGCAGCGGCTCGATCCGTTCGTGGAAATAGGGGGCATCGACCGGATCGATCTTGGCGGCCACCTTCAGCGGCAGGCCCACGGCCGAGGCGATGGCGATGGCGCGATCCAGCCGTTTCTCCGGCGAGATGCGCCCGACGAAGGCCAGGTAGGGGCTGGGCCGGGCCTGGAAGCGATAGAGATCGGTGGGTAGGCCATGGTGGACGGTGCCGAGCCAGTGGGCCTCGGGCACCGGTTGACGCTGGTTGTCGGAGATGGACACCAGGGGGACCCGATCGAAGTGGCGGTGCAGCAACGCCTGCTCGGGCGCATCCAGCGGCCCGTGCACGGTGGTGAGATGGGGCACCCCCAGAAGATCGGCGAGGGGGAAGTGGCCGTGGCCGTTGTGGAAGTGGAGGATGTCGAAATCATCGAGCCGGCGCACCACATGGTCGAGCTGGATCTCCCCATGCACCGTGGCGTCCGCCACCTGGCCGCTCCGCCGCAGGGCCTCCGGGACGCAGGGGAACAGCTGGGCACTGGTGAGGGAGTCGCCGCTGGCAAACAGCACCACCTCATGGCCGCGGCGGACAAGTTCCTCGGTCAGGTAATGAACAACCCGTTCCGTTCCCCCATAGCCAACGGGCGGAACTCTCTCATGGAGAGTTGAAATCTGCGCGATTCTCATCACCACCCCTTCCTGCTTCAGATCTGTCGCTCCCTTTAACCCTATGCACAAATCCCCGGATGGATGGTGACACTGCAGATCTGCTGCAGACCGGCAGGTTGTTGTTCAGATCGAGGTGATGAGCTGCAGCGACAGGCTGGAAAGAAGCACGACGGCCGCCCAGAGATCGGAGGCCATGGCGATCGTTTCCTTCCCGTTGCGCTCTGCGCGGAACGTGTGTTGGACGCCCGCCAGGGCATAGAACACACCGCCGGCCAGGGCCGCGGCGGAGCTCCACGATGGCAGGGCCAGGCTGGCCAGGCCGATCAGTCCGATCGATAGATTGGCAAAGCCGAGTTCCCTGACAAGCACCAGAGAATCCTCTGACTTGAGAGAAAGAATCACCTCGGCCGTATAGCGGGGCTGCAGAATCTGGCGCAGGCCCGCCATCCCCAGGCGAACGCCCACGGACCAGAACACGAACCACCTGCCGACCAGGACCGGTGTGAAGGCGGCCTGGCCCGCCAGCACCTCCACGGTGATGCCGACCGCCGGCAGAACCAGCATGAGGGCGACGATGATGGCGTGGTACATACCGGCGGCCCGTACGACGGGTCCTGACCGTACCCAGACCGGCTTTAATCGGCACGCCTCTGCTCGAGGACCCTGCCGGTCGCCGCGTCGACGGTGATCTCCATGCGTCCGTCCGGGCCGGCGACATCGGCGTCCCAGACGGTGCGGCCGTTCTCCCTGTCCAGATCGATCGCGATCCCCCGGCCCCCGGGGACGGCGGCCGCGGCGGTCTTGATCGCCTGCTGGACGGTGACCGCCGGTCCGGGGCCCAGGGCTTCACGGGGGATCGACCCCCGTTCCTGCCGGAGGATCGCCCCTGTGGTGGCGTTGAGATCGATCTCGCTGCCGGTGTTGTCGGGCCTGCGGACTAGCACCTCCCACACCGCCCGGCCGCCTTCGATGCCGGGATCGATAGCGACGACGGTGCCTGCGGGGACCCGCTGCAGGGCGTTGGCGGCCGCCCGGGCGGCGGTGATTCCGGCGCTGTTGCCGGCTTCGCTGGCGAGCGCTTGACCAGCCCCCAGCCCCACACCCACGGCGAGGGCGAGGGCGGGGATGGAGAGGCTGATCCGACGAGCCATCGCAACGCTCCGGACCCGGACCCTCGTACACACCGTGGGTCATCCGGCCGCGCCCCGCTCCCTAGGGTCGGCCCGGCTACAGCCCCTGTCCATGTCCGCCCGCCCCAATCCCCTGCTGGGGCTGCCCTTCGAGGGCGCCCTCGAGGATCTCGGGCCTGAGTACTGGGATGTGGTGGAGGCGGCGGCGTTCCCGCTCACGCGCCTGCGGTTCCGCAACGATCCCCTGCTGCACCAGCTGGGTCTCGACCCGGCCAGCGTCAGCGACGACGACCTGGAGGCGGCCTACGGACGATTCGAGGGCCGCGCCCCCCTGCTCTCCCTCCGCTACCACGGCCATCAGTTCGGCACCTACAACCCCCTGCTGGGTGACGGCCGCGGCTTCCTCTACGGCCAGCTGCGCGATCGCCATGGCCAGCTGCAGGACCTGGGCACCAAGGGGTCCGGCACCACCCCCTGGAGCCGGGGCGGTGACGGGCGTCTCACCCTCAAGGGCGGGGTGCGGGAGGTGATCGCCGGCGAGGCCCTGCACCGCCTCGGCGTCACCACCAGCCGCACCCTGTCGCTGATCGAGACCGGTGAAGATCTCTGGCGCGGCGACGAACCCTCCCCCACCCGCAGTTCGGTGATGGTGCGCCTGGCCCGCACCCACCTGCGTTTCGGCACGTGCGAGCGGCTGCTCTTCCGGCGCCAGCCGGCCCAGCTGCAGCGGCTGCTGCGGCACGTGGTGACCGTCCACTATCCGCACCTGGCGGCAATCCACAGCGACGGCGAGCAACTGCTGGTGGCCTTCTACGCCGAGCTGGTGAAGCGGGTGGCGCGGCTGGCGGCCGAATGGATGGCGGCGGGCTTCACCCACGGGGTGCTCAACACCGACAACATGTCGCTGGCCGGCGAGAGCTTCGACTACGGCCCCTTCGCCTTCCTCGAGACCTGGGATCCGGGCTTCACCGCCGCCTACTTCGACCACGACGGCCTCTACGCCTACGGCCGCCAGCCGCTCGTCTGCGAGCACAACCTGCGGCGGCTGCAGGAGCCCCTGGCGATGCTGCTGCCCCGGGGGCCACTTCAAGCGGCGCTGGAGCCGTTCGGCGAGATCCACGACGCCCACTACCGCCGCTGCCTGCTCCGCCGCCTCGGCTTCGACGCCGCCATCTCCCCCGTCGAGGCGGCCGCCGATCTCCCCGATCCGGTGCCCACCACCCTGCGGCTGCTGGCGGGCTGGCCCGTGGCCTACGGCGCCTTCTTCGCCGCCCTGGCCGGACGCGTCCGGGCGGGCGGGCTGCCGGCCACCGCCGAGGACCTGGCGCCCTTCCTGGCGGAGGTTCCGGCGCCCCCCCGGGCCGAATGGCTCGCCTGGCGGGACGCCTGGTGGCACTGGAGCCAGTCCGTGGAGGTCCGGCCGGGCACCACCGCTGAGGAAGGCGTGGCTGCCTGCCTGCAGCGCTGGAACCTGCCGGAGACGCCGGTGCGAGCCCTGATTGAGCGGGTCTGGGCGGCGATCGATGAGCAGGACGACTGGACGCCACTGCAGCGGTGGCTGGCGCGGACGGTGTCCGGCGAGACCGCTGCGGAGGACTGATCGGTGCGGGTCCGCCGACGCGGCGGACGGCCCGTGTCAGGGGCTACAGCCGACCCCGGCGGCGTCTTCTACAACACCGCGAAGCTCAGGCTTTTCCCATCGCAGCGATGCCATGACCTCCGAACAGGCTGCCCAGCTCATCGACAACACGCTCGATCTGGTGCATCAGCGCCTGCTGGATCTGGAGTCGCAATCGCTCGACCATGAGCACAGGGCCCTGGCAGCGGAATTCCGTGAGTGGCGTCAACCCTCCGGCGGCCACATCGACCTGATGGTGTTTCCTGGACTGGCCGAATCCTGAGGCTTGAGTCTCCATCAGGGAGCGGCTTTCAGGAGGCCCGCTGGCGGCGCTCCAGCCACCGCAGGCAGAGGAAACCGCTGAGCGTGGCCGCCACCACCCCCACGACCGCGGAGCCGAGCAGAAGGCGGGAGGTGAAGTCCCAGCCCAGCTGGCGCAGGGTCTCGTGGTGCAGGGTCAAGCGTCCCGGCCAGCCCTTGCCCGGCCCCAGCAGCAGGCTGCCCAGCTGGTAGTTGAGCCAGATGAGCGGAATGTCGGTGATCGGATTGCTGATCCAGGTCCCGGCGACGGCCAGCAGGTGGTTGCCCCGCACCAGGCTGGCGAGGGCCACCCCCAGCAGGGTCTGGAACCCGAAGATCGGGAAGCAGCCCATGAACACCCCGGCCGCCAGCCCCCGGGCCCGCTGGCCGTGGCTGCCCTCCTGGCGCCAGATCCATTCGATGGCCTGGCGGAGCTTTCTTCTCAGTGACCTCAGGGCCCGCGGCAGGGACAGAGACTGAAGGCGAAACGGTGCCATCGGACCAGTGACGCGGGGAGATGTCCCGATTGGCGCGAACCCTAATGGGGATACCATCGCCGCCATCGCCACCGCCGTGGCCGCCGGGGCCGGCAGCGTGGCGATCGTGCGCCTCTCGGGCCCGCAGGCCGAGGCGATCGGCCGACGCCTGTTCGTGGCCCCCGGCACCCAGGCCTGGGAGAGCCACCGGGTGCTCTACGGCCATGTGGTGGATCCGGCCGATGGCCGGCGGGTGGATGAGGCCCTGCTGCTGCTGATGCGGGCCCCCCGCAGCTTCACCCGGGAGGACGTGGTGGAGTTCCACTGCCACGGCGGCCTGATCGCCGTGCGGCGGGTGCTGGAGCTGGTGCTGGCCGCCGGCGCCCGCCTGGCCGGCCCGGGGGAGTTCAGCCAGCGGGCCTTCCTCAACGGCCGCCTCGACCTCACCCGCGCCGAGGCCATCGCCGAGATGATCGCCGCCCGCAGCCGTCGGGCGGCCGAGCTGGCCATGGCCGGCATCGACGGCGGCCTGCAGCGCCGCATCGGCGGCCTGCGGGAGCGCCTGCTCGACCAGCTCGCCGAGCTGGAGGCAAGGGTCGACTTCGAGGAGGACCTGCCCCCCCTCGACGGGACGCTGGTGCGGGCCGAACTGGAGGCGGTGCACGGCGAGCTGGAGCGGCTGGTGGCCGAATCCCGCCAGGGGGAGCTGCTGCGCGAGGGCCTGCGGGTGGCCATCGTCGGCCGGCCCAACGTGGGCAAGTCGAGCCTGCTCAACCTGCTCAGCCGCCGCGAGCGGGCCATCGTCACCGACCTGCCGGGCACCACCCGCGACCTGCTGGAAAGCGACCTGGTGCTTGACGGCGTGCCCCTCACCCTGCTCGACACCGCCGGGATCCGGCCCACGGACGACCGGGTGGAGCTGCTGGGCATCGAACGCAGCCGCCAGGCCCTGGCGGGAGCCGATGCGGTGCTGCTGCTCTTCGATCTGCTTGCCGGCTGGTCCGCCGCCGACCAGGAGCTGCGGGCGCTGGTGCCTGAGGGGGTGCCCCTGCTGCTGGTCGGCAACAAGCTCGATGCCCTGCCGCCGGGGGCCGCTGACGCCAGCGTGCCGGCGGCTCTGCCGGAGGCGCCCCTGGTGACCATCAGCGCCCTCACCGGCGCGGGCCGCGACGGACTGGTGGCGGCCCTGCTGGGCCTCTGCGGCGCCGCCGAGATCCAGGGGCTGCAGGTGGCCCTCAACGGCCGGCAGCGGGAGCTGGCGGCGGCGGCGGCCACCAGCCTGGAGCGGTCGCTGGAGACCGCCGCGCTGGGTCTGCCCTGGGACTTCTGGACCATCGACCTGCGCGGCGCCATCGCCGGCCTGGGGGCCATCACTGGTGAAGAAGTGAGCGAGGCGGTGCTGGAGCGGATCTTTGCCCGCTTCTGCATCGGCAAGTAGCCCCCGGCGACGCCGGGCCACCTCCGGACGCCATCTCGAAACGCTCACCCCTGTTGACCGCTTAACCTCCAGCGCCAATGCTTTGGGGATCGATCCCCACCGCGGCGGATGCAAACCATCGACTGGCTCTGGATCCTGCACCCCGCCCTGGCGGTGGTGCTGATCTATCCCCTGATCGGCATGGTGGTGCGGCTCGGGGTCCAGGCCCGCCAGCGCCGGGTCGAGAAGGCCAAGCTGCCGCCCACCACCGGCCGCGACCACGCCGACCTGGGCCAGTGGCTCTCGGCGGGCGTGGTGCTGGTGGTGCTTGTGGCCCTCACAGTGGTGATCGTCACCAAGCAGCCGCCGGAGGGCTTCACGGGCGGCCCCGGCCGCGCCCTGCAGCTGCTGCTGGTGCTGGTGGGCACGGTGGTCTCCCTGCAGGCCCTCTGGCGGGTGAAGGCCAAGGGCTACCGGCTCGTCTTCGCCCTGCTCACCTGGGTCGGGGTGCTCGGCCTCGGCGCCCAGCCGGAGGTGTGGCGCCTCAGCGACAACCCGCTGAGCCCCGAGTTCTGGCAGTCCCACTACTGGGCCGGGGTGGGCGTGGTGGGGCTGATGATCTTCTCCCTGGCCGCTCGGCCCGAGATCCTCAAGGATCTGCGCTGGCGCCGGCTTCACCTGAGCGCCTCGATCCTGGCGGCGGTGCTGTTCGTGGCGCAGGGGATCACCGGCAGCCGCGACCTGCTGGAGATCCCCCTGGCCTGGCAGAAGCCCACCATCTATGCCTGTGATCCGGTGAAGCGGGTCTGCCCGCCCTTCGCCCCACCCCCGGTGCCCGCCCCCCCCGTCGGCGCCGCCGGCAGCTGAGGCGGCCCGTGATGTCACCCGGTGGGGCCGCGGCCCCGGTGCTGTCCTTCTCCCCGGCCCTGGAGGACCAGCTGCGCCGCTGGCTGGATGAGGACATCGGCCGCGGCGATCTGACGGCTCCTGCCCTGGTCGGCCGCAACGGTCGGGCCCACTGGGTCACCCGGGCCGACGGCGTGTTCTGCGGCGGGGTGCTGGTGGGGCCGCTGCTGGCGCTGCTCGATCCCCGGGCGTCGGTGCGGCTGCTGGTGGGCGACGGCGAGCCGGTGGTGGCCGGCCAGCGGCTGCTGGAGCTGGAGGGGCCGGCGGCCGCCCTGGTGGCGGTCGAGCGCACGGCCCTCAACCTGGCCATGCGGCTCTCGGGCATCGCCAGCGCCACCGCCGCCCTGGTGCAGGTGCTGGCGGGCACCGGTGTGCGCCTGGCCGACACCCGCAAGACCACCCCGGGCCTGCGGGTGCTGGAGAAGTACGCCGTGCGCTGCGGCGGCGGCTGCAACCACCGCCTCGGCCTCGACGATGCCGCCATGCTCAAGGAGAACCACCTGGCCTGGTCCGGCGGCGTGGCGGCGGCGATCGCCGCGGTGCGGGCCTCGGCCCCCTGGCCGGCGCGGGTGATCGTGGAGGCCGAAACCGCCGCCGAAGCCGAAGCCGCCGTGCGGGCGGGGGCCGATGCGGTGCTGCTCGACGATTTCACCCCCGCGGCCCTGGCGGATCTGGTGCCCCGGCTGCGGGCCCTGGCGCGGGCGGTGGTGCTGGAGGCCTCCGGGGTGCGGCCCGAGCAGCTGGCCGCCTACGCCGCCACCGGCATCGATCTGATCTCCACCAGCGCCCCGATCACCCGCAGCCCCTGGCTGGATCTGAGCATGCGCTTCGCGGCGACGCTGGCCTGAGCCCGGGCCTTGGCCGGGTCCGGGCCAAGGTGAAGAAACGCCTCACTCCCCTGGCCGCCGTGGCTCCGCCCCCGATCGGTTGTCAGAGTGAGCGCCGATGCCCCCCAGCGCCGACCCGCGTGCCGCAGCGACCCTTTCCGCTTCCAGCGCTTCAGCAGCTAAAGCTTCCGCAGCCAACACCGCGACGGCGCGCCGTGGTGGCACCCTCCCTGCTGCTGGCCCTGGTGGCGGCGCTGGCCAGCCCCACGGCAGCCAGGGCCGAATCGGTGCTCGAGCAGGCGGCGCGCACCGGCGAGATCACCATGGCCGGCCCCACCGACGTGGTGCCCTTCGCCTACCTCGATGCCAGCAAGTCGCTGGTGGGCTACAGCCTCGATGTGGCCCGGTTGATCGAGGCGGAGGTCTCCACCTATCTCAACCGGCCGGTGAAGATCGTCTACACCGCCAATGCGGATCCGCTGGCGGTGTTCCGTGACGTGAGCCGCGGCGATGTGGACCTGGCCTGTGGGGTTCAGTTCACCTGGGAGAGGGAGATGTACGTCGACTTCTCGATGCCCTTCGCCCTCTCGGGGATCCGTGTTCTCACCCGTCAGGGGGGGCTCGATGGCTCGGCGGCCTCGATGGCGGGCAAGCGGATCGGCGTGGTGAAGGACTCCCTGGGCAGCGCCACCATCGCGGCCGTGCAGCCGACGGCAGTGCGGGTCCCCTTCGCCGGAATCGAGCCGGCGGTGCGGGCGCTGCTGGCCGGCCAGGTGGATGGCGTGGGGGGTGATTCCCTGCTGCTCGCCGGTGCTCTCCAGAGCCTCGGCGGCAAGGGTTACGGCCTGGTGCCCGCCGAGCCCTTCTCCCGCTTTGCGGTGGGTTGCATTCTTCCGGAAGACAACTCCACCTTCCGCAACCTGGTCAATCTGGCCATCGCCCGGCTGGTGCAGGGCTATCTCGACGATGAGCCGGCTGCCGTGGCCAGCGTCAACCGCTGGCTGGGTCCCAAGGGAGTCCTGGAGTTGCCCCCCGAGGTGATCAAGGCCTATTTCCAGTCCGTTCTGCTCAACTACGAACGGGTCAGGCCCCTGTCGGCCACGACCCCATCGGCGGTCGCCCCCGCCTCCCCTGCCCGATAAGCGGATTCCTCCCATGCCCATCACCTCCCGCACGGCCCTCCTTGGTTTCTCCCTGGCGCTGGCGGCTCTGACCGCCCCCGCCGCCGCTCAGGCGGCCCTGCTGCCCTCCCCGGCCACCGGAGCCACGATCGAGCAACGGCTGCAGCGCATCAGCGCGGCGTTCCGCGCCCAGGGTGACGTGGGTGGGGCGGACGGCGCCTCCGCCGGCGATCAGCGGCTGGCCTTGGGCTTCGTCAATGGCGGCCGGGGCGGATGGGGGAATGTGGCCGGTGGCGGCTTCGTCAATGGCCACCCCTATTACGGCGGCAGTGGCTTCCGCAACGGCGGCGGCGGCTTCGTCAATGCCAGGGGCGGGGGCGGCTTCGTGAATGGGGGGGGCATGCGCGGAGGGGCCTTCCGGAACTGGTAGGCCCCCATCCAGGGCCCGCACCGGAGCCTCCGTTTCAAGCCTGGAAGCTTCCGTGGGCAAGCCGGGGAACCGCCCCTAAGGTGCAGCACGTGCACGGATCGGCGAATGGATTCTCCCGCTGCGGTGGCTGCCGGTTCCATCCGTTCCCGCCTCGGCAGGGCCCTGGCCCTGGGATCGGTGGCCTGTCTCTGCGCCCTGGGGGCCGCACTGCCGGGCCGCGCCGCCGACGCCGTGCTGGAGCAGGCGGCGAAGTCCGGTGAGGTGCTGATGGTGGGTCCCGCCGACAGCCCGCCCCTGATCCGGATGGGGCCAAAGGGGGAGCCGGAGGGCTACGCCATCGACCTGGCCCGCCGCATCGACCGCCAGCTCAAGGCGGAGCTCGGCCCGTCGGTGCGGATCCGCTTTGCCCCCGTTGACAACACCGGCGTCACGGTGGAGGCCGTCGCCAGTGGCCGGGCCGGCCTCGCCTGCGGGGTGCCCTTCAGCTGGGAGCGGGAGAAGCTGGTGGACTTCTCCCTGCCCATCGGTCTCTCCGGCCTGAGGCTGCTCACCCGCAGCGGCGGCCTCGACGGGTCCCCCGCCTCCCTCGCCGGTCAGCCGATTGCGGTGGTGGAGGGTTCGCTCGGGGCCGGCTTCCTCGGCTCCCTCCAGCCCAGCGCCAAGGCGGTCAGCTTCCCCACCCTGCCCCAGGCCGTCACGGCCCTCGAGCAGAAGAAGGTGGCGGGGGTGCTGGGCGATGCCAACGTGCTGGCCGGTCTGCGGCACGAGCGCCGGCTCTCCGGTGTGCTCCTGGTGCCTGAGCAGCCCTACGTGAGCTACGGCGTCGGCTGCATCGTGCCGGAGAACAATTCCCGGCTGCTGAATGTGGTCAACCTGGCCATCGCCAGCCTTTTCCAGGGCTACCTGGAGGGTCGCCCCGATGCCGTGGCCAGCGTCGCCCCCTGGTTCGGCCCCACCGGCGTGCTGGCGCTCCCCACCGACCGGGTGCGGGCCTTCTTCGAGTCGGTGCTGATCACCCGCGAAGGCCTCCAGCTGGCGGCCCCTGCCCCGGCGACCCGCCCCTGAACCCCTCCGCTCCGCCCCACTCTTCCGCCTCCCCGTTCCTTCCTGGCAGCAACCCGATGACGAACCACCCCCGTTCCGGTCTGTTCGGTTTCCTGCTGTTGCTGGCCGCCCTGGCTCCGGCCGGCGCCGGGGCCAGGGCCATTGTCGACGGACCGTCCTCACCCCCCCTGGCGGCGGCGCCCGGCTCCATCGACGCCCGGCTGCGGCGCATCTCGGAGGCCATGGGACAGGCCTCCGGCCAGCCGGCGGGGGCGGAGGGCCGGGCCAAGGCCCCAGATGGCCGCCTCGCCTACATCTTCGTGAACGGCGGCGGGCCCCGCTTCGGCTGGGGCAACGGCGGCTTCCGCAATGGGGGCTGGGGCAACGGCGGTTTCCGCAATGGCGGCTGGGGCAATGGCGGCTTCCGCAACGGCGGCTGGGGCAACGGCGGCTTCCGCAACGGCGGCTTCCGCAACTTCTGGTGACCGCCACCGGTACGCCGCCACCGGGCAACCCGGAAGGGTTCGGGCCGTTGCAGCTGCTGGTGGTCCAGCCCACGCCCTACTGCAACCTCGACTGCGACTACTGCTACCTGCCCAGCCGGGACGACCGGCAGCGGTTGTCACTGGAGCTGCTGGAGGCGGCCCTGGCGCGGGTGCTGGAGAGCCCCTATGTGGGCGGCGACTTCACCCTGCTGTGGCACGCCGGCGAGCCGCTCACCGTGCCGATCGCCTTCTACGACGCGGCCACGGCAAGCGTCCGGCGGGCGCTGGCGGGCTGGACGGGGGAGCCCCTGACGATCCACCAATCGGTGCAGACCAACGCCACCCTGATCAACGAGGCCTGGTGCGACTGCTTCGAGCGCAACGGCATCTCCGTGGGCGTGAGCATGGACGGGCCGGCCTTCCTCCACGACCTCCACCGCCGCACCCGCACCGGCCTGGGGACCCATGCCGCCACGCTGCGCGGCATCGAGCACCTGCGCCGCCGGGGCATCCCCTTCCAGGTGATCGCCGTCATCACCGAGGAGTCCCTCGGCCACGCCGACGAGCTCTACGCCTTCTTCGTCGAGAACGGCATCACCGACGTGGCCTTCAACATGGAGGAGACCGAAGGGGAGAACCGCGTCTCCACCCTCAGCCGCCCCCGGGCCGAAGCCGCCTATCGCCGTTTTCTGGAGCGGTTCTGGGAACTGTGGCAGGAGCGGCCCGAGGTGATGCGGGTGCGGGAGTTCGAGGGCATCTGCAGCCTGGCCCAGGCCGATGCCCGGCTGGCCTGCACCGACATGAACAACCCCTTCGCGATCGTCAACGTGGATGCGAGGGGCCGGATCTCCACGTTCGATCCGGAGCTGCTGGCGGTGCACACCGACACCTACGGCGACTTCGTCCTGGGCCACGTCCAGACCGACAGCCTCGTCTCGATCGCGGCGAGTGCCAAGTTCCGGCGCATCCTGGCGGACATGCGTGCCGGCACTGACCGCTGCCGGGCCGAGTGCGCCTATTTCGGCCTCTGCGGCGGTGGTGCCGGCAGCAACAAGTACTGGGAGCATGGCACCTTCGCCTGCAGCGAAACCCAGGCCTGCCGCTACCGGATCAAGATCACCGCCGATGTGGTGCTCGCCGGCCTGGAGGAGGCCCTGGGGCTGGCGTCCTGATTCCTCGGGAGGTCCCTACGGAAGAGCCGCTGCGGTCAGGCAGCGGCTCCTGGATCGATCAGCCGTGAAACGCCGGCGCGTGGGGCCGCGGTCACAGCAGGGGCTGGGTGTTGACCAGCCAGGGGGTGGTCGCTGAGGCGCCGGATCCGGTGGCCGGGAACGGCGAGGCCAGGGGCTCGGTGGCGAGGGTTTGGCTCCCGCCGAGGGAGGCGAGCTCCGTCAGGGCCATGATCGGATCGCTGCTGAGCACCGGATCGGAGGTCAGGGCGTCGCCGAAGGCCATCGGGGCGACGATGTCATCGCCGCCGGCCGGGGCCAGGCTGGTGCCGCCGATGATGGGGTCGGCCTCCTCCAGGGCGGCGTTCTGAGCCGTGCTGGTGAGCGGTGAGCCGCTGGCATCGACCATGAACTGCTGCTGGAGCAGGACCCCAGCGGTGCTGGTGGGTGTGGTGAGGGCGTTGGAGGAGACGAAGTTCCAGTTGCGATCCAGCGTCCAGGTGCGGATCTGCCCGGTGGACACCACCTTCCAGAGGATCTAGTTCTGGCCGGAGGCGTTGGTTTCGGCGGCGAGGATCTGGCGATCGGCGAACTGGCTGGCCTTGAGCTGGTTACCACTGAAGCGGACCGGGGTGCTCACGCCATTGATCCGCACCGAAACCAGATCGGTCCTGCTGTTGCGGAGCAGTTGCACCACGCCGTTGGGATCCAGCACCTGGAGGGTGGTGCTCGTGGGCGGCGGCGGGGTCGTGGTCGGGGGAGGGGTGCTGCCGCTGGGCTGGACGGTGCCGCTCACCATGTACTGGCCGAGGCTGCCGTAGTCGGTGTAGCCGGTGGGGATGCTGGCCAGGGGGGTGCCGAACCCGACGCCGTCGATGCCGAGGTAGTAGGTTCCGGCGGCGAGGCTGAGGGAGAAGCTGGCCGTGGTGAGATCGGCCGGGTTGAAGGTCTGGACGACGCTGCCATCGGCTCGGTAGAGGGTGGCGGCGATGTCCAGGTTGGCGCCGCGGGCGGTGAGATATTCGGTCGTGAAGCTGCCGGCGCTGCCGACGAAGGCCCTGGAGGCGTTGACGATGTCGAAGGTCACCAGACCGGCGCCGGTATCGAAACGGAACAGGTCCACATCGGTGTTCCGCTCGATGACCCCGAAGCTGCTGAAGGTCAGTCCGGTGAGCGCCGTGGCGGTGCTGAAGGCGTTGCCGTGGTCATCGACGTTGTAGGTGAAGCCGTTGCCATTGGTGATCGTGGCGAGGTCGTCCTGGGTGTTGTTGGCGCCGACGTACTGACCCCTGCTCCACTGGGTGAGGTTCTCGTCGTTGCCCAGCCAGGACGCCCCCATGATCGTTCCCCAGCTGGTGGGGCCGGCCCCGCCGTGGCCGCCGTAGTACTCGGTGGTGGTACCGGCACCGTCGTGGGTGAGGCCGAGGGTGTGGCCGACTTCGTGGCTGGCCGTCTCGGCGGCGGTGTATTCGCCCCGGTTGAACACCAGGGCCACGTCGTCGGTGCTCCAGTTGAAGCTGTTGTAATAGGCGGTACCGCCACCACCGGCATTGGTGATGGCCCTGCCGGTGAGCAGGTTGAGGTTGCTGGTGAAGGCCACGCGGATGCCCCAGCGGTCATCTCCAGTGCCGAACTTGCGCAGCGCTTCGGTGCCAGGGTCCTGGGTGGTGACGTTGACGTTGAAGGGGGCGAAGTCCTCGGCCACCCGCTGCCAGATCCGCTGGATTTCCGTGAGGGCGGTGGTATCGAAGGTGCTATAGAAGCTCCTCAGACTCAGGGCGCCTCCGTTTTCCCAGGGCGTGTTGTTGATCTGATAGCCGTCGAAGTCGAGAAAGATCGTCTTCGTGGCGGTCGGGTTGCTGTGCAGCCGGAACACATTGCTCAGGTTCACGCCCGTGCCGAGGGTGACCAGGCCGTTGATGACCAGGGGAGCCTGGTCGGTGGTGGTGTCCCAGGCGGCGGCACCGTCACCGGTGGTGACGGCCAGCACGCTGCAGGCCCGGCAGCCGCAGGTGGGTCCCAGGGAAGCGGCGGTTGGGCCGGACGCTTCCCCGGGCCAGGGATCGTTCAGCGCCTGGTGGCTGTTCATGGCCACCGCCGGGGTGGTGGCGAGGGTGACATCGTTCTGGAAGACAGCATCCGGTGCGGCGGCCTTCGCGGCCGGAGCCGCAAAGCTGGCTTCGAGGCTGTCGAGGGCGTTGCCTGAGCCGCTGGGGGGCAGGGAGGCCTTGGTCGTGGCCAGAACGGAGCTGATCAGGGCGGCGGGCGCTTCGGCTGAGGCCGGGGCCGCGTTGGCCAGCAGGGTGAGAGTTGTATCGGAGGAGCGTCTTGCTTGGCTCGAATGTTCAGGAAAGAGTGGGGAAAGCGATTGTTTACCCCCTGGGGATTCGGTGGTAGTCATGGCGAAGAGAGGGTAAACAGCCAGCGAGACCCTTCAGCAACCGGCCTCCAACCATTGACAGGCGGATACGTCATGAGATGTTCAAAGTCGTTGCGCCCAGAGCACTTGAGGGATTGACTTTCTTTTCGGGGGGGGCTGATGGAAGGGAGCCTTCTCCACCACACTCATCATCGTTCTGCAGCCGCTTTGCTGTCTTTGCGCTCAGGCCAATTCACGGAGAGAGTTGCGTGAGCGACGCTGAGTATTTCCTTGAAGTTCCACCACCAACCCTGTGGGCTTGGATTCATCAATCGCTGTAGGGCGGCCGCTGATGCCTCCCCCGGGCGCTGGCCTGAGGCCTGCCCCAGAGCCGTTCCCGCCCGGACACAGGGGCTTCCGGGCGGGGATGGCGGAGGCGGAATCCCTGTCGTACCAAGGTATCCGGCCGGTGCCATGCCGCATGCCCACACCTTTGGGCCATCCTTTCCGAAGCCTGAGGCTCAGAGCTTTAACGCCCTAAGTGCCTTTAAGCATTGAGTGCAGATCTGTAACGGATCTGGGGCCATGGCGCTGCGGCGTGCTGGGCATCCCATTGGGCCGGGTGGTGCCATCCGGAGCACCGGGTGGCAAGCCTCAGGGGGAGTGGGGGCACCCCAGTCTCCGAGCTGTCGCCGTCCTCGGGGACCAGGCGGGAGACGTCGTCCTCCTCGCTGGCCCCGGAGGACAGCCCTGGAAGGGGCAGCCCCAGCAGGCGAACGGGGAAGGCTGCTGGAGAGCAGGGTGATGGGATGGACGACGAACAGGGCGATCGCCATGAAGGCGAACCGATCAGCGAGGATCGTCGGATCGAAGGCCCTGACGTCCTTGGCGCCGGCCATCAGGACAGCCGGGTCCCGAACTGGGACTCGGGGTGGCCGCAGAGATGTGCTCCAGAGCCTCCTGACTGGGTGTCAATCTGGTGGTAGGGTGTGGCAAGAAGCGATGCAGATTCGGGACGCTGAACTTTCTCGCAGTGACTTGATTCCTAGGTGATGGATGTTGCCAGTCCGCTGACCGACCAGCCCCTTACTGTTTGACTGCTGATGACCGGGGCCCAAGGCAGCTGATGAGAAAGGACGCTATAGGAGGTGCGGATTGATGCTGCTGTCAACCTGATCACGTCACCATGGGATGGCTGAACTGACATTCCACGCATCGCTTTTCTGTGTGCTTTTCGGAACGGAGGGCGAGGAGTCGGTGCTGATCCGTTCGTTCCTCAACGTGGGGTGGGTGGATCTTCCTCCGGCGGCACCAGTTGCTCCAGATACTCATCCGTATCGGCCATGGGGTGCGTGCCCAGCGGAAACCCGTTCCGCAGCCGATCCTGAGGGTTGCCCTTGTGGGCGCCCCGCGTCACCCAGAAGGTGTGCCATTCCACCAGCAGCGGCACGGTGCTCCCCTTGCGCTGCGCCCCGGCGGAGAAGGCCAGGGCCAGGGCCAAGGCGGAGATCACCACCCTGACGGTTTCGCGCGCCAACGCTTCGGTCGACTGCCGATCCGGCTTGCTGACACGGGCGGTGACAGCATCGCGAACGACGATCAGTTGCTCAAGGAGATCCTTTTTCGTCTGCTCGAGTGAGACACCTTTCTCCTGCAGATTGAGGCGCACGCCGCGATTCTCCTGGTTGTCGAGGCGCTGCTGCAGGTCCTCGAGGCTGGGGGCCTGCACGATGATGTCGCGGAGGATGTTGAAGGTTTCGTTGGCCCGCGCCAGCTGACGTGACGCATTGGCATTGGCTGCGGCCACCGTTCTCCATGCAGCGGTCAGCTGCAGGGGAATGAACAGCAGAAACCCGAGGACGGCGAGGATGGCCAGGCGTGCTGCCAGCTTGCGCCAGTTCTGAAGTGCCAGGTTCTGTGGATCCAGGTAGGCGGCAAGGTGCAGCAACCCGAGACCGAGCAGAGGCAGGAAGGATGAATCCAGGATCGTGCGGATGGCCCTGAGTTGCCACTCGGTGTTGAGGAAGGCAGGGGGCAGCAGACCGGCCACTGCCGCCGCTGCGTAGAGGACGAGAAGGGCCAGGGAAAAGAGGCTCAGCCTGTCGGCAAGGATGGAGGCTTCGTAGCCCTTGAACTCGGAAGACTCATCCATGGTCTGGCGCCGGTAGCGATGGACTGGGTTGGGTTGACCGTGAGGAGTGGGCGAGCCACCCCCTGCACCGCTCTCCGCTGTTCACCCTGCCAGGTCGGATGGCAGCAGCGGGGGAGAGGACAGTCTGGCTTGAGCCATGGAAAGCAGCCACGTCCCGGGTCGACGGGGGCAAGGATCGGCAGCGGGCGGACCAGGCTCGTAGGGGCCGACATGCAAAACCCCCGGGCCAGGGTTGGTGGCACGGGGGGGGCGAAGAGGGCAGAAGGGCGTCGTTTGGAAGCCGATGATCAGCCGGGATTCGGCTGGGCCGAACGGGCTGTGGCCAGGCGACGACGCAGTCGGCGGCTCTGGACGAAGGCCGCAGCAGCGCCGAGGACGGGCAGG
Organism: Synechococcus sp. UW140; assembly: GCA_943369315.1. Taxonomy (GTDB): domain Bacteria; phylum Cyanobacteriota; class Cyanobacteriia; order PCC-6307; family Cyanobiaceae; genus Cyanobium. The sequence continues at coordinate 67,944 of CALRMW020000006.1, forward strand.
GGACCTGGAACAGCATCTGCGGGACCGCCGCCGGGCTTGTCCCTTGGTTTGCCGGTGACCTTGTCGCTGCCGCCGTTTTCGGTGGCGGAATAGATCCCTTGGAATCGGGCGGCGAGCACGACGGTGTCTTTGTCAGCTTTGTTCTGGTTGAGCGGAGTTGTGAGGACCACGCCGTTGAACAGATTAAAGAAGGCCGAGGAGACGTCACTGACTCCTGGATTGGAGCCTGCAAAGTTGAAGGTGTACTTGACAGTGGCCTTTCTTTTGCCTGTTTCCTGGGTCAGACCCTGCTTCGTGGATCCAGAGTCGCAGTTGACTTTCTTGGGGTCATTCTTATTGTCAGTGCTGGCGCAAAAGTTGAAGGAAGTTGACCCAATAGTAAGGTCTTTAGTTTGAAAGAAATTGGTACCGTTGTTGTGGTAGGTTAAATTAGAAACTCCAGTGGGGGTATCGAAAGCGAAACTTGTCAGGGATGAAGCGGAGATCGGGGACTGGGACGTATTCTTAATCGTCAGATCGAGCGTGTAGGTATTGGCATTCAAATCGCCTGCATCACCAAACACGAAATTCATTGTGCCGGTGACACCTGAATAACCATCATCGAACGCCTTGTTCAGATCGACGATGAAGCTGTTGGTGGCGGCCAGGGCGGATCCGCCGCCAAAAATCATCGAGGCCCCTGCCAGGGAGATGAGCGAAGCCAGTGTCGATCGCTTCATGGGGGAGGGCCGGATCAGCTTTCAGACTGCTTTCACCAAAACTTAGCAGAAGGTGAGTGGTTGGTGCCAATGCTTTCACCAGATCGGGGCTTCCGCGGGCCTCTTCCTTCGACAGCAGCGCCGGAGCCAGGGGCGCGGAAACCTCAGAGCCATTGCGGTAGAAGGCTTCTCGGGGAAGGGTGGCCTGAGGGCGTCGGTTCCAGGTGAGCATCCGCTGATGTCCCCTGGCTCTGTCGTGCCACCCGGTGGTCCCTGCCAGGGTCGCCAAGGGGAAGGGGGGTAGCCCTCTTCCGGAGGGGCCAGGGATTCGAAGAATTCAGCTTCCCGCTCAGAGGCCGAGCGTCGCATCGCCCCCCCCCCCCCCCGAAGTTCCCCCGGTCGGTGCGGGCCCGCCGCCATAGCCCCAGAGGGTTGAGGCTAGCCAGCAGGGAGGGCCACTCCACCAGGAAGGGCACCAGTAGAATCTTCCTTGGGTGCAGCGGGCGAAGCCGACCGCGAAGGCGATCGACCAGACCATGACCCGCAGGCTTTCCCGCGTGATGCGATCGGCCGTGGCGGGATCGATGGGCGCGAACCTCGCCTTGACCTGCCCCTCCGCCTGATCGAGCTGGCTGAGCAGCTGCCGCTTCAGGGCCGGCAGGGGAATGGTTGGAAACCGCGAGGGGTCCAGCCGGATGCGCAGATCCGGTTGCTGCAGCGCCAGAAGCCGCCGTTGCAGGTCCTCTGGGCTGGTGGCTTGCTCGATGGCGAGCCGGACCCTGTCCGCTCGCTCGCTGGTGCTGGCCTGCTGCTGGCCAGCGACGGCATTGGAGAGGTATACGACCTCCAGACGGCATGGCCCTGCAGGGGAACGATCAGCAGAAACGCCAGGGAGACAGGAACGGCCTCCCCCGCCGGCCCCACCGGCGCCTCCGCCCCGCCGGGGAGGATGATCGTGCCCCCGCCTGCCGTTCGACCGGCTTAGCTCCATGCTGCGCATCGCCCACGCCCTGAACAGCCATCTGCTGGGGGCCCTGGAGAGCGCGTTCCCCGAGGCGGCCGCCGCCGCCTGTGCGGCCGGTGCGCCGCTGGATCCCCAGCTCGGGCCCGCCTCGAAGCCGGAGTTCGGTGATTTCCAGGCCAATGGCGCCCTCGCCCTGGCCCGTCCCCTGCGCCTGGCGCCCCGGGCGATCGCGGCGGCGATCGTGGACCGGCTGGCGGCCGACCCGGACTTTGCGGCCCTCTGCCTGCCGCCGGAGATCGCCGGCCCGGGCTTCATCAACCTCACCCTGAGGCCCGAGGTGCTGGCCGCCGAGGTGGGCCGCCGTCTGGCCGATCCCCGCCTGGGGGTGGAGCCCGTGGCCGCAGGCGGCGCGCCGGTGGTGGTGGATTTCTCCAGCCCCAACATCGCCAAGGAGATGCACGTGGGGCACCTGCGCTCCACGATCATCGGCGACGCCCTGGCCCGGGTGCTGGAGTTCCGAGGCCATCCGGTGCTGCGGCTCAACCACGTCGGCGACTGGGGCACCCAGTTCGGCATGCTCATCACCCACCTCAAGCAGGTGGCCCCCGAGGCGCTCGACACCGCTGACGCCGTCGACCTGGGCGACCTGGTGGCCTTCTACCGCCAGGCCAAGGCCCGCTTCGACAGCGACGAAACCTTCCAGATCACCTCCCGCGAGGAGGTGGTGAAGCTGCAGGGGGGCGATCCGGTGTCCCGCCGGGCCTGGCAGCTTCTGTGCGACCAGTCGCGCCGCGAGTTCCAGCGCCTTTACGACCGCCTCGACATCCGCCTCGACGAGCGCGGCGAATCCTTCTACAACCCCTACCTGGAGGCGGTGGTGGCCGATCTGGCCGCCGCCGGCCTGCTGGTCAGTGACGGGGGCGCCCAGTGCGTGTTCCTCGAGGCGGAGAACGGCACGGCGAGCCAGGCGCCGCCGGTGATCGTACGCAAGAGCGACGGCGGCTTCAACTACGCCACCACCGATCTGGCCGCCATCCGCTACCGCTTCGCCGCGCCCCCCGACGGCGACGGCGCCCGCCGGGTGATCTACGTCACCGACGCCGGCCAGGCCAGCCATTTCGCCGGGGTGTTTCAGGTGGCCCGCCGCGCCGGCTGGATCCCCGAGGGCGGGCGGCTGGAGCACGTGCCCTTCGGGCTGGTGCAGGGGGAGGACGGCAAGAAGCTCAAGACCCGCGCCGGCGACACGGTGCGGCTCAGGGAGCTGCTGGATGAGGCGGTGGAGCGCTGCGAAGCCGACCTGCGCCGCCGCCTGGCGGAGGAGGGGCGCGTGGAGGAGGAGACCTTCATCACCGAGGTCGCCACCACCGTGGGCCTGGCGGCGGTCAAGTACGCCGACCTGAGCACCAACCGGATCACCAACTACCAGTTCAGCTTCGATCGCATGCTGGCCCTCAGCGGCAACACCGCCCCCTATCTGCTCTATGCGGTGGTGCGGATCGCTGGGATCGCCCGCAAGGGCGGCGACGACGGCCAGGTCCCTGAGGTGCTGGGCTTCAGCGAGCCCCAGGAGTGGGCGCTGGTCCGCCAGCTGCTGCAGTTCGACGCCGTTATCCAGGAGGTGGAGGAGGAGCTGCTGCCCAACCGGCTGTGCAGCTACCTGTTCGAGCTCTGCCAGCTGTTCAACCGCTTCTACGACCAGGTGCCGGTGCTCAGGGCCGAGGAGCCCGCCCGTGGATCACGGCTGGCGCTCTGCAGGCTCAGCGCCGACACCCTCAAGCAGGGCCTGGGCCTGCTCGGCATTCCCACCCTGGAGCGGATGTGAGGCCAGCGGAAAGGTCCGGTAGCGTTTGCCGGCACGGCGGCTGATGGATCCGGATGGTCGTGGGAGAGCCGGTCAGAGGAGAGCCGGTCAGAGTCGTGATCATCGGCGGTGGCTGTGGCGCCATGACCGCGGCCTACGAACTCTCCAGACCTGAGCACAACGGCCACTACGCCGTCACCGTTTACCAGCAGGGGTGGAGGCTGGGGGGCAAGGGGGCGTCGGGCCGTGGTCCGTCCGGTCGGGTCGAGGAGCACGGACTGCATGTCTGGCTGGGCTTCTATGAGAATTCCTTCCGGATGATGCGGGAGTGCTACTCCGCCCTGGAGGCGTCGCCGGAGGGGTCACCGTTCGGCCCCTGGCAGGACGCCTTTCTGCCGGAAATGGATGTGGGCCTGTTCGCAAGGGCAGGATCCGCTGGCTGGCAGAAGTGGGCGGCGCAGTTCCCACCCAGGCCAGGCCTCCCGGGGGATCCCCTGGAACCCGGCGCCGCCTATTCCATGGCGGGGTATCTGCAGCAGGCCATTGCCATGCTGCGCACCCTGATCCTGGATGTGGAGGTGAGCACGTCGACGGAGCCCCGTGATGTCAGCCAGCCAGGGGACCTGTTCGAGGCCATGGCCGGCTGGCTGGCGGGGGGCACGTTCACCGGAGCGGCCCTGATCGTGGAGGGGCTCGGTCTGCTGAGCAGTGCCCTGCGGATCCTGCCGCTCCCCATGGAAGCCCCCCTGATCCGCTTCGTTGAGGAGCTGAACGCCTCCATCCGATCCTGGCTGGAAGAGCGATGGCTCTCGGATCACCCCAAGCGCTACATCTGGGAGATCGTCGATCTCGTGCTGGCGATCATCGTGGGCAGTTTTCGATTCAACCTGCTGCGTGACCCCAGGGGACTGGATTCGATTGATCACTACGAATGCAGGGAATGGCTCCGCCTGAATGGAGCTTCGGAGCGGGCCGTGCGCTCTCCTTTTGTGGTCGGCCTTTATGACCTTGCCCTGGCCTACGAGGACGGCGATTCCAGCAAGCCGGCCCTCGCGGCCGGTCAGGCGATCCGGGGCTCCCTGCGCATGTTCTTCGGTTATCGAGGCTCCCTGTTCTGGCGCCTGCGGGCGGGCATGGGTGATGTGGTGTTTGCCCCCCTGTATGCCTTGCTGCGTCGCCGGGGGGTGCGTTTCAAGTTCTTCCACAAGCTCACCAATGTTCAGATCCCTGCGGGGCCACCCATCCAGCCCGCCGATCGCAGCCATGTGGAAGCCCTCGACTTTGATGTGCAGGCAGAGATCCACGGGAATCGCGACTATGACCCCTTGATCAGCGTCGGCCATCGCCCCTGCTGGCCATCGCAGCCGGATTTCGAGCAGCTGGTCGACGGTGATCGCCTCCGTGTCGAACAGCGGGATTTCGAGTCGCACTGGGATGGCTCGTTCACCTCCAGGCGCCGCCTCGAGGTGAAGCGTGACTTCGATGCCGTGGTTCTGGGTGTGAGCATCGGCGCCGTCCCCCATGTCTGCCCCCAGATCCTGGCCAGGGATCAGCGCTGGGCCACCATGGTGGAGAAGGTGAAGACCACGGCGACGCAGGCCTTTCAGATCTGGCTGCAGGAGGATCTCTCCCAGCTGGGCTGGCAGGGTCCTCCCTACATCGTCTCTGCCTTCGATAAGCCCTTTGACACCTGGTGTGACATGGCCCATGTCATTCCTGAAGAGGCGTGGGCGCGGCCTCCCGCTACCGCCATCTACTTCTGCGGCGTGCTCAGGGATCCGCCTGTGCCGCCGGCTGATTCCGACAGCCACTATCCGCTCCGGCGGACAGATGAGGTCAGGGAGAACGCCGTGGCCTTTCTGCGCAACCCCGGCTCGGTCCTGTGGCCGCGGGCCTATGACGCCGCGGGAGCCTTCCGCTGGGAGCTGCTGGCCGATCCCGGTCTGCCGGAGGCTGCCGGGGAGCTCCGGGGTGAGCAGCGATTCCTGAGCCAGTACTGGCGGGCGAACGTCAACCCGAGCGACCGCTATGTACTGGCGCTGCCAGGAAGTCTGAAGCATCGGATTTCTCCGCTGGATCCCACCTACGACAACCTGACCATCGCCGGAGACTGGACCGACTGTGGGTTCAACGAGGGATGCACCGAAGCCGCCGTGATCTCCGGGCGGCTGGCCGCCCATGCCCTTTCTGCTTCACCCCCATTGGCTGAGATTCACGGATACGATCATCCTTGAATCATTCGGTATACAATCCCCGCTAAGGTACGAGCGTGGCGATGCCCGATTCCCAGCCGCCTGATTTTCAGTTGCCGGATCCCCAGCTTCCAGATACTCAGCCGGGAATGGAGCAGGAGGCAACCCCGGATGGCCGTTGGCAGCGTCCCCCACTTGAGCGTGAGACGCCCTTCCGGAGCGGCTGGTCAGAGCGCGGGCCGCAGCTGGGCGGCCGGCGCATCACCGACACCGTTGAAGACACCATACGAACGGCCTATCAGGTCATCGGGGAGAACTTTCGTCAGGGTCACGACGCCGCTGAGCGCTACAGCCAGCAGACACCCCGTGGCGCTGCCGATGCCTCCCGCGACCTTGGAGCCCTGACCAGTCGCATGATCCAGCTCGGACGGGACATGGCCAACACCTACTTTGATGCCATGGATGTCCTGCTGCAGGAGGTTGATCAGCGTCGCGGGGAGCGTGAACGCCCGCAGGAGCGGCGGGATTCTGCTGCGGGCACTGGAGTCGACGATGGCGGTGAGCCGGGTTAGTGCAGGCCGTGGCCCTGGTGGTGCGTGGGGTTCATGACCAGAACGATCCAGCCACTGCTTGAGTCCTATGGGACGCTCATTCGTGAGTATGTGGAGCGCTATCTCACGAGCCAACCCCGGGCTCCTTATCTCCATGACCTCCTGGCCGATTATCCGAGCCGTGGCGGCAAGATGATGCGGCCGTGCATCTGCATGGCCAATGCGCGGGCCTTCGGGGGACGGCTGGAAGACGCCATCCCCTTCGCCGGTGCGGTGGAGATTCTGCACAATGCCCTGCTCATTCATGACGACATCCAGGATGAAAGTGTGGAGCGCCGAGGTCTTCCCACCTTGCATGCCCTCCATGGTGTGCCGCTGGCGATCAACGCCGGTGATGCCATGTTGCTGATGGCCTTCGGGCCCCTGCTCGACCATGTCGGCAGTCGCGGCGGCCTTTTTGCCCGAAGAATTCTTGACGTGACGCGACGGATGGCCCGGGAAACGGCGGAAGGGCAGGCGCTGGATATCGGCTGGAGGCAGGACCATCGCCATGACATCACCACGGCTGACTATCTCACCATGGTTCTTAAGAAGACGGCATGGATGGCCACCATCTGGCCGGCCCAGGTGGGGATGCTGCTCGGAACCCATGGCCTTGTGGACCCGGATGCCGTTGTCCGCTTCGGTTTCTTTCTCGGTGCCACCTTTCAGATCCAGGATGATCTGCTGAACTTCTCCTCCGAACCTTCCTACGGCAAAGAGCCGCGGGGGGATCTGTTCGAAGCCAAGCACACCCTGCTCTTGATTCATGCCCGTGACCAGTGCAATGCGAGTGAACGCCAACAGCTCGACCACTTCATGAATCTGCGTCGCGAGGAGCGCACCGCTGAAGCCGTGGCCTGGCTTGCGGATCTCATGGTCAGCAAGGGTTCCCTGGACTATGCGCGCATGGTGGCGGAGTCCCTGGCGGGTGCCGCGCGCCACGAATTCACCAGGGCCTATGGCCACCTGCCGAAGTCGCAGGATAAGGATTTCATCGAGGATCTGGTTCCCTGGGTGTTCAACCGGACGACCTGATGCCTGAATCTCCTGGCAACGGTGTCGTCCATCCTCCCGGTCGCGTCCTGCTCTATGGCGCCACCGGGTTCAGCGGTCGCCTGCTGACCCGCTGCCTTCAGGAGCAGGGGATCGATGTGGTGCTGGCTGGCCGGAATGCCGCCAGGCTGGCGGACATGGCTCGCCGATGGAATCTGGAGTTCCGTGCGTTTTCCCTCGATGATCCTGCGCGGATCGAGGCTGCCCTCGACACGGTTCATGTGGTGCTGCATGCGGCTGGTCCCTTCCAGCGCACGGCCCTGCCGATGATCGCCGCCTGCATTCGTACACGTACCCATTATCTCGATCTGGCCGGGGAATGGCCCGTGTTTCAGCAGGCGATGGATCAGGGTGATCGGGCCGCCGGCAACGGAGTGATGCTGATGCCAGGGATCGGCTTTTCGATCGTGGCGTCGGATTGTCTCCTGGCGATGGCCCGGGCCAGGTTCCCTGAGGCGGTCGCTCTGCGTCTGGCCCTTTCCGCCCCTGATGTGATGTCACGGGGCACGTTCCGCAGCCTGATGGGACTCACCGGTTCCACCGTCACGGTGCGCAGGAACGGCACACCCATCACCTTGCCTGCGGGGTCGCTGTCGCGCTGCTTCGACTTCGGCGCTGGTCTGCGGAAGGCGGTCGCCGTCAACTGGCCGGATGTCTTCATCAGCCAGGTCACCCATGGCATCTCCACGCTGGAGGTGTATGCCCAGGCGGATTGGCCCGTTCAGTTCGCCTACCGGGCCGGCTCCAGCATGGCCCCTGTTCACCAGTCGGCCCTGGGACAGCGGCTGCTCGATCTTCTCAGCCAGGGCTGGCCCGAGGCCCCCTCCGCGGCACAACGGCAGCGCTCCGGCTTCACCCTTGTGGTGGAAGCAGAGGATCTCTGGCGACGCTCCCGCTCCCTCCGCATCCAGACACCGGATGGCTATACCGTCACCGGTGCGACGGCAACGGCGATCGTCGGGCATGTCCTCCAGGGCCACGTCGCTCCGGGTTTTCAATCGCCCGCGAACCTCTACGGAGGTCCTCTGCTGGAGGAATCAGGTTGTGTTCTGCGAGTAGGGTGAGTCGACGCCTTTCGGGACCAGTCGCATCTGCATTTGTGAACGATCTTCCCTATCTCGATAATCCACTGGATGGCCAGCAGGAGGCCCCCCCTTACCTCTTCACGGGTATCCAGTCGCACTACTTCAAGCTCAAGGCCGAGACAGGCGCCCTGGAGAGCTTCTGCTCGCGCTACCTCAACCCAGCATCCAACTCCTTCACCTACTGGCCGCTGTCCTCCCTGCCGCTGGTCGGGGCCGGTTTTGGAGGGCCTTTCGTTGTTCTTGGGGTCCTCTTCTATCCAGACATGCGGTCTGGCAGCTTCCACCCCGAGCGCTCCACCCGACAGCACGAAGTCTTTTTCTCGTTCCCCGTTCTTCGCTTCAACAATGGATTCCCAGACAAGATCTGCTGGGTCTACCCATTCATCTGTGTTGACAACATTCGTTCGGCGATCACGGGTCGAGAGGTGATCGGGCTTTCCAAGCTTGTGGGCCGATTCGATTGCCTGGATTCCCGCCCGCAGGGCTCGTCTCACCCCCCGTCCCGCGACTCCCTCTCCGGAGAGCTGTTCGGTGAGGATACGGACTCGATGGGGATCAGTGTTCCCACCTACATGCGCTATGGACGTGACAGCCATGAGCAGATGCTGCCCATCATTCGCATCCAGGCGGACCCCAAGTTCCAGGCGGATGCCCTGCTCGATGGGGAGGCGTCCGACCTTCAGGACGCCCCGGTTCTTGACCGGGCTGCAGCCGAGGCAGGGGCTGGGATCGGGCCGTCATGGCCTGGCCCTGCGGCGGCCAGCTCGGGAGCTTTCCTGAACCGCATCGCGGAGCTGGTCCATGGCTTCACCTTCCTGTCTCCGAAGCTGGCCATCAACAGCCTCAAGCAGACGAGAAGCAGTGTTGATCCAGCCTATTCCGACCATCAGGCCCTGCTGGAGACGGTCTGGCAGTCGGAGAACGTTCGCCAGCTCAGATTCTGGGGTCTCGGCCACTTCCGAATCCAGATCTTCAATCATGCTGGCCTGCCCCTGGTCAACCAGCTCGGCCTGGGGGAACACAAGCGCGATGGTGACTTCATCGAGCTTGCGGGGTTGGGCTCCAGTTATTCCCTCAGTTCCGATCTGCGTATGGTGAGCTCCTCCGTTCTGGCGGAAGCCAATGGTGCTGCGCCAACGGCCGGCGGCACCCTGCTCCGTGATCTCACCACCATCCCCATGGCCTGCATGTCCCTGACAGCCGACATGGCGGATGCCTCGATCCAGTGGGCCGGCCTGTCCGTTTCTCTGGCGCGACAGGCCCTTGGGCTGAAACGCTGAGTGGCATCCTGCACGCGGGTTACAGCGCGGATCCCCCGATCCGTTCCCGGGCGTAGAGCTGTTTCTTCTCGTTGATCATGGTCTCGAAGCTCGTGGCCCCCTGGGCCCTGGCCATGGCGAGGGCCTGGTCCAGGGCCTCCATCACGGCTGGCTCGTCATGGCCCTTGGCTCTGGCGATCACGTCCGCTTTGCGGACATGGACCAGGGGCATGAAGTAGGCCTCACCCGAGCGTCTGACCGCATCCTCCGCAGCCTGAATGGTCGCGAAGGCCTCGGGCGCGGAGCCAGCCAGAGAGTGGAGCGTGGCAATTTCCGCCAGCCGAAACCCCTCCAGTGTCATCACACCCAGGCGCTGCTGTTCCCGCATGCCTTCCATCGCGATCGACAGGGCCTCGCCCCCCGGCTCGGCCTGGCCAGCCTGCGCCAGGGCGACCCCTTTGTACACCTTGGCAATGGCGCGCCAGGTCAGGTAGCCATAGGCATCGGAGATCCTCAGGATGGTATCGCTGAGGGTGATGGCCTCGAGGTAGCGACCCTGCAGCACATGAATCAGCAGTTCATGGCTCATCGTGTAAACCGTTTCGTAGTTCCTGCCCAGGCGTGCGGCATGCCGCCGCGCCTGTTCGAGGGTGGCGGTCACCTGATCCGGATCCCCGCAGGCCTGCTCCACCATGGCGAGGGCCGTCAGCGAGCCGGTCATCGGATCATGGGTGGAGGGAAAGCTGAGATCCCAGCCCTCGTGCAGATGGTAAAGATCAATGCTTTGGCTCAGATGCTGGCGCGCCAGGGCCATCGATCCCTTGACGTAATGGACGTATCCGATGGAGAAATGGGCTTCGATGCCGTGGATGGGATTCCGGCCCTGGTCCCATAGCTGGATGCACTGGCCCGCCGAGCGCTCGGCGTTGTCCAGATCGCAGGAGACGATGCAGAAATTGCAGATTCCCCGCAGGATCGCAAAGGACGACTGGCTGTCCCCCAGACGCTCTGCGAGCGTCCGGGACTCCTCCAGGATCTGGCCCACTTCCGGCGCCGAGTAGCTGCGGGATCCCGCCAGGCTCATGGCCAGGCCCAGCAGCAGCGTCAGCTCCAGGGAGACGGGCAGACCCTCCTGATGACAGGCTTCGTGGCGCAGAAGATCCAGGGCCGTCTGGAAGTGCTGCACGGCTTCTTCATGGGAAGCCATTTCAGCGGATCGACGCCCCGCACTGATCCAGTGGGGGATGGCCTGCTCGAAGGAACCGGCGCGGGTGAAGTGATGGGCCAGCAGCTGGGGTTCCGCATCGATGAGCTCATGAAACTGAGCCGAGAGTGTCTCGGCGATCTGTTCGTGAAGGGTCTGTCGCTCCCGCTTCAGCATCGTTTCGTAGGCCGTATCGCGAATCAGTGCATGTTTGAACTCATAGGCCTCACCGGCGGTCTGATCAGAGAACTGCAGAAGCCCGGACAGCAGCAGATCATCCATCTGCTCCCGCAACACCGCCTCCGGCTGGCTGGAGACGGCCTCCAGCAGTTCGTAGGTGAAGCTTCTGCCGATGACCGCCGCGATGCTGGCCAGCCTTCGGGCCGGCCCGAGTCGATCGAGGCGGGCGGCCAGGGAGTCCTGCAGCGTTTCCGGGATGGGGTCGGTGCCATCCCCGCCGCTGGAGCCGTTGGCACGCAGCTGCTCGAGCATCGATTTCGTCGTTTCTTCCACGAACAGGGGAATCCCATCGCAGCGTTCGACGATGCGCCTGGTCAGTTGGGGGGAGAGCGCTTCATCGGCGTTCAGGCAGGAGCAGATCAATTCGGACGCCGTGCGGTCCAGCCGTTTGAGGTTGAGATGGGCGCAGTTGTCGCTCGATGGCCAGGGCGCCTTGAATTCGGGCCGCGCCGTGGCCAGAACCATCAGGGGCTGCTGATGGGCTGCGGTGATCAGACGATCGAGCAGCTCCAGGGTTGTGGGATCGATCCAGTGCAGATCTTCCACGACGATCAGGCTCGGCTGACCATCGCTCCAGGCCTGGATCATCGCCAGCAGGGTGTCCAGCCGAATCTGCCGTTTCTTCTCGGGGGTCAGTCCGTCCAGCGCTGATCGATCCCCACCGCGCAGGCCGATGAGATCGGCCAGAACCTCCAGGCTGCTGGCTTCGGTGGCGCCGTAGCGCTCCATCATGCGGGCCAGCTTCTCCTGGCGGCTTCCATCGGCTTCGCCCTTCTCGAAGCCGGCGGCCTTGTTGATCTGCTCGGCGATGGGATGCAGGGTGCTTTCCCTCGTGTTCGGGCCGCAGTACCAGCTCATCTGGCGATGGCCCTGATCCAGCAGGGATCGCTTCAGTTCACCGACGAGATGGGACTTGCCGATCCCGGCTTCCCCCTGGAGCAGCACCAGCTGGCCCTGCCCTCCCGAGGTGGTTTGCCATGCCTTCAGCAGCAGCTCCATCTCCTGCTGGCGGCCGATCAGGGGCAGATCGCTCGTTTTCCAGCGGGCCTGGGAACGGCAGGAGACGTCGGTTTCATCGAGCACCGCATAGACCTGCATGGCCTGATTGAAGCCCTTCAGTTCCTTGACGCCAAGACTCTGGTGATGGAACAACTCCCGTGTGATCCGATGGGTGCTCTCCGACACCAGGATCTGATTGGGACCTGCTTCCGATTGCAGCCTGGCGGCCAGATTCGGGGTTTTCCCCATCATCAGCCCGGCCTTGTGTGGCGTCTCGATGTCCCGGATGCTGGTGGCCACCACAGATCCCGTGGCGATGCCGATGCGGCAGCGCAGGGGGCTGCAGGTGGGCGACGGGAGGCGCCGGATCGCTTCCCGCAGCCGCAGACCGGCTCTGACGGCATTGGGGGCCGCCTCTTCCGAGGCATCGGGATAGCCGAAGTACGCCAAAATGCCATCACCCAGATACTGGGCCATGTAGCCACTGTGTGAGGACACAATGTCATCACAAATGGCATAGTAAGACTCGACCAGCTCCATCAGCTCCTCGGGGTCGAGTTGCTCCGCCAGGGTCGTGGAGTTGACCAGGTCACAGAACAGCACCGTGACCTGACGCCGTTCCGGTGGACGCTTGACAGGTTTCACGCTTGTGCCCATCGCTGATTCATCGCCCTGCTCGGGCCTGCGGCCAACGCTGAAACGTGCCGATTGTTGGGGGCGATCTTAGCCGTCGTGACTTTTTTCCGTGGACGTTCTGTCTTTCCGGCCACCCTGAATCGGGTGTCACCACGGGTTCGTCAGGCTTCCAGCAGTCCCCTCCGCCGCAGCGGTTCGAGATTCGCCAGTCGCAGCCCCTCGGCCGTCTCGACGATGGTTCCCCGGGATCGGAGCTGGGTGAGGATCCGGGAGGTGGTCCCCCGGGCCAGGCCGGCGATCGTGGCGATCTCCGTCTGCTTCAGGTCGGGAATCGGGGCGAGCGGATCGTTGCCGTAGCCGCTGCAGAAGGCCAGCTCCAGCAGGGTTGCCAGGACGCGGGTGGAGGCATCCTCGCCCCGCAGGCTGAAGCGTCGCCCCAGGCTGAGCAGTCGCCGTGCCTGCAGCCGGGCCATCTCCAGGGCGAAGTCCGTTGAGCGATCCAGCTCGTCCTGGACCGTTTTCCAGCGCAGTTTCACCACCTCGAGCGGGGTGAGCGCCACCACATCGGCGGACCGCCGACTGTTCCCGAGCAGCATCGCCAGCTCGCCGAACATTTCTCCTGCGCCCATCAGCGCGATCACCACCTCCTCCCCCTGCAGGGTGAGGCGTCGGACCTTCACCACCCCTGAGCGGATCAGGAACAATCCATCGTTCCAGTCACCTTCGAAGACCAGCTGATGCTGCGCTGGCACCAGCAGGGTCCTGTGCTCGCAGAGAAGGCTCTCCAGCTGCTTGATCTCCAGTCCCGCGAACAGTGGGAAGGACCTCAACTCACTGGCCTCGAAGCCCCCCATCACCCTCCGACGGCGACGCCACCTTCCCATGGTTTCCCCGGCTTGTCATCCAGGTGACAGCTGGGTGGCACCGATCTTCCTCATGGAGGCGACGGGGATCAACACACGCCGGGAGCGATCCCCGGACAGTGGCCCCAGTGGATTGGCTCGCCTGTCATGACCTGCCTCGTCCTCCATGCTCGGCGTCGGTGGCCCGTGCCAGTTGGGACGCCTGGGTGGGTCGGTTGCTGCTGGCCGGAGCTGCTCGCCCTGGGGGTCGCCGGGTCGTCGGGCCAGGTCACCGCCTGGTCGCTTCTGCTGTCTTCCCTGATCCGGCTGAGCTGGTGCTCGGCGGAGCTCCTCCACGGAGCGGGCCATGGGCTGCTGCGGGCCATGGTCGACAGCGACGGCGCCGCCCTGGCCGTGGTCAACCTCCTGGAGCATCGCTCCCCTGGGGAGGTCCTCCGGACCCTGGCGCCCCTGGGGCCGATCGGTCCGGCCGACGGTGGGGTGCGGTCTCTGCCCTGGGTGGCGGTCGGGGACCCGACACCCTGGCGGGTGCGACTGAAGGCCGGCGGCGGTCTGCTGCTCAACCTGCTGGCCTTCGCCCTGGCCTGGGGCGGCCTGCTGGCCTTGCCCGCCGATGGCTCCGCCCTTGTCCGGGCCCTGCTGGTCAGCGTGGCGGCGGCCAACGGCGCGCTGCTGCTGGCCTCACGCACCGACTGGCAGGCGATCAGGAGCGGCCGGGCCGCCTGCTTCCACTGCGGCAACTTCGGCTTCATCAGTGCGGCCGATCCGTCTGCGCGGGGCGAGCTGTTGTCGCCGCCTGCGATCGACCGCTTCCGGGCCATGGGCCTGGAGATGGAAACCCGGGGAGCCCCCGCGGGAGCCGGTCTGGTGCTGGTGCGGGATCGGAAGGGCCGGATCGGCTTCGTCGGGCACGGGATGGCCAACGGCAAGCGCGGCCACCTCACCCGATCGCTGGAGCGCGGCCTCCGCCGTGCCGGACACCGTGCCCTGCGGACGGGCCGACGAACGCTGCCCTCCGGGCTGATCGCCGCCTGGCATTACGGCTCCGGTTCCAGCGGAGCCCCCGGCAACCTTGCGTCCCACTGGCACCAATGGTCCCCGCCCCAGCGCCGCCGTCTCTGGTCCAGGCTGCAGGGACGCTGGGTGAGTGACTGGCAGGCGGTGCAGCACCGCATCGCCCACGACGGAGACCTCGAAGGCTTCACCCTGTTCGGCACCGAGGCGGAGGTCAACGAACTGGGGGCCTGGCTGGCTGTTGCCCTCCGCTGCGGCCATCCGGCGACCGGCGCTTCGCCGACGATTGCCGGGCTGATGGATCTGCTGATCTGCAAGGGCGACTGGTTTGCCTCCGTGCGGCTGGCTTCCCTGCGCCTTCTGGCGGAGCCCGCCACCGCCCCTGCCACCGACGCGTTCGCGCCCTGGGCCACCGGCTTCGAAGCCGCCTTCCAGGATCAGATCGCCTCCCGCCAAGACGCCTGCCTCGATCACCCCGAGGTGCTCGAGGAACTGACCCTGCGGATCCAGCAGCGGCTGGAGGCCGATCCCCGGCTACGGCGTTACACCTCTTCGAGGACCCAACGATGGATCCGCGCGGCCATCGGCGCGTTCCTGCACAACGACCCCTTTGCGGCGGCCCGCCAGTTCATGGCCTGCGGTCGGGGCCGCTTCGGACTGGTCGTGATCTCCTCGACCTGGCCCGACCGGGTTGTGCTCTGCAGCCAGGGGCAGTCGATCAGCATCGGCTTCGATGGACCCGGCGCCGTGGCCCTCTATGCCTCCGAACCGGCCGCGGTGGAGGCGGTGCTGGCGGGCCGACCCGGCTGCCACCGCATCGATCTGGATCCCATCGCCGGCGAGATCGCCGTTCTTTCCTCCACGGACGTCACCATCCACTCGCTGTCGCAGGAGCGTGAGCTGACCCTTGAGGAGATCCGCCGCCGTCGCCAACTCTCCAGCGACGGCCCCGGATCCGCGGGGGCCCCATCCAGGCACGGCCGCCTGCGCCTGGACCCGGTCGGCGCGGACCTTGCGGCCATCCCCGGCTTGCTGTCCAGGATCCAGGACGACTGGATCAATCCCCGCTCGGCCAATCGCGCCAGTGCCAAGGCCCTGGCCCGGTGTCTGATCGCCACGGCGACGCGACTGACCGAAAAGCAGGCGTCGCTCGCCCGTGAGGGGCAGGATCCAGCCCTGGCCCGGTCCAGCCATGTGGACCTCCTGGTCACGGGCATCGAGAACAACCTCTGGCTGGGTGCCCATTTCGCACGGGATCTGGAAGGGCTCATGCCCATGCTCAACGTGAGGACGCTCGCCGCCAGCTCCGTGCTCCAGCAGCTGCACCGCGACCCATCGTCCCTGAATTTGTCCCGCCAGTCGATCGTGCTGGTGCTCAGCGATTCCGGCCAGAGCACCCCCTGCCGGCAGGTGCTGGACGCCTGCGATCGGCTGGTGCATGAGGCCGTGATCCAGGAGGTGTTCCTGGTCATCGGCGATCCGGCCAGCCTTCCGGGGTCTCCGTCGCTGGCTCCCGAAGCCCCCGACGGCACCGAGGGGCCCGATCAGGCCTTCCGCCATCGCCTGTTCACCACAGCCGCGGGACGCCGCACCTCCGAGGCGGCCACCGCCACGGTGGCGGCCATGCACCAGACCCTCACCGAGCTGCTGTTCTGCCTCTGCCGCCAGGTCCAGCAGGCCTTCCCAGAGCAGCGCCCCCTGGGACTGCGGCTGCGACCCGAGGCCTTGCTGGCTCTGGAGACCATGGAGGACCAGCTCCTGGTCAACGATGTCCGCGAGATCATCGGTGCCGACGAAGGGGGGCAGCCCCACCCCAGCGCCGTCTCCCGCCGGCTGGTGCGGGAGGGACGGCAATGGGCCTGGCATGTCCTGGAGACCCCGACCGCCTGGCTGATCCACGCGCTCTATGTGCTTGGCAGCCTGGGATGGGGGATGCCGCTGTTCCGGGGCGTCACCCTGGCCCTGCTGCCTCTGGCCGGCCTTGCCGAAGGCCACGGGATGGGGGCCCTTTTGCTGGCCCTGAGCCTGCCCGCCGATGTCGCCCTCTATCTCCTGGGTCCCTGGTGCTGGACCCTGGGCCTGAGGTTCCTGCAGGGGCGCCAGCCCCTGGCCCGTACCGGCCGGCGCACCCTTGTGATCGGCGAGGCCGAGGGGCTGCACCAGTTGCTCAGCAACTACGTCAGCAAGCTCTTCGCCCTGAGCTATGGCCTCACGGCCCTCGATGTGCATGGCGCTGATCCGATCGATTCCCTGCTCAACGGCTATGCCCATCGGCTGGTGCGCGGCACGCTGCTGTTCCTGGGCGTCCCCGACGGCCGCTGCAGCCAGCGACAGCGCGCCCACGCCGATGCGGTGATCCAGGCGGCACGGCAGGCCGATGGCCTCCGCCATCTGGGCGCCGGCCCCGACATCGTCGCCCTGAGTTCCGATCCCTGCATCGCCGCCGAGCGCTTTCACGCGGCCCTGGTGATCCCCAGCCCGATCCATGGGGGCTGCGGCAACGGCATCCGTCTCCCCAGCGACGATGGGATCGAAGCGATCCGGGAATCCCGCTTCGGATCCCTCCGGCGGCTGCTGGCCACCTATGTGTTCTTCCATGCCATGGCCCGCCGGGTGGCCATGTTCCCGGGGCTGGGCTTCGACTGGTGGACCTCCCAGAGCCGTCCGAAGCCGTTGCCGGCCACCCCGCCGATGGCCCGCGCGGCTGGGCAGACCCGCGCCGAGTCGGTGGTGGCTGGGCCGGTGGCGGATGGGTCGGTGGCGATCGAGCCACCGGTGCACAACGGTCTGGTTCATCAGCACCGCCGCTGATGGTTCACGGGAATGTTCAGGGCCTGGCCATCGGCCTGTCACCGTGATGACATCCAGCCTCCATCGACATGACCGGAGAGCGTGATCGCGGGTCCAGGTCATTTTGATCGTCCTCTTCACACTCAGGGGGCCCCTCACGGACAGAGGACCATGACGGCAGGTGGGATCAGAACACGGTTCTGGATTGACATGAGCCTGGAGTGTGTTCGCAGGGATCACACGAATTCCCTGTCCTGCAGTGACCAGAGGGGCCCCTTTCTCACGGCTCGGGCCCTCGGGATGGCCCTGGCGGCTCTGCATGACGTCAGGTCTGTGGTCGCTGGCTCCGCCACGAAGCTGCTCAGCCTTCCCATTCCCGCCGGCCTCCTCCCCTTCCCCAGCCCGAAGGAGAGGGATCTGGCCGCCGCGGCCGCCTGTCACCAGGTGCTCCGGCTTCGCTACCCCAGCCAGGCCTCCATGCTGGAGCCGGCCTGGGGCAACTGGCTCGACTCCTTCGAGATCGGTCCTGCCAGGACGCCGGTGGAGATGGCCGGCAGGGCCTACGGCACGGCCGTCCATCAGCTCGGCATCGACGATCGGAACAAGGCGCGCGCCGCGTACACGCCTGACGGCACGGCCTACAACCACAAGGCGCCACCCACCCAGCCGACCCAGGGCTATCTGGGTGGCGTCTGGGGAAGCACCACACCACTGGTCGCGGCCCGGGTGATGGATTTCCCGCCGCCGCCAGGTCGCCTCGACGCCGACACCGTCACCTCCACCCAGCACTATCGCGATGACTTCGGGAGAGTCGCTGCCAAGGGTGAGATCAACCGCGCCCCCGGCGACCCGGCCTTCCGGACCCTCGCCGAAGAGGTCATCGGCATCGCCTGGGGTTACGACGGCCCCCAGGAGCTCGGAACCCCACCCCGCCTCTACCTGCAGGTGGTGCTGACGGTTCTTGACTCCATCGAGGAACGCAATCCCGGCCAGCTCGAGGAGCTGGATGAACTGGGTGTCATCGCTGGCGCGGCCGTGGCCATGGCCGATGCGGGCATCGATGCCTGGCACTACAAGTACGCCCCGACCCACATGATGTGGCGCCCGGCGGTGGGAATCCGCGAGGCCGTTGTCGGGAACGGGGTCGCCGACCCCAACCGGCTGCCCCTGGGGCGTCCGGACACCAATGGTGCCGGCACGGGGCTGACGCCGGATTTTCCCGCCTACCCCTCCGGCCATGCCACTTTCGGGGCGGCAGCCTTCCAGCTGCTGCGGCTGTTCCTGGTGGAGAGGGGTGTCAGCAGCTTCGATCTCGGCGGCAGCGGCCTGGATGATGTGCGCTTCGAATTCGTCTCCGATGAGTTCGATGGTCGCAACATGGATCCCCGCACGCAGCGGCCGCGGGAACTACTCACCCTGAGCTACGACAGCCTGTGGCAGGCGATGGTGGATAACTCGGTGAGCCGGGTCTACCTGGGTGGGCACTGCCAATTCGATGGCATCACCACCCGCCTTCCCGGTACCAGCGAAGACGTTTTTGGTGTTCCTCCCACTCCCCGTGAGCTGGGCCATACCGGTGGTGTGTGGCTTGGTGCCAAGGTCGCCAATCAGCTGGCGTTGAAACTCGACATCTCGACGGCCACGATTGCGGCTTCAGGGATTCTCTGAGCTCCCGCAGGAGCTGGACACCCGCACGCATGCCCTCTCCGGTCGCCTACGGCCACCGGGGCTTTCCCAGTCGCCCATGGCCGCCGCGCCGCTGCGCCGCTTCGGGCTTCAGTCTTTCGGCATTCTGGCCAGATAATCCTCCTGAAGGATGTACATGCGTTTGACGTCACGGTACTGGCCTTCGATGAAGAACTCGCCCACCAGATGGCCCTCTTCGACGAAGCCGCACTGCTGATAGAGGTGCAGGGCCTTTTCGTTGTCCACGGCCACGGACAGGTAGATCTTGTGGAGATTCAGGATGGTGAAGGAGTAATCGAGGGCCTTGTGAATGCAGAACCTGGCGTAGCCCTTGCCCTGGTGCCCCGGGGCGATGATGATCTGGAATTCCGCCCGGCGGTGGATGTAGTCGATCTCGATCAGCTCCACCAGGCCGATCAGCTCCCTGGCCCCGTTCTCCACCACGAAGCGACGCTCGGCGTTGTCGTGGATGTGGCGGTTGTAGAGCTCTTCAAGCTCATCGAACGACTCGTAGGGCTCCTCGAACCAGTAGGCCATCACGCTGCGGTTGTTCACCTGGTCGTGGATGAACCGCAGATCGCCCCGCTCCAGGGCCCTCAGGGCCAGCTCCGCTCCCGCCACCGGATTCCAGATCGTCCTGCACAGACGGTAGGGCTCCGCTGCAGGATGGCAGTCGCAGCGATCTGAGCTCCGCCGCCGTGACCAGCCCCACACCAGGCGAGAGCCCGGCCGTTCCCCCCTGCCCCCGGGCCCGGCCGGAGGTGGAGACCCTCACGGCCTACAGCGCCCCCCTGGAGGGGCGCCGCGGCCTGCTGCGGCTCGACTTCAACGAGAACACCGTCGGGCCCAGCCCCCGGGTGGTGGAGGCGATCCGCGCCATCCCGGCCGATCACTACGCCATCTACCCGGAATACGACGGCCTGCGGGAGGCGGTGGTGCGCTCGCTGGGGGGCCGGGGCCTGACGCCGGCCCACATCGGCCTGTTCAACGGCGTGGACGCGGCCATCCATGCCGTCTTCCAGACCTTCGGCTCGCCGGGCGACCGGTTGCTGACCACCAGCCCCACCTTCGGCTACTACACGCCCTGTGCCCGCATGCAGGGCATGGCGCTCGAGGCGATTCCCTACCACCTGCCGGATTTCGGCTTCCCGCTCGAGGCGATCCGGGCGGCCCTGGAGGCCCCGGGTACGGCGGCGGGCGCCCCACGGATCCTGCTGATCTGCAACCCCAACAACCCCACCGGTACCCGGCTGGCTCCCGAGCGGATCCTGGAGCTGGCGGCGGCGGCGCCGGACACCCTGGTGGTGGTCGATGAGCTCTACGAGGCCTTCACGGGCGACAGTGTGCTGCCCGTCGCCGATTTCGCCGTGGCCCCCAACCTGCTGGTGCTGCGCTCCCTGGCCAAGACGGCCGGCCTGGCGGGCCTTCGCATCGGCTTCGCCATCGGCGCGCCGGCGCTGGTGGAGCGGGTGGGCCGGGTCTGCGGGCCCTACGACGTCAACAGCTTTGCGGTCACCGCCGCCCATGCCGCCCTGGCCGACCAGGCCTATGTGGACGCCTATGTGGCCGAGGTGCTGCGCGCCCGCGACCGGCTCGTGACCCAGCTGCGCCAGGCCGGTGTGCGCCACCATGCCGCCGGCGGCAACTACCTGCTGCTCTGGCCGCGCCGCTCAGCTGAGGCGGTGGAGGCCGACCTGCGCCAGGCCGGCATCCTCGTGCGCTCGATGGCCGGCAAGCCGCTGATTGACGGCTCCCTGCGGGTCAGCCTCGGCACCGGTGAGCAGATGGAGCGCTTCTGGGAGGCCTACCGCCGGATCGACGGGCTGGGGTGAGGCGCGAGCGCCGGTGCCGGCCTCAGCGCATCACCTCCACCACCACCCCATCCCCGAGGGGTGGCACCAGCGAAATGGTGCGGCCGCTGCGGCGCACCGTGGCCCCCACCATCGCCTTCAGGAACGGCTCCACCGACCCCTGGTCGCAGCCGGCCGGGGGCTTGCCGGTGGTGTACTGCACTGGAATCACCCGCCGGGCCTGCAGCTCCCGGGCCACCTCGGCCGCCTCCGGGCCGGTGTAGACCTTGCCGCCGCCGCCCACGCCGATGATCAGCACATCAGGGCGTCCCAGCAGCACCCGGTCGGCGGGGCCGAGGCGGCCGGCGGTGCCACCGAGGTGGGCGATGTCGAGGCCGCCCTGGCGCCAGCGCCAGAGGGTGGCGTTGCCGAAGCGGCGGCCGCCCACCCGGTCGTGGGGAGCGGCGATGCCCTCGATCTGCAGGCCGGCCAGCCGGTAGGAGCCTGGCTTCACCAGGAACTTGCCGCTGGCCACCTGGGCGCCCTCATCCTTGAGCAGGCTGCTGGCCAGGATCACATCGGCGCTGACGCGGGGCACGGGAAGGCCGGCGGCGCAGCCGACGGCCTGGAACGGGTTGACCAGCACCCGGGCGCCGCCCCCCTGGATCAGCAGGGCGCTGTGCCCGAGATGGGTGATCGAGACGCCGCCGCCCTTCTGGGCCAGGGCCGGCAGCGGCAGGGTGAGTGAGGTCGCCAGGACCACACCCGCGCCCAGGCGCAGGGCCGTGCTGGTGGTTCTGCGCAACGCGGTCGCGGATCCGGTCAGCGCTGTCGCGGATCCGGCCAGCGCTGTCGCGGACCGGGTGGTGGGGTGAACCATGGAGTCGCGTCTGGCCCCACCGGGCCCGGGATGTGGCGCGAAACTAGCAGTGGGAGGCCTGGCGCAGGAAATTGGCCAGCAGCTGGTGACCGGCCTGGGTGAGCACGCTCTCTGGGTGGAACTGCACCCCCTGCAGGTGCTGGTGCTCGCGGTGCTGCAGGCCCATGATCGTGCCGTCCTCCAGCCAGGCGGTGATCTCCAGGCAGTCGGGCAGGGTCTCCCGCTCGGCGATCAGGCTGTGGTAGCGGGTGGCGGTGAGGGGCTCGGGCAGGCCCTCGAACACCCCGGCGCCCCGGTGGTGCACCGGTGAGGTCTTGCCGTGCATCAGCTCGCCGGCCCGCACCACCCGTCCCCCGAACACCTGGGCCAGGCACTGGTGACCCAGGCACACCCCCAGCACCGGCACGGTGGGCCCCAGGTCCCGCAGCACCTCCAGGCAGACCCCGGCCTGGTCCGGATCGCCGGGGCCGGGGGAGATGAGGATCGCCGCCGGGTCGAGGGCCCGGATCTGCTCCAGGTCGAGGGCGTCGTTGCGTTCCACCCGCACCTCGGCGGCGAGGGGGTGGTCGGCGGCCAGTTCACCCAGGTACTGGACCAGGTTGAAGGTGAAGCTGTCGTAGTTGTCGAGGACCAGGAGCATGGGGACGGTCTAGGCGCCGAGGCGGATCAGCAGGGGGGGCACGAGCAGCAGCAGGGCGATCAGCAGCGACGAGAGGGCGGCGACGAGCACGGCGGCGGCGGCGCAGTCCTTGGCGATGCGGGCCAGGGGGTGGAACTGGCGGCCGATGGCCAGATCCACCACCGCTTCGGTGGCGGTGTTCAGCAGCTCCAGCACCAGCACCGCCGCCACCGTGAGCACCAGCACCGCCAGGCGGTCGGCGGCCAGGCGCAGCCACAGCCCCAGGCCGAACACCACGGCGCCGGTGAACACATGGATACGGAAGTTGCGCTGGCTGGCGAAGCCGTAGGCCAGGCCCTGGGCGGCGTAGCGGAAGCTCGCCGGCAGGTCGCCCGCCACCTTCCACGCCCCCACCCTCAGGCGCCTGCCGCGGCGGTGCACGTCGTTGGTCACGTCGCTGGTCACTTCGCGGAGGGCCGGCGGATGTTCCTCGGGAACGAGCATCGGCATCGCACCGCCGTTGGAGGGACAAGCGGCACCCTACCGCCGATGACCGCTGGGAACAGCCCCTGTCAGGAGGGGGACGCCGCCAGCAGGGCCGTCTGCCGGGCCAGCATCGCCTCCAGGCTGTCGTCATCGGGGTGATCCCAGCCCAGGAGGTGCAGCAGGCCGTGGCTGGCCAGGAACAGCAGCTCCTCCCGGAGGCCGTGGCCGGCCGCCTCGGCCTGCCGGCGCGCCGTGTCGAGGGAGATGACGATGTCGCCCAGCTCCAGCCAGTCCGGCTCCGCCCCCGCAGGGGCCGGTGGCGCCTCCTCCTGGGCGGCGAAGGCCAGCACGTCGGTGGGGCCGCTGTGCTGGCGCCAGGCCTGGTTGAGCTCGGCGATCGTGGCGTCGCCAGTGAGCTCCAACCCCAGGCTGTAGCCCGCGGCGCGTAGGGGGGCCGGCAGCTCCGGCCGCAGCTGGGCCAGCCAGGCGCCGAGGTGGGAGCACCAGAGCGCCTCGGCCACGGCGGGGTCCGCCAGGGGCTCCGGGGGCGAGGCTTCAGCGGCGGCCCCGGGCTCCAGGCTGAAGGCCAGGTCGATCTCAGGCGTGGTCATCCGGGCAGGCTGGGCCGCCCCAGCCAGGCGATCAGCAGCAGGAAACCGCTCAGGCCCAGGGCGGTCAGACCGAAGTGCAGCAGGCTCTGGCGGCCCTTGCGCACCATGTTGCGCATGGCCAGCTTCACGAAGCTCGGGTTCTCGCCCCCGGCCTCGGCGGTGGGGGTGGGCTGGGGGCTGGGGCGCTCGGGCATGGGGGGCGCTGCGGTGGGGATCAGGCGGCCGCGTCGGCGGCGATCTCCACACCCTGGCGCAGCAGCGACTGGATGAAGGGATCCAGATCCCCGTCCATCACCCCCTGCACGTCGGTGGTCTCCTGGGCGGTGCGCAGGTCCTTGACCATCTGGTACGGATGGAACACGTAGTTGCGGATCTGGTTGCCCCAGGCCGCCTCGACGATGTCGCCGCGGATGTCGGCGATCTCGGCCGCCCGCTGCTCCTGGGCGATCACCAGCAGCTTGGCCATCAGCAGGGCCATGGCCTTCTCCTTGTTCTGGAGCTGGGAGCGCTCCTGGGTGCAGCGCACCGCCAGGCCCGTGGGGATGTGCAGGATCCGCACGGCCGTCTCCACCTTGTTGACGTTCTGGCCGCCGGCGCCGCCCGAACGGGAGGTGGTGATCTCCAGGTCCTTCTCGGGGATGTCGAGCTTCACCTCCTCCTCGAGCTTGGGCATCACCTCCACCCCGGCGAAGCTGGTCTGGCGCTTGTCATTGGCGTTGAACGGCGAGATCCGCACCAGGCGGTGGGTGCCCTTCTCGTTGCGCAGGTAGCCGTAGGCGTAGCGGCCGTCGATCTCGATCGTGCAGCTCTTGATGCCCGCCTCCTCCCCTTCCGAGAGCTCGTCCACGGTCACCTTCATGCCGTGGTCTTCGGCCCAGCGGGTGTACATCCGCATCAGCATCAGGGCCCAGTCCTGGGCGTCGGTGCCGCCGGCACCGGCATTGATCGAGATCACCGCCCCCTCCTTGTCGTAGGGGCCGCTCAGCAGGCGCTCCAGCTCCCAGCGGTCGAGGGCCCCCTTGAGGTTCTGCAGGCCGCCGTTGGCTTCGCCGAGGAGCTCCTCATCGGGCTCGAGGTCGTACAGCTCCAGGGTGGCGCGGGCGTCGTCGATCGCCGCCTGCCATTGCTGCAGCTGCTCCAGCTGGGCCTTCACCTCATCCAGCTGGCGCATCTGCTTCTGGGCCTGCTGCTGGTCGTCCCAGAAGTCGGGCTGGGAGGCCAGCTGCTCCAGGTCCCGCTGGCGTGCTTTCAGGGCCGGTACGTCAAAGACAGTCCTGGGCATGGCCCAGGCGGTCGGTGAGCTCGGAGAGGTCGCGCTTGAAGTCGGTGAGATCCAGCAAGGGGAAGCGAATCCGGCGATGGCTCGACCCTATCAGCGCCCCTCCTCCGGCCGTCCCGGGGGCTTCGGGGACCGGGGCAGCCGGATCAGGGCATCCGCGAGCAGCAGCAGCCGACTGGCGATCAGCAGCTGGGTCCGGTCGTCCTGGGGCGGCGGCTCCGGCAGCGCCGCGCTCAGCAGGTCCCGGCAGCGGCCCAGGTCCGCCACCGCGTCAGGGGCGTCCCGTCCCTCGATGAGAACCTCGATCCGGGTCCGGCCGTCCTCCAGCAGCCGCGGGACCAGCCCGGGCGGCACCCAGGCCGCCGGGGCCTCCTCCTTGAGCAGCAGGCAGAGATCCCGCGCCGCGCTCATCACCGTGCTGCCGTGCTGCAGCTGCTGCTGGGCCCGCAGCACCGCCTCGTCCGGCTGGCCGTGGATCAGCGTCCGTTCCGCCGCCAGCTGGGGCAGCTGGCGGCGCAGGGCATTGCGGCGTTCCCGCAGGGCCGCGAAGCGTTGTTCCGGCTCGGCCATGTCCGGCAGGCCTTCCAGGAAGCGGGCCAGATCGAGCAGCCAGCCGTCACAGGAGGCCTGCCAGGCGCTGGAAGACCGCTGGCTGTAGATCTGCCGCGACACCAGAACCCCCAGGATCACGCCCAGGATCGTCATCACCGTGCGCCAGAACCCGTAGTGCCACCAGGCGTCGCCGTGGTTCATCAGGCTGCCCGCCACCATGTGCCCGCCCACCACGAAGCCGCTGGTCAGACCGGCGGCGAACCCGAACAGCCGCACCAGGGTCAGTCCCACGAACACGCCGAGGGCGCTGGACAGGCCGCCCAGGATCCCCGCACCGATCACCACGGCGAGCAGTCCCAGCAGGGTGCCGATGATCCGCTCCCGCCCAGCCAGCACGCCGCCGCCGAGGTCGGTCTCGAGAATCGTGAGCACCCCGAGGGCCAGGAACAGGCCCTCCGGAAGCGCCAGATGGTTGCAGGCGGCCACCACCAGCGCCAGGACCGCCCCGTTGCGCACGATCACGACCGATCGTCCCGGAGCTGTCATGGCGCTGCCGCCAGGCTGCGCAACCGGAGCAGGGCCTCGCGGCAGGTGTCGGCGTCGATGGAGCGCAGCACGGCCGGCACCCGGACCATGGCGACCGCGTGGCGCAGGGCCTGCTCGAGCGCCTCGTGCCGCTGCTGCATCCGCTCACTCGCCAGGCCCTGGGCCTGGGGGCTGCGCAGCACGGTGCTGCGCACGGCGCAGTGGGCGCCGTAGGCGCTGATCAGTTCCTCCGCCCCGTCGTGGGACGTTCCAGCCAGCAGGGCCTCGATCCGGCCCAGCAGACCCCGTTCACTGTCCTCCAGGCGTTGCAGCGGTGAGCGGAACCAGAAGAGGCGTTCGACGGCCATGCCCAGCAGCAGCCCCAGCAGGTGCCAGCCGGTCCTGTCGACGACATACCAGCCCCCCATCCGCTCATGGGCGGGAACCGCCAGGATCAGCACGGTCATGATCACCGCGTTCATCAGCGTGGCCGGACTCAGCCCCAGCCGGCGTCCCAGCAGCTGGATGAGGACGTAGCCGATCCCGATCGCGAGCCAGTTGTGCAGGGCCTGGGTGAGCAGCACCACCACGGCGCCTCCGAACACCGTTCCCACGATCCGCGCCCAGGCCGCCTCCCGCGACGCCTCCGGTGTGGGCAGCAGGCTCCGGGCGGCGCCGTAGACCACATAGAAGCCGTCGATCGCATTGACGTCCGGTCCGGCCGCTGCGTGGATGCCGGCTGCGAGGAACCCGGCGAACCCCACCTGCAGGGCGTTGCGGATCTGCTGGGGCGAAGGGGGACGGGGGGGCATCGAGCCGACGGACCATGCTCCGCCGGGAGATCAGGCTCCAGGATGCCGGGCCTGTGCGGATCCGCACGGGCGGATCTGGTGGGACATGGACGATCCCCTTAAGCTGCGCGAAAATGCCCCATGAGTGACCGGATGGAGATCCCAGGAGTCCCCCCAGAGCCATCCTGGCAGGACGCCGTGGAGGTGAAGCCACCGGCCAAGGTGGAGATCTACACCTATCGGTTCTCCCCTGACTGCATCCGGGCCAAGGGTCTGCTGGACAGGCTCGGGGTCACCTACAACGAATTCATCATCGACGACGACGAGATCAACAAGGAGGTGATGATGAAGCGCTCCGGCGGGCGCACCAGCGTTCCCCAGATCTTCATCGACGGCATCGCCATCGGCGGCTATGTCGAGCTCGCCAAGCTCAACACGGCCGGTGAGCTGGGCCCCATCCTGCGTCTGAGCGCGTGAGCCGCGATCGGGACGCCCAGCTGTTCGTGGTCGATCCGATCACACGCCTGCGGCCGGCCAAGGACTCGAGCGTGGCCCTGATGCAGGCGGCCCAGCGGGCCGGTCTTGCGGTGTGGTTCTGCACCCAGGCCGATCTCTCCAGCGCCGCTTCTGACAACGGCCGTCACCGGCCCCGGGCCTGGGCCCAGCCGGTGCAACTGGCGGAGATGGCCGCCACCGCGGAAGGCTGGAGCGTGCCCGATCCCTGGGTCGAGGCCGGCGAGCCCCGCGAGCTGCCCCTGGATCACTTCCGCTGGATCTGGATGCGCAAGGATCCGCCGGTCGATGAGGCCTATCTCTACGCCACCCAGTTGCTGGAGCTGGCCGAGCCCTTCGGGGTGGGCGTTCTCAACCGCCCGGCCGCCCTGCGGTCCTGGAACGAGAAGCTGGGTGCCCTGCGCTTCAGCCATCTGATGGCCCCATCGCTGGTGAGCGCCCGGGTGGAGCAGCTGGCCGCCTTCGCCGCCGGCCATGAGGAGGTGGTGCTCAAGCCCCTGGCGGGCCGGGCCGGCCAGGGGGTGGTGCGGACCACGGCGGCGGCCCCCGGGCTGCGGTCCCTGCTGGAGCTGGTCACCCTCCAGGAGACCTTGCCCGTGATGGTCCAGGCCTTTCTGCCCGCGGTCACCGCCGGCGACAAGCGGATCCTGCTGGTGGACGGGGAGCCCCTCGGCGCCGTGAACCGGTTGCCAAAGGCGGGGGAATTCCGCAGCAACCTGGCCCTTGGGGGCGCCCCCGTCGCCGCCGACCTCACCGACGCCGAGCGGCGCATCTGCGCCGAGCTGGCGCCGGTGCTGCGGGCCGAGGGGCTGTTCTTCGTCGGCATCGACGTCATCGACGGCCGGCTCAGCGAGATCAACGTCACCAGCCCCACCGGCGTGCGGGAGGTGGAGCGGCTGGGCCGCCGGCCCCTGGCCGATCAGGTGATCGAGCGCCTGCTGGCCGGCTGAGGCCTGCCCGGCTCAGCCGAAGCCGGCCGCCACCGGCAGGTTGAGCTGCTGCTGCAGCACCCCGAGCTTGAGCGCCACCTCCTGCAGCTCCCGTTCGGGGTGGGAGCCCCGCACCAGCCCCGCCCCGGCGGTCAGCTCCAGCTGCCGGCCCCGCAGGGTGCCGCTGCGGATCGCCACCCGCAGGTCCGTGTCGCCCTCGGTGTCGATCCAGCCGATCGGGGCGGCGTAGTGCCCCCGCTCGAACGGCTCCAGGCTGCGCAGCCAGGCCATCGCCTCGCGCCGGGGCAGGCCCGCCACCGCCGGGGTGGGGTGGAGGGCTTCGGCCAGGGTGAGCGGGGCCTGACCCCGCAGTGACGCCGTGATCGGGGTGTGCAGGTGCACAAGAGAGCCGTGGCGGGCCAGCCGCGGCCGCCGCGGCCGCCGCGGATCGAGGCCCGCCTTCTGCAGCACGGCGGTGATGGTCTCCACCACCAGCTCATGCTCGTGCCGGTCCTTGCGCGACTGGAGCAGGTCGTCGGCCGGCTCCCCCAGCGGGGCGGTACCGGCCAGGGCGTCGCTGCGCAGCTGGCCCTGCCGCAGGGTGAGCAGCCGTTCCGGCGAGGCCCCCACCAGCGCTTCCCGCTCCGACTGCTGCCAGAGGAAGCGGCAGCTGCCGGGCTGGCTGCGACGCAGGTGCGACAGCAGGCTGAGGGGATCGAGGGGACCATCGAGCAACAGGTGCTGGCGCACCGCCAGCACCAGCTTCTGCAGCTCGCCCCGCTCCACCAGCTCCAGGGCCCTGTCGAGGGCGGAGCGGTAGCCCGCATGCCAGTGGGAGCCGTGGGCGATGCCCACCGGATGGCCGTGGACTGTTCCGGAAGGGTCGCGCCCGGCCAGGGCCTCGAGCCGCTGGCGGGTGTCCCAGAGTTCCTCGGCCACGCTGCGGGCCGTGACGTCGCCCCCCAGGCTGCGCTGCAGCCGCAGCCAGCAGTGGCGGCCCTGGCGGCTCAGCTGCCAGGTGGGCAGGACCGCCTTCACACCCGCCGCCCCGGTGCCGGGGTGCAGGGGGCTCTCGAAGAAGGCGAAGGCCAGCAGCACCCGGGGCCGGGCCAGGGCCGGGCAGGGAGCCGGTTCCCGGGCCAGGCGGCTGAGGCTGAGGCTGCTGAAGCGCTGGGCCAGCTCGAAGCGCCGCGGCCCGCTCAGCTCCAGGCTGTTGCACAGGCCGGTAGCGGCGATGCTGAGCCCCGGAGCGCCGTCCCAGAGGAAGCGGAAGTCGCCGCCGCTGCCCAGGTGGGTCAGGGCCACGAGGGGGTCGAGGGCGACCATCGGCAGGGCCAGGCTGAGCACTCCCTCCTCCTCCAGACGCCGGCTGGCGGCGGTGGCTGCCGAGAGCAGCGCGGAGAAGGTGGCAGGGGCCTGCACCAAGGGGCCGCGGGACCGGGGCGGAAGGCTGCTCAAATGTATGGGCCTTTCCCCGCCCAACGCCCGCGGCCCCCATGTCTGAGCCACAGGTCGTCGCAAGCCGTTACGCCGCGGGGGGTGGCGCCGCCTCTGAGGCCTCTTCCCGCGGCCGCCTCTGGCGCGCCGCCGTCAAGTGGCCCATGTACGCCGTGGCGGTGATGCCGGTGTTGCTGGCGGCGGGCTGGCGGCTGGGCCAGGGTCTGGGCCTGCGGCCCGAGCAGCTGCTGCTGTTTCTGCTGGCGGCCGTGCTGCTGCTGGCCTGGGAGAACCTCGCCAACGACGTCTTCGATGCCGACACGGGCGTGGATACCCACGGCAAGCCCCATTCGGTGGTCAACCTCACCGGCCGGCGGGACCGGGTGCTCGCTCTGGCCAATGGCTGCCTGGTGGTCGGGCTGGCCCTGATGGCCCTGGTGGCCCTGCGCAGCAGCGCCGTGGTGCTGCTGCTGGTGCTGCTCTGCTGCGGCCTGGGTTACCTCTATCAGGGGCCTCCGTTCCGCCTCGGCTACCGGGGCCTGGGGGAACCCCTCTGCTGGCTGGCCTTCGGCCCCTGCGCCACCGCCGCCGCCCTGCTGGCCCTGGCCCCGGCCGGGGAGGGGGCGGGCGGGGTGCCCTGGGGGGCCGCCCTGCTGCTGGGCAGCGGACCGGCGGTGGCCACCACCCTGGTGCTGTTCTGCTCCCATTTCCACCAGGTGGACGAGGACGCCGCCCACGGCAAGCGCTCGCCGGTGGTGCGCCTCGGCAGCCAGCGGGCCGCGGCCCTGGTGCCCTGGTTCGTGGCCACCGCCCTGGCCCTGCAGTGGGCGCCTGTGCTGCTGGGCTGGTGGCCCCTCACCGCCCTGCTGGGGGCCATCGGCCTGCCGCCGGCCCGCGCCCTGATCCGGCTCCTCGGCGACGAGCACCACCGGCCGGAGCGCATCGTCGGCAGCAAGTTCCTGGCTCTGCGCTTCCAGGCCTTCAACGGCCTGGGGCTCGCCTGCGGCCTGGCCCTGGGCCCCTGGCTGACGGCGCTGGCGGGCCGGTGAGCACCGGCGCGGCCGCGGGGGGGCCTGGGGCGCGGCTGGCCCTGCAGATCCGGCCCTTCGCCTTCCGGCTGCCCAGGCCGCTGCAGACGGCCGCGGGCGCGTTGGCGGCCAAGCGGGGCTGGCTGCTGCGGTTGCAGGGCCCCGACGGCGGCGGCGTCGGCTGGGGCGAGGCGGCCCCGCTCGACCCTGGCGAGACCGCCGCCGTGGCCGCCGTGCTGGAGGGCCTCGGCCCCGCCGTGAAGCGCAACGATCTGGAGCGCAGCCTGCCCGCCCTGCCGCCCAGCCTGGCCTTCGCCCTGGGGGGTGCCCTGGCGGAGATCGATGCCGAGGTGGGTGCGGCGGCCGGTGGATGGCTGGCCGCTCCGCCATCGGCCTGGCTGCTTCCCGCCGGCGACGCCATGATCGACGGGCTGGAGCGGGGGCTCGCCGCCCCCGCAGGCCCCCTCACCTTCAAGTGGAAGGTGGCGGCGGCGTCCGATGGGCTGGAGCGGCGCCTGCTGGAGCGGCTGCTGGAGCGCCTGCCGGCCCACGGCCGCCTGCGGCTCGATGCCAACGGCGGCTGGGACCGGGCCACCGCCGCTGCCTGGGCGGAGCGGCTGGGGCGGGAGCCGCGGCTGGAGTGGCTGGAGCAGCCCCTCCCCGCCGACGACCAGGAGGGCCTCGAGGCGCTGGCCCTGCGGATTCCGGTGGCCCTGGATGAATCCCTGCGGCAGCGGCCCGAGCTGCGGCGGAGCTGGGCGGGCTGGCAGGTGCGGCGTCCGTCCCAGGACGGGGATCCCCGGCCCCTGCTGGCCCAGCTGGGCCGGGGGGTGCCCCGGCTGATGGTCAGCACCGGCTTCGAGACCGGCATCGGCGCCCGCTGGACGGCCCACCTGGCGGCCCTGCAATGGCGGGGGGCGACGCCGGTGGCCCCCGGCCTGGCCCCCGACTGGTCCCCCGCCGGCCCCCTGTTCGATCCGGACCCCGAGCGGGTCTGGGCGGCGGCGGCCTGAGCCGGGGCAGCGCCCCCGCCCCTCACCAGCCCTACCGTGCCCCCACAGCGCCGCCTGCCCGTGGCGCTCCGCCGAGACCCCGTGGCCGATCCCCCCTGGGCGCCCCTGCTGCTCGATGCCGCCCGGGCCGACCCGGAAGCGGCGGCGGCCCACCTGGAGCAGGCCTGGGAGCGCCATCGGCTGGTGGCCCTGGCGGGGCCGGGGCAACATGGGGAGCTGGCCGCGGCCCTCGGCGGCGCCCCGGAGGAACTGGCGGACCTGGCACGGTTCGGGGCCGCCGTGGTGGTGGGCAGCGGCGGCAGCAGCGGCGGGCGCCACTGGTGTCTGCAGCCCCTGGCCCATCTCGAGGCTTCCGCCGACGCCACCGCCGCCTGGGTGGAGGGCCTGGGCCTGGAGCCGGCCTCCTGCCTCCATCTCGACCCCCTGCCCCTGCACCACGTCAGCGGCCTGCTGCCGCTGGTGCGGGCCCGCCGCTGGGGGGGGGAACTGCGCTGGCTGGCCCCGTCGCTGCTGCGCCGGCCGGCGCTCCTGCCCGAGGCCTGTCCCCTGCCCCGGGGTCGACCCGTGCTGCTGTCGCTGGTGCCCACCCAGCTGGCCCGGCTGATGGCCTGCCCCGCCGCCAGCGCCTGGCTGGCCGGCTGCGCCCTGATCTGGGTCGGGGGGGCCGCCCTTCCGGCCCCGCTGGCGGCCGCCGCCCGCCGCGGCGGCCTGCCCCTGGCCCCCTGCTACGGCGCCACCGAGACCGCCGCCATGGTGTGCGCCCTGTCGCCGCAGCGCTTCCTGGCCGGTGCCCCGGGCTGTGGCTCGCCGCTGCCGGATGTGGCCCTGCGCCTCGATGGCGCCACCGGGGCCGTGGAGGTGCGCTGCGCCCGCCTCAGCCCCGGCCGGCTGGTGGCGGGCCGGCTGCAACCCCTGCCGCTGCAGCCGGCCGGCTGGTGGCGCAGCGGCGACGGCGGCCGGATCGGGCCCGAGGGGCTGGAGTTGCTCGGCCGTCTCGATGGGGCCCTGCACAGCGGCGGTGAGACGGTGTTCCCGGAGCGGCTGGAGGACCGGCTGCAGGCCGAGGCGGCGCAGCGGGGGGCGGACCTGGCGGCGGTGCTGCTGCTGGCCCGGCCCGATCCGGAGTGGGGGGAACGGCTGGTGGCCCTGGTGCGGCCGCGGCGGGTGGGGGAAGGGGCGGAACTGCTGGGGCTGCTGCAGGAGATCACGGCCGCCTGGCCCCCCGCCGAGCGGCCCCGGAGCTGGCACCTCTGCCCCTCGCTGGCGCCGACCGCCGCGGGCAAATGGGAACGGGGACGTTGGCAGTGGTGGCTGGACTCGCTAGAAGCCTTCTGAACCGCCCCTGTCGCGATGACCGAAAGTCAACAGGTTGAGACCAGCAACAAGAAGCTGGCGGCGGGGCTGCTGGCCATCTTCCTGGGGTCGCTGGGCATCCACAAATTCGTTCTGGGCTACAGCAAAGCCGGGCTGATCATGCTGCTGGTCACGGTGCTCACCTGCGGCTTCGGCGCTTCGGTGATGGGAATCATCGGGGTGATCGAAGGCGTCATCTACCTCACCAAGTCCACCGAAGAGTTCCAGGCCCAGTACATCGACGCCACCCGGGAGTGGTTCTGATGCCCGTGCTCCGGCCGGCCGGGGCAAAGCCAAGAAGGCTCGCCCTCGTCCTGCTGGCGGGAGGCGGGCTGGTCAGCTTCCTGGCCCTGGCGGCCACGCCCCACGATGGACTGCACCCCCTGGCCCTGATGGCGGCGCTGCTGCCGCTGCAGCTGGCCGCCCTCGCCTGGGCCGGGATGCACCGCCGCTAGGGGCCCGTCCGACTGGCCTCCAGCCATTGCACGACGCTGGCGGGCAGGTCCGTCCGCCGGCGGCTGGCCGCGTCGATGGCCCGATGCCGGGTCAGCCCTGTGGCCGCCTCCTGGCCGTTTTGGAGGAAGCGATAGCGCACCTCGAAGCTGCCGCCGTCGAGCTGCAGGGGCAGCAGCTCGATCGTCAGGGGATCGCCGCAGGACAGGGGGCGCCGGTAGTCGGCGCTGACGTGCACGATCGGCAGGGCCACGGCCGGTGTCCGGCCCGGCCCGGGAAAGACGGCGCCGGGAGCCACGCCGAACCGTTCCAGGCTTTCCTCGTAGGCCACATGGCACCAGCGCAGCAGCTGGTGGAAATGCATGACCCCGGCGGCATCGGTGTCGCCGAAGCGCACCGTGCGGCAGAGCAGCAGCCAGTCCGCCGGGTCCGATGGGGACATGCAACCTCCATGGCGCCGCGGGGGCGCTCCTCGGCCCATGCTGGCGCCCCCCTCAGCCACCGGCAGGCCCGAAGCCGTTGCTGGCCTCCTGGAACGCCCCTAGGTTCCGCCCAGTACGAACCCTTCCCTTGGCCGCCGCGATCGCCTACGAGCCGCCCAGCATCTCCAAGGCCTGGGCCGCCTTTCTGGCCCACATCCCCACCATCCTGCTGATCTGGGTGGTGACGATCGTCATCGCCGTCATCGGCGTCGTGGCCTCCCTGGCCCTCACCGCCCTGGGGGTGGGCCTCTCCAGCGGCGCCGCCGGTGCGGAGGCCGCGGCCAGCCTGGCGGCGGTGCTCGGCAACCTGGTCCAGCTGCCCTTCACGATCCTCTCCAACCTGGTGGGGGTGCTGTTCGTGGCGGTTCCGGCGATGCACTACGCCAGCGGCGAGATCATCGACACCGAAGGCGCCCTGCGGGTGCTCCTGCTCCGGCCGGTCCGCTACCTCCTGGCGGGGGCGCTGTTCACCGTGGTGGCCGCTATCGGTTTCGTCCTCTGCATCCTGCCGGGCATCGCCGTCACCCTGGTGATGCCGATCTACGTCAACAGGGTGTTCCTCACCGACAACCCCATCCCCGAGGCCTTTTCCTCCTCGTTCCAGGCCGTCTACGGATCCCCCCAGGGCCGCGTCTTCGCCGGCATCGAACTGCTGGCCTGGCTGCTGGTGCTGGTGGTGTCGATCTTCACCTGCGGCCTGGCCTCCCTGGTGGCAGTGCCGGTGGCCACCTTCTACATCCAGAACGCCGCCTATCACCGGGGAGTGCTCAGCTGAGGGGACAGGGCCGGGTGATGGTGCCGCAGCTGCTGGCGAAGGTGGTGGCATCCACGTAATGCCTTGGAGTCCGCATCAGCAGCTGCCAGGCTTCGCGTGCCCCCAGGAGATTGAAGCGGTGGGGATAGCGCTTCAGTAGCAGAGCCCGCACCTGGGGGTAGTAGGCCGGATTCATCCCGGGAAAGATGTGGTGTTCGGTGTGGTAGGAGAAGTTGAGGTGAAGTGTGTCGACGATGCCAGGCATCTTCAGTGAGATGCTGTTGATCAGGGGATCGTTCGTTTCTGTGAGCTGGCAGCCCATGTGATTGGTGTAGATATAGGCAATCACGACGCTGTAGCCGATCCAGATCGGCAGGAAATAGCCGAGAAGCAGCGGGATCGGCCGCAGGCCGATGAAGCCGATGATGGCCAGGTGGACCGCCACGACGGCGGCCAGTTCGATGGCGATCCGGCGCCGCTCCCGGCGGCTCACCTGGAAGGAGAACACCGGGTAGCGGGTGGCTCCATCGTTGAACAGCAGCACGGAGGTCAGGTTGCGGAAGGCGTGCACGCCCCAGGCCGAGGTCATCCCCACCCACAGCCAGAACGGGTGAACTTCCAGCGAGGGCACGAAGAGGTTCTGGATCCACTTCCCCCAGCTGCGCGGTTGCTCGAGGGTGTAGTTGCGATCCGGATCCTCCGCCGAGTTCGTCTTGCCGTGATGCTCTCTGTTGTGAACGGCTTTCCACAGCGTGGGGGGCATCCACCCCAGGGACAGGCCGAGCACCTGAACGGCCTGGCGCAGCTGGGGCTGGCGGATCGCCTTGCTGTGCATCAGGTCGTGGGTGGCGAAGAGCAGCACCACCACGGCGTTGCCCATCACCAGGGCGAAGGGCAGAAAGATCAGCAGGCCCTGCCAGTGGCTGACATTCAGCTGGCGGGCCATGGCCCAGCCCAGCAGCAGGATCGCCCCATTCAGGCCGAGGACGACGGGGGTGGCCCGATCGGGCGTGAAGGCCTCGTCCGGTAACAGGGGGCGAAGCTGTTTGGCGTAGTCGGGCTGGGCAATCAGGTTCTGGGGATCAACGGGGGCGACGGTGCCGGACGGATGGGGCAAGCAGTTCCTTGGGCGGCCCCGGGAGCAAGGAGGGAGGGCCGATCGGGCTGCACGCTAGGGGGCTCGATCGCCCCACTGTGCCGCCGGTGCTGGCCCCAGGGACAGCGGTTGGCCTGGCTCAGCTGAGCGGGAAGGCCTGCAGGCCGATGCCGTAGGTCAGCCCCATCCGGCCGGCCCAGTAGATCAGCAGCAGCACGCCCACGACCACCAGGTGCCGGCCCCGCAGGGCCCGGGGCTCTAGCCGGCCCGTCCGCAGGGCCGCCAGCGACCAGATCACCAGGCCGGCCGCGACCACGGGCCCGAAGGCGTGCAGGCCCACGGCGTCATCGAAGCGGCCCACCAGGCTCGCCGCCGTGGCCCGGGTCAGGTAGCAGGTGGGGCAGGGGATGCCGGTGAGCGCCCGCAGGGGGCAGCTGAGGCCGGGCAGGCCAGGATGCAGCCCCTTGAGCACCAGCAGGCCGGTGGCCCCCAGCGGCAGGAGGGGGCCGCAGCGTTCCAGCCGGCGGATCCAGCGCCGGCCGGCCGTCCTCACCGATCCACCGATCCCATGATCACGTCGATCGACCCGAGGATGGCCATGATGTCGGCCACCTTCGCCCCTTTGAGGATGTGGGGGAGGATCTGGAGATTGTTGAAATCGGCGGCGCGGATCTTCCAGCGCCAGGGGGTGACGTCGTTGTTGCCCATGATGAAGACGCCCAGTTCACCCTTGCCCGATTCCACCCGGCAGTAGAGCTCACCATCGGGAATCTTGAAGGTGGGCGCCACCTTCTTGGCGACGTACTGGTAGTCGAAGCCGTACCACTCGCTCTTCTTGCCTTCGGCCATCCGCCGGGCCTCCAGATTCTCGGTGGGGCCGCCGGGAATCATGGCGATGGCCTGGCGCAGGATCTTCAGCGACTGGCGCATCTCCTCGATCCGCACCCGGTAGCGGGCGTAGCAATCCCCTTCCTTCTCCCAGGCCACCGACCATTCGAAGTCGTCGTAGCACTCGTAGTGATCCACCTTGCGCAGATCCCAGGGCACGCCGGAGGCCCGCAGCATCGGACCGGAGAGGCTCCAGTTGATCGCCTGCTCCTTGCCGATCACCCCCAGCCCCTCGATCCGCTTGCGGAAGATGGGGTTGTTGGTGATCAGTTTCTCGTACTCATCGATCTTGGGTCCGAACCAGTCGCAGAAGTCGGCGCACTTCTCCAGCCAGCCGTAGGGAAGATCGACGGCCACCCCGCCGATGCGGAAGTAGTTGTTGTTGATCAGCCGCTGGCCGGTGGCCGCCTCCCACAGGTCGTAGATCATCTCCCGCTCCCGGAAGATGTAGAAGAAGGGCGTCTGGGCGCCCACATCGGCGAGGAAGGGGCCAAGCCATAGCAGGTGGTTGGCGATGCGGTTGAGCTCCAGCATCAGCACCCGGATGTAGCTGGCGCGCTTCGGCACCGGCACGTCGGCCAGCTTCTCCGGGGCATTGACCGTGATCGCCTCGTTGAACATGCCCGCCGCGTAGTCCCAGCGGCTCACGTAGGGCACGAACATGACGTTGGTGCGGTTCTCGGCGATCTTCTCCATGCCGCGATGGAGGTAGCCGATCACCGGCTCGCAGTCGATCACGTCCTCGCCGTCGAGGGTCACCACGAGCCGCAGGACCCCGTGCATCGACGGGTGGTGGGGGCCGAAATTGACCACCATCGGCTCGGTGCGGGTCTCGAGCTGGGTCATGCCCTTCGCAAGGAACGGAGTGCCGGGATCTTAGGAAGGTGAGATGGCCGTTTCGTTCGCCCACCTCCCGGTTCTGGCCGATTCGGTGCTGGCGGCCTTCTCCGGGTTGCCTGGACAACCAGCCGGTGCCGGTGACGGGGCTGCGGATGCCGGGGAGGCGCTGCTGCTCGACTGCACCCTCGGCGGGGGCGGCCACAGTGCCCTGCTGCTGGCGGCCCATCCCGGGCTCCGCCTGATCGGCCTCGATCGGGACCCCGCCGCCCGCGCCGCGGCCGCCGAGCGGCTGGCCCCCTTCGGCGATCGCGCCCGGATCGAGGCGGCCAACTTCGCCGACTTCACCCCGCCCGCCCCCCTGGTGGGGGTGCTGGCCGATCTGGGGGTCAGCAGCCCCCAGCTGGATGAACCCGCCCGGGGCTTCAGCTTCCGCGCCCCCGGCCCCCTGGACATGCGCATGGATCCCGACGCCGGCGAGACCGCCGCCGAGCTGATCGACCGGCTGGAGGAGTCGGCGCTGGCGGACCTGATCCACGGCTACGGCGAGGAGCGGCTGTCGCGCCGCATCGCCCGGCGCCTGGTGGCCGAACGCCCCTGGGCCGGCAGCGGCCGCACCACGGCCGATCTGGCCTATGCCGTGGCCGGCTGCTTCCCCCCCAAGGCGCGCCACGGCCGGATCCACCCGGCCACCCGCACCTTCCAGGCCCTGCGGATCGCGGTCAACGACGAGCTGGGCGCCCTCGACCGCCTTCTGGAACGGGCCCCCGACTGGCTGGTTCCCGGCGGTCTGCTGGCGGTGATCAGCTTCCACTCCCTCGAGGACCGGCGCGTCAAGACCGCCTTCCTCAGCGATCCCCGCCTGGAGCGGCTCACCCGCAAACCGCTGGTCGCCAGTGAGGAGGAGGAGCAGGCCAATCCCCGCAGCCGTTCCGCCAAGCTGAGGGTGGCCCGTCGTCTGGACTGATCCCGCCGCCATGACCCCGGCCCACCTGCCCAGCCTCGACCGCGCCGATCTGCTCTGGTGGATCGCCCTGCTGATCCAGACCCTCGCCATTCCCGGCGCCGTGCTGCCGGTGGCGCCCGGCCTGACGCTGCTGCCCGTGGGCGCCCTGCTCTGGTGCTGGGCCGTCGGCTGGGCCGTCGGCTGGCCGGCCCTGGCGCTGGCCGTGGTGCTGCTGCTCCTGGGCTGGGGGGCCGAGGCCCTGGGCCTGCTGCTCGGCCCGGCGAGGCTGCAGGCCACCCGCTGGAGCTACGTCGGTGCCGGCGTGGGGCTGGTGGTGGGTCTGCTGGGGCTGCTGCCGGCCCTGCCGGTGGGCGGGCCCCTGCTGGGTGCCCTGGTGG
Source organism: Synechococcus sp. UW140 (assembly GCA_943369315.1). Lineage (GTDB taxonomy): Bacteria > Cyanobacteriota > Cyanobacteriia > PCC-6307 > Cyanobiaceae > Cyanobium. The sequence continues at coordinate 106,681 of CALRMW020000006.1, forward strand.
GTCCTCTGCTGGGCGCCAGCCTGGGCGAGCTGATCACCGCCCCGCCGTCCCTCGGCCCGCCCGGCCTGGGCCGCCTGCGCCGCTCCCTGCTGGTGGGCCTGGCGGTGGTGGCCGGGATGCTCGTCAGCCGGGTGGCCCAGCTGCTGCTGGCCCTGGTGGGGGTGCTCGGGTTTGTGCTGCTGACGGTGGGCCCCTTCGCCCCCGGGCCCGCCGGCTGAGCTCCCTCAGCGGCCCCCTCCCTCAGCGGCCGGGGTGGGGCGGCAGGGGATCGGGGCCGCCGGCGGCCAGCGCCAGCTGCCGGTACGCCGCCGTGGCGATGCAGACCACCAGGGGCCAGGCCACGAAGGCCCCCACCAGGCAGGCCAGCAGACCGAGCAGCACCAGCAGACCGCCGATCAGGGTGAGCAGCAGCACCATCAGCCAGCTGGGATCCACCAGGGCCCGCCCGCGCTGGATGGCGGTGCGGGAGCCGGCGCGCTCGAACAGCACGATCTGGGTGAGGAAGCTCTGGTTGATCGCCAGGTAGATCACCCCCAGCAGCAGCACCCCCAGGAGCAGGGCGAACACCACCGCCAGGCTCAGCCCCAGCACCTCCACCAGGGTGCGGCTGAACGGCACCAGCTGGTCGGCGTAGATCCCCAGCAGCGCCAGGGGGCCGCCCACCACCAGCAGCAGGCCGAGCAGGGGCACGGCCACCACCGCCGCCAGCAGCATCCAGGCCCGCAGCAGCCGCCCGAACACCTCCCCGTCCCAGCGCATCAGCTGCCCCAGGGAGGGGTGGCCGCCCTGCAGGGCGCTGCCGGCGCCGCGCACCAGCCCGATGGCGCACCAGAGGTTCAGCAGCAGGTTCGCCGTCAGCCCGATCAGGTACAGCACCCAGTCGAGGGGGTCGCTGGAGGCCACGCCGCCATTGCTGATGCGGCTCTGCAGGGGCTGGATCAGGAACTGGAGGGCCACCACCACCAGGGGGAAGCCCACGAAGGGCCCCGGGCTGCGGCTGAAGGCCCGCCAGCCCTCCTGGAGCGCATCACCGAAGTTGAGCCGGGGCCCCTGCCGACCGCCGGGTGTGGACATCAGGGGAAGGACACAGGCCCGAAAGCTAGACAGGCACTCGCAACGTCGCCACTGCCTCCCCCACGGCGGCCACGGCGACGTCGATGTCCGCCGTCGTGGTGCCCCGGCCCAGGCCGAAGCGGATCGCGGCGCCGGCGGCGCGGCGGTCGAGGCCCAGGGCCGCCAGCACGTGGGAGGGGCTGCCCAGGCTGCAGGCCGAACCGCTGCTCACCGCCAGGACCCGGCGCAGCTGGCGGTGCAGGCGGGTGCCGTCCACCCCCTCGACGCTGACATTGAGACTGTGGGGCAGGCACTGGAGCGGGTGGCCGTTGCGGCGCACTCCGCCCAGGGCCGCCAGCCCCTCCCAAAGCCGGTCCCGCAGGGCCCCGAGCCGTCCGGCCCGTTCCTCCCGGTCGGCCAGGGCGCCCGCCACGGCGGCGCCGAGGCCGACGATCAGGGGCACCGGCAGGGTGCCGCCCCGCAGGCCGCCCTCCTGGCCGCCGCCGAGCTGCTGGGGGGCCAGGGGCACCCCCGGGCGCCGCAGCAGGGCGCCCACCCCCTTGGGTCCGTAGAGCTTGTGGCCGCTGAGGCTGAGCAGGTCGATGCCGAGCTCGGCCATGGCGAGGGGGATATGGCCCACCGCCTGGGCGGCGTCGCAGTGGAACAGCACGCCCCGCTCGCGGCAGAGGGCGCCGATGGCGGCCAGGGGCTGCAGCACGCCGATCTCGTTGTTCGCCGCCATCACCGACAGCAGCAGGGTGTCGGGCCCCAGGGCCGCCGCCAGTCGGTCGGGGTCCACCAGGCCATCGGCCGCCACCGGCAGCACGGTGAGGGGGAACCCATGGCGCTCCAGCCAGGCCAGCGGCTCCAGCACGGCCCGGTGTTCCGTGGCCAGGGTGACCAGCCGGCGGCGGGGTTCCCCCCGCTCCAGGGCCGCCTCGGCCACCCCGCGCAACGCCAGGTTGTTGGCTTCGGTGGCGCCGCTGGTGAAGATCACCGCGTCGTCGGCCATGCCCAGGGCCCCGGCCACCCGGCTGCGGGCGATGTCCACCGCCGCGCCCGCCTCCAGGGACGGCCGGTGCAGCCGGCTGGAGGGGTTGGCGGCGTTCGCCGTCCACCAGGGCGCCATGGCCGCCACCACCGCCGGATCGCACGGGGTGCTCGCGTGGTGGTCGAGGTACGTCAGCATGGGGCCATGCTGATCCGTCCCCGCCCCTGCGGTGCCCGCCCCCTCCGTCCGGGGGCCGCGCTTTCCGCGGCCGTCCTGGCGGTGTCCCCCCTGGTGCTGGCCTGGCCCCTGGCCCTGCCCCGCCCGGCGGCCGCCCAGGACGACTCCCGCAGCAACGCCGAGAGCCGGCCCAAGGGCTTCCGGGTGCTGCAGGACCGCGTCACCCACCGGGGGCGGGAGGTGGTGGGCATCTACGGGCTGGTGGCCGAGCCCGCCCAGCCGGGGATGTGGCGCGTGCAGGTCTGGGAAGAGCTCGATGACCGGGTGACCGTCGCCACCGACAAGATCGGCTGCAGCATCACCGCCCCCCTGCGGATCACGGGCAGCGCCCGTCGCCTGATCATCCGCGAGCTCAATCCGGGCGGGGTGATCACCCCGGCCAACCGCCTCGATCATCTGATGTGGTGGGCCGTCTGCGTGCCCGAGCAGGCCGGCAGGGATCCCGCCACCCTCGGTCCGGTGGCCCGCCAGCTGGGCTACAGCGGCCTCCTGCCCGAACGGGAACAGGTGGTGCTCGGTCCCGGTCGATAGATTTCCCCCATGACCCAGGATCCCTCCGCCGCCGCCGGCCCCACCCCCGAGCCGTCCGGGCCGCAGGAGGGGGCCGAAGCCGCCGTCAGCACCCCGGTGCGGCTGCTGCTGGTCGATGACGAACCCGGACTGCGCACGGCAGTCAAGGCCTACCTGGAGGACGAGGGGTTCGCCGTCACCACCGCCAATGACGGCGAGGAGGGCTGGACCGCCGCCCAGGCCCAGATGCCCGACGTCGTCATCACCGACGTGATGATGCCCCGCTGCGACGGCTATGGCCTGCTGAAGCGTCTGCGGGCCGACGAGCGGCTCGGCGGCACGCCGGTGATCTTCCTCACCGCCAAGGGCATGACGGCCGATCGCATCGCTGGCTTCCAGGCCGGCGCCGACGACTACATCCCCAAGCCGTTCGATCCGGACGAACTGGTGGCCCGGGTGCGCAACGTGGTGCGTCGCCAGGAGCGGCTGCTGGCCGAGGCCGCCCGCTTCGCCGATGCCGACATCGGCGCCATGGCCCGCCAGATCACCGAGATCCGGTCGATGCTGGGCGGCGGCGGTGGCTCCGGCACCGGCAGCGGCGGCAGCACCCGCAAGCCCGTCAGCGATGTCAAGCTCGACTTCACCCCCCGCGAGGCGAGCGTGCTGCAGCTGGTGGCCGAGGGGATGATGAACAAGGAGATCGCCCGCCGGCTGGAGACGTCGATCCGCAACGTCGAGAAGTACGTCAGCCGGCTGTTCATCAAGACCGGCACCGCCAGCCGCACCGAGCTTGTGCGCTTTGCCCTCGAGCACGGGCTGGTGGATTGACGCCCCCCCGTCCCCACCCCTGAGCCTGCCGCCGGGCTGGCTTCCCTCCCGCCCCAACGGCGGCTGGGCCTACCGCGACCGCATCCCCGCCGCCGGGGCCGGCCTGGGGGTGGTGGCCTTCTATGCCGGGCATTACGCCCACTCCAGCGCGGAGGCATGGGAACGGCGTCTGGCGGCCGGCGAGATCAGCCGCAACGGGGTGCCGTTGCGGGCCGATGCGGTCCTCGCCGGTGGGGATCGGCTCGTCTGGCAGCGTCCCCCCTGGCCGGAGCCGGCCGTCCCGGCCCACTGGGGCGTGATCCACGACGATGGCGACCTGCTGGTGATCGACAAGCCCAGTGGCCTGCCCGTGCTGCCGGCGGGCGGCTTCCTGGAGCACACGGTGCTGCGGATGCTGGAGCGCCGCCATGGCGACGACCCCGCCGGCGTTCCGCGGCCGGTGCACCGCCTGGGGCGCTTCACCTCCGGCCTGCTGGTGTGCGCCCGCCGGCCGGCCACCCGCGCCTGGCTGAGCGCCCAGCTGCGGGAGAGCACGGGCTCGCTGGTCAGCGATGACGACGGAGTACCGCCCTGCCGCAAGCTCTACCGGGCTCTGCTGGTGCCGGGCCGGCTGGCACTGGCGACCGGCGGGAGCCTGTTGATCACCACAGCGATCGGCCGGCAGCCCCACCCGCCGCTCGGGGAGATCTGGTGCGCGGCCGCGGCCGGCGATCCGGCCGCCCTGCCGGCCCGCAGCCAGCTCACCCTGCTGGCGAAAGGCAGCGGCGCCGATCTGGTCGAGGTGGCGATCGTCAGCGGACGGCCCCATCAGATCCGCATCCACTGCGCCGCCATCGGGGCGCCGCTGCAGGGGGATCCTCTCTATCTGCCGGGCGGGCGGGCCCGCCCCGGGGGGCTGCCGGGCGAGGGCGGCTACCGGCTCCAGGCCCGCTGGCTGCGGCTGCACCGCCCCGAGGGATCGGTTCTGGAGCTGGAAGCCCCAGCGGCGGAAGGCCTGGGCACGACGGCGGAGTGTCCGGCCGCCCAGGATCACACCGACCGCTGCAGCGGCGGGCCGAAGGGCTGATCGGCGCCGTGCTGTGCCGCTGGAACGCTGGCCCTTGGACCTGGGTGGCGCGTGCATGGCCGTTCGCGCGTGCATGGCTGTTCGATGGTTCCCGTCAGACCCTGTACAGGCTGTACAGAATCGGGAATGCCCAGGTGCGACCTGCCTGGCCGATCTCCATGAGAACGCCCATCAGCACCGCCCCTGCGCCAGGACCTCCGGCGCCACCCGGGCGATCGCTTGGCGCTGTTCAGGCCGGGTCGCGCTCAAAGGCGATCAGGCGGGAGAAGTAGAACGGCGCCTGGTTGAGGCTGCGGTGGACGGGGCGGAAGCACGCGGCGGCCGCCGCCGCCACGATCCCGTCCTCCCGCAGGGTGTAGGCGCGGGTGGTCTTGCTGGGACCCGGGAACAGCTGGCCGATCTGCTTGAGGACCGCCAGAAGCGGCGTGTAGGGGGCGAAGCTGACGATCAGCTGCCGCTCGGCCATGGCCGCCAGGTGCCGCACCATCGCTTCGGCGGCCGCCTGGGGGTAGTGGATGAACACATCCAGGCAGATCACCGTGTCGTAGCGACCCTGGAGACTCTCCAGGTCGGAGGCGCTGAAACTCAGCCGCTCGGACGCCAGGCCGGCTTCGGAGGCACGGCGGCTGGCCTCGGCCACCATCGCCGCCGAGAGGTCGCTGGCGGCGATCGAGCCGGCTCCGAGGGCCGCCAGGGGCAGGCTGAGGCTGCCGACACCGCAGCCGGCATCGCAGAAGCTGCGGCTCGACAGGTCGCCCTGCTGCTGCAACCAGGCCAGCACCGCGTCCACGGTCTTCTGGTGGCCGATGCGGATGTTGCGCTGGACCCGGTTCACCTCTTCGCTGTCGCTGTAGATGCGGTTCCAGCGCTCGAAGCCGGTGCTCTCGAAGTAGGCCTGCACCTCGGCCTTCTCGGCCTGCGTCTCAGCCTGTGCCTCGGCGGGCGCGGGGGGTTGCAGTTCCGGGGGCATGGGGCGCAGGGCCGTTCGGGTGGGCCGGATCCTAGGGAGCTGGGGCCAGGGGCACGGTTTCGGGGCGCCGCCAGTCCAGGCGTTCGTCGGCCGCCGTGCTCCAGCGCAGGGTGTCCGCCAGAGGCCGCCCCAGCAGCAGCTGCTCCAGCGGCTGCCGCTCCCCCAGCAGGCGCCGCGGGGCCAGGGTGGCCGCGGCGATCGACGCCGGCACCAGGCCGCCCCAGCCGGCCAGCCGACGCACCCCCTCCAGCAGCGGCAGGGTCACACCGGCCAGGGTGCCGTCCTCCAGCCGGCAGCTGCCGTCTTCCACCAGCAGGACGCGCTCGTCCCAGCGGTGGCGGCCGTCGGCCAGTCCGTAGGGGGCCAGGGCATCACTGACGATCACCACCTGACGGGGCGCCAGCCGCTGCAGCAGCACCGCCATGGTGGGGTCCACGTGGACGCCGTCGGCGATCAGCCCCAGGGCCACCTCCCCCTGCAGCAGGGCCTCCCCGACCGGTCCCGGGGCGCGGTGGTGCAGCCCGGCCATGGCATTGAAGCTGTGGGTGAGCATCCCCACCCCCTGGGCGAAGGCCCGCCGGGCCTGGGCCGCATCGGCGCCGCTGTGGCCCAGGCTCACCACCACGCCGGCGGCCCGCAGCGCCGCGATCACCTCGGCGGCCCCCTCCAGCTCCGGGGCCAGGGTCACCAGGGCGACATCGGCCTCCGGGCCGCCCGCGAAGCCGGCGATCAGCCGCTCAAGGGCGGCCCGGCTGGGGGTCTGCAGGTGCTGGGCCGGGTGGGCGCCCCGGCGCTCCGGCGCCAGGAACGGCCCCTCCAGGTGGGCGCCCAAGAGCCGGCAGCGGCCGGGCCGGTGCCGGCTCCGGGCCTCGGCCAGCACCGCCAGGGCCCGGCGCAGGGCCTCCGGGGCGCAGGTCACCAGGGTGGGACAGATGGCGTCGACCCCGTCCCTCCACAGCAGCTCCAGCAGCGCCTCCAGGCGGGCCAGATCGTCGAGGGTCAGTTCGGGGAAGGCCAGCCCCAGGCCGCCGTTGATCTGCAGGTCCACGCCCCCCGGGGACAGCCAGTCGCCGCCCCAGTCCTCGCCCCCGGCCCGACTGCCCGGCGGCGTGGGCCGCACCCGGGCGATCCGCCCCTCGCCGTCGACACCGACCCGCCAGCGCCAGCCCGCCTCGGCCCGGGCCGAGTCATCGCCCGCCAGTCGCAGGTTGGTCAGCCAGCGCATCCGGGCAGCGGCGGGACGGGACAATGCCATCCTCGCCGCCCCCGCCCCATGGATCCCGAACCCGCCCCGTCCGCTTCCACACCGCCGCCCCGGGTGGCGATCGTCATGGGCAGCGATTCCGACCTGCCGACGCTGGAGCCGGCCGTGCGGATCCTGGAGCAGCTGGGGGTGGCCAGCGAGGTGCGGGTGCTCTCGGCCCACCGCACCCCGCGGGAGATGGCGGCCTTCGCCGAGGCCGCCGCGTCCCGGGGCCTGCGGGTGATCATCGCCGGGGCGGGCGGCGCCGCCCACCTGCCCGGCATGGTGGCGGCCTTCTCCATGCTGCCGGTGATCGGCGTGCCCGTCCGCAGCCAGTCCCTCTCCGGGGTGGACTCTCTCCATTCGATCGTGCAGATGCCGGCGGGAATCCCCGTGGCCACGGTGGCGATCGGCGGCGGCCTCAACGCCGGCCTGCTGGCGGCCTCCATGCTGGCGATCGCTGATCCGGGGCTCGCGGAGGCCCTGGAGGCCTACCGCCGGGGGCTGCACGATCAGGTGGTGGCCAAGGATGCGCGTCTGCAGACCCTCGGCAGTGCCGCCTACCTGGCGGCGATGGGCCAGGGATGAGGCGCTGGCGGTCGCCGGCCCGGCAGGCCAAGCTGGTCGGCGATCGTCGATCCTCCGGGGCCTGGCCCCGCTCCCGCTGATGCTCGAGCGGCTGGTCCTGCCCCCCTGGCTGCGGTTCTCCCTGGCCCTGCCCCTGCTGGTGCTCAACATCTGGGTGCTGCGCCAGCTGCTGGTGCCCCTGGCGCCGTTCCCGGCCCTGTTCCTGACGGCCGCCCTGCTGGCCTTCCTGCTCGACATCCCCAGCCGCTGGCTGATCGAACGGGGGCTGCCGCGGGCCCTGGCCCTGCTGCTGGTGCTGGGGCTGAGCCTCTCGGCGGTGGTGCTGGCGGCCCTGGTGCTGGTGCCGCGCCTGGTGGAGCAGCTCGGCGACCTGGTGCTGGCCCTGCCCAGCTGGCTGGCCCAGGGGGAGACGCTGCTGGGGCAGCTGCAGAGCTGGGCCACCGAGCGGGGGCTGCCCACCGATTTCGGCGGCCTCAGCAGCGACCTGATCACCCGCACCAGCAAGATCGCCTCCCAGCTGAGCCAGCAGGTGCTGGGGATCCTGGGGGCCACGGTGAGCATCACCGTCAACACGGTGATCGTGCTGGTGCTGGCGGTGTTCCTGCTGCTGGGGGGCGAGGGCATCGCCCGGGGGCTGGTGGAATGGCTGCCTGCCGGCACCCGCTCCCTGGTGCTCAGCACGCTCGATCGCACCTTCCGGGGCTACTTCGCCGGCCAGGTGGTGCTCGCCCTGATCCTCAGCGGCGCCCAGAGCCTGGTGTTCACCCTGCTGGGGATCCCCTACGGGGTCCTGTTCGCCGTGGCGATCGGCTTCACCACCCTGATCCCCTACGCCAGTGCCCTCACCATCGTGGGGGTGAGCGTGCTGCTGGCGCTCGAAGATCCCCGCACCGGCCTGGAGGTGCTGGCGGTGGCGATCAGTGTCGGCCAGGTGGTCGACCAGGTGATCCAGCCGCGGCTGATGGGCTCGATCGTGGGGCTGCAGCCGGCCTGGCTGCTGATCAGCCTGCCGATCGGCGCCCGGTTGGGGGGCTTGCTGGGCCTGGGGGAACTGCTGGGTCTGCTGCTGGCGGTGCCGGTGGCCAGCTGTTCCAAGACCTTCCTCGATGCCTGGGCCCTGCGCCTGCGCGCCGAACCGCTCAGGCCTCCGCTGGAGCCGGAATGATGCCCCGCCGCTCCAGTTCGGCCATCACCTGGGCCACGGAGTCGTCGAGGCTCTGCTCCCCGGTGGCCACCCGCAGCTCGGGGGCCTCGGGGGCCTCGTAGGGGCTGGAAATGCCGGTGAACTCCTTGATCTCCCCGGCCCGGGCCTTGGCGTAGAGCCCCTTGGTGTCCCGCTCTTCGCAGACCGCCAGGTCGGCGGCGCAGTGGATCTCGAGGAAGTCGCCCGCGTCCACCAGCTCCCGGGCCCGCTGGCGGTCGGCCCGGAAAGGGGAGACGAAGGCGGTCAGCACCACCACCCCGGCATCCAGGAACAGCTTGGCCACCTCACCGATCCGGCGGATGTTTTCCTCCCGGTCGGCGTCGGAGAAGCCCAGATCGCTGCAGAGCCCGTGGCGGACGTTGTCGCCATCGAGCACGTAGCAGGCCAGCCCCTGCTCGAACAGGGCCGAATTCACCGCGTTGGCCAGCGTGCTCTTCCCCGCCCCCGAGAGGCCCGTGAACCAGAGGATGGCGCTGCGGTGGCCCCGCTGGTGGGCCCGGGCGGCGCGGGTCACGGTGGAGTGGTGCCAGACGATGTTGGTGGCCTTGGAAGGCGAGGTCATCTCGGACACGGAAATGGGGCGGGGGCTTCGGGCCGCATTCTCCCCTACCCCCCCGCCTGCTTCGGCCGGTAGCCGTCCTTCTCCAGGGCGGCCAGGGCCGCCGCCACATGGTCCCCCTGCAGTTCGATCACCCCGTCCTTGAGGGTGCCGCCGGTGCCCGTGCCGGCCTTGAGCCGTCGGAGCAACTGGCGCGCCTCGGCCTCGGGCGCCTCCAGCCCGGTGATGGTGGTGACCAGCTTCCCCCCCTTGCCCGCCCGGGTCCGCTGCACCCGCACCTTCTGGAGCCCCCTGGGGGTCGGGGCCGTCGCGGCCTCGGGCCGCTGCAGGCTCTCCGGCCCGCTGAACTCCCTCCAGCCCCCCTTAGGCATGGGTGGGCCCTCCCGCGATCATCCCCTTGCGGCGGCGGCCGGCGGCGGCCGTGTCGTGACAGACGTCGGAGCGACGGGTGAGTGCGGGGTCGCCCATCGGGGTGCCGCTGTGGATCAGGGCCCCGTGCCAGATCAGCACACCATCCCGCAGGAACTTGAGCACGGGGCTCGAATAGATCCCTTCCGCCAGATCCGGCTGTTGTCGATACAGGCGTTCCGCCAGAGGCAGGGAGGTGAGGTCGTCGGCGGGAAGCATTTCTGGGGTTCGTGGGCGACTCGGTCGGCAGCCGTTCCGGCGGATGGTTCTCCGGTGGCGCCCGGAGGCCTCTCCGCCGCTGCCGCCCCGGGTGGCGGCTCCCTAAGGTGAATTATCTCCTCTCGCGCAGCGCCGGTGACCAGCACCGCCCCAACCCGCAGCGCCGATCCTGCCGAGCTGCAGCCGTCGGTCCGCCCCGATGGCCTGGGCCGTTTCGGCCCCTTCGGCGGGCAGTACGTCCCCGAAACGCTGATGCCCGCCCTGGCGGAGCTGGAGGCTGCCGCTGCCGAGGCCTGGGCCGATCCCGCCTTCACCGCCCGGCTGGACCACCTGCTGCGCACCTACGTCGGCCGGCCCACCCCCCTCTATGAGGCCGAGCGGCTCAGCGAGCACTACCGCCGGCCCGAGGGTGGTCCGCGCCTGTGGCTGAAGCGCGAGGACCTCAACCACACCGGTGCCCACAAGATCAACAACGCCCTGGGCCAGGCCCTGCTGGCGCTGCGCATGGGCAAGAAGCGGATCATCGCCGAGACCGGCGCCGGCCAGCACGGCGTGGCCACGGCCACGGTCTGCGCCCGCTTCGGGCTGGAGTGCGTCATCTACATGGGCGCCGAGGACATGCGCCGCCAGGCCCTGAACGTGTTCCGGATGCGGCTGCTGGGGGCCACGGTCCAGCCCGTCACCGCCGGCACCGCCACCCTCAAGGACGCCACCAGCGAAGCCATCCGCGACTGGGTCACCAACGTGGAGAGCACCCACTACATCCTTGGCTCGGTGGCCGGCCCCCACCCCTATCCGATGCTGGTGCGGGATTTCCACGCCGTGATCGGCCAGGAGGCCCGGACCCAGTGCCTGGAGGCCTTCGGCCGGCTGCCGGATGTGCTGATTGCCTGCGTGGGCGGCGGCTCCAACGCCATGGGGCTGTTCCATCCCTTCGTCGAGGACGCCTCCGTGCGCCTGATCGGGGTGGAGGCGGCCGGGGAGGGTGTGGCCACCGGTCGCCATGCCGCCACCATCACCGAAGGCCGGGTGGGGGTGTTGCACGGCGCCATGAGCCTGTTGCTGCAGGACGACGAAGGCCAGGTGCAGGAGGCCCACTCGATCAGCGCCGGCCTCGACTACCCGGGCGTGGGCCCGGAGCACAGCTACCTGCGCCAGATCGGCCGGGCCGAGTATGCCGCCGTCACCGACGCGGAGGCCCTGGCGGCCCTGCAGCGGGTGAGCGAACTGGAGGGCATCATCCCGGCGCTGGAGACCGCCCACGCCTTCGCCTGGCTGGAATCCCTCTGCCCCACCCTCGCGCCCGGCACCGAAGTGGTGCTCAACCTCTCGGGCCGCGGCGACAAGGATGTCAACACGGTGGCGGAGAAGCTGGGCGACGGTCTGGCGGGCTAGGCCCTCAGAGGGGGTCCTGCTCCCAGGGGAAACGGGGCAGCTTGTGGAGCCCCTCCTGCATGTGGCGGGACCACACGTCCATGGTGTGCTGGATCTCCGGTGCTTCCTTCTCGAGCTTCACGTGACGGCTCACCTTGAAGGCGTCGCGGGGGACCAGGGCGATCTCAAAGGGCGGCCCCACGGTGAGATTGGAGCGCCGGGTGACGATCTCCGACACCAGGCACAGCCGCGCCGCATCCTCCAGGGAGAGGTCCGGGCGACCGATGTAATCGAGGGGTGGCTTGCCGTACTTGGTCTCGCCGATCTGCAGGAAGGGCGTGTCGTCGGTGGCCATGATCGCGTTCCCCTGCGGGTAGATCATGTAGAGCCCATGGGGCTGGCCGGCGATCTGGCCGCCGAGGATGAAGCTGGCCTCGCCGCTGGCGCCTGCCTGGCGCAGGTTGGGGTTGAACTCCTTCTGCACCATCACGTTGAGCCGGCCGATGTAGTCGGCCACCTCGAACAGGTAGCGGGCGGTGAGCATGCTCGGCCCGGCCGGCGGGTCATCCTGGCGCGTCCACTGGGGGCTGGGGCCGGCGCCATGGTTCTCGATGTCACGGCGGATCCGGTTGAGCACCGCCTGGGTGGTGCCCAGATTGCCCGCCGCCATCAGCACGAACAGCCGGTCGGGGGCCGGCGCCAGCACGTGCATCTTGCTGTAGGTGGAGATGTAGTCGACCCCCGCGTTGGTGCGGGAGTCGGAGGCGAACACCAGGCCGCTGTGGAGAAGGAAGCCGAGGCAGTAGGTCATCAGCTGAGCAGCCTCTCCAGGATCGAGGCCACCGACTGGACCGCGGCGCGGGCGGTGGCGTAGGCCATCCGCATCGGACCCACCAGGCCCACCTGGCCGCGGCCGCCGTGCCCGGTGCGGTAGGTGGCCTGCACCACCGAGCACTGGCCGAGGGCCGCATGGGGATGCTCCGTGCCGATCCAGATCGCTTCGTTCACCACCGGGTCCCGGTCGCCGGTGATCCCGAGCAGGGCACGGGGGCCATGCTCCACCAGCTGCACCAAGGGCAGCAGGCTGGAGCTGTGGCGGAACTCGGGCTGGGCCAGCAGCCCGCCCAGGCCCGCCGCCACCACGGCATCGAGCTCCTCGCTGCGGATGCGGCCGTGGCTGTCGAGGGCCTGGCGCAGCAGGCCGCCGCTGCGGCGCAGTTCCGCCGGCAGCCGTTCCCAGGGGATGCGGCCGTTGCCGCCGGCCCGGAGCTGCTCGTTGCTCCAGCGCTCCAGGATCGGCAGCTCCTCCTCCAGCCCGGCGCCGAGGCGCAGGTTGAGGCTGGTGCTGAAGTCGGGCCCCTGGACGAGAAACACCAGCAGACGGTCGCCGCTGGGCACGAGCCGCACCGCCTGCAGCAGGGGGCTGGGCCGCTGGGGGCGGGTGATCAGGCTGAGCAGGCCGGTGAGATCGGCCAGGCGGCGGGCCAGGTGCAGCAGCAGGTCATCGAGGGCCGCCCACTGCAGGCTGATCCCGGCCAGCTCGCGCTCCAGCTGCAGGGCGGCGGCCCCCGGGGCCGGCAGCAGCTGATCCACGTAGAGGCGGTAACCGCGCTGGCTGGGGATGCGGCCGGCGGAGGTGTGGGGCTGGGTCAGCAGGCCGCGCTGCTCCAGGGCCCCCATGGCTGTCCGCACCGTGGCCGGACTGGCGGGCAGCCCGAAGCGACGCACCAGCGTGTGGCTCCCCACGGGTTCGACGGTGTCCACGTAGTGCCGCACCGTGGCCCGAAGGACCTCCTGTTGTCGGCGCGGCAGCGTGTCCAAGGAATGGGGGAAAAGCCGAAAAGATAAACAGAAAGTTGATCCTAGTTGCGACGGACCCGCCGACCGCCCCGGGGCGGGGACTCAGTAACGGGGAACCTGGGGATCCACCTCCCGGCTCCAGGCGTCGATGCCCCCCTTCAGATTCCAGACGTCGCCGTAGCCCTTCTCCTGGATCAGCCAGCAGGCGAAGTCCCAGCTGCGGATGCCGGCATGGCAGAGCACCACCACCGGCTGCTGGCGGTCGAGGTGGGTCTCCAGCTCCGGCAGCCATTCGCGATGACGGCTCAGGGGCAGATGCAGCACCGGGAGCGGCAGCCGGGCCAGGGCCAGTTCGCCGTCCTCGCGCACGTCCACGATCCGGAGCGGCTCCCCCTCCGCCAGGCGCCGCTGCAGCTCCACGGCGGAGAGGGTGCGGGGGGTGCCCGGGGGGGTCGGCTCGTCCATGGCGGGCGTCGGAGGGGGGGTGGCGTCAGGATGGTCCCATCCTGCTGAGAACAGATGAAGGCCCGCCCATTCCTGGCGGTGCTGCTGGCCCTGGTGCTGGTGGTGTTCGGTCTGGGGCTCGGTGGCTGGTGGCTGGTGTGGCAGCGCAGTGCCCTGCGTCTCCAGCGGCTGCCGCTGGTGGTGCCGCGGGCGGCCCGGTTCGTGCCCCGGGACGCCCCCTTCAGCCTCCACCTGTTCACCGATGGCGAGCAGCCCCTCGACTACGCCCGTGCCGTCGCCCCGCCCCGCCAGCGACGCCAGGCAGCGGAGGCGGTCGGCCGGCTGCGCGACGGGGCCTTCGCCGCGGCCGGTCTCGACTACGACAAGGAGCTGAGCTCCTGGCTGGCGTCACCGGTGGGCCTGGCCCTGTTCGAGGCGGACGCCGGCGGGGCGGCGGGAGCCACCCGGCGGGGAGGCTGGCTGCTGGTTCTAGGCAGCCGGGACGACGGTGGCGCCCGCCGCTTCCTGCAGCGTTTCTGGCAGACCCGCAGCCTGGCGGGCACGGATCTCCAGATCAGCACCTATCGGGGCCTGGGTCTGATCAGCGGCCGGGGGGCCCTGGTGGGCCGGACGCCGATGCCCCTGGCCACCGCCCTGGTGGATGACGACCTCGTCCTGATCGCCTCGGGACGGGGGGTGCTGGAGCAGGCCCTCGACGTCTCCCAGATCGACGAACTCAACCAGGCCGGCCAGCCCGGCTTCCAGGAAGGGCTGCGGCGGCTGGGCAGCGGGGCCGCCCTGGTGCAGGCGGCCCCTGATGCCCTGGAGCGCTGGCTGGGGCTGCCGCTGCCGGCCCCGGCCGACCAGCGGCCCGGCGGCCTGCTGCTGGCCCTGCGGCCCGACGGCCGAAGCCTGCGGCTGTCGGGCCTGCTGGAGCTGCCGCCGCAGACGACGCTGCCGGAGGTCGGTGCCGACGGCGACCTGGGCCGGGCCCTGCGGGCCGCCCTGCACCACCCCTCCGCCAGCCTCGCCGTGGTGCAGGATCCCGCCGCCATCGCCGCGATTCCCCTGCTGCAGCCGCTGCTCACCCGCATGGCGGGAGGGGCCGGGGCAGCGGGGCCCCTGCCCGCCCTGGTGGTGGAGGCCGACGCAGGCCCCCTGCTGGCCGCCGGCGGCGGCGAGCGCTGGCTGCTCGGCACGGCGGCCGATCGGCCGGCGGCGGCGGCCGTGGAGGCCTCCCTGGCGGCCGAGGGTCTGATCGCCGCTCCCCTGGAGGTGGACGGACGCTCGCTGCAGGTCTGGACGCGGCTGCGGGCCGGCACCGGCCGCCGCGACGGCCGGGCCGAGCAGCTGCAGGCCCCCCTGCTGGGCTGGCGCTGGCAACGGGGCGACCAGGCGTGGTGGGGGGAGTCCCTTGGGCAGCTGGAGAGCCTCGACACACCGGGGTCGAAGGGCGCTGGACACCCCCAGGACCCGCTGGAGGACCTGGCCGCCCCCGAGGCGGCCCTGCAGTGGGCCCTCGATGGTCCGCGGGCCCGCGACCTGCTGGCCTCCTGGCAGCCGTGGCAGCGCCTCACCGCCCTGGCCGGCGGCCCCCTCAGTGACCCGGTGGAAGGGCTGGCCCTGGCCCTGACCGGGGAGTCCGGAGTGCTGGCGGTGGACGCCCGCCTCGACTTCGGGGACGCCTGACCATGGCACCCTCGAGCTGGGAACTGCTGCTGCTGCGCCATGGCATCGCCGAGGAGCGCAGCCCCGACCGCGTCGACGCCGAGCGGGAACTCACCGCCGCCGGCCGGGCTCGCACCCGGGCCGTGCTGGAACGGGCCGCCGGCCTGGGGCTGCGGGCCGATCGCCTGCTCTCCAGCCCCCTGGCCCGGGCCCGTCAGACCGGAGAGATCGCCCGCGAGGCCGGGCTGGCCCCGGCCCTGGAACTGGCCCAGGCCCTGGAGCCGGGGGGTGACCCCCTGCCCCTGCTGCCGGCCTGGCGGACCCAGACGGAGGGGGATGCGGCGGCGCCCTTCCGGCTGATGCTGGTGGGCCATGAGCCGGACCTCGGGCTGCTGGCGGCCCGCCTCCTGGGGGCGCCGCCTGGCGCCATCGCCCTGCGCAAGGCGGGTCTGGCCCTGCTGCGCCTGCCCGTGGTGACGGCCGGGGCGGCGCTGGCCGGCACCGCCCGTCTGGAATGGCTGGTGCGGCCGAAGCTCTGGCTGCCCCGCCCCTGAGCCGGCAGCCGGCGCTACGGCAGAAGCCCGTTCCTGCGCCTAAGTTCGTCCCATCCACAGGATTCGGCATGGCGGCGGTGAGCACCCCAGAGGCCAACGACCCTCAGGGCAGCCCTCCCTCTCCATCGCCCCCGGCGCCGGCCCCGCCCACGTTCCGCCCCGGTCTGGAAGGGGTGCCGGCCACCCAGTCGGCCGTGTGCGACATCGAAGGCCAGCGGGGCCTGCTCACCTACCGGGGCTACCCGATCGAGCAGCTCGCGAGCCACAGCAGCTTTCTGGAAACCGCCTATCTGCTGATCTGGGGTGAGCTGCCCACCATCTTTCAGCTGCGGGAGTTCGAGCAGGAGGTGCAGATGCACCGGCGGCTCAGCTTCCGCATCCGGGACATGATGAAGTGCTTCCCGGCCACGGGCCATCCGATGGACGCCCTGCAGGCCAGTGCGGCCTCCCTGGGGCTCTTCTATTCCCGCCGCGCCCTCTACGACCCGCAGTACATCGTTGACGCGGTGGTGCGGCTGATCGCCAAGATCCCCACGATGGTGGCGGCGTTCCAGCTGATCCGGAAGGGCCAGGACCCGATCCAGCCCCGGGACGACCTGGCCTACTCGGCCAACTTCCTCTACATGCTCACCGAGCGGGAGCCCGATCCCCTGGCGGCGCGGATCTTCGATGCCTGCCTGATCCTGCACGCCGAGCACAGCCTGAACGCCAGCACCTTCAGCGCCCGGGTGACGGCCAGCACCCTCACCGACCCCTACGCGGTGGTGGCTTCGGCGGTGGGCACCCTGGCCGGCCCCCTGCACGGCGGCGCCAACGAGGATGTGCTCGACATGCTCGACCAGATCGGCAGCATCGACCAGGTGGAACCCTGGCTCGACCGGGCCATCGCCCAGAAGCAGAAGATCATGGGCTTCGGCCACCGGGAGTACCGGGTCAAGGATCCCCGGGCCGTGATCCTGCAGGGCCTGGCGGAGGAGCTCTTCCAGCGCTTCGGCCACGACGCCATGTACGACGTGGCCCTCAAGCTGGAGGAGGTGGCCGGCCGGCGGCTGGGGCCGAAGGGCATCTACCCCAACGTCGACTTCTACTCCGGTCTCGTCTACCGGAAGCTCGGTATTCCCCGCGACCTGTTCACCCCCATCTTCGCCATCGCCCGTACGGCAGGATGGCTGGCCCACTGGAAGGAACAACTGGGTGCCAACCGCATCTACCGTCCCTCGCAGATCTACACCGGCCCCGCCGAGCGGGGCTGGCTCCCCCTGGAAAGCCGTCCGGTGCCTGGCTGAGTCACTTCCTGACCCGTTTCCCCCTAGGTTCCCTCGCAACGGAGTTCTCTGATGCTGTCCACTGGCCTGCTGGGTGCCGCCATCGCTCCCCCCGGTCTCGACCTCCAGTCGAGCTTCCTCGACCTCGCCGAAGGCCTGGGCCTCACCCCCGGGGCGGCCCGCCTGCTGTGGCTGCCCCTGCCCATGGTCCTGGTGCTGGTGGGGGCCGTCGTCGGGGTGCTGGTGAGCGTCTGGCTCGAGCGCAAGATCTCGGCGGCGGTGCAGCAGCGCATCGGCCCCGAGTACGCCGGCGCCCTGGGGGTGCTCCAGCCCCTGGCCGATGGCCTCAAGCTCGTCTTCAAGGAGGACATCATCCCGGCCCGGGCCGATGCCGTGCTGTTCAGCCTCGGCCCCGTGCTGGTGGTGGTGCCCGTGATCCTGTCCTGGCTGGTGGTGCCCTTCGGCCAGAACCTGCTGATCAGCAACGTGGGGGTGGGCATCTTCCTCTGGATCGCCCTCAGCAGCATCCAGCCCATCGGCCTGCTGATGAGCGGCTACTCCAGCAATAACAAGTATTCGCTGCTCGGGGGCCTGCGGGCCGCCGCCCAGTCGATCAGCTACGAGATCCCCCTGGCCCTGGCGGTGCTGGCGGTGGTGATGATGAGCAACTCCCTCAGCACCGTCGACATCGTCGCCCAGCAGACCGGGGCCGGCATCTTCAGCTGGAACATCTGGCGCCAGCCCGTCGGCTTCGTGATCTTCTGGATCTGTGCCCTGGCGGAGTGCGAGCGCCTGCCCTTCGACCTGCCGGAGGCCGAGGAGGAGCTGGTGGCCGGCTACCAGACCGAATACTCCGGCATGAAGTTCGCCCTCTTCTACCTGGGCAGCTACATCAACCTGGTCCTCTCGGCCCTGCTGGTGTCGGTGCTTTACCTGGGCGGCTGGGGCTTCCCGCTGCCCGTCGAGTGGATCACCGGCTGGCTGGGCCTCTCCCCCGACGCCCCGCTGGTCCAGGTGATCACGGGCTCGATCGGCATCGTCAGCACGATCCTCAAGGCCTACCTGCTGGTGTTCTTCGCGATCCTTCTGCGCTGGACCACCCCTCGGGTGCGGATCGACCAGCTGCTCGACCTGGGCTGGAAGTTCCTGCTGCCCATCGCCCTGGTCAACCTCCTGGTCACCGCCGGCCTCAAGCTGGCCTTCCCGGTGGCCTTCGGCGGCTGAACCCGTTCCCCGGATACCAACACAGCGGCCCCCACGGGGCCATCATGGTTCCCATCCCGTACCCCCCTCGCCCCAGCCATGTTCGGGTTTCTCAAGCAAGTCGGTGACTACACCCGGGAGGCGGTGAGCGCGGCCCAGACGATGACCCAGGGGCTGGCGGTCACCTTTGATCACCTGCGGCGGCGGCCGATCACGGTCCAGTACCCCTACGAGAAGCTGATCCCCTCCGAGCGTTACCGGGGCCGGATCCACTACGAGCTCGACAAGTGCATCTCCTGCGAGGTGTGCGTGCGGGTCTGCCCCATCAACCTGCCGGTGGTGGACTGGGTGATGAACAAGGCCACCAAGAAGAAGGAGCTGCGCAACTACTCGATCGATTTCGGGGTGTGCATCTTCTGCGGCAACTGCGTGGAGTACTGCCCCACCAACTGCCTCTCCATGACCGAGGAGTACGAGCTGGCGGCCTTCGATCGCCACAGCCTCAACTACGACAACGTCGCCCTCGGCCGCCTGCCCACCAGCGTCACCTCCGACCCGGCGGTGTTCGCCCTGCGGGAACTGGCCTACCTTCCCAAGGGCGCCATGGATCCCCATGGGGTACCCGCCAGCGAGCCCCGGGCCGGCCAGCTGCCGTCCCAGGTGCTGGAAACCCTCCCCACCGACAGCACCGCAGAGTCCTGATGTCGATCGCCTCCACCACCCAGCAGATCTGTTTCCTGGTGCTCTCGGCCACCACGGTGATCGGCTCCCTGGGCGTTGTCCTGCTGCCCAACATCGTCTATTCCGCCTTCCTGCTCGGCGGCGTCTTCCTCTCGGTGGCCGGCCTCTACCTGCTGCTCAACGCCAGCTTCGTCGCCGCCGCCCAGATCCTGGTCTACGTCGGGGCGGTCAATGTCCTGATCCTGTTCGCGATCATGCTCGTGAACAAGAAGGAGACCCTCGCCGCGATCCCCGGCCTGCTGGTCCGCCGTCTGCTCTCCGGCGCCGTCTGCGCCGGCCTCTTCGCTCTGCTGCTCCGGGTGGCGTTCACCACCCCATGGGCGCTACCGGGCCCCACGCCGGTCGGCGAGGAAGCCACCATCCGGATCGGCGAGCACCTCTTCACCGACTATCTCCTGCCCTTCGAGCTGGCGTCGGTGTTGCTGCTGATGGCCATGATCGGGGCCATCGTCCTGGCTCGCCGCGACGTCTTCAGCACCGACGTGATCACCGGTGAGCCGGCCGACCAGGGTCTGATCGAAAAGGATCGCACCCCCCTGCTGATCGAGACGTCCGCCAACGCCCCCACCCTGCTCACCAAGCCATGATCACCGACGCCGCCTCCCCGATCCCCCTCGAGGGCTTTCTCGCCGTCGCGGCCATGCTGTTCTGCGTCGGTGTCTGGGGGCTGATCAACAGCCGCAATGCCGTGCGGGTGCTGATGAGCATCGAGCTGATGCTCAACGCCGTCAACATCAACCTGATGGCCTTCTCCAACTACCTCGATGGTCAGCTGATCCGGGGTCAGGTGTTCGCGATCTTCGTGATCACCGTGGCCGCGGCCGAGGCGGCTGTGGGTCTGGCCATCCTGCTGTCGCTCTATCGCAACCGCGAAACCGTCGACATGGAGCGCTTCAACCTGCTGCGCTGGTAGCGGTGCCAGCGTCCCCGGCTTCCGCCCATGCGGCTTGAGAGGGTCTGGCTGATCCTGCGCAAGGGCAGCCAGGCTGCCCAGCGCCAGGCCCGCCGCTGTGCCCAGGACCTGCGCTCCCAGGGGGCCATCGTC
Source organism: Synechococcus sp. UW140 (assembly GCA_943369315.1). GTDB lineage: Bacteria > Cyanobacteriota > Cyanobacteriia > PCC-6307 > Cyanobiaceae > Cyanobium. Next base: position 126,651 of record CALRMW020000006.1, read on the forward strand.
ACCACCGCCGTCAGCGGGCTGGGGCTGAACCCCTTCCCGGGGCTTCTGTCCACAGAAGCCGAGCTGCCGGATCTGGCCGTGGTGCTCGGCGGCGACGGCACCGTGCTTGCCGCGGCCCGTCACCTGGCCAGCTACGGGGTGCCGGTGCTCAGCTTCAACGTCGGCGGCCATCTGGGCTTCCTCACCCACGAGCGGCGCCTGCTCAGGCTTCAGGGCGATGGCCACGGGGAGCCAGGCGGCCACGATCCGGACGACACCCTCTGGCAGCGCCTGCGGGACGACCGCTTTGCGATCGAGCGGCGCATGATGCTGGAGGCCCGGGTCGACCGCGGCGACGGCGTGCCCCAGGAGGGGGACGTGGCCTCCGACGACGACCTCAGCGGGGTCGGCGATGGCCCCCACACGGCCCTCAACGACTTCTACTTCCGCCCCGCCCTCGACGAGCTCTCCCCCACCTGCATGCTCGAGCTCGAGATCGACGGGGAGGTGGTGGACCAGTACCGGGGCGACGGCCTGATCATTGCCACCCCCACCGGCTCCACGGGCTACGCGATGGCCGCGGGGGGGCCGATCCTCCACCCGGGCATCGAAGCGATCGTGGTCACGCCGATCTGCCCGATGAGTCTCTCCAGTCGGGCGGTGGTGGTGCCCCCCGGCTCCAGGCTGTCGGTGTGGCCCCTGGGGGAGGCCAGCCGTCGGGTGAAGCTCTGGAAGGACGGGGCCCATGCCACCGTGCTGGAACCCGGGGATCGCTGCGTCCTGCAGCGGGGCCACCATCCTGTGCTGATGCTCCAGCTCGAGCAGAGCCCCTCGTACTACAGCACCCTCACCCACAAGCTCCACTGGGCCGGCAGCCTCACCGCCGGCGAACCATCCCGCAACTGATCCGCGCCCATCCACGCCCTGCACCCCCTGACCATGGCCCTGGAAATCGAGCGTCGCTTCCTCGTCCGCGGCGATCTGTGGCGCCCCCATGCGCTCGGTGAGAGCCTGATCCGCCAGGGGTATCTGGCCAGCGGCCGCGAGGGCCTCACCCTGCGGGTGCGGCTGGCCCGCCCCCCGTCAGGGCCGATGGCGGCCTTTCTCACCCTCAAGCTGCCGGTCCCCGGCGAGACCCTGACGCGGCAGGAGTACGAGTACCCGATCCCGGCCCCCGACGCCGAGGCCCTGCTGGAGCAGTGCGACCATCGGCTCGGCAAGACCCGCTTCGGCCTGGATCTGCCCGGGGGCGACTGGGTCCTGGACGTGTTCGAGGGCGCCAATGCTCCCCTGGTGGTGGCGGAGGTGGAACTGGGGCGCGCCGACCAGCCGGTGGCCGTTCCCCCCTGGTGCACCAGGGAGATCACCGGCCGCCATGAGCTCAGCAATGCCGCCCTGGCCCGCCGCCCCCTGGGGATGTGGCCCGAGGCCGATCGTCAGGCCCTTCTGGCCCAGGTCCCCTGAGCCGTCGGCGGTCAGCAGGCGGCGGTCAGCCGGTGCCGCTCCCGTCGTCAGGGGGCAGGGCGCAGCAATTGAAGCCGTCACGGCAGATCTTGCCGTGGTCCATGGCCCAGTTCAGCAGGGCCACCCGGTTCTTGGCGCCGGTCTTGGTGAAGATGTTGCTGACGTGGTTGTCGACCGTGCGCTTGCTGATGGTGAGCTGGCCGGCGATCTCCAGATTGGTCAGCCCGGTGGCCACCAGCTCGATGATCTCGAGTTCCCGTTCTGACAACTCGCTGCGTGGATGCACCATGGGCCGCTCCAGGGACGGGGATGGGGACAGGGAGCTGGAAGCCGCCATGGACCTGCGCTCAGCCATCGGCTCCTCGGCGAGGGCTGTTTCACTCTAGGCAGCGGCTGCTCCATGATGCCCCTGTCTTGGAGATGGCCGTTGCAGCTTCGACAGGCCCTGGCGGACGGTAAGTTCGCCGTGACGGCGGAAGTGACACCGCCCCGGGGGGGCGATGCCGGTCGCACCCTCGAGGCCGCCACGGCGCTTCGGGGTCTGGTGCATGCGGTCAACGTCACCGATGGCAGCCGGGCCGTGATGCGGATGAGCAGCCTGGCGGTGTGCCGTCTGCTGCTGGAGGTCGGCATCGAGCCGGTGCTGCAGATGACCTGCCGCGACCGCAACCGCATCGCCCTGCAGGCCGATCTGCTCGGCGCCCACGCCCTCGGCATCCGCAACCTGCTCTGCCTCACCGGTGATCCGGTGCGGGCCGGGGATCAGCCCGGGGTCCGTGCGGTGAACGAGCTGGAGTCGGTGCGGCTGCTGCAGCTGGTGCGGCGTCTCAACGCCGGCGAGGATCCGGTCAAGGGGGAGCTGCCGGATGGGGCCACGGCGCTCTTCCCCGGCGCCGCCGCCGATCCCCAGTCGCCCAGCTGGAGCGGCCTGATCTCCAGGGTGCGCCGCAAGCAGGAGGCGGGCGCCCGCTTCCTCCAGACCCAGATGGTGATGGATGCGGCCGCCCTGCGCCGCTTCGTGGAGGAGATCACCGGCCCCCTCGGACTGCCGGTGCTGGCCGGGGTCTTTCTGCTCAAGTCGGCCCGCAATGCCCAGTTCATCAACCGCGTCGTGCCGGGGGCCTGCATTCCCCAGTCCCTGATCGACCGCCTCGCGGGCGCGGCCGATCCGGCGGCGGAGGGGGTGGCGATCGCCGCCGAACAGGTGGCCACCTACCGGTCCATCGCCCAGGGGGTGCACCTGATGGCCATCAAGGCCGAACACCGAATTCCCCAGATCCTGCGGCTGGCGGGGCTAGGGGGCGCCGCTGGCGGCGAGGTCGGTGCCCAGGAGCTCGGCCATGGCCTTCTGCTGCGGTGAGGGGGTGCCGACATCCTGGCGGCGGGAATCGGTGATCAGCCAGTCGAGGGCGGCCTCCTGGAGATCGAAGTGGTCGCCGTTGCGGTCGACGCAGTAGCGGCCGTAGACCAGCTTCTCGACGAGCTGGACCCCAGGGCCGATCCGGGAGTAGTCGAAGATGATCGAGTTGTCGATCGTGGCCCCTTCACAGATGTGGCAGCTCGGCCCGATCATGGCCGGCCCGATGATCGTCACGCCGTTCTCGATGCGGGTCATGCCGCCCACGAAGATCGGCCCCTCGACGTGGATCCGGTCCCAGTCGGCCGCCACGTTGAGGCCGGCGTAGATGCCGGGGCGCACCTGCTTGCCGGGAATCTGCACCTGGCGGACATGGCCCTGCAGCACGCTGCGGATCGCCTGCCAGTAATCCGGCACCTTGCCGATGTCGACCCACTCGAACTCCATGGGCAGGGCATAGAAGGGAGCCCCGGATTCCACCAGCCTGGGGAACAGATCGGCGGCGATGTCGAAGGGTTCGCCGCTGGGGATGAAGTCGAGGACCTTCGGCTCGAAGATGTAGATGCCGGTGTTGATCATGTCGCTGGCGGCCTCCTCGACCGTCGGCTTCTCCTGGAAGGAGAGCACCCGGCCGGCTTCGTCGGTCACCACCACCCCGTAGCTGCTGACCTGGTCGCGGGGAACGCGCTTGGTGATCAGGCTGGCCATCGCCCCCTTCTCCCGATGGCGCCGTACAGCTTCTGTGAGGTCGAGATCGATCAGGGCGTCGCCGCAGAGCACCACGAAGGTGTCGTCGAAAAAGGCCTGGAAGTCCTGGATCTTCTTGAGGCCGCCGGCCGAGCCCATGGCTTCACCGATCAGCTCACCGTCCTTGATGCGCCCCTCGAAGCTGTAGGCGATCTGGACACCGAAGCGCTGGCCGTCGCGGAAATAGTTCTCGATCTCCTCCGAAAGGTGGGAGACATTGACCATGATTTCGTTGAAGCCGTGCTCCCGGAGCAATTCGAGCAGAAACTCCATCACGGGTTTCTGGAGGATCGGAATCATCGGCTTGGGTGTGGTGTGCGTGATCGGACGCACCCGTGTTCCCTTGCCTGCCGCCAGGATCATCGCCTTCATCGGCGTCGTTTCAGGTCGGAGGTGAAAACCCAGCCTACGAAGAAACCTCAGGCGGCCACTGCTTCCCGAGCCGGCCCCCTATCTGACCCCTGGCCCGGCAGCCGCGGCAGACTCAGCGCCTCGCCCCGCTCCTCACGGCGCCGCCGCAGGCTGAGGGGGCCGTAGAGGCCGCCGTCCTGGGCCAGTTCCACCTTTCCCTGGGAGGAGAGGAACAGCAGGGCCCAGAACACCCCCACCCGATCGCTGTCCAGATCGGCGTCCTCCGGCGAGCCGGCGGGGGTGCTGGAGAGGGCCTCCGCCCAGGCCCCCACCAGGGCATCGAAGGCCACCCACTCGAGGGTCTCGGCGGTGGGCTCCCACTCCAGCAGGAAGCGGCTCAGGGCGGCGGTGGTCTCCGGCAGTTTCTCCCGGTGGGCCAGGGAGGCCACCTGGGCGATCGCCGCCCGCTCGCTGTAGCGGCGGGCGCGGGGCCTGTGCCGCCCTTCCCCCCCCTCCTGCTCGAGTCGCTCGGCGATGTCCTCGAGCTGGCGGATCAGTTCCCCCAGGGTGACGGGGCGCTGCAGGGGGGGCGGCGCCACCGGCCGGCGCTGCAGGTGGCGTTCGGGCCGCCGCGGCAGGGCCACCGCCGAGGGGTCCCAGCCGCCGTCGTCCTCGGCGGCGAAGGGGTCCTCCAGCAGCGGCTCCGGCGGGAAGGTGGCCGATTCCAGCAGTTCCGCCTTGAGCCCCACCAGCACCGACGCGGCCAGGAAGGCCTCGCTGGACTCGGCCAGATCCCGTTCGTAGCTCCCTCCCATAGGGGCAAGGCGCCTGGGCAGCTCGATGCGCTGGCGCAGCTGGTCGAGGAAACCGTCGACGACGGCGATCACATCGACGTCCCAGGGATCGATGTCGCCCCGTTCGGCCGCGTCCTGGAGCAACCGGATGGCGAGTCTGGCGCCCGCTTCTGCCACGCGCGATGTCCTGCTCGGAGGGTGCCGTCCCTGGGCAAGCTACCGGCTGCGGCCCGATGGCACCAGTCGCGGTGATGACCGAAGCCGACCCGGGGCCTCAGTCGGCGGCCAGCGAGAGGCTGCCCTCGCCCCCCTCATCACGGGACGACGCCGAGCTCTCGCCGGCGGCCGGCAGCAGCCCCAGCTGGGCATCCACCGTGGCCCGGTAGCGGCGCAGATCGTTCTCCAGCTCGCTGATCCGCACCTGCTGGGCTTCCGCCTCGCCGGCGGTCTGCAGGGCCTCCACCTTGCGCACCACGCCGCTCCAGACGGCGTAGATCCAGGCGGCGGTGGCACCGAGGCCGCCCACCACCAGCAGCAGGGCCGCCAGGGGCAGGGTGGTGCTCACGCCCGGCAGGAAATGCACCGTGGTGGCCGTGGTGTTCTCCAGGGTGAACATCACCGTGGCCAAGCCGAAGCTGAAGATCAGAAGGAAGTTGATCTGCCGCATGGAGACCCTCGCTGTGCGATGGAGGAGCGTAGGCATCCTCCCCGGAGGATGGCGCCATGCCACCGGGCCTGCGCAGGGTTTCGTAACCGGCCCTCCAGTGGCCCCCCGCCGTGGCGGGGACGGAGCTCAGCCGAGGGCCGGGGCGTGCAGCAGGGCCGGCGGGAGGCTGCCGAAGGCGCCGGTGGCCATCACCGCCGGGACCGGGGCGCGGCCCACCTTCACCAGGGCCACGGACTCCCGCTCGACCAGGGCCTCGATCGCGGCCCGGTAGCTGTCCGTGACCAGGCGCGGGTAGAGCCCGATGCCGATGATCGGCACCAGCAGGCAGGAGATCACGTAGATCTCCCGCGGCTCGGCATCGACCAGGTGGGTGTGGGAGGCGAGCTCGGGGTTTTCCTTACCGAAGAAGATCTCCCGCAGCATCGACAGCAGGTAGATGGGGGTGAGGATCACGCCGATGGCCGCCAGGACGGCGATAACGATCCGGAAGCTGAGGCTGTAGGCCTCGCTGGTGGCGAAGCCCACGAACACCATCAGCTCGGAGACGAAGCCGCTCATGCCCGGCAGGGCGAGGGAGGCCAGGGAGCAGACGGTCCAGAGGGCGAACATCTTGCGCATCTTCTGGCCCACCCCGCCCATCTCGTCGAGCTGGAGGGTGTGGGTGCGGTCGTAGGTGGCCCCCACCAGGAAGAACAGGCTGGCCCCGATCAGGCCATGGCTGATCATCTGCAGCATGGCGCCGCTGGTGCCCAGGGCACTGAAGCTGCCGATGCCGATCAGCACGAAGCCCATGTGGCTGATCGAGCTGTAGGCGATCTTGCGCTTGAGGTTGCGCTGGGCGAAGGAGGTGAGGGCGGCGTAGATGATGTTCACCACCCCCAGGATCACCAGCAGGGGGGCGAACTGGACGTGGGCCTCCGGCAGCAGCTGCACGTTGAACCGCAGCAGCGCGTAGCCGCCCATCTTCAGCAGGATGCCCGCCAGCAGCATGTGCACCGGCGCGGTGGCCTCACCGTGGGCATCGGGCAGCCAGGTGTGCAGGGGCACCACCGGCAGCTTGACGCCGAAGGCGATCAGCAGGGCCGCGTAGCAGAGCACCTGGAAGCCGGTGCCGAACTCCTTGGCGGCCAGCACGGTGTACTCGAAGCTGGGGGCTCCGCCGCCGTAGAAGGCCATCGCCAGGCCTGCCAGGAGGATGAACAGGGAACTGCCGGCCGTGTACAGGATGAACTTGGTGGCGGCGTACTGGCGCTTCTTGCCGCCCCAGATGGCCAGCAGCAGGTACACCGGCAGCAGCTCGAGCTCCCAGGCCAGGAAGAACAGCAGCATGTCCTGAACCGCGAAGACGGCGATCTGGCCGCCGTCCATGGCCAGGAGCAGGAAGTAGAAGAGCCTGGGCTTGAAGGTCACCGGCCAGGCCGCCAGGCAGGCCAGGGAGGTGATGAAGCTGGTGAGCAGGATCAGGGGCATCGACAGGCCGTCGGCCCCCACCGACCAGGCCAGCCCCAGATCGGGCAGCCACTGCACCCGCTCCACCAGCTGCAGGCCGGGATCGGTCGGGTCATAGCCGCGCAGGTAGGCCCCCACGGTGACGAGGAAGGTGGTGAGGGCGACGCCGAGGGCGTACCAGCGGACCTGCCGGCCATCGCCCTTGTCGGGCACGAAGGGGATCAGCAGAGCGGCGCCGATCGGGAACAGAATCGCGGTGCTCAGCCAGGGAAAGGGCACAGAACGGTGCTGTCCATCTGGCCGGAGTGTAGAAATCCCGGCCTCCCACCCACCCACCGGATGGGCGTTGTCACACACAGCGGGGCTCGTGCCCCTGCCCGGCCGGGCAGGCCGGGACTCAGCCGAAGGCCCCGAACAGCAGCACCAGGCCGATGACGCCGCCGAAGACGATCAGGGCATAGAACTGGACCCGGCCGGTCTCGAAGTACTTCAGGCCTTCGCCGCTGCCCAGGGTGAGCAGGCCGGTGAGGTTGACCACCCCGTCCACCACCTTGGAGTCGACGTCGAGCACCTGGCGGGCCAGGCGGCGGCTGCCCTGGACGAACAGCTTCTCGTTGATGGCATCGAGGTACCACTTGTTGGCCAGGAACCGGTTGATGGCCGGGAAGCGCCCCGCCACAGCGGTGCCCAGGTCGATGCGGTGCAGGGCGTAGGCGAGCACCGCCAGGCCGATGCCCAGGCTGGAGATGGCCACCGAGGCGCCGGCCAGGGGCAGGAACTCACCCCAGCTGAAACGCTCGGCGGCCTCGACGGCCTCGGCGGGATCGACGAGCAGGCCGAAGCGGCTGTTCCAGGGGGTGCCCAGCAGGCCGATCAGCACCGACGGGACCGCAAGGACCACCAGGGGGGCCGCCATCTGCCAGCCCGACTCGTGGGGATGGCTGGCGTGGGCATGGTGGTCGTCGGACCCACCCGCGGGCTGGCCCGCGGCGCTGAGCAGCTGGGTGCGGATGCCGGTGTCCAGGCCGCGGAAGGAGCCCTCGAAGGTGAGGAAGTAGAGGCGGAACATGTAGAAGGCAGTCATCCCGGCGGTCAGGAAGCCCATGGCCCAGAGCAGCGGGAAGCTGTTGAAGGCCTGACCGAGGATCTCGTCCTTGCTCCAGAAACCCGCCAGGGGGGGGATGCCGCTGATCGCAATGCAGCCGATCAGGAAGGTGGCGGAGGTGATCGGCATGTATTTGCGGAGGCCGCCCATCAGGCGCATGTCCTGGGCCAGCACCGGCTCATGGCCCACCACCTCCTCCATGGCGTGGATCACCGAGCCGGAGCCCAGGAACAGCATCGCCTTGAAGAAGGCGTGGGTGACCAGGTGGAACATGCCGGCCACCGGCGCGCCGCAGCCCATGGCCAGCATCATGTAGCCGAGCTGGGAGACGGTGCTGTAGGCCAGCCCCTTCTTCAGATCCATCTGGGTGAGGGCAATCGAGGCCCCCAGGAACAGGGTGATGGTGCCGATCACGGCGATCACGAGCTGCACCTGCGGAAAGGGCTCGTAGACCGGCTGCAGCCGCGCCACCAGGAAGACGCCGGCCGCCACCATCGTGGCGGCGTGGATCAGGGCCGAGATGGGGGTGGGGCCCTCCATGGCGTCGGGCAGCCACACGTGCAGGGGGAACTGGGCCGATTTGGCCATCGGGCCCATGAACACCAGCAGGCAGAGCAGGACGGCCACACCAGTGGGCAGGCCGCCACCGGCGACGGCGGCCGAGAGCCGTTCACCGATCTCTTCGAAGCCGAAGCTGCCGGTGGCCCAGAACAGGCCGAGGATCCCCAGCAGCAGGCCGAAGTCCCCAACCCGGTTGACGACGAAGGCCTTCTGGGCCGCGTTGGCGGCGGCGTCGCGGTCGTACCAGAAACCGACGAGCAGGTAGGAGCACATGCCCACCAGCTCCCAGAACACGTAGATCTCGAGCAGGTTGGGGCTGATCACCAGCCCCAGCATCGAGCTGCTGAACAGGGCCAGGTAGGTGAAGAAGCGGACATAGCCCTTGTCGTGGGCCATGTAGCCGTCGGAATAGACCATCACCAGCAGGGCGATGGTGGTCACCAGCGACAGCATCACCGCCCCGAGGGCGTCGACGCGGAAGCCCATCTGCAGGTGGAAGGTGCCGGCGCCGGCCCAGTCGAACAGCACCTCCGTGGCGCCGGCTCCGGCCAGCTGCTCGGCCAGGATCGCGAAGCTCAGCACCGCGGCCATGCCTACGGAGGTGATGAGCAGCAGCGCCACCGGCTTGCGCAGGCGGTTGACGGTGCGGTTGAAGGTGATCAGCCCCAGGCCGGTGAGGCACGCCCCCAGCAGGGGACGCACCGGGATCAGCCAGGCAAGTTCGGAAGCGGCGGGCATCCTGGGGGCTCTGTTGGCGCGAGTTTAGGCAGGCCCGTCGGCCTGGCTCCGGCTCTGTGGTGGCCTGCCCATCGACCCCCGCCGGCCGGCGGGAGCTTCAGCCCAGCCAGTGGGCGAGGGCCGTGCGCGAGAAGGTGGTGGCGCCGAGGCCGATCCAGCGGTGGGCCCACCAGAACACGCCGATGGCGATGGCGATTCCCAGCTGGGAGGGTCGCAGGAATTCCGCCGCCACCAGCGTCTGGCGGCCGTCCAGCACGGCGGCGAAGGGCAGCACCGAGGTGGAGGCGCGCAGCTCCTCGAAGGCGGCGCCGAAGCGGTTGCGCAGGCGCCGGTCCCCGTTCCAGACGGCGAACAGGTGGTGGCCGATCAGCCCCACGCAGGCCACCAGGGTGAAGCTGGTGCCGATCCAGAGCAGGTGGGTGGCGCACCAGAGCACCTGGCCCACGGCCTGGGGATGGCGGCTCACCCGGATGATCCCCGTGGCGTAGAGCCGCACCCGGGGCTTGAGCACCGCCGGGATCTCCAGCAGGTTGTAGGTGGCCGGATAGAGGAACAGGAAGCTGATGGCCGTGCCGGTCCAGACCAGCGGCACCACCCAGGGCTGGTCCTGCAGGTTCCAGAGCCGGATGCCGTCGTAGCGGTGGGCGAGGAAATAGCCCACCACCACCACCGCCGAGGGAATGCTGAGCCCGGCGAACAGCAGGCGCCAGAGCCGGGCCCCGATCCGCTCCTCCCCCCAGACCCTCAGGGAGGCCCCGCCGCTGTGGATCAGGGCGAAGAGCACCAGCAGGGCCAGCATGACCACGCTGCTGTGCTGGGGGCCCGCGGTCAGCAGGGGAAGCGAGGGCATGGGGGAGCGGCCATTGGCCGCGGATGTGACAGGGCGATTCTCGCCATCGGGCGGGGCCCCTAGAGTTCCGCACGGCCTGCCGGCTCCGGCGAACGGTCCCCCCGCGGCCTCCCCGACCCATGGCAGATCTGCCTTTCACCCTCGACCAGCTGCGCATCCTGCGCGCCATCGCCAGTGAGGGCAGCTTCAAGAAGGCGGCCGACAGCCTCTACGTCACCCAGCCGGCCGTGAGCCTGCAGATCCAGAACCTGGAGAAGCAGCTCGACGTCTCCCTGTTCGACCGAGGTGGCCGCAAGGCCCAGCTCACCGAGGCCGGCCACCTGCTGCTCAGCTACTGCGACCGGATCCTGAGCCAGTGCCAGGAGGCCTGCCGGGCCCTCGACGATCTCCACAACCTGCGTGGCGGCTCCCTGGTGGTGGGGGCCAGCCAGACGACGGGCACCTATCTGATGCCCCGGATGATCGGCCTGTTCCGCCAGAAGTACCCGGACGTGGCGGTGCAGCTGCAGGTGCACAGCACCCGCCGCACCGGCTGGAGCGTGGCCAACGGGCAGATCGACCTGGCGATCATCGGCGGCGAACTGCCGGCGGATCTCAACGACCTGCTGCAGGTGGTGCCCTACGCCAACGACGAACTGGCCCTGGTGCTGCCCCCCAAGCACCCGCTCTCCCGCCTGCCCGAGCTCACCAAGGACGATCTCTACCGCCTCGGCTTCGTCTGTCTCGACGCCCAGTCCACCACCCGCAAGATGGTGGACCAGCTGCTCAGCCGCTCCAAGCTCGACGTGCAGCGGCTCAAGATCGAGATGGAGCTCAACTCCTTCGAGGCCATCAAGAACGCCGTTCAGGCGGGCCTGGGGGCGGCGTTCCTGCCGGTGGTGTCGATCGAGCGGGAGCTGGCCGCCGGCACCCTGCACCGCCCCCAGGTGGCCGACCTGATGGTGCGGCGCCAGCTGAAGCTGATCACCCACCCGGCCCGCTATTGCTCGCGGGCCGCCGACGCCTTCCGCCGCGAGGTGCTGCCGGTGTTCGCCAGCCCGGACAGCCCCCTGCGCCAGGTGCAGACCACGCCGGGGCTGGCCGAGCGCAACGGGGTCAGAACTGATCGGCCTCCGGTGTGATGCCGACGGCGTCATCGGCGGCGCCGGCGACCCCACGGGTCTGGAACTTGTTGCCGGTGATGTCGGTCTGGTAGACGCAGCGCACGATCGGCTTGTCGCGCACCGAGCCGATGTAGGCGAAGGTGTTCATGCGCTGCTTGCACTGGCGCATCTGCTCGGCGGTCACGGCTCCCTCCTTCTGGAGCACCGACCAGTTCTCCCGGCGGATGACGCAACCGGGCTGGAGGGTCGGCTGGGTCACGAAGCTGCTGCTGGGGTTCATCGTGGTGTACAGCTCGATGTCCATCACGAAGGCGCTGGCGCCCCACTGCTTGCAGAACTCGGGGTCGGGCACCGCCATGTCGAGCTGCTGGGCACTGGCGATGTTGCCCTGGTTCCCCTGGGTGGTGCTGGTCACGGCGCTGCCGATGCCGATGCCCACCACCAGCACGCCGGCCAGCACCGCCACCGTGGCCACGTTCAGCTGGATGTTGGGCCCGCCCCCGGTGGGGCCACCGCCGTTGCCGGCGGGGGGCCGGCCGGCGCCGCCACCGTTGCTGCCGCGGCGGCCTTGGGGCCCGTAGCGGGGATCCTCCCGGCGGCCATAGCCGGTGGCGAAGCGATCCGCCCGGTCGTCGTAGCGGTCGGAGCGCGCGTCGGCCCGGGGGTCGTAGCGGGGGTCGCTGCGGTCGGGTCGGGGCCCGTAGCCGCCCGGTTCGGGGCGGCCGGCGCTGCTGCGGGAGCGTGTCACAGGGTTTCCGGGCTGCGGGGCAGGCCCATCGAGTAGTTCAGAACCCGGGCCTCGGGGTTGTAGCTGAGTTCACCGGCCTGGAGCATCTGACGCACCAGCCCCTCGAGCTCGGAGCCGATGCGGCGCAGGCTGTAGTCGCTCAGTTCCTGGCCGGCCTGGGCCGCCACCAGCTCCCGGAACCGGGCGCGCACCTTCTCGAGGGCCGCCTCGTCCCAGAGGAACTCGTTGTCGGGATCGATGTCGAGGGTGAGCTGATCCGGGTCAGGGATGAGGTCGTCGTTCTCGACCCGCGCCGTGAACAGCCGGATGTGGCGGGTGGTGGACTTGAGCAGCGTCTCGACCATGGGCTCGGTCTCGGGGGCGGGGATCGGGAAAGGGGGTGGCACCCGTGGAGTGCTGCCGCAACTTTAGGTAGGTCGGTGGCCGATTCCGTCGCCGCGGCCCCCCGGCGCCGGTCGCCCCTGCCCTGGGAGGCCCGATAAGGTTGCTGCTGATCTCGGGTACGACATGCGGGTTGTCATCGCCGGGGCCGGTCTGGCCGGCCTGTCCTGCGCCAAATACCTCTGTGACGCCGGCCACACCCCGATCGTGCTCGAAGCCAGAGACGTGCTGGGCGGCAAGGTGGCGGCCTGGCAGGACGCCGATGGCGACTGGTACGAAACCGGTCTGCACATCTTCTTCGGCGCCTATCGCAACATGCGCCAACTCTTCGCCGAGCTGGACATCGAGGATCGCCTGCAGTGGAAATCCCACTCGATGATCTTCAATCAGAAGGAAGTGCCCGGCACCTACAGCCGTTTCGATTTCCCGGATCTGCCGGCTCCGCTGAACGGTGTGGCGGCGATCCTGGGCAACAACGACATGCTCACCTGGCCGGAGAAAATCGCCTTCGGCCTCGGCCTGGTGCCGGCCATGCTGCGCGGCCAGGCCTATGTGGAGGAATGCGACAAGTACAGCTGGAGTGAATGGCTGCGGATTCACAATATCCCCGATCGCGTCAACGATGAAGTCTTTCTCGCCATGAGCAAGGCGCTCAACTTCATCAACCCTGAAGAGATCTCCAGCACGGTGGTGCTCACCGCCCTCAACCGCTTCCTCCAGGAGACGGACGGTTCCAGGATGGCTTTCCTGGACGGCAACCCGCCGGAGAGGCTCTGCCAGCCGATGGTCGATTACATCGAGGCCCGGGGCGGGGAGGTGCACCTGGAATCACCCCTAAGGGAGATCCGCATCGACAAGGACGGCGCCGTGACAGGCTTCCGCATCGGCGGCATCAAGGGGCGGCCCGAGCGCGAGATCCAGGCCGACGCCTATGTGAGCGCCATGCCCGTCGATCCCCTCAAGCTGCTGCTGCCGGACGCCTGGAAGGCGCTGCCCTACTTCAGCAAGCTCGAGGGCCTGCGGGGGGTGCCGGTGATCAACATCCATCTCTGGTTCGACCGCAAGCTCACGGACATCGACCACCTGCTGTTCAGCCGCTCCGACCTGCTCAGCGTCTATGCCGACATGAGCAACACCTGCCGGGAGTATGAGGATCCCGACCGTTCAATGCTGGAGCTGGTGTTCGCCCCGGCCGCCGACTGGATCGGTCGCCCCGATGCGGAGATCGTGGCCGCCACCATGGAGGAGCTCAAGCGCCTGTTCCCCATCCACTTCACCGGCGACGCCCCGGCCGTGCTGCGCAAGTCGGTGGTCGTCAAGACGCCCCTCTCCGTCTACAAGACCGTGCCGGGCTGCCAGCAGCTGCGGCCCTCCCAGGACTCCCCCATCCCCAACTTCTTCCTGGCGGGCTGCTTCACCATGCAGCGCTACCTGGCCTCGATGGAGGGGGCCGTGCTGAGCGGCAAGCTCTGCGCCGCCGCTGTCGACGCCCACCTCTCCGGCCGCGGCCAGGGTCCGGCCCCCGCCCAGAGCCTGGCGACGGTGTGAGTGTGCTGGCCCCGCTGCCCCTCGACCGCACCTCCGACCTGGAGGAGGCCTACGAATCCTGCCGACAGGAGACGGCGCAGTGGGCCAAGACCTTCTATCTCGGCACCATGCTGCTGCCGCCGGCCAAGCGCCGCGCGATCTGGGCGATCTACGTCTGGTGCCGCCGCACCGACGAACTGATGGACAGCGCCCAGGCCCAGACGCTGTCGGCCGAGGTCCTGCTGGAGCGTCTCGATGCCTGGGAAGAGCGCACCCGCGCCCTGTTCGCCGGCCACGCCGTCGACGGCCTCGACCGGGTGATGCTGGACACGATCGAGCGCTTCCCCCAGCCCCTGCAGGCCTACCTGGACATGATCGAGGGCCAGCGGATGGATGTTCTCCGCGACCGTTACGCCAGCTTCTCCGATCTCCAGCTCTACTGCTACCGGGTGGCGGGCACCGTCGGTCTGATGACCCAGGAGGTGATGGGGGTCGATGCGGCCTACACCTCCGCACCCTGGAGCGAGCGCCCCGACACCTCCGAAGCGGCCGTGGCCCTGGGCATCGCCAACCAGCTGACCAACATCCTGCGGGATGTGGGTGAGGATCGCGGCCGCGGCCGCATCTACCTGCCCCAGGAGGATCTCGATCGCTTCGGTTACTCCGAAGCCGATCTGATGGCCGGGCGTCTCAATGAGAACTGGCAGGCGCTGATGCGGTTCCAGCTGGAGCGGGCCCGTGACTGGTTCAACCGCTCCGAGGCCGGGGTGCGCTGGCTGGCTCCGGATGCCCGCTGGCCGGTGTGGGCATCGCTGCGGCTGTATCGGGGGATCCTTGATGTCATCGAGAGGTTGGATTATGACGTCTTCAATCACCGCGCCTTCGTGCCCAGGGTCGGCAAATTGCTGGATCTCCCCCTTTCCTATGTGATCGCCCAGACGCGATGAAGCGGCGCCCCATCCGCCAGGCCCTCAGCCTCACCTTCGCCGCCACCACCGCAGCCGCCGCCACCACCGCCGGGCTGACGCTGCCTGGCCCGGTCCTGGCCCAGTCCCTGCCGGCTTCGGTCAGCCCGCCCGAGGTCAAGGCCGTCGAGGGCCTGGGGGCCGGATGGCCCGGCCCGATGCCCACCGGCGACCGTCTGCCCCCCCTGCCCCCCGAACTCCTGGGGGCCCTGACGATGGAGCAGGCGGCAGCCTGGGCCGTGGATCGCAATCCCGTGGTGCGCTCCGCCTATCAATCGTTGGTGGCCACCCAGAACAGCCTCGGCGCCGCCTACGCCAGCTGGTGGCCCACCCTCAACCTCAGCCTCAACGGCGGGCCCTACGCCTCCAAGACCTTCTACAACTACCCCTTCAGTGCCTCCGCGGGCTTCTCCATCTCGGGCTCCGGTCTCAGCAGTCAGAGGGTGTTCGAGGCCAGTTACTTCCAGGCGATCGGCCAGATCGACACCACCTGGAACCTGATCGATCCCACCCGGTCGGCCACGATCTGGCAGAACAAGTACCTGGTCCGCCAGGCGGCCGACACCTATGTGATCACCCGGCGCGACCAGCGCCTCAAGACCCAGTCGGCCTACATCGATCTGCAGCGGGCCCTCGCCGCCGTCCAGACCGGCCGGGAGATCGTCGAGAACGACGAGCTGCTGTATCGCCTCGCCCAGACCCGGGTGCAGATGGGGGTGGCCTCCCGGCTGGAGGTCTACAAGCAGCAGACCGTCCTGCTGGCCGACCGCCAGGCCCTGCTGGCCGCCGAGCAGCAGGTGGAGACGGCCCGGGCCAACCTCGCCCAGCTGCTGGCCACCCCCAGTCCTGACCCCCTCACGCCCGCCACGCCCTTCGCGCCCCTCGGCGCCTGGGACCATTCCCTCGACGACTCGATCACGGCGAGCATCGCCTACCGCAAGGTGCTCGAGCAGCAGCTCCTCGCCGTCAAGACCAACGAGGCCCAGGCCCGGATCTACCTGGCCACCTACCGCCCCACCCTGCAGCTGATCACCTCCCTCTACTGGACCAAGGGGGTGGGTTACCTCAACCAGGGTCCGCCGTTCGTGCCCAATGCCCGCTCCGACGAATGGAACGGATCGGCCCTGCTGCAGCTGACGTTCACGGGCTTCGACGGCGGCCAGGCCCGCATGAACGCCGCCGCCGCCCGCCGCCAGGCGGCCGCCGCCGCCGAGACCTACAGCGCCACCCTGCTGCAGGTGCGCAGCGAGGTCCAGTCCCTGGTGGCCCAGGCCCGTTCCGGCCGCAGCATCGTGCTGGCTGGTGCCGAACGGGTCAAGGCGGCCAACGGGGCGCTGCGGCTCCAGACCCTGCGCTTCAACGCCGGCTACGGCACCATCACCGACGTGGTGCAGGCCCAGCAGGAGATCAGCCAGGCGGTGAGCTCCTACATCCAGAACCTGGCCACCTACAACGACACCCTGGTCCAGCTCAGCCGCTCGAGCGGCCTGCTGGTTCAGCCTGATCCCGCCCTGCTCCAGGCGGTGGGCAATCCCCTGCAGACCCTTCGTCTGCCGACGCGGATGGCCCAGATGCGCTGATCTGCTCCAGACGCCGCTGGCGCATCGCCCGGGCCCTGGCACTGAGCTGCTCGAAGCCGGGGTCGTTGAGGATCGAGCAGACCTGGCCTTGCAGCTCGCTGGCGTTGATGTTGATCTCCATCTGCCGGATCTGGTCCCGCAGGGAGTTCTCCCGGTCCGCCACCGCCCCGGACATCCGGTTGAAGGCCCGCACCAGCCGACCGATGGCGTCGTCCGAGGGGTAGGTGAGCGCCTGATGGCCCTGGCCGTCGGCGATGGCGTCGGCGGCGGTCGCCAGCTCCCGCAGCTCCCGCCGGATGCCGCGGGCGATCAGCCAGGCGGCGGCGCCACTGGCGCTGATCAGGATCAGGGTGAGGATCACCAGCCGGCGGACCATCTCGTCCTTGGCCAGCTGCATCGGCAGGAGGGCATCCGCGAGGGCCTCCTGCTCCACGGACACGACCGCCAGCCAGTTCCACTCCGGGAAGGTGGCGATGTACAGGTGCTGCAGCACCGGGGTGGTGGAGCCCGGGGGGCGCACCATGGCCTTGCGCTCGAAGGTCCGGGTCTGGCCCAGGCTGCGCGGATCCGGAATGCCGCCGTTCTCCCGCAGGGCCATGGCCAGGTCGATGCAGGCCTGGGTGTCCGGGGTCTGGTAGTTGCAGTACAGCCCCCCGTTGGGGGTGATGCCGAAGAAGGCCGTCTGGTGGGTCTCGGTGGGGAAGAGGCTGGAGCCGGCGGCGAGGAGCTTGGTGGCGGCCTCGGTGCTGACATCCACCAGCAGGGCCAGGTGGCCCTCCCCGGGTTTCCGGCCCGAAAGGATCGTCAGCCGGGCCATCCGCCATTCCCCATCAAGCTGCAGCATGGCGGTGCGACTCATCTCCGCGGCCGGGGCTCCCTTGAAGAGATGTTCGAAGTCGTCCACCGTGGCCGGCAGGGCCGGGGCGCCGGGCTTCAGGGCCTGGCCCTGGCTGGTGATGCCCGTGAGCCGCCGCCAGGTGCCACCGCGGTCGCGGTAGTAGACGGCGGCCCGCTCCCGCAGCAGGGCCAGGGGGAGTCGCAGTCGGTCGTTGAGCAGGGCGGGAGCCTGGTCCTGGGTCATGGGCTGGCCCTTCCAGGACAGGCGGCCTTCGGTGTCCATCCGCAACGGTGCCAGGGCCTTGCGCAGGTCCTGGGAGTCCTGAAGGATGACCCGGCTGAACTCCTCGGCCGACTTCTCGATGATCGAGGTGGTGACCGCCAGGGAGGAGAGGTTGTCGTGGTCGAACATCGTGCTGATCTCGATCCGGGCCTTCTGGGCCAGGCGGATCGAGCCGACGGTGGCCAGCGCCAGGAAGATCGCCAGGCTCACGAGCGGGCCGCTGACCCCCAGAAGCATCAGCCGCACGGACAGACGCAAGGGTCGCCCCCGCCTCACTCCCGCTGTCCGTTGAGGCCGTCCGGAGAGCCGTTGGCGAATCGTCAAAAGGGCCTTCAACGCCATGCCTATGATTTTCCCACGTCCGTGAGATGGATCGCTTCATGACCAGGATCCTTTCCGTCCATTCCTTCCGCGGTGGAACGGGAAAATCCAACCTCTCGGCGAATCTGGCGGCCGCATTCGCGGCCCGCGGACTCAGGGTCGGCGTCTTCGACACCGATCTTGCTTCACCCGGTATTCATGTTCTATTTGGGTTCACGGCAGGGCCGGAATCCCATACGCTCAATGATCATCTTCAGGGCTCCATTCCGATTGAACAGTGCTCCCATGACGTGACCCCCGCCTCGATGGCAGGCAGCAAGGGGCGCATCGTTCTGGTGCCTGCCGCCATGGAGGGTGACCGGATCGCCCGGCTGCTTCGGGAGGGTTATGAGGTCGAGCGGCTCAACGATGCCCTGTTCAGCCTCGGCCAGAGCCAGCGCCTGGATCTGCTGATCGTGGACACCCACCCCGGGATCAACGAGGAGACTCTGCTCACCACCGCCATCTCCGACTGTCTGGTGATGGTGATGCGCCCCGACCAGCAGGATTACCTCGGTACGGCCGTGGCGATCGAAGTGGCCCAGAGGCTCATGGTGCCGGAGGCCCGCCTGGTGGTGAACAAGCTGCCGGCCCATTTCGATGCCGAACAGGTGCGCGCCAGGGTGGCCCAGAGCTACGGCATTCCCGTCGGGGCGATCCTGCCCCTCAGCGAGGACCTGCTCACCATCGCCAGCGGCAGCCTGGCCCTGATGGATGTCCCCTCCCACCCCTGGAGCACCGGTGTGACCCAGCTCGCGGCTGACCTCGCCGATGCGCTCCTCTGAGCCCGACACCGGCGCTGACCACGCCGCCGGCGACGGCCCGGCGCCACCGGCCCTGCCGGAGGGCCCGCTGACCATGGCCCGGCTGCTGGCGCTCGAACCCGCCGCGCTGCGGCGGCTCCTGACGACGGGCCTGCGGGCCGGACTGGCCGAGGCCGAGCTCGACGCCGGCTGTGCGGCCGCGGCGGCCCCCGGTCAGGCTCCAGCGGAGCTGCGGGCCCGGCTGGAGGAACGGGGCTGGCTGGGCTGGGATCCCGACCGCCAGCGCTGGCGCACCCGGCTCGGTGCCACCACGCCGGCGGCTCCGCCTCAGGGCTGATCCGCCAGGGCCAGCCACTCCTCCAGCACCGGGTTCACCCGGGTGGGACCTTCGTCGTGGGGGCAGTGGCCGAGGCCTGGCAGGATGCGGAGGTCGCGCACGGCGGCGAAGGCCCCGGCCCAGCGCCGCGCCTCGGCGACCGGCTCCCACGGATCCGCCTCCCCCCAGAGCAGCCGGACAGGGCCGGGCAGTTCCGCCAGCAGGTCCGGGGCGAGGCGGTCGCGGAAGAGGTTGATGAAGCCCCGGAAGCTCTCGTCGGCCCCGGGACTGCGGGCCGGGGTCAGCAGCAGCTGCACCAGCTGGTCGTCGATGCCCTCGCCGGAGGGGTAGGCGGCGCCGAGCACCCGGCGGATCACGCCAGGGTTGGCCACCCAGCGGAACAGGCGGCCCGTGAGCCACCGCTGGCGTACCAGGCGCTTGAGCAGGGGCCGGCCGATGCGGCGCAGGGGCGGCTGCTCGCTCAGGCGGCGGTCGTCGAGGCTGCGCTGGGCACAGTCGATCAGGATCACCTGGCGGGCGTCGTCGCCGAGCCTGGCGGCGGCGGCCAGGGCCACGACGCCCCCGATCGAATTGCCGACCAGCTGGACCGGCGTGCCGATCACCTCCCGCACGAAGGCGGCCACCTGGTCGGCCCACAGGTCGATGCCGTAGCGCAGCGCCAGCCCGTCCTCCGGCTCATCCTCGAGCCGGGAGGGGGGCTTGCTGCTGGCCCCGAAACCCACCAGGTCGATGGCGTAGAGCGGGCGCCGGCCGGCCAGCGCCGGCAGGTTGTGGCGCCAGTGCTCCTTGCAGGCGCCGAAGCCGTGGATCAGCAGCGCGGGCAGCGCCCCGCTTGCCTCCGGGGCCGCCGATGCGTGGGTCACGTAGCTGATCGTCTGCCCCTGCCACGACCAGCTGCCCAGCCAGTCCGCCGGGAAGATCGTGCCGTCATCGGCCGGGAGTGAGACGGACATGGGGCCTGGGGTCGGAGGACTCAATGGGACCCCTTCCAGGGTTCGACCCTGCCATCTTCGATGGCCCAGATCCGATCGGCGTCATCCAGCAGGCGCAGGTCGTGGGTCACCAGCAACACGGAGCTGCCCCGTTTGCGGCAGAGATCGCCCAGCAGGGCCACCACCTCCTGCCCGGAGCTGCTGTCGAGGGAGGCGGTGGGTTCGTCCGCCAGGACCAGATCGGGCTCGGGGGCCAGGGCCCGGGCGATCGCCACCCGCTGCCGCTGGCCGCCGGAGAGCTCGGAGGGGAAGTGGTGCAGACGGTGGCCCAGACCCACCGCCTCGAGCAGGGAGGTGGCCCGGTGCCGGCGCCGCTCGGGGTCCGGCTCGCTCAGCTGCAGCACGAGCGCCACGTTCTGCAGGCTGGTGAGGGAGGCCACCAGGTTGTGGCTCTGGAAGATGAAGCCGATGCGGCGGCGGATCTCCACCCGCATCCGCTCGCTGGAGCGCCGCACCTCGCTGCCCAGCACCCGCAGGGAGCCCTCCTGGACCGATCGCAGCGCCCCGACCAGGGTGAGCAGGGTGCTTTTGCCGCTGCCGGAGGGCCCCACCAGCAGGGTGATCTCGCCGGGGTTCACGGTGAAGCTGATCCCGTGCAGGATCTCGCTGCGCAGCGGACCTTCCCCGTAGGCGTGGCGCAGATTCTCGGCGACGACAGGCAGCATCGGGATCAGAAGACGCTGGCCGGATCCGCATCCCGCAGCTTGTTGAGCGCGATGGCGGCCGCCACGGCGCAGACCCCGATGGTGAGGCTGAACACCAGCACGGTCTTGCCGGTGGTCATCACGATCTGGATGCCGGAGACGGCGGTGAGGAAGGCATAGAGGGCTGCGCTCGCCACCAGGGCGGGAACAAACGAGGAGATCGCCAGGATCGAGGCCTCCTGCAGCACCAGGATCAGCAGGAATCGGTTGCGGAAGCCCAGGGCCTTGAGGGTGGCGTACTCGTGCAGGTGGTCGCTGACATCGGTGTACAGCACCTGATAGACGATCACCCCCCCCACCAGCAGACCCATGATCGTGCCGAAGCCGAAGATGATGCCGAAGGAGGAGCTGGTGTTCCAGTAGTTCTGCTCGTTCGCGATCAGTTCGGGCTTGGTGAACACCTGGAGCTGGCTGCCGTAGAGGGCCCGCAGGTGACGCTGGACGGGGGCGATGGCGGCCGGATCGCTGACGCGGATCAGGCCCATGGAGATCTCGCCCTCGTTGATCTGCTTGTAGGCCAGCTGCAGGGCCGTGGTGTCGCTGCTGATCAGGTTGCTGTCGGCGGCGAAGGTGGAGCCGAGGCGGAACAGGCCCACCACCCGGAAGGTCTTGGAGTAGTCGGAGAGGATCATCGTCTGGCTCCCCTGGGCCTTGACCGCCGCGGCGACCGGTCCGGTGTTGCTGTTGCCGGCCGCATCGAACAGCACGTAGCCGGGGGTGCGGATGCGGTCGATCTGCTCGCGCACCGGCGCCAGATCGAGAATCTGCTGGTCGGGATCGAAGCCGATCAGGCGCAGGCTGGTGGGCTTGATCCCACCCATCTGCTGGGCGTTCACATTGGCGACATAGACAGGGATGACATCGGCCACCCCCGGCACCCCCAGCGACTGATACAGCTGGGACTGGGGGAACTGCTGGAAGGCGCCGCTGTCGCGGGTGCCGGGGCTGATCACCACCAGATCCGTGATCAGGGCCTGGTAGAAGGTGGTTGCGCTGGTCAGCAGGCCGGACTGGAAGCCCAGCTGCATGAACATCAGCAGGGCGGCGAAGCCGATGCCGGTGACGGCCACCAGGTAGCGGATCGGCTGGCGCTTCAGCTGCAGCCAGGCCACCGGCAGATCGCCCAGGCTGCGCCTCAGGGAGCGGCCGATCACGGCAGGAAGCGGACGTTCACGTTCAGCCCGCTGAGCTTGGCGAGGCGGGCGGAGTCGGCGGGGGTCAGCGCGATCTTCACCAGCACCACCCGGGCGTTGACGTTGTTGTTGGAATTGACGCTGAACAGATCCCGGTCGGAGACCTCCCCGGTGATGGCCAGGACCCGGCCCTGCAGCTTGCCGCTGAAGCCGCCGCTCTCCGGCCAGATCTCCACCGGCTGGTCAGGTCGCACCTGGGGAATGTCGCTCTGGAACACCTGGGCCCAGACCTGCATGGCGCCGATCTTGCCGATCTGGGCGAGCCCCTGGTCGGTTTCCTTCATGCCCGGCCAGCTGTAGATCCGCAGCAGCTTGCCGTCGAGGGGGGAGCGGATCTCGGCGTTCCGCAGCTGGCTGCGGGCCTGGGCCAGGTTGGCCTTGGCCACCGCCACGTCGGCGAGGGCCACCTCCCGGTCGACCGGGCGGACCGTGAGGTTGTCGTAGAGGGTGCCCTTGAGCGCCTGGATGTTGGCCTGGCCCTGGGCGAGGGCCGCATCGGCCTTGCCGAGTTCCTCCTCGGAGATCGCCCCGGCCTTGAACAGCTCCACGCTCTTCTGCTGGCTGATCTTGAGGTAGGGAATTACCACCTGCTCGGCCTTGAGATCCGCCTCGGCCTTGGCCCGGGCCCCCTGGCGGGCCCCCGCATCCACCTGGGCCAGCTTGGCCTCGCTGAGGGCCAGCTGGCTCTCGGCCTGGACGACCCCCTTGCGGAGACTGGCCCAGCTGCTGAGGAACCCCAGCAGCTGGTCGCGGCGGATCGCCGCCCCCTCGGGCACCAGCCACTTGTCGACCACCTCCGAACCGCCGCTGTTGCCCGAGGCGGTGGACAGGGACACCACGCCCCCCTGGGGTGTGAGGCGTCCCAGGGCGGTGACGGCCCGGGGCGCCAGGGGCGGCGGCGGCGGGGCGGGGCGGTGGGTCAGCTGCCAGCCCGCCAGCCCCAGCACGGCCAGCACCGACACCGTGACGACCTTGCGGCGGCCACTGCCCCAGGCCCGCTCCCGCCAGGTGCGCTGCAGGCCCTCCAGCCTGTCGCCGTGCGGCGTCTCCGTCACGAACCGAGGGGCTCCGGGCGCGCCATGGTAACGGCGGGGTCCGCGCCCAGCCAGCGGCGGTGCATGCGGCGGTATTCGATCGAGAGGATGTCGGAGGCCACGTGCCGCTCCTGGGTGAGATCCAGGGGGACGGGGGTCGGCCGCTGGCTGCGCACCACCCCATGGTCCTCCTGGAAGATGGTGCGGGAGATGGCGATCGACTGGGCTTCGCTGCCGGGCAGGCGGAAGCGCTTGCGTTTGGAATACTTCACCCAGCGGGCCAGGGTGTGGGTGTCGCTCTGGGGAAGGCTGGCGTTGAAGAAGACGAAGCGCAGCTGGTCGCCGATGCTGGTGTCGACGATGTTGAGGTTGGGGTAATAGAAGCTGAAGGTGGTGGTGGCGCAGAGGGGGCCGCTCTGGCCGCTCAGGGTGCGCAGCAGTTTCAGGACCCCTTTCACCGGCAGTTCGAAACTCACCGTGGCGGCGATCATGCGGTCCTCCTTGCGGAGATCGACGGGGATCGACAGGGGTGAATCCTGGCTCGCAAAGGTGCTCTTGTGCACCCAGTAGGCATGGGAATTGTCGAGGTTGGACTCGATCACCCGGCTGAAATGGGTGTCCCAGTCGAAGCTGCTCTCCACATGGCCCCAGGCCTCGTCCGGGAAGACGGGCAGATCGGGCAGCAGGGCCGGATCGGGCGGGCCCTCGCCCCACCACATCCAGATGAAGCCCCGGGACTCGACCGCCGGCCGCTCACCCACCAGGGCGCTGCGGGCCGGGGGGCTGGAGCCGGCCGGCTCGGCGGGAGCCTCCAGGCAGGTCCCGTCGGCGGCGAATTTCCAGCCGTGGAAAGGGCAGCGCAGGCAGCCGCCCGCCTCGAGCCGCCCCAGGGCCAGGGAGGCCCCCCGGTGGGGACAGCGGTCGCTGAACAGCCTGGGCCGGCCTTCGGCATCCGGGAAGAGCACGAAATCGTGGCCCGCGAAGGGGACGGCCATCGGTCCCTTGCGGAAGGCGAACGAAGAGGCGACGGCGTACCAGCAGTTCCGGGCCAGTTGAGACACCTGGGGAGGCGATGTCTCTGAAGTGGTCCCCGCCAATGACATGCTCTGCCGATGCTGCGGGGATCTTAAGCGAAGCGTCCCGATCGAGAGAGCGACACCCCCTAGATTGGCGCCGCCGTCAAGGTTGGGTCGCCCCACACTGCCGTCCGCATGATCCGCAAGTGATTCGCAAGCTGCGCAGTCCCCTGGCGATCGTGTTTCTCACCCTGTTGCTGGACAAGCTGGGCGAAAACATCGTCTACCCTCTGCTCCCCTTCATCCTCGAGAAGTTCTCTCCCGACGGACTCACCCTGGGGCTGCTGGCCTCCACGGCCACCCTGTTCTCCGTGCTGGCGTCACCGATCATCGGTTCCCTCAGTGATGCCTATGGCAGGAGGCCGGTGATCCTCCTGTGCGTGGCCATCAACGGCCTTTCCCTGTTCATGTTCGGCCTGGCGGGAACGCTGGGGCTGATCTTTCTTTCCAGGGCGATCAACGGCGTCTCCACGGCCACAGTCGGCACGGCCCAGGCCTACATCTCCGACATCTCCACCCCGGCGAACCGGGCCCGCAACTTCGGCATCAGCGGCGCCGCCTTCGGCCTCGGGGCCATCGCCGGTCCTGCCCTGGGGGGGGCGCTGGTGGGATTCGGCATGCGCATTCCGGTGTTCGTGGCCGCAGGCCTGGCGGCCTACAACTTCCTGATGGCGTTTCTGTATCTCAAGGAGACCCTGCCGCTCCAGAACAGGCCCCGCTTCCAGTGGTCCCAGATCAACGGACTGGCCCCGGTCATGGCCCTGCTGGCGCTGCCGAAGGCGAACCGCGTGGCGCTGGCCTTCTGCTGCTTCAACTTCGCCTTCAGCGGCTTCACCACCCTGCTGGTGCTCTATCTCAAGGATCAGTTCTCCTGGTCGGCCTCCCAGTCGAGCGGCATCTTCGTGATCGTCGGCCTCACCGTCACCTACGTGCAGGTGGCCCTCACCGGCCCGCTGGTGCGGCGCCACGGGGAGGCCCGCCTCAACATCTACGGCCTGCTGGCGGTCGCCGCCGGCATCGCCCTGATCCCCCTGGCCAGTCTTTTTGGCGCCGCCGCCGCCGTCGTGATCGTGACGGCCGCCGTGATGCTGTCGGTGGGGGCGGCCTGCGTGATCCCCACGGCCCGCAGCCTGGTCTCGCGGCTGGTCCCGGAGAACCGGCAGGGGGTGATGCTGGGCAGCCTGCTGGCCCTCACGGGCCTGGCCAGTGCCCTCGGTCCGATGCTGGCGGGGGTGCTCTACGACCTGTCCCCCACCCTCTGCTTCCTGCTCCAGGCGGTGGTCTGCCTGCTGGGGGCGCCCCTTCTGCGCGGTGTCAGGGAACCGGTGCCGGTCCCCGTCGACATCGCCGGCTGAGCTGGCGCGCTGATGACGGCGCCTCAGACCCCGGCGTGCTCGCGCATCATCCGCCGGTACTCCACCAGGATCAGGTCGGACTCGATCAGCACCTCGTGGGAGCCCCGGAAGGTCACCCGCTTGGGCTCCTGTTCGCTGATCACGGCCGCGTCCTCCTTGGAGATCTGCAGGCCCGTGTCCAGGGTGATGCGATCAAACAGCCGGTTCAGCAGGGGGGTGGCGGTGAGGAAGTTGCGGCCGTTTGTGACCCGGACGGTGGTTTCGCCGTCGTTGTCGGGCACATGGGCCTGCAGCGCCGCCAGGGTCACGGCACCGAAATGGATGATCGAGACCACCACGTTGGGGTAGAGGAAGCGGTACTCCTTGTAGGCATTGGCGCTGTCCCCCTTCAGCAGCAGGCGGGTGAGGCCATTGAGCTTCCTGACCTTGATCGGCATGCGCCCATAGAGGCTGCCGGGTTCCACCTGCACCGGATAGTGCTCAAGGCTGAAGTCGGTGGTCGGGTCGACCCGTCCGATGCTCTTGCCATGCACGAAAGCGGCGTGGGTGGGGTCGATGCCGTTCTCGATCGTGCGGGTGAAATGGGTGGCGTAGGTGTAGGCCATGTCACCGCCGGCCCGCAGGGTCAGCCCCTCCAGTTCCGGGATGTCGAGCACATCGCCATCGGGGCTGGCCTCGCGGCCGGCCAGCCACAGCCAGACGAACCCGTGCCGCTCCCGGGTGGGGAAGGTGCGCAGCCGCGCCTGGCGAGGGATCGACTCCTCGGCCCGCAGGGCCGGGATGTGCACGCAGGTGCCCTGGGCGTCGTACTGCCAGCCGTGGTAGGGACAGACCAGGCGGTCCCCCCGCGCCCAGCCCGCCGCGAGGGAGCAGCCCCGGTGGGCGCAGCGGCCATCGAAGGCCAGCACCCGGCCGCCGCCATCGCGCATCAGCACCACCTCCCGGCCCTGGAAGCGGTGGGCCAGGGGCTGGTCGCCCACCTGGCTGGAGAGCCCGACGGCGTACCAGCAGTCGCTGGGCCAGGGCGACGGGGTCGGCATCTCAGGGCGTGGGGACGGGGGGCGTGGGCACGGGGGCGGTGGCCGGGCAGGCTCGGGCCAGGGCACGCCTGTAGGCCAGGATCAGCTGGTCGGAGGCCAGCAGCAGCTCATCCCCCTGGGTGCTCCAGGACGGGCCCGGAGGCTGGGTTTCCACCACCGCCTTGTCCTCCTCGTAGGTGTCGACCGTGTTGCGGATCGAGTTGCCGTCGGCCCAGCCGTAGGGGAGGAAATTGCGCACGCCGATCCACTTGGTGAGAGTGGTGTGGTCGTCGACGGGGATGTTGCTGGCGAAATAGATGTACTGATACCCCTTCCAGTTGAAGTCCAGGGCGATTCTGTTGACGTTGGGAAGGTAGCCGGTGAGGGTGGAGCTGGAGTGGCTTCTTTTCCTCTTGACGATGTACTTCAGCAGGCCCACCCGGGCCGGCGGCTTCAGCTTGTGATGGGTGGACACCAGACTCGGTTCGCTGACGATCTCCAGGCTTTCCACGCTCGCGTCCTCCCGGTTGCCGAAGAAGGGCCGGTGCACGAAGGGAGCGTGGGAGGTGTCCAGCGCCGACTCCACCACCCGGCTGAAGTGGGCGTTCCAGGTGTAGGACCCGCTCACCGCCCGCCAGCCCGGCTGACCCAGTTCCGGGAAGGGGGGGATGGGCACCTCGGAGGCCCGATCGGCCTCGCCGGGGAAGATCCAGAGGAAGCCGGACTGCTCCCGGATGGGGAAGGTGGCCATCCGGGCCAGGGCGGGGATGGGTGTTCCCGGGGGGTCGGCCGGAATCCGGACGCAGTGCCCGTCCACGTCATAGCTCCAGCCGTGGTACGGGCAGCGCACGCAGGAGCCCTCCACCCATCCCCTGGCCAGGCTGGCGCCGCGGTGGGCGCAGTAGTCGGCCAGGGCATGGGCCTGGCCGGCCGCATCACGGAAGAGGAGGTAGCGGCGCCCCAGGAGGGTGACGGAGACGGGTTGGTCGCGAAGGCCGTGGGCATGCTCCACCGCATACCAGAAGTTCTCGAGTCCCTGGGTCATTCCTCGGGTCGTTCCTGAGCGGGGTGCGACACGGGGTCCACGGGTCGACCGACCCTGTTTAGCACCGATGGGGCCTGGATCCAAGATGAACCGGCTGAAGGAATTGCTGAACGATTTAGAATCGGTTCCTGTTGAGCGGCGACCATTGCGCAAGCTTCACCTGGACCCCGGTGAGTTCGCCTACCGAAGTGGAGACAGTGGTCAGGAGGTGTATCTCGTCCGCACCGGGGCGATCGAACTGGTCACCCTCTATCCCGAAACCGGAGAGGGTATCGACGGGCGCCATGGCCCGGGCCATGTGTTCGGTGAGGTGGAGCTCATCGACGGCCGTGCCCGCACCCACACCGCCAGGGCCTCCCAGCCCACCGAACTGCTCGTCTTCAGCCGCGACGAGCTGATGGACCTGCTGTTCGAGCATCCCGAGCGCAGCCTGGTGCTCGGACGCAGCGTCTTCGACCGCCTCCGCGACCTCTACACCAACGAGACCCTGGAGTCCGACCTGGCCCGGCTGCGGGAGGAGATGCAGGAGAGCATCCGCGAGGCAGTCGTCGCCCATGAGGGCCGGGTGGTGCGCAGCCACAGCGGCATGGCCGCCATCGCCGTCCCCATCGTGCTGATGGTGCTGCTGGCGATCGGTTCCTACTGGTACTTTCACCGGGGCTGAGCCCCTTTCACGCAGCCCAGTTCACGCAGCCAATCTCCCCTCGTCCCGTCCCATGAGCATCCAGCCGGTCCCCCCCGAAGACAAGGAGCACGCCCTTTCCGAATTCCGGGAGCTGATCAGTGCTGATGTGGAGGCAGGCATCGACAACCACGAGCGCCGCATGAGCCGGATGGGCTTTCTGTTTCTGGCGATCTTCGTGGGTGTGGTCGGCCTGATGGCGGTTCTTCCCTGAGGCCGTCCCCCAGGCCCCCGCCTCCTTGCGGGACCGAGGGCCATGGGTGACGGCGCTCAGCTCAGACGGCGGCCTTCTGGTTGGCCAGCAGGCTCTTGAGCTTGGCCAGTTCGCCGGCCCAGCGGGGATCGGGGGCCCCTTCGCCGACGGCGTCGGCATGGACCACCTTGTTGACGCTCTTGCGGGCGGCCGTGGGGGCGCTGCCGGGGCGGCGGTCGTTGCCGCCGGCCCCGCGGACCTCACGGCGCTGCTCGGAAATCTCGATGCGCAGGGTGCTGCCGCCGAAGTCCTTGCCGTTGAGCTGGGCGATCACGGCCTCGGCCTGGGCCAGGTCGTCGACGTTGGCGAAGCCGAAGCCGCGGCAGGTTCCGGTCTCCCGGTCGTTCACCGCCTTGAAGCGAACCCCTTCTCCCACGCTCGAGAAGAGAGCATCCAGCTCTTTGGCATCAAAGGTTTGCGGCAGATTGCCGACATAGAGACGAACGCTCATGGGGAGGGGCTCAGGAAAAGGAAAAAACTCTGGCAGGCGGTGCGATCGCGCCATTGCATCCAGCAGTTAATCACGTCGTGGGTCCGGCTCCGCACCGGGGCCACGGCGGTCGAGCCAGAGCCGGGCCGCGGCAATGGCCTCTTGAACCGCATGCGGGTCGGTCAACTCCGCTGTGTCCGTCGCTGCGGCTCCGCCAAGTCGACCGAAGGCCCGTTCGGTCGTGAGGTGGTCGATCAGCTGGCCCAGACGGGGCCCCGGCGGGATGGCCAGGAGCTGCTGCAGCCGGCGGCCGTCGAGGGGCGGGCGGGGGTGGAACAGGCGATCCGCCGGGTTGCGCCACCGCACCATGGCCGCCCGTGCCGCCGCCGGATCCAGCGGCATCAGCAGGGCGGGCAGATCCTCCTCCAGCTGGCGGTGCATCTGCAGCCGATCCGTTTCGCCCAGGGCCTCCAGCGACGGCCCGCCCTGGGGCGAAGCGCTGCGCTGGAGCCGGTCGTGCCAGTGCCGCAGCCGCTGGCAGCGTTGCTGCAGGCGCCGGCTGGCCCGCAGCCGCTCCAGGGTCGGGCCGTCGAGCACGGCCGCCAGCCGCGCCAGCGGCAGGGCCCAGGCCGCCTCGGGCGGCGTCAGGCCGCAGGCATGCGGCCGTTGTGGTCCGAGGGGCTCCAGCCGGGGCCCGGACCCGTCGGCGGCCCCCCAGGGCTGGAGCAGCCCGGCCTCCAGGGCCAGCTCCAGCCCCCGGTGCCCCTCGGGAGCGGTCGCCAGCCGTTCCAGCTCCGCCAGCACCCGCTCCCCGGCCACGGCCGTGATCCGCTGCCGATGGCGCCCGATCAGCTCCCAGGTGGCCGGAGCGATGCTGAACGCCAGTTCGCAGGCCAGCCGCACCCCCCGCAGCAGCCGCAGGGGGTCATCGAGCAGGTTGGCTTCGCTGATGGCCACCAGCCGGCGTGCGGCCAGATCCGGCAGCCCGCCGCAGGGGTCGATCAGCCGCAGATCCGCGGCCGATCCGCGGCCCGTCGGCGCGGCTCCCTCCAGGGGCAGGGCGATGGCGTTGGCGGTGAAGTCCCGCCGGGTGAGATCGGCGGCCAGATCCTCACCGGCGCAGCGGGCCAGGTCGATCGTCCAGCCCTGCAGCACCAGCCGGGCGATCGAGCGCTCCTGGTCCAGCACCACACAGCTGCCGCCCAGCTGCCGCCCCAGGCGCCGGGCCAGGTCGATGGCATCCATGGGAACCACCAGGTCCAGATCCGGCCGGGCCGTCAGGCGCCCCAGCAGGCCGTCCCGGACCGCCCCCCCCACCAGCGCCGTGCCCGCCGGCAGCTGGTGGGGGGCCACCGGCCAGGTCTCGGGCGCCAGGGCCCGCCACAGTTCAGGGACTTGACGTCCCGGCTCGCACGCCACAATGGGCGCCCTGCTGGGCCGCGGCGGCATGTGCATCTGCGTGGATTGCCACTGGGTCGAGCGTTGTCAGGCCTACCACGCGGTCGAGCGCCAGCATGGCGTCGCCCACCTCAATCCCGAGCCCGACTTCAGCCCCCGGGAGCCGCGCATCCACGTGCAGGTGCTTGATCTCGACGCCACCGGCACCAGCGTCGGGGTGGAGTGGGACGTGCGGGCCTGCTCCGACTTCCGCTCCGATCCGGGCCGCTGGCGTCGCTGCCGCCCCGACGGACCGCTGCCCACATGAGCCTGCCTACCGATCCGGACGGCCGCCCCTGGCTGCTGGCCCTGCACAGCTCCAGCGAGAGCCTTGGCGTGGGGCTGCAGCGCCTTGGGGCGGCGGCGCCCGAGCGGCTGGAGACGTTTCCCCTCGGCCGCTCC
The DNA here is from genome assembly GCA_943369315.1 of Synechococcus sp. UW140. GTDB lineage: Bacteria > Cyanobacteriota > Cyanobacteriia > PCC-6307 > Cyanobiaceae > Cyanobium. Next base: position 157,220 of record CALRMW020000006.1, read on the forward strand.
CTCTCCAACGGACTGTTCGAGTGTCTGGAGTCGGTGCTGCCGGCCAGCGCCTGGCCCCGGCTGGGCCGTCTGGCGGTGGCCACCGGTCCCGGTGGCTTCACGGGCACCCGCCTGACGGTGGTGCTGGCCCGCACCCTGGCCCAGCAGCTGGCGCTGCCCCTGGATGGAATCAGCAGTTTCCGCCTGATGGCCCGCCGCCTGCTCACCGGATCCGAGCCCCCCAGCGACGGTCCCTTCTGGCTGCTGCAGGAACTGCCGCGGCGCGGTGTGGTGGCGGGGCTCTACGGCGCCGACCCGGACCAGCCCGGTGGCGTCGCCGAGCTGGAGGCGCCCCGTCTCCATCGCGACAGCGAGGCGCTGACCCCGTACCCGATCCATCCGGCCGTGGTGCAGCTGCCGGAGGATGTGATCCAGCTGCTGGGCATCGGTGCGGCCAACGCCGCGGAAGGGCGGGACGCCCCCTGGCAACCGGTGCTGCCCCTCTATCCCACCAGTCCGGTGGAGGCGCTCCCATGCTGAGCCGCCCCGGATCCCGCCCTCAGCCCCGGCCGCGCCGGCGCCGCTCGCGCCGCCCCGCCACCACTGCCGCCGCCGCCATGCCCCCGGCCGTCGCCCCCCAGCGTTCCCGCCGCAGACCGCGCCCCCGGCGACCCGTTTCGGGCCGCGTGGTGCTGGCGGGACTGGCGGGACTGGCCCTGCTGTGGCTGTCGCGGGGCGGCTGGTGGCCCACGCCGCCGCCGCCCCAGATGATCCTGGTGCTGGGGGGGGATGCGGATCGGGAGGCGGCGGCGGCCCGCCTGGCCCGGGTGGACGGACTGCCGGTGGTGGTCACCGGCGGCACCAACCCCGAGTACGCCCACTGGCTGTTCCTGCAGAAGGAGGGTCTGCCCGCCCGCCAGGTCCAGCTCGACTACCGGGCCCGCGACACGATGTCCAACTTCACCTCCCTGGTCGACGACCTGCGCAAGGCCCGGATCCGCCATGCCCTGCTGGTCACCTCCGCCGACCACATGGAGCGGGCCCTGCTGGTGGGACGGATCGTGGCCGGCAGCCGCGGCATCCATCTCACCCCGGTCCCCGTGCCCTGCGGCGAGCTCTGCGTCGTCGAGGGCCGGCGGCGCCTCTGGGGCGACGGCGCCCGGGCGGCCCTCTGGGTGATCAGCGGTCAGGACATCAGGCCGTGGGTGGAAGAGCGGGTGGCTCCCTGGCTGGAAAAAGCAGGGATCCGCTGATCGGACCCAGGTCGAGCATCCGGTTGATCTGCTCCTGGGCGGCGCGGGTGGCGGCGTCCAGGTCGGGGCGGCGCCGGGAGGCCGGCGGCGGGATCGGGGTGCCGATGCGGATGTGGATCGGCACCAGCCGGGGCCCGTGGCCGCCGGGTCCCAGGGCCCGGTGGCTGTTGATGATCGCCACCGGCAGCAGCGGCACGCCGGCCCGGGCCGCCAGCAGGGCTGCCCCTGGCTGGGGGGCATTGACGCGGCCGTTCGCCTGCCGGGTGCCGTCGATGAACACGCCGGTGGCCCAGCCCTGCAGCAGCCGGTCGGTGGCGGTGCGGATGGCTTCGCGGTCGCCGGCACCGCGCTCCACCGGGTAGGCGCCGCAGGCCCGGATGATCGGGCCCAGCAGGGGCACCCGGAACAGCTCCGCCTTGGCCATGAAGGCCACCGGCCGGCCGAGGGCGTGCCCCAGCAGCGGCGGGTCCAGGTGGGAGCCGTGGTTGGCCACCACCACCACGGCTCCCTCCAGGGGCACGTGGTCGTTGCCGGTGGTGCGGCCCCGGAACAGCAGCCGGAAGACGGGGAACACCAGCAGGTAGCTGATCAGCCGATAGGTCAGGCTCGGCTTGGGCGTGCTCAGCAGGGCGGGGGGATCGGCCGGGGGCCGGCGGCGGCGTCTCACTGGCCCAGGTCGCCGACCGTGGCGATCTGGGCGGTGCCGAGCCCGGGGCAGCTGCGCTTGATCAGGCCGGAGAGCACGTTGCCCGGACCGATCTCGACGGCGGTGGTGATCCCCTCGCCCTGCAGCCGGTCCATCGTCTCCCGCCAGCGCACCCCCATGGTCATCTGCTGCCGCAGCCGCTCCTTGAGCACCGTGGCGTCGGTCTCGGGCCGGGGATCGGCGTTGCTGAGCACGGGGATCCGGGCGTCGGCGAACGGTACCGCCTCCAGCTCGGCGGCGAAGGCCTCGGCGGCGCCGGCCATGAAGGGGGAATGGAAGGCGCCGGACACCGCCAGGGGGATGGCCCGCTTGCAGCGCACCGTGGCCGTGACATGAGCCACCGCCTCCGGGGTGCCGGAGAGCACCACCTGGGCGGCGCTGTTGTCGTTGGCGATGACCACCCCCTCGGTGGCGGCCACCGCCTGCTCGAGCTCGTCCCGGTCGAAGCCGATCACGGCGGTCATGGCGCCGCCGCCGGCGGCCGCCATCAGTTCGCTGCGGCGGCGCATCAGCTTCAGGCCGGTCTCGGCATCGAAGACCCCGGCGGCGTAGAGCGCCACCAGCTCACCCAGGCTGTGGCCTGCCACCAGACTGGCGCTGCGGCCCTGGCCGTGCAGCGCGTCCACCAGCAGGCTCTCGACCACGAACAGGGCCGGCTGGGTGTTGCGGGTGTCGTTGAGTTCGTCTCCGGCGCAGATGGCCAGCAGGTCGCGGCCGAGCAGCTCTGAGGCCCGATCGAAGCGTTCCCGGGCCCCCGGCAGGTCGATCACCCCCTCGGCCATCCCCGGCTTCTGCGAACCCTGTCCCGGAAACACCCAGGCGATGGCCATGCAAGCCTCCCGTGCAACGGCAGGAGATTAGGGCTCGGCTGGGGGGACCCCCGGACCGCTCCAGCGGAACAGGGCGGCGCCCCAGCTGAGGCCGGCGCCGAAGCCGCTGCTGGCGATCAGGTCGCCCGCGCCGACCCGTCCATCACGGACCGCTTCATCGAGCATCAGCGGGATCGTGGCCGCGGAGGTGTTGCCGTAGGCCGAGAGGTTGCTGAGCACCCGCTCGGCGGGCATGGCGAAGCGGTCGGCCACCGCATCGAGGATGCGCTGGTTGGCCTGGTGCAGCAGCAGCCAGTCGACGTCGTCGGCGGCGGTGCCCGTGGCCTCCAGCAGCTCCGCCAGCACGGCGGGCACCTCGCGCACGGCGAACTTGTAGACCTCCTGGCCGTTCATGTGGATCGGCGCGAAGCCGCCCACCTGGGCGGAGAGATCCCCCACCAACGGTTGGTGCTCGGCCACCTGGGCCAGGGTGAGGCAGGCGTTGCGGCTGCCGTCCGAGCGCATGCGGAAGCCCACCAGGCCGTCCTCGTCGGGGGCGCAGGCCTCAACGGCCAGGGCACCGGCCCCGTCGCCGAACAGGACGCAGGTGCGGCGGTCGTCCCAGTCGAGCCAGCGGCTCAGCTGGTCGGCGCCGATCACCAGCACCCGTCGCATTGTGCCGCTGCGGATGTACTGGGCCGCCGTGATCAGGGCGAACAGGAAACCGCTGCAGGCCGCCGTGAGATCGAAGGCCACCGCCCGGTGGGCCCCGAGGGCCGCCTGCACCCGCGGGGCGGTGCCGAACAGGTCGTCCGGGCTGGAGGTGGCCAGCAGGATCAGATCCACCTGCTCGGGGGCCCAGCCCGCATGGGCCAGGGCCGCCCGGCCCGCCTCGGCGGCCAGGCTGGTGACGGTCTCACCGGGGCCGGCCACCCGCCGGGCACCGATGCCGGTGCGGCTGCGGATCCAGTCGTCGTTGGTCTCGACCCGCTCGCTCAGCTGGTCGTTACTGATGCTGGCGGCGGGGAGGGCGCGTCCGCAGCCCACCAGGGCCATTCCCCGCAAGGCGGCCGTGGTCCCCGTCGTGTCTGACCCGAGCGGCACCCATTCGGTTCACAGGTGGGCTCAGTCAACCACAGGTGGTAGCCACTCCGGCGCTCCCCTCGCCGAGGGCGTGCAGGTCGTCCATGACGCCGTGGCTGGCGGCGGAGTGGGCCAGCCGCAGGGCGCTCACCACCGAGAGGGCCCGGCTGCTGCCGTGGCCGATCACGCAGACGCCGTCGACCCCGAGCAGCAGGGCGCCGCCGTGCTCGGCATGGTCGAGGCGCTTCTTGATCCGCACCAGGTTGCTGCGCAGGAACGCCGACCCCACCTTGCCCCGCCGTCCCCGCGGCAGCTCGGCCCGCAGCACGTCCAGCAGGACGCTGCCCACCGATTCGAGGAACTTGAGCAGCACGTTGCCGGTGAAGCCGTCGCAGACCACCACGTCGAAGTCGCCGGAGAGGATGTCACGGCCCTCGCAGTTGCCGGCGAACACGAAGCGCTCGTCGCCCGCCAGGAGCGGATGGGTGCGCAGGCAGAGGTCGTTGCCCTTGCACTCCTCCTCGCCGATGTTCACCAGGCCGATGCGGGGCCGCTTCACCTGCAGCACGTCGCGGCTGTAGATGTTCCCGAGCAGGGCGAACTGGTGCAGCCATTCCGGCTTGCAGTCCATGTTGGCCCCCACGTCGAGCACCAGCACCTGCTGGCTGGGGTCCTTGGTGGGGAACAGGGCGCCGATGGCCGGGCGGTCGATGCCGGCCAGCCGGCCGAGGCGGAAGATCGCCGCTGCCATCACGGCTCCGGAGTTGCCGGCGGAATAGACGGCGGTGGCCTCGCCTTTCTTGACCAGGTCCATGGCCACGTTGATGCTGGCGTCGCGCTTGCGGCGCACCACGGTGGCCTCCTCGTTCATGCCCACCGACGGACCGCTGGGCACCACCTGGATCAGGCCGCGCTGCACCGCCTCCTCCAGCTCATGGCCCAGGCCCATGGCCGCCACCGCCTGCCGCAGCGGCTCAGGCTCGGCCACGAAGCGGATGCGCAGGGGCAGCAGGGCCACGGCCCTCAGGCAGCCCTCCAGGATCGGCCCCGGGGCGTGGTCCCCGCCCATGCCGTCGACGGCCACCCAGAGGCGCTGGCGGTCGTCGATGGCGGCGCCGGTGTGGCTGCCCTGCTGCAGACGCCGCAGCGGATCGAACACCAGGGGCTGGAGCACGGAGCCCGCCACGTTGGTGGCGGCGCCGGCCATGCTGCCGGCCACCGACACGGCCCCCGAGGCGGCGCCGCTGGCGGTGGCGGTGGCGGTGCCCACGAGGCTGGTGACGGCCGCGTTGCGCCGATACCAGATCACCAGGCGGCGGATCGTGCGGTTGGGTTTGGGGCGGTTGGAGGCGAAGCGGCGGCCGTCGCGCCCAGCGCCTTCAGGATCCTTCGGTGGCAACGGGTTCAACGATGCGCTGGAACAGATAGCCGGTGCCCCGTGCCGTGAGGATCAGCTCGGGGTTGGCTGGATCATCCTCCAATTTGGAGCGCAGCCGTGAGATGTGGACATCCACCACGCGGGTGTCCACGTGACGCTCGGGCGTGTAGCCCCACACCTCCTTGAGGATCTCGCCGCGGCTGAAGGGCTCGCCGGAACGGCTCACCAGCAGCTCCAGCAGGCTGAACTCCATCCCGGTCAGGCGGATGCGCTCGTCGCCCCGGTACACCTGACGCTTGTTGGTGTCGATGCGGAGATCGCCCACCTGGATCACGCCGGAGTTGGGGATCCCGGCGCCCGGGTCCTTCTCGACCCGCCGCAGCACGCAGCGGATGCGCGCCTCCAGCTCCTTGGGGCTGAAGGGTTTGACGACGTAGTCGTCGGCCCCGAGCTCCAGGCCGGTGATGCGGTCGGCCACGTCACCGAGGGCGGTGAGCATGACGATCGGCACGTCCGATTCCTTGCGCAGCTCCTGGCAGACGCCGTAGCCGTCGAGCTTGGGCATCATCACGTCGAGGACCACCAGGTCCGGCAGGACGCGGTGGAAGGCCTCGATGGCCTCCTCGCCGTCGCTGGCGGTGACCACCTGATAGCCGATCATCGAGAGGCGCGTCTCGAGGATCCGGCGAATGCTGGCCTCGTCATCGACGACGAGGATCGTTTCCTTGGCGGTGGGGGAGGCCGTCATTGCGCGGCGAGGAGAATGCAACACGGTTCCGACCCACTGAACCGGCCGGAAGGTCGGGAATTCACCGAACGCCACCTTTCTTCATACACACCGCCCGCTGCCCTTGGCCCGTCCCGGTTCCTCGTTCGTCTGCCAGGCCTGTGGGGCCAGGACGCGGCAGTTCTTCGGCCGTTGCTCCGGCTGCGGTGGTTGGAACACGCTGGTGGAGCAGAGCGAGCCCAGCGGCGACAACCGCCGCCGGCGGCCGGTGGCCGCCGCGGCCGCTCCGGGGCCTGACGGGGCCGGGACGCCGGGACGGCCGCGCCGCTCCGAACCGATCCAGGCGGTGGGGGACCGGCCCCTGCAGCGCCTGGCCAGCGGCTACGGCGAGCTGGACCGGGTGCTGGGGGGCGGCCTGGTGCCCGGCTCTCTGGTGCTGCTGGGGGGCGACCCGGGCATCGGCAAGAGCACCCTGCTGCTGCAGAGCGCCCGGGCCATGGCCTCCCGGGCCGTGGTGCTCTACGTGAGCGCGGAGGAGTCAGCCCAGCAGGTGAAGCTGCGCTGGCGGCGCCTGGCCGAGGACGCCCCTGGCGAAGCGACAGAGGCTGGCGATGGCGAGGGGCTGCGCCTGCTGGCGGAGACCGACCTGGAGCTGGTGCTGCAGGAGCTGGAGACCCTGCGGCCCGAGGTGGCGATCATCGACAGCATCCAGGCCCTGCATGATGCCGAGCTGGGCAGCGCCCCCGGGTCGGTGTCCCAGGTGCGGGAATGTGCCGCCGCCCTGCAGCGCATCGCCAAGCGGCAGCACACCGCCCTGGTGCTGGTGGGGCACGTCACCAAGGAGGGGATGCTGGCGGGCCCCAAGGTGCTCGAGCATCTGGTGGACGCCGTGCTCACCTTCGAGGGGGACCGCTTCGCCAGCCACCGGCTGCTGCGGGCGGCGAAGAACCGCTTCGGCGCCACCCACGAGCTGGGGGTGTTCGAGATGCGGGGGGCGGGCCTGGTGGAGGTGAGCAACCCCAGCGAACTGTTCCTCGCCGGGGATGGCCCCAGCCCCGGCACCGCCACGATCGTGGCCTGCGAGGGCACCCGCCCGCTCCTGGTGGAGATCCAGGCCCTGGTCAGTCCCACCAGCTACGCCAGCCCGCGGCGCACCGCCACCGGGATCGGCACCAACCGCCTGCACCAGATCCTGGCGGTGCTGGAGAAGCACATGGGCCTGCCCCTCTCCCGCTTCGACTGCTACCTGGCGGTGGCGGGCGGCCTGGAGGTGGAGGAGCCGGCGGCGGACCTGGGGGTGGCGGCCGCCGTGGTGGCCAGCTACCGCGACCTCACCCTGCCGGCGGGCACGGTGCTGCTGGGGGAACTGGGCCTGGGCGGCCAGCTGCGGCCCGTGGGCCAGCTGGAGCTGCGTCTGCAGGAGGCGGCCAGGCTGGGGTTTGCCCGGGCGGTGGTGCCCCGCGGCAGCGCCCTCGGGCCGGTGGCGGCAGGGCTGGGCCTGCAGCTGCTGGAGGCGGCCACGGTCGCCGAGGCCCTGGTGGCCGGTCTGGGGGTCAACCCCGCCGAGTGAGACCGGCCCAGCGCGCGCGGGTCAGAAGTAGACGTCGACGTTGCTGCGGCCCGAGGACTTGAGCCAGTTCTCGATGTCCAGGTAGCCGCCCGGGTAGAGGCGCACCGCCTTGGTCCAGTGCACGGCCGCCTCGTCGAACCAGCGGTCGGCCGCATCCTGGTCGCCGGTCTCTTCGGCCAGCCGCCCCCACTTCTCGTAGATCAGGCCCATGTTCTTGAGACAGGAGGGGGAGTTGCCGTTGGCGTCCAGGGACTGGCGGTAGTAGTCGAGGGCCTTCTCCTCCTCGCCGTTGCTCATGAAGATGATCGCCATGTTCTTGAGGATCTCGCCCCGGTCGATGCTGTTCTCCTCGAGCTTCAGGGCCTCCTCGTAGTTCTCCAGGGCTTCGGCGTAGTCACCGTCGTTCTGGGCCGACAGGCCGTCGCGGTAATAGACGTAGGCCTCCTTCGCCTTGGGATCGATCGGCAGCAGCTTGACGATCAGGTCGGCCATGACCGTGAAGCTCTTGTCGATGAAGTTGTCGTTGCGCTGCGAGCGGGGCAAGGGTCCAGGTCCGGATCGTCACCCCATCCTGCCTTGGGCGGCCGGGGCAAGGGCGTGGCGGCTCCCTAGCCTGGGGCCCGGCCCCCCCGCTCCGGCACCCAGCACCGGCACCCTCCGCTTGAGCGCCACCCCCCCCGCCAGCAGCCCCCGCGAGCCGTTGCTCCTCGATGTGGAGGGCATGAAATGCGGCGGCTGCGTCCGCGCCGTGGAGCAGCGCCTCCTGCAGACCGAAGGGGTGCGCCAGGCGAGCGTCAACCTGCTGACCCGCACGGCCTGGGTGGATCTGGAGCCCCGGGTCGACGGACCCGAAGGCACCGCCGCCGATCCGCTGCCCGCCCTGCTGGGCAGCCTCGAGGGCCTGGGCTTCCAGGCCCGGCTGCGCCCCCAGGAGCCGGAGCCGGCCAGCCAGCGGGAGCGGCGCCAGGCTGAGCAGTGGTGGCGCCACTGGCGACAGCTGCTGGTGGCCCTGCTGCTGCTGCTCGTCTCCGGCCTGGGGCACCTGGCCGATGCCGGTCTGCTGGCCTGGCGCGGTCCCTGGCCGGTGCTGGGCAGCCCCTGGTTCCATGCCCTGGTGGCCTCCCTGGCCCTGGCCTTCCCCGGCCGGCCGATCCTGGTCCGCGGCATCCGTTCGGCCCTGGCCGGGGTGCCCGGCATGGACACCCTGGTGGGGCTGGGGGTGGCCAGCGCCTACCTCTCCAGCCTGGTGGGCTGGCTGTGGCCGGCCAGTGGCTGGCCCTGCTACTTCAACGAGCCGGTGATGCTGCTCGGCTTCGTCCTCACCGGCCGTTTCCTGGAGGAGCGGGCCCGCTACCGCACCGGCCGGGCCATCGAGGAGCTGGGCGCCCTTCAGCCCGACCATGCCCTGCTGCTCCTGGGCGACGGCCCCCCCCGGCAGGTCCGGGTGGGGGGGCTGCGGCCGGGGGACCGGCTGCGGCTGTTGCCGGGCGACCGGGTGCCGGTGGATGGGGTGGTGCTGGAGGGCTGCTCGCGCGTCGATGCCTCCAGCCTCACCGGCGAGCCCCTGCCCCAGTCGGTCGAACCGGGCAGCGAGCTGGCCGCCGGCCTGCTCAACCTCGAGAGTTCCCTGGTGCTGGAGGTGCGCCGCAGCGGTGCCGACAGCGCCATCGCCCGCATCGTGCGCCTGGTGGAGCGGGCCCAGGCCCGCAAGGCCCCGATCCAGGGGCTGGCCGACAGGGTCGCCGGCCGCTTCACCCTCGTGGTGCTGCTGCTGGCGCTGGCCACCCTCCTGTTCTGGTGGCTGTGGGGATGCCGGCACTGGCCCGAGGTTCTGACCATGGCCGCGGCCGCGGGCCACGGCTCCCAAGGCCACCTCTCCCACGGCCATGGCGCCCTGGCCCACGGGGGCGGGGCAGCCGGCACTCCCTTCAGCCTGGGGCTGCAGCTGGCCATCGCGGTGCTGGTGGTGGCCTGTCCCTGCGCCCTTGGCCTGGCCACGCCGACGGCGATCACCGTGGGCTCCGGGCTGGCGGCCCGCTCGGGGCTCCTGTTCCGGGGCGGCGATGCGATCGAGACCGCCTCCCGGCTGGAGGCGGTGCTGTTCGACAAGACCGGCACCCTCACCATCGGCCGCCCCCTGGTGACGGCCGTCCGGGCCGTGGGGGCGGTCCCGGGCAGCCCGGCGGAGGCGGCTGAGGCCGCCCGCCTGGTGCAGCTGGCGGCGAGCCTCGAGCAGCACAGCCGCCATCCCCTGGCCCACGCCGTGCTTCAGGAGGCTCAGTGCCGGGGGCTCCCCCTCCTGAGCGTCAGCGAGGCCCAGACCCTCCCCGGCGAAGGGGTGCAGGGGCTGGTGGAAGGCGCCGGCCTGGTGCGGGTGGGCCGGCTGGACTGGCTGGATCGCCAGGGGGTGACGGCGGAGCCCGCTGCCTTGGCCCTGCAGCAGGACCTGGAGGCCGGTGCTGCCACCCTGCTGGCGGTGGCCGCCGAGGGACGGCTGCTGGGACTCCTGGCCGTGGAGGACCGGCCCCGGGCCGATGCCGCCGCCACCGTGACCCGCCTGCGGCGGCTGGGGCTGCGGCTGGGCCTGCTCAGCGGTGATCGGCGCGCCAGCGTCGAGGGTCTGGGCCGCCGGCTGGGCCTGCGGCCGGAGGAGCTGGCCTGGGAGCTGCGGCCCGAGGAGAAGCTGGAACGGCTCCTGCTGGCCCATCGCCAGGGGGCCGTGGCGATGGTGGGCGACGGGATCAACGATGCCCCCGCCCTCGCCGCCGCCGACCTGGGCATCGCCGTCGGCACGGGCACCCAGATCGCCCAGGAGAGCGCGGCCCTGGTGGTGATGGGCGAGGGACTCGACGGCATCGTCCGGGCCCTGGCGATCGCCCGGCGCACCATGGCCAAGGTCCGCCAGAACCTGGCCTGGGCCTTCGGCTACAACCTGATCGTCCTGCCCATCGCCGCCGGGGTGCTCCTGCCGGGCTTCGGCCTGAGCCTCTCGCCCGAACTGGCGGCCCTGCTGATGGCCTTCAGCTCGATCACCGTCGTCGGCAACGCCCTGCTCCTGCAGGATCTCCCCAGGGATCCCGCGCCATGACCGGGCGCTTCCTGGTGCTGGAGGGCATCGACGGCTGCGGCAAGACCACCCAGATCGAGGCCCTGCGCGCCTGGCTGCCCCTCAGCGGCCTGATGGCGCCCGGTTCCCGGCTGGTGGTGACGCGGGAGCCGGGCGGGACGGCCCTGGGCCAGGCCCTGCGCGCTCTGCTGTTGGCTCCGCCGGAGGGGGCCGCCCCCTGCAGCCTCTGCGAGCTGATGCTCTACGGTGCCGACCGGGCCCAGCACGTGGAGGAGTGCCTGCGTCCGGCCCTGGCCGCCGGCGACTGGGTGCTGAGCGATCGCTTCAGCGGCTCCACCGCGGCCTACCAGGGCTATGGCCGCGGCCTGCCCCTGGAGACCATCCGGCAGCTCGAGGCCATGGCCACCGGCGGCCTGGAGCCCGATCTCACCCTCTGGCTCGATCTCCCACTGGCCGGGTCCCTGCGGCGCCGCGGAGACCGGCCCGCCGACCGGATCGAGGCCGCGGGCGAGGCCTTCCTGCAGCGGGTCAGCGACGGCTTCGCCAGCCTGGCCTCCGAGAGGGGCTGGCACCGCGTCGCGGCCGGGGGGCCCATCGAGGAGGTCACGGCCCGCTGCCGCTCCCTGATCACGGAGCACCTGGGCGGCGCCGGCGGAGGGGGCCATGGCTGAGCTGTTCGCCGATCTGGTGGGCCAGCCCCAGGCGGTGGCCCTGCTCACGGCCGCCCTGGAACGGCGGCGGCTGGCGCCCGCCTACCTGTTCGTCGGCCCCGACGGGGTGGGCCGGCGGCTGGCGGCCCTGCGCCTGCTCGAGGGGGTGCTCGCCGGCGGCACCGCCGGATCGGTGCCGCTGCGGCGACGCCTGGCGGAGGGCAACCACCCCGATCTGCTCTGGGTCGAGCCCACCTACCTGCACCAGGGCCGGCTGGTGAAGGCTTCCGAGGCCGAGGCCCAGGGCCTCAGCCGCCGCAGTCCCCCCCAGCTGCGCCTGGAGCAGGTGAGGGAGGTGACCCGTTTCCTGGCCCGCCGTCCGGTGGAGGGGGAGCGTTCCCTGGTGGTGCTCGACACGGTCGAGGCGATGGCTGAAGCGGCTGCCAATGCCCTGCTCAAGACCCTTGAGGAACCGGGCCACGGCCTGCTGATCCTGCTCACGGCGACGCCGGACCGGCTGCTGAGCACCATCCGCTCCCGGTGCCAGGCCATCCCCTTCGCGCGCCTGACCCCCGCCCTGGTGCGTCAGGTGCTGGCGGGCCTGCCGGCGCCGGAGGGGGCTCAGGAGGGGACACCGGCGGGGGCCGTGACCGATCCCCCCGAGCTGCTCGAGCTGGCCGCCGGATCCCCCGGGGCCCTGCTGCGCCACCGCCGGGTCTGGCAGGGGCTGCCGGAGGGCCTGGCGGACCGGTTGCTGGCCCTGGGCCGGGAGCCGATGGAGGCCCTGGGCCTGGCCCGCGACCTCAGCGAGGCCCTCGATGGCGAGCAGCAGCTCTGGCTGCTCGACTGGTGGCAACTGCACCTCTGGCGGCGGCGCCTGGAGCCGGCACCCCTGCGGCGCATCGAGCAACTGCGCAGCCACCTGCTGGCCTACGTGCAGCCGCGGCTGGCCTGGGAGGTGGCCCTGCTGGACCTGGGCGGCTGAGGGGTGGCGGCTGAGGGGTGGCGGGTGAGGGGTGGCGGGTGAGGGGTGCCCTCAGGCCACCGCCCCTTCGCCCGTCTTGGGAACCGCGGCGAGCCTGGCCTCCCTGGCGGAGCGGATGGCGGCGGCGAGGGGTTCGATCTGATCGGCGGGGGGCAGCTCGAGGCAGTAGCCGGCGCCGTAGACGGTCTTGATGAAGCGGGGTTTGCGGGGATCGGGCTCGAGCTTGGTGCGGAGGTGGCGGATATGGACCCGGATGGTCTCGATGTCGTCGTCGGGTTCGTACCCCCAGACCTCCTTGAGGATCAGGGAGGGGGCGACGGTCTGGCCGTGGCGCTGGAGGAGGCAGTGGAGGAGTTCGAACTCGGTGTGGGTGAGTCGGACGGGCGCATCGAACCAGATGGCCTCGAAGCGCTCGGGGACGAGGGTGAGGGAGCTGAAGCTGAGGATCTCGTTGTGCTTGGCGGAGAGGGGGGCGCGCTCGCTGCGCCGGAGGAGTGCCTTGACCCTGACCATGAGCTCCTCAAGATCGAAGGGCTTGGTGAGGTAGTCGTCGGCGCCGGAGTTGAAGCCGCTCACCTTGTCCTTGGTGCTGCCGAGGGCGGTGAGCATCAGGATGGGGATCTTGGCGGTGCGCTCGTCGCGGCGGAGGCGCTGACAGAGGGTGAGACCGTCGACCTTGGGGAGCATGAGGTCGAGGAGGATCACATCGGGGGAGTACTGAACGGCAAGGGCCTGGCCCTTGATGCCGTCAGCGGCCCTCTGGACATCGAAGCCGCCGTGCTCGAGATGTCCGGCGACAAGATCGAGCATGTCGCCGTCATCTTCGATGAGCAGGATGGAGGGCTTCATGGGTGTTCGAGGCGAGGCGAGTCGTCGTGGGTGCCTGGGTAGGGAGCACGGGGACGGGAGAAGACAGTGTCGCGGTTTTGCGTTGACACTGCAGGGATCAGGGTGCAGGTGCACACCTGGCCGGGGGCTGAATCCGGCTCAGCGGACCACCCTCTCCGGCCTTTACCCGAGGGATGGGGCCCGGCAACGGGCGGAAGGAGAAACTCCCCGGGCGGGATTCGAACCTGCGACCAATCGGTTAACAGCCGACCGCTCTACCACTGAGCTACCGAGGAAGACACCCGGCGGACCGGGATTCGAAGACCTTACCTTTCGGCCCCGCCGGCGGGCAAGGGGGCCAGGGAGCGGCGCAGGCTTTCGCCGCTCTGCCAGGGGCCGATCGCGCCGGCTTCCATGCGGGCGGCCCCGTCACAGCACTCCAGTTCCTCGAGACGGTGGGTGATCCACAGCGCGGTGAGGGGGGATGGGCTGCGGTGGCAGAGCCGATGGATCAGCTCCAGCACCTCCTTCTGGCTGTCCGGATCCAGCAGGGCGGTGGGTTCATCCAGGAGCAGAAGTGTCGCGGCGCTGGCCAGGGCCCCGGCGATCGCCAGCCGCTGCTTCTGGCCGCCGCTCAGGGTGTGGATGGGGCGCTGCTGCAGGCCCTCCAGCCCCACCTGGGCCAGGGCTGAGGCCACCCGCCCGGCACGGGCAGCGTCGTCGAGTCCCTCGGGGAGGGCCAGCTGCAGGTCGCTGCCGCAACTGGGCAGCAGCAGCTGGTGGTCGGGGTTCTGGAACACCAGGGCCGGTCGGCCCTGGCAGGTGATGCGGCCGGCCGTCGGCGTGAGCAGACCGGCGACCAGGCGCAGCAGGGTGCTCTTGCCGCTGCCGTTGCTGCCGACGAGCATCCACAGCCCCGGCCCCGGAATCCGCAGCCGGCAGTCCCGCAGGGCCGGGGCCCCTTCGCCCCAGCCGAAGCGGAGCCCCTCGATCTCCAGGGGCGGCTCGACCGCCCCGGATGGAGCCGATGCGCTCAAGGCTCGAAGCTGAAGCCGGGACGCTTGCCGCCGCCGGCGACCGAGGACTTCTCATAAATCTGAACGGCGACGATCTCGCCGCTCAGCAGACTGACGCGCTTCTGCTCGTCCTTCTCGCAGGTGAGCTCGAGCACCTTGGGGTGCCCGCTCTCGAGCGCCTGACGCACTTCCCCGTACAGGGCCCGGGCGGCCTCCAGTTCCTTGCGCTGGACGGCAACGGGCATGGGGCTGAGCCGGAGGGAGATCTCGACGACGTACATGGTGGAGGGGGCTGGGGGCCGGGACGGCGGGGAGGGCGAGCCAGGCCACTCTGGCGAATCGCCGGCCGTTGGGGAGAGGTGGGTACTTGTACTCATTCCCTGATGGCGACGGCCCCCTTGGCCGCACAGAAAGGGGCTCTTCTCTTACGATCGGCTTGTAACGCTTCGTGAAGCACCTCCCATGACGATCGCCCTAGGGCGTGCTCCGGCCACGCGTGGATGGTTCGACGTCCTCGACGACTGGCTCAAGCGCGACCGCTTCGTTTTCGTGGGGTGGTCCGGTCTGCTGCTGTTCCCCACGGCCTATCTGGCCCTGGGCGGCTGGCT
>CALRMW020000007.1:0-125352 GCA_943369315.1 Synechococcus sp. UW140
TGCCGTCGAGGACCTCGAGGCAGGAGCCACCGGGGCGCGGGGTGGGATCGAGCAGGACCGTCTGACCGGCGGGCATGCGGACGGCGGAGACAGGGTCGTCAGGGAGGAAGCGGTAACGCATCGGGCGAAGGGAGGGGCCTTATTGCGAATGGCTCTCAACCTAGACGCCCCACCGGCACTTTTGCAAGCGATTCTCAATAGCAGCTGGTGGTTGCGAAGCGGGGCGAGCGTCGGGCACCCGCCCCGGTCGCCATCGATGCCCCGGGCGGTGCCGGAAAGGGCGGCTCCCGACACGAGCGTCAGCAGCCTGGAGCGATCCCATCGCTTCAACCCCCATGCTCCGCATCCGTGGCGACCGGTCCAGCCTGCTGGCGGCCCTGGCGGCCCACTGGGCCGATCAGCAACTGCAACTGCCCCTGCTCGGCCCCGGCATCCCCCTCAGCCCTGTTCCTCAGCCGCGCAGGCCGGACAGAGGGCCCGCACGTTGAGAACACACTCCAGCAGCCGGAAGCCGAAGGCCCCGGCCGCCGCCTCACCGGCGGCCAGCACGGCGCCGCTCTCGAACTCCTCGGTGCGGCCGCAGCGGACACACACCAGATGGTGATGGTCGCGGTGGGCGTCACCGGCCAGCTCAAAGCGGCGCCCCCCCTCCGGAAGCTCGAGCTCCTGCAGCAGTCCCATCGAACTCAGCAGCCGCAGGGTGCGGTAGACGGTGGCCAGCGACACCCGCTCCTGGCTGCGCACCAGACGCAGGTGCACCTCCTCGGCGCTCAGGTGGCTGCCCTCGCCGATCCGCTCGAACAGGTCCAGCACCCGCTGACGCTGGGGCGTGAGCCGCTGGCCCCGGTCGTTCAGGGTGGTGCGCAGGCTGCGGGGCTGGGCCAGACCGGTGGGGGGAGTGTTCACCACGCGATCCCAGACCTTCGCAACACTAGGGCCTATTGAGAAGGGGTGTCTGGTGTCGGTGTGCTGGCCGACGTCGGAGCGCTGGCCGACGCCGCCCGGGCCAGGCTGCCGTCCAGACTGACCAGGGCGGCCCCCAGAAGATCGGTGAGGGTGACGACCAGGCGGTAGCTGAGGGCCACCGCCAGCAGCGGAGCCTCCGGCAGGGCCACCCCCATCCGCAGCAGCAGCACCGCCTCGAACACCCCCAGGCCCCCTGGCGCCCCGGGCACCACCAGGCCGGCGGTCCAGGCCAGGGCGAATCCCGCCAGCCAGACGGTGGCATCGCTCACCAGCGGCAGGTCGAAGGCCTGGATGCAGCAGCAGAAACCGGCGAAGCGCAGCAGCACGAAGGCCATCTCCGCCAGCAGGGGCGGCCAGGGATAGCCCCGCAGCACCCTCGACCGCTCCAGCGGCAGCTCCTGATCCAGCTCCTCCTCCAGGCCGAGGTCCCGCGCCCGGCGCCGTTCCAGCGGCACCAGCAGCGGATCGAGCCAGCGGGGCAGCAGCAGGGCCAGGGGCAGCAGACAGAGGAGGCCGAGCCCGCCCTGCCAGCCACCGAGGGGCACCAGCGCCAGGGCCGCCACCGCCGCCACCAGGGGATCGAGCAGCACCGCCACCAGCGCCATGGTCGTGCTGACCGGAGCGGCCAGGGGCGTGTCCTCGCTGCGCAGCCGCTGCACCCTCGAGGCCAGATGCCAGATGCCCCCGGGCAGGAACTTGCGCAGGTTGGTGGCCACGTGCAGTTCCACCACCGCGGCCCAGTCGGGGCGCAGTCCCAGCCAGCGCAGCACCACGCCCCAGGCCAGGCCGTTGACCACCAGGCTGAGCAGGCTCAGCCCGACCCCCAGGAGCAGCCACAGCCAGCCCTGGCCATCGAGCCGCAGCTGCACCAGCTGGCGCCCGTGGCTGAGCAGGGCGGCCATCACGAAACCGAGGCTGCCCAGGGTGATCCAGGGCCGCAGGCCGCCGGGCAGGGCCGGCAGCTTGGGCAGGGCCGGCAGCCGGCGCCGCAGGGCCCCGAGACCGATGCCCAGGCGGTGGCGCAGGCCCAGGAGGTGGCGGGACCAGGGGCTCATGGGGCTCCCCCGTCGGCGGCCAGGGCCCGGCGCACCTCGTCGCGCACCTCCTCGATCGAGCGTCCCAGGCGTCCGGCCAGCTCCACGAGGTCGGCGTGCTCCGCCTTGGCCCGCCGGCGGCCGTCGGGGAGGGTGGCCCACTTGATCCGCACCGGCCCCAGCCGGGTGGCCAGCGTCTCGCTCCGCCGCGGCAGGATCCAGCGGTCCTGGAGCTGCTCCCGCACCCCCAGCGTCGTGCCGTGGCGCCACCACACCCGGCGCAACCGGGGCCCCAGCTCCGGGGGCATCAGGGCCGTCACCAGGGTGCCGGTGCGTCCCTTCTTCATCGCCACCGGCTGGCTGAACACCTCCAGCGCCCCGTCCCGGCGCAGGGCCTCGGCCAGGTAGGCCAGATCCTCGGCCGTGGCGTCGTCGATCTGGGCCTGCTGCTGCAGCAGGGCTTCACGCACCTCGCCCCCCTCGCTGCCCCCCTCGATGGCCCCCTCCGCACCCCCCTCCCCCAGGGGACGGGCCAGGGTGAGGCGGAGCAGGTTGGCCCGATCCAGCTCGCGGCTGCCCAGCCCCACCCCCACCCGCAGCGGCACGGCCGCGGGGGAGGGGCCGAACCGGTCGGCCCAGCAGGCCGCCAGGGCCATCCCGGTGGGGGTGGTGAGCTCGCCGGCGGGGAAGCCCTCGCTGGAGGCCAGCGGCAGGCCCCGGGAACGGGCGATCTCCAGCACCGCCGGGGCGGGCAGGGGCAGGGCCCCGTGGGCGGTGACGACACGGCCGTGGCCCGCTGGCGGCACGCCGCAGACCAGCTGCTCCACCCCCAGATGGAGCAGCCCGGCGCAGACGCCGAGGATGTCCACCAGGGCATCGATCGCCCCCACCTCGTGGAATTCCACGGCCTCGGCGGCATGGCCGTGGACCGCCGCCTCCGCCTCCGCCAGCAGGCCGAACACCGCCAGCACCTTCTGCTGCAGCGCCGGCTCCAGGGGGGCGGCCTGGAGCTGCCCGCGCAGCGCCCCCCAGGGCCGATGGTGCGGCTGGGGCTCCAGGGCCTCCACGGCCAGGTGCAGTCCCCGCAGCCCGGCGCTGCGCCGTTCCTCGATCCGCAGCCGGTAGCGGCCCTCCAGCCCCAGGGCGGCCAGGGGCGCCGCGATCACCTCCGGGGGAAGGCCGAGGTCCAGCAGGGCTGCCAGCAGCATGTTGCCGGCCAGACCGGTGGGGCAATCCAGCAGGGCCAGGGTCATGGAGGGGACCGGCGTCCGAACCGGGGGGCCTCCGCCAGCAGCCGGTCGGCCTCGGCCTCGATCTCGGCGCGGCGCGCCCGCAGGGCCTGCTCCACCTCCCGGCGGGCCCGGCGCTGCTCCAGCCGGGCCATCTCGACGTCGAAGCCGGAGAGGCCCCAGAGCCGGCCCAGCAGCGCCCGGTCGTCATCGCCGCCGACGCTGTCGCCGTAGACCAGCGTCTCGGCCACCATGCCGGCCTGCAGCACCCGGCTCCAGCGGCGCAGGTCCTCGGCGGAGAGCCTCACGCTGTCGGGCAGGGCGAATTCGGTGCAGCCGCCGCTGTCGACGCCGGCCCGCAGGCAGGCCAGGCTGCCCACCAGCACGCGCCGGACCGCCAGGCCGTCGCTGTCCGCCGCCAGGGCATGGCCGGCCTCGTGCACGGCGATGCGGCGCAGGCGCCACGCGCCGCCGGGCAGGGCCTCGGCCAGCAGGTGGCCGCCCCGACCGCCGAAGCGGGCCGCGTCCACGGTGAGGGAACCCAGGCCCAGAGCCACCACCAGGGTGACCCACCAGGGGGAGAGTCCGACGAGCGGACCGACCACGGCGGCAAGACTGAGCAGCAGCACCACGACCCCGGCCGTGAAGGCACCGCTGGTCATCTCAGCGTCCCTGGCGGGTCACGGCCCGGCCATGGCCCTTGGGTTTGGCCGGGCCTCCCTTGTCAGCCCCGGGTCGGCGGGCCCGGCCGCCGCGGTTGCCCCGCTGGGCCACCGGGCCGATCACCTCGAAGCGCTCGACGACCAGCTGCTGGCCCTGGCGCCGCAGATCGAGGGCGACGAAATGGCGCAGGTGCTCCAGGGGAATCTCGCCGCGCAGCTGGAGCTTGAACGGCACCGGACGGTTGCCGTCGGGGCGGGGCTGCTGCCGCACCTTGATCACCAGATCCCCGGTCTCGGGGCGGGTGAAGATCAGCTCGCCGCGGATCGAGAAGTAGTCGTCGCCCTCGGGGAGCTGGTCGGCGGCCGTGGGCGCCTCGGCGGTGGTCTCGGCGGCGTCGGACCCCGCAGCGACGGCCGGCGCGGCGGCTTCGGCCCCTGGCGTCGAGAGGGTGCTGGGCTCCCAGACCCCCACCATCTGCAGGTGGAGCTGGTTCTCCTCCCGGGAGCGGGGGTAGACGACCCACAGATGGGGGGTCTCCAGGTCGAGATGGCGGCGCATCAGGGTGAGCAGGCGGCCGAGCACCACCGCTTCGATCTCGGTGCCTTCGGCCGTGCGGATCACACCTCGGGTGAGCTGGGCCGGATCGGCCGGCACGTAGGACCCGCGCACCACTCCGATGGCCCGGTACTGGAGCGGTTCGGTGACCGGGGAAATGGGATGCTGGCGCATGGTGGAAGGAAAAACCCCGTGGCGGTACCTGGACTGGCCCGGGTCAATGTAAGCAGCAGCGGAAGCGCGATGCCCAGGCCAGACTCGGTCGCGATACCGAGCCCACACCGTCAACGGATGCCCTCCCCGAACCGAAGCCTGAGCGGCCTCTGGTCGCTCCTGGCCATCAGCCTGGTCGGGATCCTGGCCCTCGGGGGAGGCTGGTGGCTGGGTCAGCGCCAGTCGGCCACCCAGGCCAGCGCCGACCCGAAGCGGACCCTGCTCACCAAGGAGGCCACCCGGCTGCGGCTGCGGCTGGACGCTGACGAGGCCAGCCCGGCCGACCGCCAGCGGCTGCTGGAACTGCTCGTCGCCCTCGACCGCAAGGGGGAGGCGATCGGCCTGCTGGAGCCCATGGCCGACCGGGAGCCCGAGCGCTGGTCCCTGCGGCTGATGCTGGCCGAGCTGCGCCGCGACCAGGGTGACCGCAGCGGCGCCGAGCGGGAGCTGCGCCAGATCCTCAACCTGCGCCCCACCCAGGTGGAAGCCCTGCAACTGCTCAGCCTGCTGAACCTGGAGCAGGGGCGCGGCGCCGCCGCTGAGGCCCGCGTCAAGGCGGCCTACGGGATGGCGATCAAACCGGACGTGAGGCCCGAGGCCCTCGGCATCGGCCTGCTGCTGGCGGAACTGCAGCTCAAACGCAACCAGGCGGCGACGGCGGCGGCCACCTACCTGCAGCTGGCCAACCTGTTCCCCCAGGACCAGCGCCCCCTGCTGGGGCTGGCCATGCTGCGCCACGACCAGGGGGACACCAAGGGGGCCCAGGAGGCCCTGGCCCAGGCACGGCTGCGCAGCCCCGATCCCGACAAGCCGGATCCGAGGCTCGACAAACTGGCGGCCAGCTGGGGGCTCGAGCCGCTCAGATCCCCTTCAGCTGCCCGGCCGACCCCGACGGCGTCGGCTTCGGCGTCTTCGCGTCGAACTCCCTGAGGGCCTGATCGATGGCGGAGCTGGGGGGCGTGGCGTCGTCCAGGGCGGTGCTGCGCTTCAGCTTGTTCATCAGGTCGAGCGGGTTGGTGCTGTCGAGGATCGAACCGCTGCCGGATCCCGATTTGCTCGGCCCATAGTCGTACAGCTGGCGCTCCTGGATGCTGGTGCCGAGGGTCTGGCCGTAGCCGGCCTGCTGGGCCCGGGCCTCACCGGCCATCAGCAGGGCGAGGGCCCCGACGCCGGCCACGCAGGCCTGCAGAGAAAACGAACGGGTCATGGCTCCTGCCGGCGGAGGGTCGAATCACCAAGGCCTTCATGATAAGGGCCCTCAGCCGGTTCCCCGTCCTGTCGCCATGGCCCTGCGGATCGCCACCTGGAACGTCAACTCGGTGCGCACCCGGCTCGATCAGGTGTGCGCCTGGCTCCAGGCCGAAGCACCCGACGTGCTCTGCCTGCAGGAAACCAAGGTGGCGGATGAACTGTTCCCCCACGCCGCCTTCGAGGCCCTGGGCTACCGGGCGGTGATCAGCGGCCAGAAGGCCTACAACGGTGTGGCCATCCTCAGCCGGCTGCCGATCGAGGACGTGCGGGTGGGCTTCGCCGCCCTGCTGCCGGAGGACCCGGCGGCCGAAGAGCTGGGCGAGCAGAAACGGGTGATCAGCGCCTGGATCGAAGGGGTGCGGGTGCTCAACCTCTACGTGCCCAACGGCTCGTCCCTGACCTCGGAGAAATACCCCTACAAGCTGGAGTGGCTGGGGTGCCTGCGGCGCTACCTGGAGGCCCAGGAGGCCGAAGGGGAACCCCTGGCGATGGTGGGCGACTTCAACATTGCCCTGGAGGCCCGCGACATCCACGACCCGGACCGCCTCAGCGGCGGGATCATGGCCAGCGATCCGGAGCGGCAGGCCCTGAGGGACGCCCTGGGCGAGCGCCTGGAGGACGTGTTCCGCGTCTTCGAACCGGACGCCGGCCACTGGAGCTGGTGGGACTACCGCACCGGCGCCTGGGACCGGGACACGGGCTGGCGCATCGACCACATCTATCTTTCCGAGGAGCTGCTGGCCTGCGCCATGGGTTGCGTGATCCACAATGGGGTGCGGGGCAACGCGCAGCCCAGCGACCATGCGCCGGTGGTGGTGCACCTGGCCTGGCCGCCCGAGCCGTCCGAGGACGGGGACGACGACGGGGGCTGGTGAGGGAGGAGGTTTAAGGGGCTCCAGGGCCCTCACCCCAGAAACGCCTCCATGGCCAGGTCCGGGCGCCGCACCAGGGCGAACAGGGTGCCGTTCTGGCCGCGGCTCACCCGCAGCTCGTCATCGAGCACGGTGACATCGAGCCAGGCGGGAAAGCTCTGCCGCACCTGCCGGAACAGCTCCAGCCGCTGGTCTCCGAACCTGGGCCCCAGCCAGCCGCCCCGCTCGAACCGCACCGTCACCCGCTGGTGGGGGGCCTCAGGAGCCACGGCGATGCTGGCCTGCACGGCGATCCCCGCCAGGGGCCCGAGGGGGCCGGCCGGCCGCAGCAGGTTCAGGGCACGGCCGCCGGCGGGATCGAGCAGTTGCAGATTCTCCAGCCAGGGCCTGACCGCCAGGTAGGGCAGGGAACTGCTGCTCCAGCGCAGCTCCCACACCCCCGCCAGCTGGGCGGCCTGGGCCGTGAGGTCAGCGGGCTGCAGGTGCTCCAACCGCTCGATCAGGGCCTCGATGCGCCCGGCGGCCCGGGCTGCGCCGCCGGGGGATCCGCCCCGCAGCAGCCCCAGGAGTTCTCCCCGGCAGGCCTGGGCTTCGCCGGCGGCAGCGGCCGGGCCATCGGGGATGGCCAGGGGAGCCTGCGTCACTGCTCTCACCCGCGGCACGGGGGCGCAACAGGATCCATGCTGCCAGGCGCCGACGGCCATCGGATACCGTGTCGCCCGACCTGACCGTCGAATCGATCCCACCGCAGACCCCGTGACCCTGACCACCGTCGATGTGACCCTGGTCGGGGCGGGGATCATGGGCGCCACCCTGGGCACCCTGCTGCGGCAGCTGCGGCCGGACCTGCGCCTCCTGCTCGTCGAGAGCCTCCCCCGGGAGGCCCAGGAGAGTTCCAGCGCCTGGAACAACGCCGGCACCGGCCATGCGGGGAACTGCGAGCTGAACTACACGCCGATGGCGGCGGACGGCTTGATCAGCCTCTCCAAGGCGCTCGACATCAACGAAGCCTTCGACCTCTCGCGCCAGTTCTGGATCCACCTGGTGCGGAACGGCGACCTGGGTTCCCCCGGGGACTTCATCCAGGGCGTGCCCCACATGAGCTTCGTGCTGGGGGAGGAGCGGCGCGCCTACCTGCGGGAACGCCACCGGCTGATGGCGGCGCACCACTGCTACCGGGGGATGGCCTACAGCGAGGACCACGCCCAGGTGGCGGCGTGGGCACCGCTGCTGATCGAGGGCCGGGACCCGGCCCAGGCGATCGGCGCCACCCACATCGCCGACGGCACCGACGTGAACTTCGGGGCCCTCACCAGCCAGCTGCTGGATCACCTGCGGGCCAGCGGGGCCTTCAAGGCGCGGTTCTCAACGACGGTGCAATCCCTGCGACGGCGGCCGGAGGGGGGCTGGCGCCTCGAGACCCGTGACCGAACGACGGGGGAGACCCGGCTGATCGATTCGGGCACCGTGTTTCTCGGGGCCGGCGGCGGGGCCCTCACCCTGCTGCAGAAATCGGGGATCCCGGAGGGGCGCGGTTACGGCGGCTTTCCCGTCAGCGGCCTCTGGCTGCGCTGCGGCGACCCCGCCGTGGCCAGCCGCCACCATGCCAAGGTCTACGGAATGGCGGCCGCCGGCTCACCGCCGATGTCGGTGCCCCACCTCGACACGCGCCTGGTCGATGGCCGCCACTGGATCCTGTTCGGGCCCTACGCGGGCTTCTCCAGCAAGTTCCTCAAGAGCGGCTCGCTGTGCGACTGGCCCCGCTCCCTGCGGACCGGCAACCTCCTGCCGCTGCTGGCGGTGGCCCGGGACAACCTGCCCCTGACCCAGTACCTGATCGGCCAGGTGTTCGCCAGCGCCGAACAGCGCTTCGCCGCCCTGCGCGACTTCTATCCGACCGCCCGCCCCTCCGACTGGACCCTGGCGGTGGCCGGCCAGCGGGTGCAGATCATCAAGGCCGATGCCCGGCGGGGCGGATTGCTCCAGTTCGGCACCGAGGTGGTGCACGCCGCCGACACCTCCCTGGTGGCCGTGCTGGGGGCCTCCCCCGGCGCGTCCGCCGCCGTGGCGATCGCCCTGGAGATCCTCCACTCCTGCTTCCGCGAGAAGCTGCCCGACGGCTGGCAGGACACCCTCAAGCGCATCCTGCCCTCCTACGGCGCCTCGATCCGCACCGACGCCGACCTCTGCCGGCGGATCCGCAGCGAGAGCGCCGAGGTGCTGGGGCTGGCGCCGCCGGCCTAGGGCCGGCGCGGCGGCAGCAGCAGGCCGGCCCGCACGGCCCACGGGGACAGGGCGAACAGGCGCACCATGGCCGCCAGCAGCTCCGGCACCGTCAGGGTGTTGGCCAGGAAGCCGTACCACTGGGGGCCGCTCAGGGAGAAGAAGCTGGCGAAGAACTGGCGCAGCTCGGCTTCGGTGAAGCCCATCAGCTTGCCCAGCCCGAACTGATACAGGGAGTGCTTGCTGCGCAGCGCCGGGGGCCAGAGGGCGCCCCAGCCCGCTCGGGCCAGCAGGGCCGAGGGGGCATCGGCGTCGGCCATGGCCGCCGCCACCGCCGCCGCCACCGCAGGGGCCCGGCGCAGCAGGGCGCCCACCATGTAGCCGGAGGCCGGGTGCACCATCGACGCCGCCCCGCCGAAGCCCAGCACCGGCTGCTGCAGATCCGGCAGGGGCAGGTTCATCGGGAAGAGGCAGAACTCCTCGTGCTCCACCTCCAGCACCCGCACGCCGCGGTGGGCCAGGCGCCGGTGGAGGCGCTGCTGGAGCACCTCGAAGGGGACCGGGGGGGCCAGGGCCAGCGACGTCTCCTCGACGAAGAAGCGGCCGCCGCCCAGGTCCATCGCATAGAGAAAGGTGGGGGGCTCGGCCCGCTCCGCCTCGCTGAGGTGGTCAGCGCGGTAATCCATCAGCACGAACTGATCGGCCTGCACCGGCGGCGCCGAGAAGCGGCCGATGACGCCGTAGGCCGACTGGCCGGCCACCGGGCCCCGGTCGGGCCGCTGCACCAGCACCGGCTGATGGCCGGTGGCGTCTACCACCAGCCGCCCCTGCAGCCGGCGCCCATCGGCCAGCTCCACAGCGCTCAACGCCCCGGAGGCGTCACAGCCGCTGGCCAGCCCCTGGAGCAGCTCCACCCCGCCGCGCCCGCAGGCCTCCAGCCAGTGCCGCTGCAGGGCCTTGCGGTCGAACAGGCCGTAATCGCGGCCGTGGGCGGTGGGGCGGTTGGCTGCCGCCTCCGGGTCCGGATCACCGGCGCCGAAGTAGCTGACCGTGTGGCTCCAGCGGTGCTCCAGCAGATGGCCCAGGCCCAGGGCGTCCACCTCGTCCCCCCAGATGCCGTAGGTGTTGGGCCAGGGGGCGCGCGGATCGTCGGGCGCCAGCAGCGCCACGGCCAGCCCCTCGTCCGCCAGGGCCGCCGCGATGCAGAGGGCGGCGGGGCCGCCGCCGAGCACCAGCACGTCCCTCGCCATCTCGCCGGTACGGTGATGGCTCATCCTGCACCACGGCCATGCGCGGCTTCGCCCGCCGGGGGCTGCTGACGCTGGTGTTCTTCTGCGAGTTCATCTGGCGCGCCAACCGGCTGGAGCTGGGCCTGCAGCTGGCCAGCCTGGCCGGCTACGGGGGGATCAGTCCTCGCTGGGCTCAGCGTCGGTGGGCTCAGCGTCAGTGAGGTCAGTGTCAGTCGACTCCTCGCCGGCCGGGGCCCCGGGGGCATCCGCCGGGGGCGCGTCTTCCGGTGCAGCGCCGACGGTGGCAACAACGGTGTCCACCGCCGCCCCGTCGGCCAGCTCATCATCGTCGGCGGCCGGCGGCACCAGCACCACCTCGGTGAGGCGATCCCCGGCATCCAGCTTCTGCAGCCGCACGCCGGTGGCCGCCCGGGACTGCTGGGGAATGGCGTCGGCCTTCATGCGCACGATCACCCCCCGCTCACTGACCAGCAGCAGCTCCTCGCCTGCCCCAAGCACCTTGAGGCCCACCAGCACGTCGCCGTCGCGGCGGAACTTGATCGCCCGCAGCCCCATGCCGGCGCGGCGCTGCAGCCGGAACTGATCCACCGGCACCCGCTTGCCGAGGCCGCTGGCGCTGGCCACCAGCACCCAGGGGCCCTCACTGGGGGCGACCTCGTCACCCTCCTCCTCGTCGGCGCCGGTCTCGGCGGTGCTGGCGACACGGTCCGCCAGTTCCGCCGTGAGCACATCCATGCTCACCAGCTCGTCGCCGGGGCGCAGGTTCATGGCCCGCACGCCGCGGGCGGTGCGACCCAGGGGACGGAGCTCCTCGTCGCTGAGGCGGAAGTGGATCGTCATCCCCTTGAGGGAGCCGATCAGCACGCTGTCGCCGGGCAGGGCCAGCCGCACCCAGCGCAGGGCGTCACCGTCCTCGAGGGAGATGGCGATCAGGCCGTTGGAGCGAATGTTGCTGAAGGCCGACAGCCGGGTGCGCTTGATGTAGCCGCCGCTGGTGAGCATCACCAGCTGGACGTCGTCGTCGAAGGCGCTCACCGCCAGCAGGGAGGTGATGGCCTCCTCGCGGGGAATCGGCAGCAGCTGCACGATCGGCGTGCCCTTGGCGGAACGGCTGCAGATCGGCACACGGTAGGCGGGAATGGAATACACCACCCCCCGGTCGCTGAACAGCAGCAGGGCGTCGTGGTCGTTGCAGCTGATGAACAGCTTCACCGCCTCCTCGCCCTGGCTGCGGGTGCCGGCCTTGCCGCGGGTGCCGCGGCTGGTGGCCTCGAACTCGCTCACCGGCATCCGCTTGAGATAGCCGTTCTCGGTGAGCAGCACCACCGAGCGCTCGTTGGCGATCAGGTCGATGTCCTCCAGCCCGCCCTCGAGGTCGAGGATCTCGGTGCGGCGGGGGGAGTCGTAACGGGTGCGGAGCACCTGGAGCTCCTCCTGGATCAGCCCCAGCACCCGCTCCCGACGGCCGAGGATGTCCTTGTAATCCGCGATCTTGGCGACGAGGTCGTCGTGTTCGAGCCGGATCTTGTCGGCCTCCAGGGCCGTGAGACGCCGCAGCTGCATCTGGAGGATGGCGTCGGCCTGGATCTCGCTGAGGCCGTGGCGATCCTGCAGCTGGGCCCGGGCGGTGGCGGTGTCGGGGGCGGCCCGGATCAGGGCGATGATCGGGTCGAGCTGGTCGAGGGCGAGCAGCAGACCCTGCAGGATGTGGTCGCGCTCCTCTGCCTTGCGCAGGAAGTAGCGGGTGCGCCGCTCGATCGTCTCGATGCGGAACTCGAGGAACACCCGCAGCATCTTGCTGAGGGTGAGCAGCACAGGTTCGCCCTTCACCAGGGCCAGCATGTAGGCGCTGAAGTTGTTCTGCAGCGGCGTGAGCTTGAACAGGTTGTTCAGCACCACCTGGGGGTAGGCGTCGCGGCGCAGTTCGATCACGATGCGCATGCCGTCGCGATCGCTTTCGTCCCGGATGTCGGCGATGCCCTCGAGCTTCTTGTCGTTGACCAGCTCGGCGATGCGCTCGATCAGGGAGGCCTTGTTGGTCTGGTAGGGGAGTTCGGTGATGATCACCGCGTCCCGGTCGGGGCGGCCCTTGGCTTCCACGGTTTCGATGGAGGCCACGCCGCGCATGGTGATCGAACCGCGGCCGGTGGTGTAGGTCTCGCGGATGCCGCGGCGGCCGAGGATCTGGCCGCCGGTGGGGAAATCGGGGCCGGGGATGATCGCCATCAGAGCCCGGTCCTCGATCTCCGGATCGTCGATCAGGGCCAGCAGCCCGTCGATCAGCTCGGTGAGGTTGTGGGGGGGGATGTTGGTCGCCATCCCCACGGCGATGCCGGAGGACCCGTTGAGCAGCAGATGCGGCACCCGGGCCGGCATCACGGTGGGTTCCTGCTGGGAGCCGTCGAAGTTGTCGATGTAGTCGACGGTCTCGGCTTCGATGTCCTCGAGCAGGCTGTCGGTGGTCAGGGCCTGCAGGCGCGATTCCGTGTACCGCATGGCGGCCGGCGGATCGTTGTCGACCGAGCCGAAGTTGCCGTGCCCGTCGATCAGGGGCATCCGCATGGAGAAGTCCTGGGCCATGCGCACCAGGGCGTCGTAGACGGCCGTGTCGCCGTGGGGGTGGTACTTGCCGAGCACCTCCCCCACCACACGCGCGCATTTCCGGTAGGGCCGGTCGCTCGTCAGGCCGAGCTCGTACATCGCGTACAGGATGCGTCGGTGCACCGGCTTGAGGCCGTCGCGGGCATCGGGCAGGGCCCGGCCCACGATCACGCTCATCGCATACTCCAGGTAGGAGCGCGACATCTCATTGCGCAGGTCGGTCTGGATGATCCGTCCGTCGGAGTCGCCGGGGGTGGATTCACCGGGTCCGGTTGGATCCGCCATGCAAGACCGTATGGGGCACAACCCACTCTATCGATGACCCTGCCGGCCCGGAGTGAATCGGCCCTGCGCCAGCGCCAGCGCAAGGGTGTGCTGCGGGTGAGGGCCGCCGCCGACTTCCGCCGGCTGGTGGCCGAGGCGGGGCTGGCGGAGGCCTATGCGGCCACCGACGTGGTGGTGGCCGCCAATGCCGAATTCACCGATCAGGGCAGCCTGCACCTCAACATCGGCCCCAGCGATCCCCCGATCCGCTTCCGGGACGCCCAGCTGGAGGCCCTCGGCGCCCAGAGCGGCGGCGGCGGCGGCGACCTGGTGCTGCCCATCGGTGGTGGGCTCGGGGAAGCCCAGCGGCAGGGGGGAGCCCAGCTGCTGGACCGGCTGCTGCGGGGCGGAACCGTGACCCTCGCCGCCACCGGGGAGATCACCGCCCTGCACCCCCGCCGGGACCTGCAGGCCCAGCTGGATCTGGAGCGGATCGGCTCCGGCCGGCTGCTGCTGCACCGGGGGATCACCGAAAACGGCCTCGTGGCCGTGAGCAGCGCCGAAGGGGTGCTGCGCAGCCCCTGGGGCCCCGTGCTGGGACCGTTCGGTAATGCCCTGCACAGCTGCGGCGGCGCCGGCAGCATCGGCCTGACCATGCCGGGGCTGGCGTTGCTGGGGCCGGGATCACCGGTGCTGGTGGCTGGGACCATCGGCTGGGTGGTGGGCAGCGGCAGCGGCCACCAGCCCGGCGTGCCGCGCTCCGCCGGCGGCCACGCCCTCAGCCCCGGGGCGGTGGCGGCGGTGAGCGTGGATCTGCACGGTCTGCGGCCCGAATGGCTGCGGCCCTGCTTCTTCGAGGGCCACGGCGCCGCCCTGCTGGTGGGCCTGGCGGCTCCGATCCCCCTGATCAACGAGGCGGTCGCCCGCCAGGCCGCCTGCGGCGACGAGGACCTGGAGGCGCCGGTGCTGGATGTCTCCATTCCGCGCCGCCTCCGGCCCCGCCTCGGTTCGGTCAGCTATGCCCGGCTGAGGTCCGGCCGGATCCAGGTGGAGGGGCGTCGCGTCACCGCCGCTCCGGCCCACAGCCCACGGCTGGCCGAGGCGATCGGGGCCGAGCTGATCACCTGGCTCGAGGAGGACCGCTTTCCGCTGCGCCTGCCGGTCCGGCCCCTCTCCGGCCGCGGCGGGCTGATTCCCCTCGACAGCTGAACTCCCTGCACACCTCCGGGGCGACCGGGGAAAACGGCCGTAAGCTCCGCCGTGAGCTTCCGGCGCCTGTCATGGCCGAGACCCCCTTCAGCCCCGAGCCCCCCTCCAGCCTCGAGCCCCAGGAGAACGGACCTTCGCCGCAGCCGTGGGCGACGGAACCGGCCGTGACCCATGAGCCGGAGCATGCGGCCCCCGAGCCGTTCGGCGTGAGCCCCGAGCCGGAAGCGGAACCGGAAACGGTCCTGGCCGGGTTCGAGCCCCTGGGCGAAGCCGAGAGCGCGACCCCGGCGCCGGTGCCGGCACCGGTGAGCGAGCCGGAACCCGGCATCACCGCCACCCTGGAGGTGCCCCCCCTGGAGGGCTCCGCCGAGCCGGGCGGCGAGGGCGGCGGCGAGTTCGATCTGCTTCTCCAGAAAATCAAGGACTGGCTCGGCAGCGGCGAACTGCAGGCCCAGTGGCAGCGCTTCCGCGGCCCCCTCAAGGGGCTGGCGATCCTGATCGGGGTGGTGCTGCTGCTGCGGGTCTACGCGTCCCTGATCGGCACCCTCGACAGCCTGCCCCTGGTGGGCGGCCTGCTGGAGCTGGTAGGCCTGATCGCCGCGCTCCGTTTCACCGCCACCCGGCTGGTGCGCAAGAGCGACCGTGACCAGGTCTTCGCCGACTGGAGCCGCCGCTGGAACGACTTCCGCGGCCGGGAGTGATCCTGAACACGGGCTCGGGCCGGGGCCGTCGCGGACCGGTTGATAGTTTGTGCCCACTGTGTCCGTCCAACGGTGAACATTCAGCTCGGTCGCTCCCGGACCGTACGCCGCGCCTACGGCATCGATGAGATCGCTCTGGTCCCGGGCGGTCGCACCGTCGATCCTGAGGTGACCGACAGCAGCTGGAGCCTGGGGGGGATCCAGCGGGAGATCCCGATCATCGCCAGCGCCATGGACGGGGTGGTGGACGTGGGCATGTGCATCGAGCTCACCCGTCTGGGGGCGCTTGGGGTGCTCAACCTCGAAGGCGTCCAGTGCCGCTATGACGATCCCGAACCGGTGCTGGAAAGGATCGCCTCGGTGGGTCGCGACGAGTTCGTGGGCCTGATGCAGGAGCTCTACAGCCAGCCGGTCCGCGAGGACCTGGTGCGTCAGCGGATCGCCGAGATCAAGGCGGGCGGCGGCATCGCGGCGGTGAGTGCCACCCCGGTGGCCGCCCTGCGCTTCGGGGCGGCGGTGGCGGAATCTGGCGCCGACCTCTTCTTCGTCCAGGCCACGGTGGTCTCCACCGAACACATCGGTCCCGAAGGCCGCCAGACCCTCGACCTGGCCGCCCTCTGCCGCGACCTCGGCGTGCCGGTGGTGATCGGCAACTGCGTCACCTACGACGTCACCCTGCAGCTGATGCGGGCCGGGGCCGCCGGGGTGATGGTGGGCATCGGCCCCGGCGCCGCCTGCACCTCGCGCGGGGTGCTCGGCGTCGGCATTCCCCAGGCCACGGCCGTGGCCGACTGCGCTGCCGCCCGGGACGACTACGAGCGCGAAAGCGGCCGCTACGTGCCGGTGGTGGCCGATGGCGGCATCGTCACCGGCGGGGACATCTGCAAATGCCTGGCCTGCGGGGCGGATGCGGTGATGATCGGCTCCCCCATCGCCCGGGCCGCCGAGGCCCCCGGCCGTGGCTTCCACTGGGGCATGGCCACCCCCAGCCCGGTGCTGCCCCGGGGCACGCGCATCAAGGTGGGCACCACCGGCAGCCTGGAGAAGATCCTGCGCGGCCCGGCCGGCCTCGACGACGGCACCCAGAACCTGCTGGGCTGCATCCGCACCTCCATGGGTACCCTGGGGGCGCGCACCCTCAAGGAGATGCGTGAGGTGGAGGTGGTGGTGGCGCCCTCCCTGCTGACCGAGGGCAAGGTGTACCAGAAGGCCCAGCAGCTGGGCATGGGCAAGTAGGCCGTCCCAGGTCTGGACGCCACGGCCTCAAGGCGAGATGGGGGCTAACCTCTGGATGTGGGGGCTCCGGCTCGCACACTCCTCACACCCCCCGGCCCGGCGTGTCCGGGCTTTTTGTCTTCTCCCGTCGTTTCCCGGCGGCGATGCCTCCGGGTTCCGCTACGGCCTGCAACGCTGACCCCTATCCCGGGAAGAGCGGCCGAACCCGGTTGCTAGATTCACTACATCCCGAGTCTGCAAGGAATGTCCAGCGCCGCTGCCGTCACCGACGCCTCCTTCGAGCAAGACGTGCTCAAGAGTGATGTGCCCGTGCTGGTTGATTTCTGGGCACCCTGGTGCGGCCCCTGCCGCATGGTGGCCCCGATCGTCGATGAGATCGCCAAGGAATACGAGGGCAAGATCCGCGTCTTCAAGCTCAACACCGACGAAAACCCCAACGTCGCCAGCCAGTACGGCATCCGCAGCATTCCCACCCTGATGCTGTTCAAGGGTGGCCAGAAGGTCGACACCGTGGTGGGTGCCGTTCCCAAGAACACCCTCTCCGGGACCATCTCCAAATACCTCTGACACCGTTCCGCTGACGCCGCCCCTCCCCCCGAATCCCCCGCCGGCGGCGGGCATCAGCCCCCTTCAGGCCCTCGCCGAAGCGCTCCGCGGCCACCCCCAGCGCCGCCAGATCGAACGTGCCGTGGTGTCGCTGCTCCAGGTGGCGCGCCAGGAGAAGGAAGAGGAGGAGTGGCGCCTGATCGCCGGCTGTCTGGCCGACATCAGCGAGGCCCTGGAGGTGTTCCGCCCCAGGCGCAGCGCCCGCAAGATCAGCGTCTTCGGCTCGGCCCGCACCCGCCGCGAGGATCCCTGCTACCTGCTGGCCGAGGACGTCGCCCGCCAGGCGGTGGAGGCCGGTTTCGAAGTGATGACCGGAGCCGGGGCCGGCGTCATGGAGGGCGCCAACAGCGGCGCGGGTTGCGAGCACAGCATCGGACTCAACGTGGATCTGCCCTTTGAGCAGCATCCCAACCCCTACGTGAGCGCCTGCGAGGGGCGGCTCCTCTACTTCCGCTATTTCTTCACCCGCAAGCTGTTCTTCCTGATGGAGAGCGATGCACTCGTGGTGATGCCTGGGGGATTCGGCACCCTCGATGAACTGTTCGAGTGCCTCACCCTCATCCAGACGGGACGGACGTCGCCGATTCCCCTGGTGCTGCTCTCGCCGGACGGCGACGATTTCTGGAAGGTCTGGAAGCGCAACGTGCACCAGGAGCTCGCCACCCGGGGACTCATCTCTCCAGAGGATGTGGATCTGATGGTGGAAGCCTCCAGCGCCGACGAGACCGTGGCCCACATCTGCCGGTTCTACCGGGTGTTCCACAGTGCCCAGCTCGGGCAGGACCGGATCGAACTGCTGCTCAACGCCGAGGTGCCCCGCACCCTGCTGCCGGAGCTGAACCGCCGCTTCGCCGACCTGCTGGAGGACGGTGCCATCCAGACCGGCGAGGGCGTCGACGACAACGGCCTGCTGCGGCCATGCCTGCGACTGCGCTTCGACAAACGCCGCGTCGGCCGGCTCTACCAGTTCATCGACCACCTCAACGGCCTCGACCTGCCCGCCTCACCGGCCCTGGAACATCCGGCCGAGCGGGTCCCGAGCGTCAGCCAGCCATGAGCCGCATCGGCCTGATCGACTACGGCATGGGCAACCTCCATTCGGTGCAGCGCACCTTTGCGCGGCTCGGTGCCGAGCTCGTGAGCGTGCACGGCCCGGCCGACCTGGAGGCCTGCGAGGCCCTGGTGCTCCCGGGCGTCGGCGCCTTCGATCCGGCCATGGAGCGGCTGCGCTCGGCGGGGCTGGAGCCGGCCCTGCGCCGCTCCTGCGCCGGCGGCCGCCCGCTGCTGGGGATCTGCCTCGGCCTGCAGCTGCTGTTCGAGGCCAGCGAGGAAGGCCGAACGGAAGGGCTGGGCGTGCTGGCCGGCCGCGTGCGCTCCCTGCCGCGGGTGGCGGGCCACCCTCTGCCGCACATGGGCTGGGCCCCCCTGATCCAGGCCACCGCCAGCCCGCTGCTGCCGGCCGCCACCCCGGAGGCCTGGGTCTATTTCGTGCACTCCTTCGCCGCCGAGCCGGCCGATGCCGCCGCCAGCACGGCCCTCGTCGACTACGCCGGCATCCCGGTGACCGCGGCGGTGTGGCAGGGGACCATCGCCGCCTGCCAGTTCCACCCGGAGAAGTCCGGTCCCGTGGGCGAAGCGATGCTGCGCCGCTGGCTCGACTGGGTCGGCTCCCTGTGACGCTGCGGCTGAGCGGGGGGCGCCGGCTGCAGAGCCCCCCCGGCAGCACCGCCCGGCCCACCGCCGCCCGGGTGCGGCTGGCGGTGATGAACCTGCTGGCCAACCGGATCCCCGGCAGCCGTTGGCTGGATCTCTGCTGCGGCAGCGGCGTGA
This sequence comes from Synechococcus sp. UW140, assembly GCA_943369315.1. Taxonomy (GTDB): domain Bacteria; phylum Cyanobacteriota; class Cyanobacteriia; order PCC-6307; family Cyanobiaceae; genus Cyanobium. Next base: position 18,704 of record CALRMW020000007.1, read on the forward strand.
TGGCCTGCGAGGCCCTGCAGCGCGGCGCCTCCGAGGTGGTGGCCGTGGAGCGGGATCGCCGCATCGCCGCGGTCGCCCGGGCCAATCTGGAGCTGGTGCGGCAGGGCCGGTCGGCTGCGCCGGAGGCCACCCCCCGCTGCCGGGTGGACGGCGATGAGGTGCTGCGCTGGCTGGCCCGCACCGACCCCAGCGCTTTCGACCTGATCTACGCCGATCCCCCCTACGCCGCCGGCCTGTACGAGCCGATCGCGGCGGCGGTGCTCAGGGGCGGCTGGCTGGCCCCCGGGGGGATTCTGGTGTGGGAGTGCGCCAGCGACGGGGTGCCGGAGCTGCCGCCGGGATGGCGGTGCCGCGATCAGCGGCGCTACGGCGGCAGCACGGTGGTGCTGCTGGAGACGGTGCCGGCGCCGCTGGAGGGTACCTGGCCGACCTCAAGTTTGCCGTTAGGGAAGATCCATCAATGGGCCTGATCTCCGGCTCGCAAACTTGATCCACGGCTCTTTCCATCTCGTGCACTTCCGCTGCAAAGTCGCGGGGTTCCGCCGCCGAGCACGACCGGCATGCCCCAGGGATCCCGGTGTTGCGCAAGGCCATGCTGGAAACCCTGGAGCGAGCAGAAATGCGCGCCATTGACCAACCGGTGACCAAGCCAGTCGACTCCACCTTCGGGGAAGAGGCTGATCACCCAGAGCTGCATCAGAGCCCTTCCATCACCTCTCGTGCGCCTGGTCGGCTTCGCCGCCATTCCCTGCGCCGGGGCTGGTCGATGACGGCGCTGCAGAGCCCTTGCGACGAAGGTACGACGACGGCAACGCCATCGCCGTCCTAACGGAAGGGCTGAAGTTCAGACGCCGAAGGGGAGAACCGGGCGGCCGGAATGGCTAGGGTGTGCCTAGGAACGTTCAGCCCCCGAGGGCACTGCCCCGGCGGTACTGGTTCCAGGCCGCCACGAACAGCCCCACGAGCGTCACGGGGATCAGTCCAAGCACGATGCCGCAGAGGAGGGGTTCGATCATGGAGGGGCAGTCGGTTCTGGCGATGCACAATTCTTCCACGACCACCGCCGGCAACGCGAGACCCACCGCAGCACTGTGATCAGTCCGTCCCCCAGCACCCCGGCCGCCGTGACGCCCTTCACTCCCATCGGAGGCGAACAGCCCCTGGCCGGAGGCGAACAGCCCCTGGCCCGGCGCCGCAGCCTTGTGGCGGCCCTGGCGACGCTGGCGGCGGTGGCCTGCATCCTGCTGGTGGTGGTGGTGTTGCCGGCGGCCCGCAGCGATCCCTACACCCGCCAGACCCTTGAGCTCACCGGCTCGGCCACCGATGGGGGGCGCCTGTTCCGGCTCAACTGTGCCGGCTGCCACGGGCTGGCCGCCCAGGGGCTGGTGGGCCCGGATCTGCACGGCGTCGAGCGGCGCAAGAACGATCGCCAGCTGATCCAGCAGGTGGTCAGCGGCCGGACCCCGCCCATGCCCAGCTTCCAGCCCGAACCCCAGGCCATGGCCGATCTGCTGGCCTTCCTGCACTCCCTGCCTTGAGCCCCACGCTGGTCCTTGTGGAACCGGCCGGGCCCCTCAACGTGGGCAGCGTGGCCCGGCTCTGCCGCAGCTACGGCATCGAGGATCTGCGCCTGGTCGCCCCCCGCTGCGACCCCCTCGCTGAGGAGGCCCGTCTCATGGCCGTCAAGGGGCTGCCCCTGCTGCAGCGGGCGACCGTGTTCCCCACCCTGGCCGCCGCCCTGGCCGACTGCGGACGGGTGGTGGCCTCCACGGGCCGTCCGGAGGGGGAACCCCTGCCCCTGGAGGACCCCGATGACGCCCTGGCCTGGCTCCTGGCCGGCGAGCGGGCCCTGCCGTCGGCGCTGGTGTTCGGCCGGGAGGACCGGGGGCTGAGCAACGACGAGCTGCTGCAGGCGGGCCGACTGCTGCAGATTCCCACCCCCACCCCCCACGGCTCCCTCAACCTCTCCCATGCCGTGGCGGTGGTGCTGCACGACCTGCACCGCCTCGGGCGGCGCGGCCCGGCCCAGGTGCAGGCCCTGGCCCCGCAGGCTCCCGTCGGAGAAGCCCCCTGCCCCCGGGGGGTGCTCGAGGCCATGCTCGACGACGCCCGGGAGCTGCTGCTGGAGGTCGGCTTCCTGCTGCCCCACACCGCCGCCGCCCGGATGGCCAAGCTGCGGGCCCTGCTGCAGCGCGGTCAGGTCAGTGGTCCGGAGGTGGCCCTGCTGCGGGGCATGGTGTGCCAGTTGCGCTGGGCGAGCCGTCGCCCTTTCCCTTCCTCCCAGGACCACTAGCGTCGGACATCGCCCCAGAGTCCTGCATCCGTGAGCGCTGGTCGTCCATCCCGTCCCCGCAGCAGCAACCCCTGGCTTCGCCCGGTGGGGCTGGTGCTGCGGCTGATCGTGCTGGGCGTGGGCCTGGGGGTGATCGTGGGCACCGCCCTCAAGCTGATGGCGCCGCGCCTGGTCCAGGGGGCGATCGGCACGCCCGCACCGGCAGGACCGGTGGTGAAAAAACCCGGCACCGGCCCCATGGCCCTGGGACGGTTCGAACCGCGCCAGGAACTGGTCGGCCTCAGCCAGCAGTGGGCCCGGCTGGCGGCGGCCCAGAAGGGGCTGACCGCCAGCGCCTTCCTGCTGGTGCTCGACGACGGCCGCTTCGCCCAGCTGCAGCCGGACCTGCCCCTGTCGGCGGCCAGTTCCATCAAGGTGCCGATCCTGCTGGCCAGCCTGGAGGATCTCGATGGCGGCAAGCTGCGCTGGAACGAGCCGATGCCGCTCACCAAGGAGGTGGTGGGGGGCGGCGCTGGCTGGATGGCCAACAAGCCCCTGGGCACCCGCTTCCCCTTCTTCGAGGCCGCCACGGAGATGATCCGGGTGAGCGACAACACCGCCACCAACCTGCTGATCCGCCGTCTGGGCGGCAAGACCACCCTCAACACGCGCTTCCGCAGCCTCGGCCTGACGGCCACGGTGGTGAACAACTGGCTGCCGGACCTCGACGGCACCAACACCACCAGCTCCCGCGATCTGGCCCGCTCCATCGCCCTGGTGGACACCGGCGACAAGCTCACGCCCCGGGCCCGTGACCTGTTCCGCGAGATCATGGCCACCTCCCGCACCAACACCCTGATCCCCCTCGGCCTGCTGATGGGGATGGGCAAGGACTCCTCCGATCCCGACAGCGAGCTGCTGCCTGCGGGCATCACCGTCTACAACAAGACCGGTGACATCGGCATCGCCTACTCCGACGCCGCCCTGATCCAGCTGCCCAACGGGCAGCGGGCCGTCCTGGCCCTGATGGTGAAGGGTCCCTTCAACGATCCCCGCTCCGCCGAGCTGATCCGGGCGATGGCCGGGGCCGTCACCAAAACCCTCGTCAAACGCTGATGAACGCCCCCATCCGCGGCCTTGTGCTCTCCGCTCTGGGGCTGGCCGCCCTGGGCGGACCGCTGCTCGCCCAGCCGCAAACCGCCCCCGCCCCAGCGCCGAAGCCAGCCCCGGCGCCGCAGGTAGCCCCGACACCGCCGGTGCTGCGCCCGGGCACGGTGGCGCCCCTGCCGGGCCGGCTGGACGCCGTGCCGATGGTGAACGACAACAACCCCGAGGTGATCAAGGGGCCCGGCATCCTGCTGTCCACCTTCGATGGCCAGCGGGGTTACGACGGCCGGCCCCTCGGCGTGCCGGCGGCGCACCTGAACGCGGCCGTCAGCGGCCCCTTCGAGCTGTTCAGCCATCACATCTACGCCGGCACCCCCGAAAGCCTCGACTCCACCCTCTGGCTGGCGGTGGTGGCGGCCCCGCGGGGCAAGGTCCCCGTGAAGCTGCGGACCGTGGCGGGCTCCACCGCCCTGTCCCAGTCGGTGAACCCCGACCAGCCCTCGGCCCCGTTCCTGCCCCTGCCGGCGCTGATGGAGCAGGGCAGCACGCCGATCTGGGCCGGCCCCGGCAGCCGGGTGGCCACCGAGCTGCTGGCCCGGCAGCGCAGCCCCCTGGTGCCGGAGGGCTGGACCCTGCCGCCGGGGCAGCTGAGCACCCTGATGGTGCTGCCCCTGCCGGTGCGCGGCCTCGATCCCCTGCTGAACGGCCTCAACCTGCAGTTGCGCCTCAACAGCGACGGGCCGGTGGACGTGGCCACCCTGGCCGCCTTCGGCCCCGTTGATCGCCCGCCGGATCCGGCCGTCTGGCAGCGCCTGCTGCAGGGCGGCCTCAGCCCGAAGGAGCACACCCCCAGCCCCCGGGGGGCCAGCGGCCCGATGATCTATTCCCGCGTCAGCGGGGTCCAGGAGGGCAGCGCCTGGGTGGGGCGGATCACCGATCCGGGCCGCCCGACCCTGTCGGTGAGCCGGGCACCGATCTCCTGGCCGATCGCGTCGCTGGAGCGGGGCACCCTGGGCACCGGCCAGGTGCAGACCGCCCCCCTGCGCGCCTTCTACCCGGACACCGCCTGGGCGGCCCACGGCAACTACGGTGTCACCTACGACCTCAGCCTGCCGCTGCGCAACGACACCCCCCGGCCCGTGCAGCTCGCGGTGGCCCTGGAATCGCCGATCAAGACCGACCAGCCCCTGGGCGGCCTGCGCTTCAACACCACCCCGGCGCGGGCGGTCATGTTCCGGGGCACCGTGGAGGTCAGCGGCCTCGACAACGACGCGGGCGGCCCGGGGGGTCGGCGCCGGTTTCACCTGGTGCTGCGGGCCGGCCAGGAGGGCCCGCCCCTGGGCACGGTCAGCCTGCGCCCCGGCCAGGAACGGCAGCTGCGGGTGCGGCTGATCTACCCGGCCGACGCCACCCCCCCCCAGGTGCTGTCGCTGATTCCGGTGGCGACGCCGGTGGCCCCGGGGGCAGGACCGGGGGCGGCTGTGAAACAATCCGGGGCACCGCCCGCAAGCCGTCCGTGACGCCAACCAGGAAGCGCAGGGTCTTCCCCTTCACCGCCATCGTGGGTCAGGAGGAGATGAAGCTGGCGCTGCTGCTGAACGTGATCGATCCCCGCATCGGCGGGGTGATGATCATGGGCGACCGGGGCACGGGGAAATCCACCACCATCCGCGCCCTCGCCGATCTGCTGCCGGCGATCGACGTGGTGGCGGGGGACCCCTACAACAGCTCGCCGAGCGACCCCGACCTGCAGAGCAGCGAGGTGCGCCAGCGGGCCGAGCGGGGCGAACAGCTGCCGGTGGAGGCCCGCCAGGTGCCCATGGTCGACCTGCCGCTCGGGGCCACGGAAGACCGCCTCTGCGGCACGATCGATATCGAGAAGGCCCTCAGCGAGGGCGTGCGCGCCTTCGAGCCCGGGCTGCTGGCCAAGGCCAACCGCGGCCTGCTCTACGTCGACGAGGTGAACCTGCTCGACGACCACCTGGTGGACGTGCTGCTGGATTCGGCCGCCTCGGGCTGGAACACGGTGGAACGGGAGGGCGTGTCGGTGCGGCACCCGGCCCGCTTCGTGCTGATCGGCTCCGGCAACCCGGAGGAGGGCGAGCTCCGGCCCCAGCTGCTGGATCGCTTCGGCATGAGCGTGGAGGTGCGCACCGTGCGCGATCCGGAGCTGCGGGTGCAGGTGGTGGATCAGCGCACCAGCTTCGATGCCGATCCCGACAGCTTCAGCGACCGGCTGCAGAGCACCCAGGAAGCCCTCCAGGCCCGGGTGGTGGAGGCCCAGGATCGGCTGCCCCAGGTGGCCATCGACGACGACCTGCGCATCCGCATCTCGGCGGTCTGCGGCGAACTGGATGTGGACGGCCTGCGGGGCGACATCGTCACCAACCGGGCCGCCCGGGCCCTGGCGGCCTTCGAAGGCCATCTCGAGGTGAGCGACGACGACGTGGCCCGGGTGGTGGCCTGCTGCCTGCGCCACCGGCTGCGCAAGGACCCCCTCGAGCAGATCGACTCCGGCGAGCGGGTGGTGAAGACGTTCTGCAAGGTGTTCGACCGCCCCGCCGGCGACCCCTCCGCCTTCCAGCTGGCCCTGGCGGGGTGAGGGAAGCGGTGTGAGGATCCTTGGCATCGATCCGGGGCTGGCGCGCGTCGGCTACGGGGTGATCGATGTGGAAGGTTGCTCCGCCGCGGGCGGCGGCCACCAGCGCCTGCTCGACTGCGGCATGATCCGCACCGAACCCGGCCGCAGCGACGGGGATCGCATGGTGGAGATCGCCCGCGATCTGCGCGTGATCGTGCGCCGCTGGCGGCCCCAGCTGGCGGCGGTGGAGAAGTTCTTCTTCTATCGCTCCAGCACCACGATCGCGGTGGTGCAGGCCCGGGGGGTGGTGATGATGACCCTGGCCCGCTTTGCCATTCCGGTGGTGGAGTTCCCGCCGATGCAGATCAAGCTGGCGCTGGCAGGTTCGGGCCACGCCGAAAAGGACGAGGTGCTGGAGGCGGTGATGCGGGAGCTGGACCTGGAGCACCCCCCCCGCCCCGACGATGCCGCCGACGCCCTGGCGGTGGCGCTGACGGGGTGGTTTCAGCGGTGATGGGGCAGGTTCCCCGGGCGATCCTGGTGGCAGCCAGGCTGGAGACGATGGAGGGAAAAGAAAAGTCCAGGTTGCGGCGCCAGTATCGCCAGCGGCGGGGGCAGAGCCTTCCCGTCGCAGCTGCCTCGATCGCGGCGGCCGCCCGCCGGGAGGTCCCCAGGGAGGTGCCACCAGGCCGACGGGTCGGCCTCTACTGGCCCCTGGCCCAGGAACCGGATCTGCGGATTCTCACGGAGCTGCCTTCGTTGCGGGTGGCGCTGCCCGCGGTGCGACCCGAAGCGGGGCTGGTGTATCTCCCGTGGGAACCGGGCCAACCGCTCGCAAAGGACAGCTGTGGCGTGCCTGCCCCCTTGGCTTCCGAGCCATTGGCGCCCGAGGCACTGGGTCTGCTGCTGGTGCCGGCGTTGGCAGTCTCGCCCGACGGGCTGCGTCTCGGATCAGGCGGCGGCTGGTACGACCGGCTCAGGGCCGACCCCCACTGGCGGGCGATACCGGCGCTGGTCGTCCTGCCGTCGGCCTGTGTGGCGCCGGCGCTGCCCAGGGAACCTTGGGATGTGCCCTTCTGCGGGTGGCTCGATGAAAATGGCATCCACTGGATTCAGACCGACTGAGAAATGTTGCACCAGCGGACGGGAGCACGGTGCAGGGGTGATGTGCCCCCCTGCGAATCCATCCCGATCAAGGAGAGTCCGCCAGCAGCCGCCTAGCCGCATGCGTCCCGGAAGGACGACAAAGGATCCTCAGGCTCAAGCCGAAGGCTTCTGCGTAGGCGAAGACTTCCTGCAAAAAGCGGTAGACCTCTGAGCAGCTGACAGCAGATGACAGGAGCGTCTTGGACGCCTGCCGTGTCATCGAAGTGATGCAGCCCAAGGTCCACCGCAAGGGCGAGCCGTGGCGAACCGATAGCTGTTGCTGGCAAGATCTGCGTCAGAGAACGGCAACCACTGACTACCGTAGTCTGGGTGCAGGCAAGGAGTAAATCTGAGTTTGCACTGTATAATAAGTACGCTTTGGTGCCTGGTTTGGCTTGGCCTCCAAAGAAAGCAATCAATGTAGACTTCTGGCCACCAGCCATCGGCGCAAGGCCGTCAGGGGCTACTGCTGATGTCGGAACCCCCTCTCAAGAACAAAGATTTCAGCAGTGTGTGGCAGCGATGGCTTGGGCGCGGCTCTGCTTCCACTTGAACCAGCGATCGGAAAACAGACTATTCATGACTCGATCCAGCGGGGAGATCATCAACAGGTTGAACCAGCCCTGGAACCATTCCGGAAACCTCTCATTTGCACAACGCAGCGAGATGGCGTAACCGCCCTCTTCGTAGAAGACGTGGTGCCAGTATCCGCAAGGGATGAAAAGAGTTTCTCCCGGTCGAAGGATCACTTCATAGCCCTTGGCATGCTCAAGAGCAGGATAACGATCAAAGTCAGGGTGATCCACGTCCACGTAGCTCCTTACAGTAAATGGATGTTGATAAAGCCACCTGGAGTTATCTGGAGCAAACAGGACGAAACGCTTTGTCCCATAAATGGCCGTATGGAAGACGTGCGACATATCGATATCATAATGGAGGGGAGTAACTGAGCCTTTACACCCAAAGAACATGAACATAAAACGACTTGAGAAGCCATCCGCGATGGTCGGAAGAATGACATCAGCTTTGAGCTCAGGGATTTTACTCGGCATGTTATATAGAAACATCCTGAGATCATCATCTTTGGTCAGAACTCTTTCAAGGTATTCCCCGAAAGCCATCTTGCCGAAACTTGACATGTAGGTCTTCCCTGGAGACGCGAATGATGCGTTGTGGACATTGATGTCCAGGTGGCCATATTGAGAACCCAGGAATTCGGGGGTCCACTTAGCCATCGCAGGCCACTCCTCAGCCAACCTGGTGAAGACCACCGGCTTGCGTGGAGCCAGATAATTCTTCTCAAAAAGGTCACGATTAACCCAGTCAACCCTGTCAACGGAGGCATAACAGAGGCTGGAATGCGAGGACGTCGTGAACATACCCTTTAGCACTGGGGTGTCACGAGTAGTATAACAGAAATCAGGATATCCCATGGAGCCGCTGGCAATTGGAGCAGCAGTAATCCGAAAGTGGAATCTCATCTGCTCAGTTGGCATAGGCGTCAGACTGGGTCAAAGAGCTTCAAAAAGGGAGGCTGTGACATCCGACAGGATATCAAAAACATTGCAGCCAGACGACAAGTCGATGGCAGTGGCTCAAAGAGAGAAGAGATAATGTTCTATTCGATCAGCTGCACGACTGACACCATCTTCAGAGCGTATCGATTGACCAACCTCAACTGCTTTGCGTGCGTAGGATGGATTCGCAAGCAGGGAAAGCAATTCATGACCTAATCTGGTGGAACTGAGTTGATGCTTTGGCAATGGTGGCGGACTGAGACCAAGGCGAGCGAATCGTCTTGCCCAGAAGTTCTGATCTGAAAAGAACGGAATAATGATGCTTGGCCGACCAGCACGTGCCACAGCTGAAGCAGTTCCTGCACCCCCATAGTGAACTACTGCAGACATTTGAGGGAAAAGCCAGTCATAAGGAACATCCTTGATACAGAAGGCATCATCAGTATTCTCCACTCCCATGATTCTGTCCTTGTCAATGCCAATGACGACACGTACTCCGGCAGCGCGGCAGGCGTCTTTTGTGATCTCAAAGAGCGTGGCTGGATCCATGCTGTTTTGACTTCCGTAGGTCACAAAAATCGGTGGAGAACCTGCGGCAATGAAGTCAATGAGCTCTGACGGTGGCCGCCAATTCCGTGAAGAATCGAGGAAGCAGAAACCTGTAACTTCAGCACACTCAGGCCAATCGGAAGGCCTGGGCACAATGGTCTCGCTGAAAAGATGGAGGTGCCCGGTCCCGCGCCTGATGTTTTCACGCCACAAAGGTTGAGCAGGAAGGCCGAGATCCTGCTTTGCCAGGAACCTGGCCTGAGCAGCTTTGCCAACCGACCAAGCCTGGTCAAAGACGAGGTTGCTGATGGTTCGCTCGGCCCAAGCAGCCAGCACTGGAATCCTGGGAATGCCGGTGATCCCAAGATGTCCACTTGGAACTGCAGGGGCCGTAAAAAGGATGACCCGGGGAATGCTTCTCGGCTCGAGTGCCGTGAGTGCCGCGATAGCCACAGCATTGACAATGACCGCATCAGCATCGCGCAGAGCTGAATCAAAGTCATTGATCCACTTCTCAGCTACAGGTTCGAACAGACGACGAAAACCTCTGGCAAATCTGATTGGATTTCCTGATGTCTCAATCCAACGTAAAGCGGCTGGGGATGTGAACAGCTCACGATAGCTTCCGCACACACCACGAAAGGCCAGATGATTCGATTCAACCAAGGCCCGATAGTCTTCGTTGGTAGCCACAGTGATTTGATATCCTCGCCGACTGAGCTCTTTGCCAACTGCTACATAGGGCTGTACGTTGCCTCGGGTTCCCGTTGTGGCAATAATCAGATGCATTTACTGTGGGTGCTAAAGATTAAAACACTGGGAACCAGAGCGAATTACAGAGTAGGGAATGGTTCATTCTTCGGGGGTTTTCGCGATGAGGTGGCATCGCTATGAAGATCCGTTAGCAGCGAGTCGATGGATTGGCGTGCCCGAAGCAGGAAAGGCAAACCTTTGGCCATGGCAGTGATCGACAGCCGAGACATGGAAACTGTGGCATGAAACCAATGACAAGTTAGCTATGGCATCAGTGGTGTGGCCACAAGCTGTAACTGCTTACGGTCCACCACAGGCCTATCCATCAGACGCCAAGGAACTGATTGTGCCTGAGTCAAAGGCAGATCGCAAGGAAGAAACGCAGAGGAAGCAATCGTTTCAGGTGAGTGGAAGCACCACCTCGAGTGAAAGTTCTTGATTTTGTGAATGAAGGGTTTACCATGCTGAATGAGAGGCCATCCACGAGCGCCTCAGCCAAGAGCCCCCATCCATGAGCGGAAGGGATGGGGTTGAGAATCGGTTGCAAAACACTGCGAGGGCGTGCTTGAATCGACAAACTTCGTGTGCATTTCTGACCAGATGGCCAAGCGATCAATATCTGGCGTAATGGCTTGGCCTGAAATCAACATGCTGTTGATCAGAGAGGTTTAGAAGCATCGAGGTCGTCACTAGAGCACATCCATTTCATGAAATCAGCAATGAAGAAAGATTCAGCTTCCCATTAGGACGAATTCCCATTGGCTCTACTTCATCCAAGCAAGACTTTCGATCAATGAAAACAAGATTCTTGGAGGGAACGACTCAGCTGCCATTGGTTATTCAACCAAGCAGTTCTTCATCGCTCTCTGCGCTCCTGGGCGAGCTAAATTCAGAGCGTACCTGGCTGGAGGCACAGCTATCGAAGTACGGAGCAATTCTCATACGTGGCTATAACCTGCAAAGTCCACAGGATTTTCAACGCGTGGCAAATAACTTCATTCATGAACTTATCGATTACACACGTGGAGCCTCTCCTCGAACCAAGGTGAGTGAGAAGGTATACACCTCAACGGATGCCCCAAACTTTGTTCCTATTCCGCTTCACTGTGAGCTTTCCTACACGCCAAGCCCTCCACGGCGCATCATGTTTTTCTGCCATACACCGGCACGGAGTGGTGGCGAAACTCCAATCGCTGATATGCACAACGTGTATCAGGCACTGGATGAGGGCCTAAGGATACTGCTAGCAGAGCGCGGCTTGAGGCTGATCCAGAACGTTCCCGGCAGCAAGCCATTCGGGATAGGGAAGACCTGGCAGGAAATGTTTGGAACAGAACACAAGCGAGAAGTGGAGCAGGCATGCGAGCGCATGGAAATCACCTGCACCTGGAAATCAGACAACAGCTTGCGATTGATCAATGAACGTCCTGCCTTTCTGACGCATCCGGAGACTGGCGGTCAAGCCCTTTTCACCAGCTTTTACAACCTTCACGATTCATGGTCAGACGAGTTCAGAATGAATCAGCTTCATTGGCTCTCCTGGGTGTTTGGCTGTGGTGAGTTTCTCCGCCGAGCCACTGGAAAGCCGGCAACAGATTATCCTCATCATTGTACATTCGCCGACGGTACGGAAATTCCTCGCCAGCACATACTGCATATTCGTAATACACTGAGATCCCATGCCGTAACGTTCCAATGGCAGCAGGGAGATCTGATCATTATCGACAACTTACGAGTGTCGCATGGCAGAACGCCTTATAAGGGAAAACGAAAGATTCTCGTTGCCATGGGGAATTGAGTAGACATCCCAGCGCAAGGAACGGGAACCAGGCATTCAGGCATCTGAGAACATTGGATCCATGCACCCCGGCGATGCCCCTAGCTGGCTGGTGTAACGACAGTCTCGTTCTGAAAATCCGGATCCACTGGGAGATCCAATGGAGCAGCTGTGCTCCTGTCGGGAAGAAGCAGGCTGGGAGCTCCCTCCACTCTCTGGAGCAGACGCTGCTCCCCATCCTGCTGCCCGGCTCGGTCGAGAGTCGATGTAGTCCTCGCTGCTGCTTCTGACAGGATATTGGACGAGACACCATGGGTTGATCCAGGTCATCAACCATGCTTTTGATGCGTTTGTCTTTCTGCATCCATTTATGGATTGAGATCGGCTTATTGAGTGAAGACCGCAAATACTTCCATCGGAAGGGTCAGGAGTCCGTCATCAAGGACTTGACGAAAAGCTTCACATAAACCCAGGCATTTACTGTGCTGGCTCCGCATCCAATCGCTGATCCGGGAATGTGCCAGAACATTAGGTGTAAATGATCTTAGGCACAGGAGGATTGAAGCCAGTCAAACCAGATGGTTGCCAGTTGCTCAGTATGTTCCCACTGGGGAAGATGACCACAGGCTTGGATTTCCACGACCCTGGTTCCCAGCAATCTGCTTACAAGTTTTCGCTGTCGCTTGTCTACCAAACGATCATCTTTTCCGAGAACGGCAAGAATCTGATGAGGCGGTAGGGGTAGGTTACTCTTGCCGAATCCTCCAGCCTGACTGAAGCGACGGAGAGAGTATCGCCATCGTGGAGTTGCAAGATGAACGGAACAGATTTCCAACTCACCCTTGGTACAGGTCTGTTTTGCGTCGCAATGCATCAATCGGCGCAGCCAGCGCCGAAACCAGTGGCGGCTGAGAAGCCAAACAATCAGATGCTCCAGCACGGGAGGCAAAGGTTGCTCCAGAGGCGGCTCTGTAAGCCCGACCGGCCCGAGTAGCATTATTCGCCCGATGCGTTCAGGTTGTCGTCGAGCCAGATCAATCGCGACCCTTGTCCCCATGGAGGCTCCAACCACCGACACACGGCCTGCCTGGGCTGACGCCTCCGCAGGCGTTCCGATCGCCTGCCAGAAGGCAGGGCAAGACAGAATCGCCTCAAGATGGCGCAGGACACCCTCGGCGGAGTAATCGCCATCGATCGGGCGCGGACAGAAACCGAATCCGTAAAGATCAGGAATCAGGACTCGATGCTGATGGGCAAGCAGCAACGCGAACGGACCTAGATCCAGGAAGGAACCATCGAAACCGCCGAACATCAGCACGGGTGGACCTTTCCCCAGCACAGCCACAGGCCAGCGTTCCTGAGATCCAGGGAGTTCCCACCATTGGACAGCAGATGCGATCTGCCTGGCGCATGGATCCAGGAGCTGATCGGCAGCGTCCTCGACCAATTGGCGGGAGCGCCACCATAGCGGCTGATCGGCTTTAGCCGAGCCAGGACCGTGATGAGGGAAAGAACGTACCGCTTTCATCTCGCTTTGCGATCGCAGGCGCGATGAGCGAATCGAAAGAGCATTTTCGCTGAATACTCTCCGCAAAATGCTCTCACGATCATCCTAGTTCGTCATCCATGCAGATGGCTGCTGCAAGGATCACCAGTGGCCGCATGGATCACGTGACCCATGGACGATGGGTGCCCAGCGTTTGCGGGCCCAACGGTTCTCGGTGGCTGACTGGGGACGGCAGCCCTCAGGCCGATGAACCCTGCGAACACAGGGTGCACGGGGACGGCTCTGCCCACTGCCACCGATCCTTGTTGCAGGGCGGCTGGCCTCCGCAGCGGGCTCTCTCTTGCTGCTGCCAGCGTGGATGGGCTTCACGCCGTGTTGCAAGCCTTTACGGTCCCCGCACCCACGTGCGGCCCCGCTGTGGCGCTCTGGCAGGATTCCTGCAGTGATGCTCTGCTCCGTTGGACCTGACCTTCACGGGTTACCGTTCCCCAGCCCGGATTCCCTGGAGCGACGAGAGCTCAGCCCCCACCGCGGCGGAACGGATACTCGCCGGTGAACTGCAGGCCCGCGGCAACGACAGCGATGCCCTCTCGATGATGGTGGCCTCGATGGCCAGGATGGTCCAGTGCGGCAAAGCAAGCGATAGTCGGTGGAAAGCCAGCTGAGGTCGTCATGACCCGAAACCCCCTCCAGCCCGCCCTGCTCGGTGGCGCGGCCCTACTGTTAGCCCACCTCATGGCCCCCTGCCCTGCCGGGGCCCACGCCATCGAGAGCACGCTCGAGAGGATCGCCGTTCTCAATCAAACGGGAGGACTGGAAAAGCTGGAGATCCAGAGCAGCTTCTCCACCGGCGTACCGGCGCAGGATGCCAGCGTGCGCCTCCTGCCCGCCACAGGAGGCGATCCGATCGAACTGGGGCGCACCGGAGTCGATGGCCGGCTCCGCTTCGAGTTGCCTGCGATCGCTCGAGCCGGCGGCGAAATTCAGGTGGACGCTGGGCCTGGCCACCGCGACTACCTCGATCTGAGCGAGATTGAAGCCGTCGGACGTCCGGGTCAGGCTTCTGCCATCCGCCTTCGCCAGGCCGCTCCCTCCGAGTTCTGGCCATGGCAAGCCCCCACCGTCCTGATCGGCTTGCTCCTCGTGGGCGGGGCAGGGCTGTGGAGCCAACGGCGGCGCAAGAGCTGAGCCTCTACGATCCCGTAATGAGCACAGGCAGCCAGGCCCTCGATCGGATTGTTGATCGGCTCAGCAGCGCGGCAGACCCCCGTCGTCGCTACGAATACGTCCTATGGCTCGCCAAGAAGCTCACCCCATTGCCACCGGAGCTTCGGCAGGAGGCCTTCCGGGTCAAGGGGTGCGTCTCCCAGGTCTTCGTCGTCGGACGGCTGGAGGAGGGGAGACTCCACTGGCAGGGCGACTCCGACGCCCAGATCACCAAGGGGCTGCTGGCGCTGCTGATCGAGGGGCTGGAGGGGCTGACACCGGCGCAGGTCGACGCCATCGATCCAGCCTTCATCGCGACCACAGGCCTGCATGCGTCCTTAACCCCCTCTCGGGCGAACGGGTTCCTGAACATCCTGCGCACGATGCAGGCGCAAGCGCAGAAGCTCGAGAGCTCAGGCAAGGGGGCTGATTCCTAAGATCAGACTTTAAGGGCGTGGTTCATGGCCATCGGCATCGGCTTGCTCGGTCTGGGCACGGTGGGGGCTGGCGTCGCGGCGATCCTGTCCAGCCCTGAGGGCAGGCATCCCTTGGTTGGCGAACTGACCCTGCGACGCGTAGCGGTACGGGATCCGGGCCGGCCGCGGCCGGTGCAGCTGGATCCCGATCTGCTGGTGACTGACGCAGCGGTGGTGGTCGATGATCCTGCCGTAGACATCGTGGTTGAGGTGATGGGAGGGTTGGAGCCGGCCCGCTCCTGGATCCTGAGGGCGATCGCCGCCGGCAAGTCGGTGGTCACCGCCAACAAGGCCGTGATCGCCCGTTTCGGTGAGGAGATCGCCGAGGCCGCCGCTGAGCGAGGGGTCTATGTGCTGATCGAGGCGGCGGTGGGGGGCGGCATCCCGATCATCGAGCCGTTGAAACAGTCGCTGGGAGGGAACCGCCTCCGCCGGGTGAGCGGCATCATCAACGGCACCACCAACTACATCCTCAGCCGGATGGCCGACGAAGGAGCGGCCTACGCCGACGTGCTCGCCGATGCCCAGAGGCTGGGCTATGCAGAGGCCGACCCGACAGCGGATGTGGGCGGCGGCGACGCGGCCGACAAGATCGCCATCCTGGCCGGGCTCGCCTATGGGGGGTCTGTACCGCGCGCCCTCATTCCCACCGAGGGCATCGATCGACTGGAAGCCCGCGATGTGGCCTATGCCGCACAACTGGGCTACGTGGTGAAGTTGCTGGCCGTGGCGGAATGGGTCGACAGCCGCGAGGGAGTGGAACACCTTGACGTGCATGTGCATCCCACCCTGCTGCCGAAGCCGCACCCGCTGGCGGGCGTGCACGGGGTCAACAACGCCATCCTGGTGGAAGGTGAGCCCGTCGGCCAGGTGATGTTCTATGGCCCCGGTGCGGGGGCAGGGCCCACGGCCTCTGCCGTGGTTGCCGACATCCTCAACATCGCCGGAATCCGCAAGGTGGCCGGCGGGACAGCGACCCTGGATCCGCTGCTGGCGGCGCGAAGCTGGCGGCAGTGCTCCCTCGTCGACAGCAGCCGCACCCGCCATCGCAACTACGTGCGACTCCAGACACGCGACGAAGCCGGCGTGATCGGCAGGATCGGCAGTTGCTTCGGACAGGCGGATGTATCGATTCAGTCGATCGTGCAACTGGAGTGCAAGGATGGCAAGGCTGAAATCGTGGTGATCACTTCTGAAGTACCGGAAGCGAACTTCCGAAGAGCCCTGAGCGATATCGGCAGGCTGGCAGAGATCGACACCATCGCGGCAACGTTGAGAGCCCTGTGACTTGCAGGGAAGAAAATCAGTATTCAGTCGGCGCGTCGATTGAATACCGAAGTTCTGACGGAGCGGAGCGGAAGCTGGTCGGTGCCCTTCAGGCGGCGATAGGGAGATTACGGGAAAGCGAGGAGTTCATGTATCCAGAGGCAAGCACTGGGCCAATATCGTCCAGCGAAGTAATCACGCCGTTCTCGAGAAACTCATAAGAGATTTCATTGACAACAGAGGGGCGCTGAATATGGAACATATGATCGGCGTTGTTGATCGTCGTAAACAGACTGCAACCAATGGAGTTGGCAATTTCGAGGCAGTAATCAGGAGTGGTGAAGGAATCGTGTTCGCCGGTGTACACCAGAGTCGGACACTGGGGAGGCGTTGCAAGATCCAGCGACTTGTGGTTCAGGATACGGAGGGTATTGAGAACATACTTTTGCATATCTTCTTCGCTGATGCTGGTCAACTGAGAGCAGAGAAGGCGATAGGCCAGATGGCGACGCCTCACCGGGACCTCCGGATCCATGACCACCAGCCCTTCAGCGACTTCGCGGGCAAACTGCTCCATGCGCCCCTGGCGGAGAGGAATCAGGGTATCGGCCACGCGCTGGCGCATATGGGCAGGAACCTCCTTCATGGTGCCGGCCAGGATGAGCTTGGCCACCCGCTCGGGATACCTGGCCGCGAAGGTATAGGCAATCGGCGTTCCATAGGACGCGGAAACAATCGACACCTTTTCCACCCCGATTGCGTCGACGACGACCCGAATGGCATCCGACAGAAAATCAAGGCCATAGTCAGCAGGCAGAGCATCGGCAGAGCCTGTGCCGGGCAGATCGGCGAGGATGACCGGCATCCCGCGTGAGAAAAAGTAATCCGAAACATTCTTCCAAGACTTCATGCTTTGGAAGGCACCGCTGATAAAGAAGACGGGGGTGGAGCGGCAGAGATCGGATGTATAGAATTTATAGGAGAAGTTAAAACCACGCAGGGAAACCCGCTTCTCAAGAGAAGGCGAGACGGATGGCTGAAGCTGTTTCACAATCCGCCGGCGCGAAGAGCAGGAGGTTGGCTGGGCCGCAGTGCTGTAGGCAGCCATATCGACAAAATGATTAACTCACCCATAACGGTAGGGAGAGACGTCGGGGGAGCTTTGACAGCAGATGAAATGTAAGGATTGATTGCAAAGAAAAGTGGTGAGAAATTGCCATTGCCTTGCGTAGCCTGAAGGCATCCGGACTTCAATCCATTGTTCCTTTGGGTTCAATGAATTTGAATGTCCTAATGAAAAGATCAGGCGGGAGAGTGAAAAACAATAGTGAAGGACCGGAAGAAGTCATGGTTCTGCTTGAGCTCACGAGTCAGATCATATGGTCCGGTATAGGCAATTGCCCCTTGACACGTGACAGCGTCCGAATAGCCACAGGCTCAACGACGTCTTCCATGGCTGGAACAGGATCGGCCTCGATTGGACGGCGCCGCCCTCTGCAGATCCAGCCTGTGGGATGGCCGGCAGACCGGGGTGGAGCCGACCTGAAACCAGGCGGAAAAGTGCTGCGGATCTCCTGAATGGCGGCTTTAGGTTGCCACAGCCGGCCAGACACCGCCAGTGCTGCACAGCACAGGACGTGGCAACCCTGCTCAACAAAAAAAAGCCCCCCCGGTAAGGGAAGGGCCGATGCGGGAGGAGCGTTCGCTTCCAGCTCAGATGGTGCTGGGCTTGGCGATACGGCGACGCAGACGGCGACTGAAGCCGAAGGCAACACCAGCACCGAGGATGGGAAGGGGACCGGGGACGGTTTCGGTGCGCTGGGTCCACGAGTTGGTCACGCTGGTGAGAACGTCGTTTTGAGCGCCGATCTCGACTTCATCAGTAATTCTGATGGTTTTGTAATTACCCACGAAGGTGTAGTCGCGGTCCCCATCGGGTACACCGTTGATGCTCACGAGCTCAACATTTTCAGGATTCGTGATCTTGGTGACTCGGACCCCGGGAGTATTTCGAGTCACGACGTCACTTTCCAGCGCCACGGTATCGAAGAACCAAGGGGCGGAGGAAGGAGCCCCGGGGGTGGGGTCGTCAAGGATGTTGACGTCGTAGGTGTAGGACAGCTCGAGGGGTCCTCCGATGCTAGGAGCCGCCGTGACAGCAAAGGTCCAGATGTCATCGGCATAGGTATCGGTGCCGAAGCTCAACCAGTTGTAGACGACGTCGACAGCCGTATTGCCGGGATTGTTGATGGTGAATCCCTGGAAAACAACTTGCTTATCGCCAAGCTGCCCGAAGATGGAACCAGGGGTCAGATCGCAGGCATTGCCTGGACCTCGGTTGATGCTGCAGGAAATACTGCCGCTGGCAAGGGCAGGAGCGCTGGCGAGAAGGGAGCCGATGACGCCGGCTGCTGTAAGGGAACAGCCCTTAGCAATCAAGCCGGACAGAGAGCTCCTTCTCGCGACCTGTGAGGCGATGACTGGGGTCATGACGAAAAAGGTGGTTTGGAGAGGACACCAGACGAATCTTAAGGCCGACTGAGGGAATTTGGCAACCCCCCTCACCGAGCTTAAGGATTGTTCGTATCCATATCAAGACACTCCTGTGCTTCTCCAAGGATCAGGTCCAGACGGCCCCTGGCGGCGAGCGGCTCACTGGGCCCAGCAACGGGGGCAGCAGCTTATCACTCTAATGGCGCGTCCGATGCCCCTCTGTCCGTCGCCGGGTGCCAACCCACCCAGTCCTGCCGCTGGAGTCCGCCGCCGCTTCAGGCCGCCGGTGCTGGCCGTCGGCCTTGACCTGGCATAAACTGCCGGAGCTCCTGGGTCCACGAGGTGCCGGCCAGCACATCGTTGCTCCTCGGGCGACTGAGAATCCAGCGACGCTTCTGCCGGTCCCGAGCCCAGTGCCGAGAACGGGTTGGAGGCTCGATCCCCTTCCGATTTTCCTTATCCGTCGTCCCTTCGAGATCAGCATGGCGATGAAGCATCCTCTCACCGGCCTGAGCATCCATCCGGATGATGACGCAAGTGACGGCCAGCGCAGAGAGGATTCCGTCGCCGGCAGGTTCGCCATCGCCCCCCTCCTCATGGCCATCAGCACGGGCCTGTTCGTGGTGTTCCTGGCCTATGTGATCGTCGACTCACTGCCGCTGCAGCTCCTCAACCCGCGCTGGCAGCTCGCTTTCGCCGCCCGGCTTCTGACCACCGCCATCCTCCCGCTGGTTGGCTTTGTCTGCGCCCATCTGGCGGTGGTCCTCAACCCCACAGA
The DNA here is from genome assembly GCA_943369315.1 of Synechococcus sp. UW140. Classification (GTDB taxonomy): domain Bacteria; phylum Cyanobacteriota; class Cyanobacteriia; order PCC-6307; family Cyanobiaceae; genus Cyanobium. Next base: position 38,132 of record CALRMW020000007.1, read on the forward strand.
CGCCCTCTATGTGCGTCGGCTGGTCACCCTCCGACAGGCCGCCGCGGCGGCAGCGATCGGCTTTCTGCTCCTGATCTTTCTTCAGGGCTTTGCCACTTGGCGCTCCTACACGTTGGCCAACGCCGAGCGGCAGGCACTGACACGTAGTTACAAGAGGAGAATCGCTCCGGTAAGACAGGCCATCAGTTCTGCTACCAGCACTGCTGACCTTCAACAGAAGCTCATGAGCATTGAAGGACTCAGGCTCCGGCTGGCACCCGAGGACCTGAGCCTGCCATTGTCCGTCGTGAAGAAGGCGGTGGATGACAACATCACCCGCGAAGAGAATCTCTACCTGGACCGCATCTCGGGCCCAAAGCCGGAGCAGACATGGTCAGCCATCCAGTCCGGTACACGAACCCTTGTTGCCTCTTTGGGTTTCTTTTTCGCCTTCGCAGCAGGGGCCCAGTTCGGAAATTCTCCCCTGACGCTCCGGGACAGGATCTCGGGGTGGATCCCATCCATGTTCGGCCTGCGTCGCAGGCGGTCGAGAACCGTCTGATTCATCCCAGCTGTCGCACGCGCTGCCGGAGCCGGCGGCTGCAACGCCAGGCGAGGACAAGCCCTGCCATGGGCAGAGGACCCGGAACAGGAGTTCCATCGGGACCCTGACCTTCAGGGTCCTCCGCGGTATTGGCCTGGTCACCGGAGGACGGTCCGGGGGCGTCAGACGGGATGTCGGGATTGGCCTCAGTCCCCGGGGGCAGCAGGGCGTTCTCGAAGACATCAGCGGGTTGGTCAGCAGGCTCGGGGTCTTCGCTGGAGGCCTCGGCCACGATGGAGAGCGATGGCTCGTTGCTGTCGGGCTCGCCTGGCACCGGGAGGCCGGCGGTCAGGATCCTGAAGGGGACAAACCCTCCGGTCGTGCCGTCAAAGACGTTGTCGAAGAGGGTTCCCGCCTGCCAGGTGAGTTGCAGCGGCTGGGTCGTCGCCGTCCCTGTCCAGCGGAAGGCGAGGGGATTGGTGAGGCGGAAGCCGCCTCGGCCGGGAACGACGCCGGAGCGTGCCAGGAAGAAGCCCGACGGCACGACGAAGCCGTCAATCGTCGAATCCTCCCCGGAAGAGGAGCCGGGGCTCGAGGCCAGCTGGAAGGCCGGCACGACCGTGCCCGTGACGGGGTTGCTCAGGGTGATGCCACCGATGCCGATGAGAACCTCCGGTTCCCGGCCGAAGCCGGGAACCAGCAGCTCCCGCAGCTCCTGAAGCTCGGCCAGGTCATCGTGCCCGTAATAGCCCACGGCTGGGGCCGTGGTGCTGGCGACGAGGCAGCTGAGCAGGACAAGGGGTGGGTAGAGATGGACGGACGGGCGGAAACGCCTCAGGCCGAGGGCAGCGACCCCAAGGAAGCGCACCATGAAATACCAGGCATGTTTCACCATTTTATCAGTCTATTTTCAGGCTTGCCTGGTTTTCGCTTCACTCGACAGGATGGGTGCTCCGCGGCGCCGGCCTCCGGGCCCCTGACGGCACCGGTGGGGCCCCCTAAGGTCTGGGCCGCTGGCCAGCCCTCACCACCCTGTCCAGCCCGGACCACGGATGCCTGACCACTCCCCCAGCCGCGAAGAGACCATCGCCGGCTTCAGTCGCCTGTTCGCCTGGAGCGGTGCCGGCCTGCTGCTGGTGTTTCTGGCCTTCGTCCTGGTCGACTCCCTGCCCCTCCAGTTCCTCAGTCCCGCCTGGCAGCTGCGGTTCACCAACCGTATGGTCAACACCTCGCTGCTGGCCCTGCTGGGGTTTGTGCTGCTGCACCTCGGGCTCTACATCGAGCCCACCAACGGCTTCCTGCGGGCGAAGCTGGCCATGGCCCGCCAGTGGGCCATCGTCGTGGTGTTCGCCTTCCTGCTGCTGGTGCCCCTGCAGGGCTTCGCCACCTGGCGCATCCTGTCCCAGGCGAAAGGCGCCGAGGCGACGCAGCGCAACGTGCTCGGCGAACGGGTGACGCTGATCCGCCAGGCCATCGAGGCCGCCACCAGTCCGGAGGACCTGCAGGCCCGCTTCTCCCGGCTCCAGGCCCCCCGGCCCCAGCTGCCCCCGGCGGCCCTCAGCCTGCCCCTGAACGAGCTGAAGCGCAGCCTGCTCGATGAGCTCCAGAAGACGGAGACCCGCGCCTCCGGCCGGATCAGCGGGCCCGCCCCCACCGACGTCTGGGCCCTCGGCCAGGGGGTGGCGCGGGTGAGCATCGCCTCGGTGGGCTTCGCCGCGGCCTTCGCCGCCGGCGCCCAGCGGCCACGCGCCTCCCTCACCCTGCTCCAGCAACTCATCCGACAGCTGGAGATCCTGCGCGGGCGGCGCCCCAGGAGCAACCGACGGACCCCCTGAGCACCGCCGTCGGGGCCGCGCTGGACAAGCCGCTTGAATGGGCCCCACCGGATCGCAAGGTCTTGCCGACGACCAGGGGCCGAACACGACGCGGGCCGGCCGCGACGGCCGCCGCCCTATCGGCCCTGGTGCTGGCCCTGCCGCTGCTGGCGGGCTGCCAGCCATCGGGATCCCGCCGGTCCCTGGTGGTGGCGACCAAGAGCCGCATCGATTCCCTCGATCCGGTCCAGGCCTCCCGGATCGGCGTGATGCAGGTGCTCAGCGGCCTGGGGGACCCCCTCTATGCCATCGACGCCAGCGGCCGCATCGAGCCGCGGCTGGCCACGGCCCTGCCGGTGCTGAGCCCCGATGGGCTGCGGGCCCGCATCCGCCTGCGCCGGGGGGTGCTGTTCCACGACGGCACCCGCTTCGATGCCGCCGCCATGGCCTTCTCCCTGCGGCGCTTCATGGCGATCGGCACCCTCGGGTACCAGCTGAGCGAACGGGTCGAGAACGTGCGGGTCACCGCTCCCCACGAGATCGAGGTGGTACTGAAGCGACCCTTCAGCCCGCTGCCGCGGCTGCTCAGCGCCATCTTCCTGACCCCGGTCTCCCCCACCGCCTATCGGAAACACCGGGACAAGCCCCTGAACGACCGCTTCGTGGGCACGGGCCCCTACGCCCTTGCCTTCTTCGGCGGCCAGCAGCAGCGGCTCGTGCCCTGGTCCCGCTACTGGGGTCGGCGGCCGGCCAACGGGGGCATCGACCTGGTCACCCTGACCAACTCCACCGCCCTGTTCGGGGCCCTGCGCAGCGGCGAGGTGGACCTGCTGCTCAGCACCGGCCTCGAGATCGACCATCAGCAGGCCCTGAAGCGGGACGCGGCGGCCGGCCGCCTGCGGCAGGCCGTCGGCCCCTCCCAGGAGATCAGCCTGGTGTCGCTGCTGACCGACCAGCCACCGCTGAACCGGCCCGGCCTGCGCCAGGCCGTGGCCCGCAGCCTTGATCGGGCCACCATCGTGCGGCGGGTGACCCTGGGCCTGCGTTCCCCCCAGCGGCAGCTGGTCCCCCCCGACCTGCCGGGCTCCGATCCCACCGCCTGGCCGGCCTACGACCCGGCCGCGGCCCGCGCCCTCTACCGCCAGGCCGGGTACTGCAGCGGTCGGGTACTCACCCTGCCCTTCACCTACCGCTCCGACATCCCCACCGACCGGCTGTTCGCCCTCACCTGGCAGGCCCAGCTGCGCCGGGACCTGGGCGACTGCGTGAAGCTCGAGGTGAGCGGCATGGAGTCGACCACCGCCTACTCCCAGCTCGACAAAGGCGCCCTGACGATGCTCTTCTACGACTGGGTCGGCGATTACCCCGATGCGGAGAACTTCCTGATGCCGCTGCTGTCCTGCAGCAAGGCCGAGGGGGACCGCTGCCTGGAGGGCAACAGCGTGCTGGGAGGCACCTTCTGGACCGCCCCGGGGCTGGAGGCGGAGCTGCAGCGCAGCAGCCAGCTGGACGGGCCCGAGCGGATCGCCCTGCTGGTGGCCATCCAGCGCCGGGTCGCCGCCGCCAGCCCCTACGTGCCGGTGTGGCTGAGCGCCCCGGTGGCCTGGGGCCGGCCGGGCGTCAGCCGGCCCCGGTTCGACGGGTCCGGCCGGGTGATGCTGGGCGAGCTGCGCCGTCTCCCCGCCGCCGCCGCGGCCCGGGTGCCATGAGCCGCCGTTCCGACCTGACGCGCTACCTGGCCTCCCGCCTGGCCCTGGCTCCGGTGATGCTCTGGCTGATCGCCTCGCTGGTGTTCCTGCTGCTGCGGGTGGCCCCCGGTGATCCGATCGACGCCCTGCTGGGCACCCGCGCCCCGGAGGCGGCCCGCGCCGCCCTGCGGGCCCAGCTCGGACTGGATCTGCCCCTGGACGAGCAGTACGGCCGGTTCCTCGGCCATCTGCTGCGGGGTGACCTGGGCGCGTCGCTCACCAACGGCGAACCGGTGACCCGCATCATCCAGGCCAGCCTGCCCGCCAGCCTGGAACTCGGCGTGGTGGCCCTGCTGCTGGCCGCCGTGGTGGGGCTGGCGGTGGGGTTCAGCGGCATCGCCCGCCCGGAGGGACGCATCGATCTGGCCGGCCGGCTCTACGGCATCAGCACCTACGCCCTGCCCCCCTTCTGGGCCGCGATGGTGGTGCAGCTGGTGTTCGCCGTCTGGCTGGGCTGGCTGCCGGTGGGGGGACGCTTCCCCGCCACCCTGATGCCCCCGCAAGGCACGGGTTTCTACCTGCTCGACAGCCTCCGGGCGGGGGACTGGGGCCAGCTGGCCGGCAGCCTGCGCCACCTGGTGCTGCCGGCGGCCACCCTGGGCCTGCTGCTCAGCGGCATCTTCACCAATGCCCTGCGGCTCAACCTGCGCCGTGCCCTCGGCTCCGACTACGTGGAGGCGGCCCGCAGCCGGGGCCTGAGCGAGCGGCGGGTGGTGCTGCACCACGCCCTGCCCAACGCCCTGCTGCCCGTGCTGACGATCACCGGCATCACGGTGGCCTCCCTGATCGGCGGCGCCCTGCTGATCGAGGTCACCTACTCCTGGCCCGGCATCGCCTTCCGGCTGCAGGAGGCGATCGCCCAGCGCGACTATCCCGTGGTCCAGGGGATCGTGGTGGTGGTGGCGGCCCTGGTGGTGCTGGTGACCGTGCTGGTGGACCTGCTGGTGGCCCTGCTCGATCCGCGCATCCGCTTCTGAGTTCCTGGCCGGAGCCGGGGCCGGCCCGGTGCTTCAGGGCTTCAGACCGGCCTTCCAGCGCCGGGCGGCGTCGGCGTCGAGCACGTCGAGGGTCACGCCCTGCTGCAACCGCCGCTGGGCCGGCAGCAGCAGGGGCTGCTCCAGGGTCTGGAGGTATTCGGTGGTCAGGCGCAGCAGCGCCGACTGCACCCGGGCCGGGTCCACCCCCACCAGCTCCTCATCGAGGCGGAAGAGCACCTCATCGGTGGGCATCAGCCGCACCGGGGAGAAGTGGCTGCCTCCCTCCACCATCACCAACCGGCTGCGGGGATCCCTGCCCTGGAGAAACAGGCGCAGCTGCTCCTCCAGCGGCGGCGTCACCAGGTCGAGGCTGCCGCCGACCATCAGCACCGGCACCCCCAGCGACGCCAGCCCCCGCCGGGGCCAGAGCAGGCTGCCGAAGCTGTTGAGCAGCACCAGTCCCCGCAGATCGGCGGGGGGGGAGGACCGCTCCGGCAGGTCGGTGCTGGGCAGCTGGCACTGCAGCAGCCGGGAGGGGTTGGCGATGGGCAGGCGGTCGAGGGCCTTGCGGCAGCGCCCGGCGAGGCCCGCTTCCGGCACCACCCCCGCCGCCAGCAGGGCGGAGAGGGCCCCCATCGAATGGCCGAGCAGCACCACCCCCCGGCCCCGCACCGGCAGATCGCCCCGGCGCTGGGCCGCCAGCACCGCTTCGATGTCGGCCAGCCGGATGGCCAGGGTCTCGGCGCCCGGCGGGGGCCGCTGGCCGTCGAGGGCGGCCTTGAGGGCGGGGCCGTCACTGCCGGGGTGCTGCACCACCACCACCGGCCAGCCCCGCTCGGCCAGCTCGCTGGCCAGCCAGCCGAACTGGTCGGCATTCCCCCCCAGGCCCGGCATCATCAGCAGCCAGGGCCGCTGCGGAGCCCCGTTCCCCCGGCCAGAGCCCGCCGCCGCCGGCCAGACCTCCAGCGGCAGGGGCTGCTGGCGGTGGTCCACGGCCAGCCCCAGCCGCCGGGGGCTCAAGGGGGTGCGATCGGCGAAGGCCAGGGGAACGGTGCGGCGCTCCGGCAGGGCCAGGGCCTGGAGGCGCCGCAGGGCCTGGCGCTGCAGGTCGATCTGCTGGCGCCACTGAACGGCCAGCTCGTAGAGCCCGTCGAGCTGGAGGCTCAGCCGCTGCACCGGCAGAGCCCGCAGCAGGCCGATGGTGGAGACGTCCTGACGCGATTCCAGCAGGCGGCGCAGCGTCGTCTGCAGCACCGCCGTGGTACTTCGGCCGTCGGCCGTGGTCAGCAGGTCCCCAAGGCGGGCCATCATCTGGCTGCCCGCCCAGCTGTCGAGCAGCTGCTGGCCGAAGCTGGTGTCCCGCAGCAGGGGGGCCCGCAACAGGATCCTGAGGTCCTGGCGACTGCGGGGGTCGAGCAGATCCAGCCAGACCGCCAGATCCCCGCCGCCAACGGTCCGGCCGGCCGGGCTGCGGGTCCAGCCGTCGAGCTGCTCGAGGTTCACCGGCAGCTCCAGCCCGTCGAAGCGCAGCTGCAGCACCTCCGCCGCAGCGACCGGCGGCACAAGGGGCGTCCCGGCGATCAGCAGACTGGCCAGCAGACCCTTGAACGGACGAAGGCGGAGTGGAACAGGCACAGGGGAGGGCCAGGGCGCGGTCCTGGTTCACCCAGTTTCCAGCAGCCCTGCGCCATCTCGCCCTGATCCGCGGGATCGCCATGCTCGGGGCGGGCGGCGTGCTCTATCTGACGCCGATGGTGTTCCACCAGGCGCAGTTCAGCGCGGCCCGCGTCACCGAAGGGCTGGCCCTGGCCGCGGTGGCGGGCACCTTCGGCCGGATCCTCAGTGGTGTCCTGCTGGATCGGGGCCTGAACTGCGCGGTTCCGGTGCTCCTGGCGGCCCTGATGGCCATCGCCGGCGACGCCCGGCTGATGGCGGCCGGCTCCTTCGGCGGCTACCTGCAGGGCCAGGTGCTGCTCGGCATGGCAGTGGGCTTCTACTGGCCCGCGATCGAGCTGGCGGTGCCGCTCAGCTGCACGCCGGTGGGGTCGGGCGCGCCGGTGGGGTCGGGCCGGGCCTTCGCCCTGATGCGCAGCGCCGATGCCCTGGGCATCGCCGCCGGAGCCCTGCTGGGGGCGGTGCTCGCCTGGCGGGGATGGCTGCGCGGCATCTACGCCGTGGACATCGGCTGCATGCTGATGCTCCTGCTGGTGCTGTCGCGCCAGGGGCTGCCGGACCCCCGGCCCAGGGAGCGGCTGGCCCACCCCAGCCCCTGGGGCCCCTGGCTGCCCGGCCTGGCGCCGCTGCTGGCCGTCGCCGTGCTGGCCACGGCGATGCCGGCCCTGATGCAGAGCGCCCTGCCCCTGGAGCTGGTGCGGGGCAGCCTGCTGCGTCGCGCCCTGCCGGTGAGCCTGGGTGCCCTCACCATCGGCCTGCAGCTGGCGCTGCTGCTGCTGCTCCAGTGGCCGGTGGGTCAGGCCCTCGCCCGCCGACCGGTGACGACGGGTCTGAACCTGAGCCTGCTCAGCTTCGCGGCCGGCAACCTGCTGCTGGCGGCCTCCGCCTTCAGCGAACGGGGTCTGGCCCTGCTGCTGCTCGCCCAGCTGCCCCTGGCCCTCGGGATCGCCTGCTTCCTGCCCACCGCCACCGAAGCGGTGGTGGAACGCAGCCCGATCGAGCACCAGGGCCTGGCCCTGGCACTGCTGTCCCAGTGCTTCGCCATCAGCGGCTTCGGTGCGCCCCTGCTGGCCGGCCGGCTGCTGGACGGCCAGGGCCATGGCGCCGGGCTCTGGCTGCTGATGGCCCTGGCCTGCCTGGGGGGACTGCCGCTGGTGCGGGGGCTAGGCCCCCGCCGGGCGCTCCCCTGACGCGGCGGCCTGCCGCTCCACCCAGGCCTCATGGGGCAGGGGCTCGGTGCCGTACTCCCAGTCGTCGTAATCCGGATCGTTGCGGATGCGGCGGTGGATCTCCTTCTGGACCTCGAAGTTATGGGGATGCTCGGCCGCAGCCCCGGCGGCGTCGCCGGCCTGCTCCGAGGGGGGGGACGGGATCCCGGGATGGTCCGCTGCTGCCATGGCCCTTCGCTCCTGCTGGGGCCATCCTCGCCGATCACCCACCCCGCAGGCCATCGAGGCGGTCGACGTAGCCGGTGAGCTCGCCGTAGCCGCGGCCCCGCAGCGGCCGATCGCCCCGGTGGCCCTCGTAGCGCAGCGCCCCCTCCCAGTAGGTGGCGGAGGCCGTGGTCAGCTCCTGATCGGCCATCTGCGGCATGATCGCCAGCTCCAGATCCAGCCGTGGGATGGTGAGCGTCCAGGCGGCGGGGTAGGTGGCACCGCTGTGGGGGCTGCGCCAGGTGCGCTTCACCGTGAGCGTGTAGTCATCGGCGCCGAGCTCCACCGCTTCGTCGCCAGCGATCCAGCGACCGCCGCTGAAGGGCTCCTTGCCGCCGTCCTCCCGGCGCAGGCCGTAGAGCATCAGGGCGGAGCCGTCTTCGAACTGGGCGGAGAACCAGTCCCAGCCGACGGTGCCCGGGCTGAGGACGCTGGTGGAGAACTCATGGTCCTTCCAGCTGACTCCGCGGACCGCGTAGGTGCGGCCCGCCACCGTGACCGTGCCCTCGGTGGGCTGCTGCACCAGGGAGTAGTAGTGCGAGGCGTTGCCCGCCTCGGGCCCCTTGCGGCTGAGGCCGTTCTGGCCCTGGAGCACCGGGGGCCGGCTCTGGCGAAGGCTCAGATCGATGGCCATGGCGTCGGTGGCGGCCTGGAGCCGCACCCGGTCGGGGCCCTTGGCGCTGATGCGCCAGTCGTTGAGCCAGACCGCGTAGGGATCGGCCTCGGCCCCGGCCAGGCCCAGGGCGCCGCGGGCGAAGCGCTCCTCCTGCAGGAAGGAACCGGCGGCGATGTCGCTCACGGTGAAATGGGCGGAGAAGACCTGGGGGGTGCGCCAGCGGGAACCGGCGCTCGCTGCCGCTGCTCCCTGGGCGGCGGGGGAGTCGGGGACGTCGGGGGCCAGGGCCTGGCGGAAGATCGTCAGCTGGTAGCCGAAGGGGCGTCCGTCGTCGCCCTCCAGGTTGCCTGTGTAGTACCACCACTCGGTCCGGTACTGGGGATGGGCGCCGAAGTCGGCGGGGAACTGCCAGTTCCTCGGGGTGAAGGCCCGGACGAATCCTTCGGGCTCCGGCGCCTCCCCCCAGCGGATGCCGCTGCTGGCCCCGGCCGGGGCCGCTCCGGCCAGGCCCAGCAGCAGCACGGCCACCAGGGCCAGCAGGGTGCGCAGGGGATAGGGGTGGTTCATTCCTGTCGCAGCGCCTCGCTGATGTTCATGCGGCCGAGCCGCAGGGCCGGGTAGAGGCCGGCCAGCAGCGCCGCGCCCACCGCGACCAGCAGGGACTGGACGAAGAAGCGGGGCTCCAGGGCGATCTGCAGGGTCCAGCCGAAGGAGCGCACGTTGATGACATGCACCAGGACCCAGGCCAGCCCGTAGCCCAGGGGCATCGAGCAGGTGCCGGCCAGCAGGCCCATCAGGCCGGTCTCCAGCAGGGTGAGGCGCCCCAGCTGGAGGGGCGTCATGCCGCCGGCCCGCAGCACGGCGAACTCCCGGCCCCGCTCCAGCTGCAGGCTCATCAGGGTGCTGAAGATGCCGATGAAGGCCACCAGCACCGTGAGCAGCTGCAGGGCTCCGGTGATGGCGAAGGTGCGATCGAAGATCTCCAGCGATCCCTGCCGCAGGGCGCCGTTGGTCTGCACCAGCAGGCTCTGGCGGCTGCGGAAGCCCTCCCTCAGGTCGGCGGCCACCGCCTCGGGCTCAACCCCGGGGGCCAGGAACAGGCCCAGGGAGGCGACGTTGTCGTCGTGCCAGAGCTCCACCACCTGGGAGCGGTCCATCAGCACGCTGCCGCGGTCGGAGGAGTAGTCGTAGAAGACGGCGACCACCGGGAAGCTCCGCTCGCCGTCGGGGGTTTCGAGCCTGACGTGCTCGGGGATGGCGCCCTGGCCATCGCGCAGGTAGACGGCCTCGGAGAGGATCACCCCCTTGCGGGCCGCCAGGGCGGCGAAGGGGTCGTCGACCCCCGGGTGGACCCAGGCATAGGGGCGCCGGCCGGCGGAGACGTCACCACCGGCGGCGATCAGGGTGATGTCCCGGTCCTGGTCGACCAGGTGCACGTCGAAGCTGTTGAAGGTGACCAGGGCCCGCAGGTCGGGGCGTGCCGCGACGGCCTGGACGATGGCGGGATCCACCTTGCCCAGCACCCGGTTGGCCGTGGTGCTGGGCGGGGAGACGAACAGGTCGGCCTGGAGGGTCTGGTCAAGCCAGGTGACCACCGTGCCCCGGAAGGAGCCGATCATGATCGACAGCCCCACGATCACCGACACCGCCACCATCAGGGCCGCCACGGCCACCGCGGTGCGGCTGAGGGAGCGCAGGATGTCGCGGGGGGCGAGGCGGGCCACCACCCCCAGGCCGCCGCCGGCCCTGCCCAGGGCCGCCATGACGGCGGCCAGCACGGGCGGCATCAGCAGGGCGGCCGCCATCAGCAGGGCGAACAGGCCGGCGAAGGCGGGCACCAGGTCCCGGCTGTCCCAGCGGAGCAGCAGCACCCCCAGGCCGCCGCTGAGGACGGCCGCCGGCAGGAACCAGGGCAGCAGCCGCTGCCAGCCCGCCTCGAGGCTGGAACGCTGCAGGGTCATCTGCGGCGGGGCGGCCATCGCCTCCCAGGCGGGCAGGGCCGAGGCCACCAGGGCCGAGGCCACCCCCACGAGCATTCCCTTGGCCAGGGTGAATCCCGAGAGGCTGATCTGCCGCACCGAGACCACGAAGTAGAAGTCGTTGATCGTCTGGGTGATCAGGCCGACGACGGTGCGCCCCAGCACCATCCCCAGCGCCAGGCCCAGCAGGGACCCCACCAGGCTGAACAGGGCCGCCTCCCCCAGGATCAGGGTGAACAGCTGGCCCCGGGTCACCCCCAGGCAGCGCAGCACGCCGAAGAGGCTGCGGCGCTGCACCACGCTGAAGGTGACGGTGTTGTAGATGAGAAAGATGCCCACCACCATGGCCAGCAGGCTCATGGCGGTGAGGTTGAGCTCGAAGGCGGCCGTCATCTGCTGCACGGCGTTGCCGCGGGCTGCCGCCGTCTCCAGCTTCAGCCCGGCGGGCAACCAGGTGCGGATGGCCTGCTCCTGGGCAGCGCCCTCGAGGATCAGATCGATGTGGCCCAGCCCCGGGGCCGCAGCGGCACCGGCGGGGGCGAGCAGGTCCTGGGCGGTGGCGATGTCGACCAGCAGCAGGGACTCCAGCCCCCGGCGCTCCAGGGCCGACCCACTGCTGACGCTGCCCACCAGCCGCAGGGCCGACGTCCGCCCCCCCAGATCGAGGTGGAGGGTTCCGGAGGCGTCGGCGGCGCCGGGGTGGAGGCCGAAGCGCGCGGCGGTGTCGGCGGCGATCACGGCCGTGCCGGGCTCGGTGAGAAAGGGCACGAAGCCCCTGCCCCCTGCGTTGCCGCCGCCCCCTTGCCCATCGCCGTCGCCGCCCAGCAGGCCGCGGAAGGGCGCCTCGCTGAACAGATCCACCCCCACCATCCGCAGCAGCTCCCCGTCCAGCTCCTCGGCCCGGCCGTAGGCCTCGATCACCGGCGCGGCGGGAATCTCCGGGAAGCGGCACCGCAGGGCGACGAAGGTGGCGTCGGCGACACCACCGGGCCCGATCGCGACCAGCCGATGGGTGGTGCGGCCCGTGATGGCGTCGGTGGAGAGGGCGAAGGCCCGCTGGGCCGAGCCGCTGGCCAGATCGATCGACACCAGCATCGCCACCCCCAGGGCGATGCCCAGGATGCAGAGCAGGTACTGGAGCGGGCGGCGACGCCAGCGCCGGGCCGCTAGGCGCCACAGGGGCCCGTTGCGGACCACGGGCGGTGCATCCCCCTGGCTCATGCCGCCACCGCAGCCGCAGGGGCGGACGATTCGAGCAGGTGGCCCTCCTGCACCCGCAGCACCCGGTCGGCCCGACCGGCGATGGCCCCGTTGTGGGTGGCCATGATCAGGGTGCGGCCCTGCTGGCGGGTGAGATCGATCAGCAGCTGGAGCACCTGCTCGCCGGTGTGTTCGTCGAGGTTGCCGGTGGGCTCGTCGGCCAGGATCAGCAGGGGCTGGTGCAGCAGGGCGCGGGCGATGGCCACGCGCTGCTGCTGGCCGCCGGAGAGGCGGTCGGGCCTGGTGGCGGCGCGGTCGGCCAGCCCCACCCGGCCGAGCAGGTCGCGGGCGGCCGACTCCAGGGCCGGCCGGGGCCGACCGGCCAGCTCGCCGGGCAGGGTGACGTTCTCCAGCACCGAAAGGGTGGGGATGAGATTGAAGAACTGGAAGATGAAGCCGATGTGGTCGCGGCGGAACAGGGTGCGGTTGCGCTCGTCGAGGGCCGTGAGGTCCACCCCACCGATGGCCACGCTGCCGGAGGAGGGGGTGTCGATGCCGCCGATCAGGTGCAGCAGGGTGCTCTTGCCGCTGCCGCTCTGGCCCAGCAGCACCACGAACTGGCCGGGGGAGATGGTCAGGTCGACGGCCTGCAGCACCGTCCGCTCGCTCTCCCCCTCCTGGAATCGCTTGCTGAGCCCCCGCAGGTCGATCGCGGCAGCTGGGGACGCGTCAAGGGGCGCTTCAACCATTCAGCCCTCGGCCTCACGGCCACCACCACAGGAGCCGGACCAAGGTAGGGAGGCGGCGCCACTCACCGGGAGCCGGCGCTGAACCAGCGGGCCAGGGCCGACACGTCCTCGTCGCCATGGCCGGCCGCGATCAGGTCGTCCTCCATCGCCGCCACCAGGCCGGCCACGGGCAGCTCCAGCCCCCCGGCGGTGGCGGCCTCCAGGGCGATCGCCAGATCCTTGCGATGCAGCCGCAGGCGGAACCCGAGCGGGAACTCGCCCCGCAGCATGGCGCCGCCGCGGTGCTCCAGGGCCCAGGAGCCGGCGGCACCACCCACCAGCGCCTGCCGCACCTCCTCCATCGGCAGGCCGAGCCGCTGCCCCAGGGCCAGGGCCTCGGCCACGGCCGCGTAGCTGCCACCGACCAGCACCTGGTTGACGGCCTTCGCCGCCTGGCCCGCCCCCACCGGACCGATGGCCGTGATCGTGCGGCCCACGGCCTCCAGCACCGGCCGGGCCCGCTCCAGGTCGGCGGCCGCTCCCCCCACCAGCACCGAGAGGGTGCCGGCCCGGGCCCCCTCGGTGCCGCCGGTCACCGGCGCATCCAGGTAGGCCACGCCGCGAGCGCCCAGGGCGGCGGCCAGGGCCCGGGAGGTCTCCGGCGCGATGGTGGAGAAATCGACCACCAGGGCCCCGGGCGCCAGACCGGCCACGGCGGCGGCTTCGCCGTCGCCCCCCTCACCCAGCAGCACCGCCGCCACCGCCGCGTCATCGCTCAGGCAGAGGGCCAGCACCGCGGCGCCCTGGGCGGCCGCCGCCGGGGTGGCCGCCCGTGTGGCCCCGGCGGCGGCCAGGGGCAGCTCCCGCTCCCGATGGCGGTTGTGGACCGTGAGCGCAAAGCCCTGCGCCAGCAGGTTGGCGGCCATCGGGGCGCCGAGGGCCCCAAGGCCGATGAAACCGACGGGTGTGGCCACGGGGCGTCGTCAGACGTTGAAAAGGAACTCCATCACATCGCCCTCGGCCACCACATACTCCTTGCCCTCACTGCGCAGCCAGCCCCGGTTGCGGGCCTCGGCCAGGGTGCCGGCCTCCAGCAGCTGGGCGTAGGCGATGGTCTGGGCACGGATGAAGCCCCGCTCGAAATCGGTGTGGATCACACCGGCCGCCTGGGGGGCGGTCATGCCGGCGGTGATCGTCCAGGCCCGGGTCTCCTTCTCGCCGGTGGTGAAGTAGGTGCGCAGACCCAGCAGGCGGTAGGTGGCGCGGATCAGGCTCTGCAGACCGCCCTCGCTCACCCCCAGCCCGGCCAGGTAGTCGGCGCGCTCCTCGGCGGCCAGATCCACCAGCTCGGCCTCCACCTGGGCGGAGATGCGCACCGCTTCGGCGCCCTCCCGGGCGGCCAGGGCCTCGACGGCGGCCACCCAGGCATTGCCCTCCGCCAGGTCGTCCTCGCTGACATTGGTGGCATAGATGATCGGCTTGCCGGTCAGCAGGCCCAGGTTGCGCACCAGGGCCTGCTCCTCCTCGGTCAAGGTCACCCGCCGCACGGCGCCTCCCTGCTCCAGTTCCGCCTGCAGCCGGGCCAGGGCGCCGTCCTCCGCGGCGGCCTCCTTGCTGGTGCGCATCTGCTTCTTGAGCCGCTCGCGCCGCTTCTCGATCTGGGCCAGATCCGCCAGCCCCAGCTCCAGGTTGATCACCTCGGCGTCCCGCACCGGATCGACGCTGCCGGAGACGTGGATCACGTCGTCGTCCTCGAAGCAGCGCACCACGTGGACGATGGCATCGACCTCACGGATGTTGGCCAGGAACTTGTTCCCCAGCCCCTCCCCCTGGCTCGCCCCCTGCACCAGTCCGGCGATGTCCACGAATTCCACCCGGGTCGGCACGATCTCCTTGGAACTGGAGAGATCGGAGAGCTTCTGCAGGCGCTCGTCGGGAACCGCCACCACCCCCACGTTGGGCTCGATGGTGCAGAAGGGGAAATTGGCCGCCTGGGCCTGGGCGTTGGCCACCAGGGCGTTGAAGAGGGTCGACTTGCCCACGTTGGGCAGCCCGACGATTCCGGCTTTGAGCATGGGGGAAATGTAGGGGGCGCCCGGACGGGGCCCTTCTGTCACCCGCCATCCACAACCCTCGCGCAGACAGGCGAAACTGTCTCAAGCGATCCGCCGGCCCATTCCCGCCATCACTCCCCTGCCGCCGGCCCCCGCTCCGACCCGGGACACGCCCCCGTCAGCCTCCGCCCCGTTGAAGGGCCGGCGCCGCGGCCGCCGCCGCCGCCTCTGGATCGGCCTGGCCGTGGGCCTGGCCCTGCTCGCCACGGCCGGCCTCTGGCAGCGCCAACGGCAGCAGGCCGGCCGTGACCTGGCCCCCTTCACCGTGGTGGCGCGCGAGGGCTCCCTGCCCGGGGTGATCACCGCCAGCGGCGAACTCGATGCCGTCAAGCGGGTGAATGTCAGCCCCAAACGGCAGGGGGTGCTGCTGGAGCTGATGGTCGATGAGGGCGACAGCGTGCGCCGGGGCCAGCCCCTGGCCCTGATGGATGACGGCGACCTGCGCGACCGGCTGATGGAACTGCAGGCCAACGTGCAGTCGGCGGAGTCGGAGCAGCGCCGCAGCGACAGCGAACTGCGCCGCAACGAACCCCTGTTCCGCCAGGGGGCGATCAGCCTCGACACCATGAATCGCTTCCGTTCGGAGGCGGAGGTGCGGCGCCTGGCCACCGCCGCCGCCCGGCAGCGGCTCCGGCAGCGCATGGTGGAGAAGGACGAACTGATCGTGCGGGCCCCCTTCGATGGCGTGATCAGCCAGCGCTACGCCGAACCGGGGGCCTTCGTCACCCCCACCACCACCGCCTCCGCCACCGCCGGCGCCACCAGTTCCTCGATCGTGGAGCTCTCCGAAGGGCTGGAGGTGGTCGCCAAGGTGCCCGAGAGCGACATCGGCCGGCTGCGGGTGGGCCTGCCCGCCAGCGTGCGCGTCGATGCCTTCCCCGACCGTCGCTTCCAGGCCAGGGTGCGCCAGATCGCCCCGAGGGCGGTGAAGACCAACAACGTCACCTCCTTCGAGGTGAAGCTCCAGCTGACCGATCCGGCCCCGGAACTGCGGATCGGCATGACCGCCGACATCGACTTCCAGACCGGCACCCTTCAGGCCAGGACCGTGGTGCCCACCGTCGCCATCGTCACGGAGGACGGCCGGCCGGGGGTGCTGCTGGTGGGCAAGGGCCAGGAACCCACCTTCCAGCCCGTGGAGCTGGGGGCCAGCAGCGGCAAGGACACCCAGATCATCTCGGGCCTGGAGAGCGGCACCCGGGTGTTCATCGACCTGCCCCCCTGGGCCAAGAAGCGCCCCTAGGCGGCAGCCAGGCCGAGGTAGCGGCGTGCCGCCTCCACGATCCGGCCGCTGGCCGCCCCGTCACCGAAGGGATTGTGGGCGTGGGCCATGGCCCCGTAGGCCTCCGGGTCCTCCAGGAGCCGGCTGGCTTCGCTGAGGATCGCATCGCTGTCGGTGCCGATCAGCTTGGCCGTGCCCGCCGCCACCGCTTCCGGCCGCTCGGTGGTGCGGCGCAGCACCAGCACGGGCTTGCCCAGGGCGGGGGCCTCCTCCTGCAGACCGCCCGAATCGGTGAGCAGCAGCGTGCAGCCGCGCATCGCCGCCACCAGCCGGTCGTAGTCGAGCGGCTCGGTGAGGAAGGCGCGGGGATGGGAGCCGAGCAGGGCCTGCAGCGGCTCCCGCACCGTGGGATTGCGGTGCAGCGGCAGCAGCAGGGCGGTGTCGGGGAAGCGCTCGAGCAGGGCGAGGAAGCCGCGGCCGATGTCCTGGAGACGCTCCCCCCAGTTCTCGCGGCGGTGCACGGTGGCCAGCAGTACCCGCTGGTTCTGCCAGTCGAGGCCGGGCAGGTCCCAGTCGGGGGCGGAACGGGCCATCAGCAGCAGGGCATCGATGACCGTGTTGCCGGTGGTGAGGATCTCGCCCACCACCCCCGAGGCCCTCAGGTTCGCCGCCGACTGCGGGGTGGGGGCGAAGTGGAGGCGGGCCAGCTGGGAGATCAGGCGGCGGTTGGCTTCCTCGGGGAAGGGATCGAGCAGGTCATCGGTGCGCAGGCCGGCCTCCACATGGCCGACGGGGATCTGCTCGTAGAAGGCGGCCAGGGCGCTGGCGAAGGCGGTGGTGGTGTCGCCCTGGACGAGCACGAGATCGGGGCGGTGCTCCTCGAACTCCTGCTTCAGTCCCTGCAGGGCCGCGCAGGTGACGTGGGTGAGGGTCTGCTTCGGGGCCATCAGGGCCAGGTCATGGTCGGCGGCCAGACCGAACAGGTGCATCACCTGGGTGACCATCTCGCGGTGCTGTCCGGTGAGGACGACGCGGGTGCGGAAGTCGTGCGACCGCTGGAAGGCCAGGATCACCGGAGCCAGCTTGATGGCCTCGGGGCGGGTGCCCAGAACGATGCTGACCAGAGGCTGTGGGGACACGGGCCGACGCGGATCGAACGATCCTAGGCAGCCTGGGTTCGTCGCCCCCCGCCAGGCGGGGCGCCGGTCGCCGCCGTGATCGACAGAATTGAATCCGCCCCTAGGATCCCCCTGAGGGACAGCGCCTTCGGCGAATTCGCGCCAAGGGCCTGATTTTTCGTCCTGAGAATCCGTCCTGAGAATTCGTCCAACGGATTCGCCTGACGTCGTCGTCCAACGCCATCGACCAGCGGGACCGCCCCGCTCTCCAGCCGCGTTCCTCCATGCCCCAGGCCCCACCACCGCCGCCCCCTGTGAGCTTCCAGACAGCGGCTCCCCTCTCCGCCCAGGGCACGCCGATGTCGGCCGATGGTGGAGCCCCGCCGACCCTGGAGCAGATCGTTCGGGTGGCCTTCGAACGCAACTTCTCCGACATCCACCTCGGTGTCGGAGAGGAGCCCCGGTTCCGCAGCCGCGGCGACATGATCCTGGCCGGTCTGGCCGTGACCGATGGCAACACCTTCCGTGACTGGCTGCGGGAGATCCTGGATCCGGCCCAGATCGATCGTTTCTTCCAGCAGAAGGAATACGACGCCTCCTACGCCTTCGGTTTCGTGCGGGTGCGGATCAACCTGCTCGAATCCCTGCAGGGTCCGGCGATGGTCCTGCGGCTGATTCCCCAGGCCATTCCCACCATCGACGAGCTCAACCTGCCGCCGGTGCTCAAGGATCTGGCCCAGCGTCCCAAGGGCATGCTTCTGGTCACCGGTCCCACCGGATCCGGCAAGAGCACCACCCTGGCCGCGGTGATCGACCACATCAACAGCACGATGAAGCGCCACATCCTCACCATCGAGGATCCGGTCGAATTCGTGCATCAGAGCCGCCAGTCCCTGATCCGCCAGCGGGAACTGGGGAGCCACACCCGCCACTTCAAGACGGCCCTCCGCGCCGCGCTGCGGGAGGATCCCGACGTGATCCTGGTGGGGGAGATCCGCGACCAGGACACCCTCACCACGGCGATCGAAGCCTCCCAGACAGGACACCTGCTGCTGGGCACCCTGCACACCAACTCGGCCGTGCGCTCCGTCGAGCGGATGCTGGGCATGTATCCCCCCGACGAACAGGAGATCGTCCGGCGATCGGTGGCCGATTCGCTGCTGGGGGTGATCTCCCAGGGCCTGATCAAGACGGTCGATGGCAAAAGGGCGTCATTCCACGACGTCTTCATCAACACCGATGCCTGCAAGGACTACATCCTGCGGGCCAATCTTGACGAGATTGAGGCGATCATGGCCCGCAGCGGCTTCGACGGCATGATCACCTCCAACCAGTACCTGGCCAATCTGGTGTCTTCGGGCAAAGTCCATCCGGAAGATGCCCTTGCCGCCAGCCTCAGGCCCAACGAACTGGCTCAGACGATGCGCGGGCGGACCTGAGGGCAGGGGGTACGGAAACGGGCCGGGGCTCAGCCGCCGGCCAGACGCACCAGCAGCAGGACACCGAGGCCCACGGACAGGCCGAGCATCGCCAGACGGCCGTTCCAGATCTCGGCCTGGGGGGTGAAACCACGGCGCCAGGCGTTGAGTTCCTGCTGGGACACCGGTTCCGTGTCGATGAGGGAGGTTTCGCCCTGCTCAATGGGCAGGGGGTTCGCGGGGGCCATGGGGCCAGACGTTAAGTCGATCCACCCACCTTAAGGGCATCAAAAGGGTGGCTGTGGCGCATAGAGGGAGCCGGCCTGCTCCAGGGGGAGCCGGGCCGCCACCCCCAGGCTGATCCCACTGCGCCCCCCCACCTCGAGCCGCTCGACCGCCGCCAGGCCCACCATGGCGGCGTTGTCGGTGCAGTAGGCCAGGGGCGCGACGCGCCAGGACAGACCGCGGGCGGCGGTGGCCTCCGCCATCAGGCGGCGCAGGCGCCGGTTGGCGGCCACGCCCCCCACCAGCACCACCGTCTGCAGGCCCGCCTCGACGGCGCAGCGGCAGCTGCGCTCCACCAGCACCTCGGCCACCCCCTGCTCGAAGCTCGCCGCCAGGTCAGCCACCGGCAGGGGATCGCCCTCGCCAGCGAGCCGCTGCACCTGGCGCAGCACCGCCGTCTTGAGGCCGCTGAAGCTGAAGTCGTAGGGATGGAAGCCCCCCTCGGCAAGGGAGACCCTCCCCTTGGGAAAGCGGAAGCGGCCGGGGTCGCCACCGGCTGCCGCCGCCTCGATCGCCGGCCCGCCCGGATAGCCCAGACCGAGCAGCCGGGCCACCTTGTCGAAGCATTCGCCGGCCGCATCGTCGCGGCTGCGGCCCAGGCGGGTGTAGGCCCCGGGGCCATCGACGCGGATCAGCTCGGTGTGGCCGCCGCTGACCAGCAGCACGAGGTAGGGACCCGCCGGCAGGGGATCGCCCAGGTGCACCGAGCACAGATGCCCCTCCAGATGGTGCACCCCCAGGAAGGGCTTGCCATGCAGCCGCGCCAGGGTGCGCGCCGTGACTGACCCCACCAGCAGGGCTCCGGCCAGGCCGGGGGCGACCGTGGCGGCGACGGCATCGAGATCGGCCATGGCGAGACCGCTCTCCTCGAGCACCCGGGCGATCAGGGCCGGCAACGCCTCCACATGGCGGCGCGAGGCGATCTCCGGCACCACCCCGCCCCAGCGGGCGTGCTCCTCCATCTGGGAGGCCACGGCCCCGGCCAGCACCCGCCGACCGGCCACGATCGCCGCCGCCGACTCGTCACAACTTGTTTCGAGGGCCAGAACCGTGCGCATGCTCCCTGGGGAGCTCCCCTACTGTCCGCACGAGCCATCCTGCCCCGCGGCAGTTCCCCCGCGGCCCCTCTCCATGCGCCGTCTTCTCTCCAGTCGTTCCTTCGCCACCCGGGCCTTCGCCCTGGTGGCGTGCGTGTTCCTGCTCTTCGGGTTCGCCCCCTCGGCCCGGGCCGACATCGGCGGACTCACCCCCTGCAGCGAGACCCCCCGCTTCCAGCAGCGCGCCGCCGCTGCCAGCACGGATCAGGCCAAGGCCCGCTTCGCGTACTACGGGCAGGCCCTCTGTGGCACCGATGGCCTGCCCCACCTGATCACGGACGGCCGCTGGAGCCACGCCGGTGACTTCACGATCCCGGGCCTCCTCTTCCTCTACATCGCCGGCACGATCGGCTGGGCGGGCCGCGGCTACCTGATCGCCATCCGCGGCAGCAAGGACGCCACCATGCGTGAAATCCAGATCGATCTGCCCCTGGCGTTCAAAACCACCTTGGCCGCCGCTGTCTGGCCCCTGGCGGCCCTCAAGGAGTTCACCAGCGGAGCCATGGTGGAATCCGACTCCAAAGTGACCGTTTCCCCCCGCTGATTCCAAGAGCCATGAAAAAATTCCTCACCACCGCTCCCGTCGTGGCCGCCGTCTGGTTCACCCTGACCGCAGGCATCACGATCGAGGTGTTCCGCTTCTTCCCGGATCTGATCATCCACCCCCTCTGAAGCCTGCGACAGGGCTGACCAAACACATCCGGCAGCCCTATCAACCCAGCGGCCCCTTGAAGGGCCGCTTTTTTCATGGCGGCACGACCCTGGCTGGGGTGTCAGACGGCGTCGCGAAATCCCAGCAGCCGCTCCAGTTCCTGCAGGGCCACGTCAAGGTCGCCGTTGACCAGCACGGCATCGAACTCCGCCTCGGCCGTGAGCTCCTGGCGTGCCCGCGCCAGCCGCCGCGTGATGGCCTCTTCGCTGTCGGTGCCGCGGCCGCGGATGCGGCGCTCCAGTTCCTCGAAGCTGGGCGGCTTGATCAGCAGCTGGAAGGCCGCCGAAAAGGTGCGCCGCACCTGGCGGGCGCCCTCCAGCTCGATCTCCAGCAGCACCGGCCGCCCCTGGGCGAGCTGGGCCTCCACCGGGCCCCGGGGGGTGCCGTAGAGGTGGCCCGCGAACTCGGCCCACTCCAGGAAGCCCCCGCTGGCCACCTGGGCCTCGAAATCGGGGCGCGTCAGGAAGAAATAGTGCTGCCCGTCGATCTCACCGGGCCGGGGCGAGCGGGTGGTGGCCGAGACGGACAGCCACAGGGCGGGGTGCCGCTGCAGCAGCCGGGCCACGAGGGTCCCCTTGCCCACACCGCTGGGGCCGGTGATCACCGTGAGCCGGCCGCTGGAGGGGGGGGAGTCCATGGATCGCTGGCGCTGGGGCGCACAGTAGGGGTGGACCGCATCTGAGGCGACAGAGGAGGCGATGGCCCCATCCCCGTCCATCCAGGCCATGGATGTGACCAGCCTGCGCGCCGTGCTGGCCGAGATGCGCCGCGGCCTGCTGCCCAGCCGTTTCGAGAAGGCCCAGCAGCCCGATGCCCACCGCCTGCAGCTGGGCCTCCGCAGCCTGCGGGGCACCCTGTGGCTGGAGCTCAGCTGGCTGGCCGAAGCCCCGCGCCTGCTGGTGGTCGAGTCGCCCCTGAAGCAGGGGGAGGGCAGCACCCTGGCCCTGCAGCTGCAGCACGGCCTGCGGGGCCTGGCCCTGGTGAGCCTGGAGCAGCAGGGCTGGGAGCGGGTGGTGACCCTGGGCTTCGCCCCCAGGCCCGGCGAGCCGATCCGAAGACAGCTGGTGCTGGAGCTGATGGGGCGCCACAGCAACCTGTTCCTGCTCGACGACGAACAGCGGGTGATCGCCCTGGCCCGGCAGGTGCGCCAGGACCGGTCGCGGCTGCGGCCGATCGGCACCGGCGACCCCTACCAGCCGCCACCGCCCATGGCCGGCGAGCCGCCCCGGCTGGAGGAGGAGGTCGCCTCCTGGCGGCGGCGCCTCGGCCTCCTGCCCCAGGCCGTCGGCGAGGCCCTGATGGGCGCCTACCAGGGGGTCGGCCCGGCCCTGGCCCGCCAGCTGGCCCAGGACATGCTGGCCAGGCCGGTGCAGAACCTGGAGCCGGAAGCGTGGCAGCGGCTCTGGCAACGCTGGCGGCTCTGGCTGGCGACGGTGGCTGAGGAGCACTTCCAGCTGGGCTGGGACGGCCCCAGCGACTACCGCTGCTGGGACCCCGAAGGACCACCGATCGCTGGCGACGGCTGGGCGATCAACCGGGGGCTGGCGGGCTACTACGCCGATCGCCTCGGGCGCCGGGAGCTGGAGCAGCGGCGGGCGAGCCTGCGGCAGCGGCTCCTGAACGCCGCGGCCCGGGAGCGCCGCAACGCCGACCAGCAGCAGAGCCTGCTGGAGGCCGTTCCCGGCAGTGACGCGATGCAGCGCCGGGCGGACGGCCTGCTCAGCCTGCCGTCGCCGTCGCGGGAGGAGATCGACGAAGCCCAGAGGTTGTACCGCCGGGCCCGCAAGCTGCGCCGTTCCGTCGCCGCGATCACCCCGCGTCTGGAGCTGCATCAGCAGCGGCTGGCCGCCATCGAAGCCAGCCTCACCTTCCTGGAACAGGCGGAGAGCGGGGCCCAGCTGGCCGCCGTGGAGGAGGACCTTCCCGCCCTGCTGCCCGCCCGGGAGGGCCAGGGGCCGGGGCCGTCCCGGCGTGTGCGGCGGGGGACGTCCGGCAGCGCTCCGGCCCCGCTGGAACTGCGCAGCAGCGGTGGCCTGCGGCTGCAGGTGGGTCGCAACCATCGCCAGAACGAATGGATCAGCCTGCAGCAGGCCCGGCGCGGCGACCTCTGGTTCCATGCCCAGGAGTGTCCGGGCAGCCATGTGGTGCTGAAGGGCTCGGAGGGCACCCCCAGCGACGCGGACCTGCGGGAGGCGGCCGACCTGGCGGCCCACTTCAGCCGCGGCCGGGCCAACGGCCGGGTGCCGGTGGTGATGGTGCCGACCACGGATCTGCAGCGCATCGCCGGCGCCGGCCCCGGCACGGTGCGCCATCGGGGGGGCGAGGTGCTGTGGGCGGTGCCCGAGCGGGCCGCAGCTCTGCTGGCCGCGCCCCCTAGGCTGCCGGAGACGGAACGGACATGAGCGACCCCATCCCCGAGGACACTTTCCCCGGCGAGTTCCCCGGCGAGGTGCACATGAGCCTGGTGGAGCACCTCGAGGAGCTCCGCCGGCGGGTGCTTCGCAGCCTGCTGGCGGTGGTGGTCGGCGCCGCCGCCTGCCTGCTGGCGGTGCGACCGCTGGTGCGGCTGCTGGAGGTGCCGGCCGAAGGGATCCGCTTCCTGCAGCTGGCCCCGGGCGAATTCCTGTTCGTGTCGCTGAAGGTGGCCGGCTATGCGGGGCTCACCCTGGCCCTGCCCTACGTGCTCTTCGAGGTTCTGGCCTTCGTGCTGCCGGGGCTGACCCGGCGGGAGCGGCGGCTGGTGGCCCCCGCCGTCGCCGGCTCCACGGTGCTGTTCGCGGCCGGTCTGGCCTTCGCCTGGTGGGCCCTGGTGCCGGCCGCCCTGCGCTTCCTGGTGTCCTACGGGGCCGATGTGGTGGAGCCGATCTGGTCCATCGAGCGCTATCTCGACTTCGTGCTGCTGCTGATGGTGGCCACGGCCCTGGCCTTCCAGCTGCCGGTGCTGCAGCTGCTGCTGGGCGCCCTGGGACTGATCGACTGGCGCACCATGCTGGGCGCCTGGCGCTGGGTGGTGCTGGTGGCGGCCCTGGCCGGGGCGGTGCTGACCCCCTCCACCGACCCGATCACGATGCTGCTGCTCACCGGCGCGATCACGGCGCTTTACCTTCTGGGGGTGGCCCTGGTGGCGCTGGCCGAGGGGCTGCGGCCCTCCCCCTCTCCCTCCACCTGAACGGCCGGAGCCCGGCCGGGTTCAGAGCATGAACTCGCTGGCGCGCCCCGCCGGCAGCTCCAGGGGCAGGGACAGGGCCTTGCCCAACCGGGGCTTGTCGGTGGTGGTCCGCAGCCACTGGCGAACCTGGGACGCCACACCGAGACCGTTGAGGGAGCCCACCAGCTCCTCGAGATGGGCCTCGTAGGCCTCGGGGGTGAGCGGGAAGGACTGCTGCTCGAGATAGCCCCACATCACATGCAGGTAGAGGCGGCCGCGACGCTGGACCAGCTGCAGGTCATAGGAGGCCTGCCAGCGGCTCCGCAGCAGCTCCAGCAGTTCCTCCCGCCGCAGCGGTTCCGGTGAGGTCATGGCGGACGGGCGCACTCCACAACAGCATGTTGCAGCCCGCCTCGGCCGGGTGCGGCTCGCACCCGAGCCGGGAAGGGCAAGGTTCATAATGGGCGCCACGTCAATTCGGTCACACCGCGCCGTTCCCTATGACCCAGATCCCTGCGGCCTCCACGAACGGCGGTGCCTCTGGTGACGTGC
Organism: Synechococcus sp. UW140; assembly: GCA_943369315.1. Lineage (GTDB taxonomy): Bacteria > Cyanobacteriota > Cyanobacteriia > PCC-6307 > Cyanobiaceae > Cyanobium. Next base: position 62,490 of record CALRMW020000007.1, read on the forward strand.
CCGGCATGGGCCGCCGCCAGTTCATGAACCTGCTGACCTTCGGCTCCGTCACGGGGGTGGCCCTGGGTGCCCTCTACCCGGTCGTCAACTACTTCATCCCGCCGAAGGCCGCGGGCAGCGGTGGCGGCGTCACCGCCAAGGACGAACTGGGCAACAGCGTCACCGCCACCGGCTGGCTGGCCACCCACAAGGAGGGTGACCGCAGCCTGGTGCAGGGTCTCAAGGGTGACCCCACCTATCTGTTGGTCGAGGGCGGCGAAGCCATCGGCGACTACGGCATCAACGCCATCTGCACCCACCTGGGATGTGTGGTGCCCTGGAACAGCGGCGCCAACCGCTTCATCTGCCCCTGCCACGGCAGTCAGTACGACGCCACCGGCAAGGTGGTGCGCGGCCCGGCCCCCCTCTCTCTGGCCCTGGCCCACGTCAGCGTCGAGAACGACAACGTGTTCCTCAGCCAGTGGACCGAAACCGATTTCCGCACGGGCGAAAAGGCCTGGTGGGCCTGATCGGCGCCTGAATCCCCTCCCCGTTTCCCCCTCCGACGCCCGCCACCTCCACCCCCATGCGCCGCTTCCTCTCCCCCCTGTTCGGCACCCTGTTCACCCTCACCCTCTCGCTGGGCGTCGTGCTCCTGGGGGCCAGCCCCAGCTGGGCCTACCCCTTCTGGGCCCAGCAGAACTACGCCACGCCACGTGAGGCCACGGGCAAGATCGTCTGCGCCAACTGCCACCTTGCCAAGAAGGCCACCCGGGTGGAGGTGCCCCAGGCGGTGTTCCCCGACACGGTGTTCAAGGCGGTGGTCGAAATCCCCTACGACACCTCGGTCCAGCAGGTCTCCGGCAACGGCAGCCCCGCCGGCCTCAACGTCGGCGCGGTGGTGATGCTCCCCGACGGCTTCACCCTGGCCCCCCAGGACCGCCTCAGCGATGAGCTCAAGGAGGAGACCGCCGGCATCTACTACACCCAGTACAGCGACGACCAGCCCAACATCCTTCTGGTGGGCCCCCTCCCCGGTGACCAGCACCAGGAGATCGTCTTCCCGATCCTCTCCCCCGACCCGGCCACCGACAGCGCCATCCACTTCGGCAAGTACCAGGTCCACGTGGGAGCCAACCGTGGCCGCGGCCAGGTGACCCCCGAGGGTGAGAAGACCAACAACACCGTCTACACCGCTCCGGCGGCCGGCACGGTCAGCGCCATCACCGCCGGTGACAATGGCGCCACCGTGGTGGAGATCACCGGCACCGCCGGCAGCGTCACCGAAACGGTTCCCGCCGGACCCACCCTCACCGTCGCCGTCGGCGACGCCGTCGAGGCCGGTGCCCCGATCACCAACGACCCCAACGTCGGTGGCTTCGGCCAGATCGACGCCGAAGTGGTGCTTCAGAACCCCGTCCGCATCTACGGGCTGCTGGCCTTCTTCGCCGCCGTGGCCCTCGCCCAGATCATGCTGGTGCTCAAGAAGCGCCAGGTGGAGAAGGTCCAGGCGGCGGAGGGCTTCTGAGCCTTCCTCTCGGTCTGTTCACGTCCCCGGGACCCCTGATTTTCCAGCTGGGTCCCGTTTCCGTTCGCTGGTATGGCCTGCTCATCGCCATGGCGGTGCTGCTGGGTCTGCTGCTGGCCACCCGGCTGGGCCGCCTCAGGGGCATCGAGCCGGCCCTGATCGCCGACCTGCTGCCCCTGATGGTGCTCGGGGCCGTCGTGGGCGCCCGGATCTACTACGTCGCGCTGGAATGGCGCCAGTACCGCAATGACTGGCTCGATGTGTTCGCCATCTGGCGCGGCGGCATCGCCATCCACGGCGCCCTGATCGGCGGGACGCTGGTGACGGTCCTCTTCTGCCGCTGGCGCCGCCAGGCCTTCTGGCCCCTGCTCGATGTGCTCGTGCCCGCCGTGGCCCTGGGCCAGGCGATCGGGCGCTGGGGCAATTTCTTCAACTCCGAGGCCTTCGGCCTGCCCACCAACCTCCCCTGGGCCCTGACCATTCCCATGGCCAACCGGCCGCCGGAGTTCCTCGAGCAGGCCTCCTTCCACCCCACCTTCCTGTACGAGTCGCTCTGGAACCTCGGGGTCTGCGCCCTGCTCCTGGTCCTGTTCCGCCTCGGCGGCAGCGGCCGCCTGCGGCTGCCGGCCGGTGCCCTGAGCTGCGTGTACCTGATGGCCTACAGCAGCGGCCGCCTCTGGATCGAGGGGCTGCGGCTCGATCCCCTCTGCCTGTTCTCCCAGCCCCCCTTCTGCAGCGGCGGCCTGCGCATGGCCCAGCTGATGAGCCTGGTGCTGATCCTGCTGGGGGGGGCCGGACTGCTCTGGCTCTACCGCTTCCGTCGTCCCCTCCCCGACCCCTCCGGCCTGACCGCATGACAGCCACCGTCCAGATCGTGGGAGCCGGCCCCGGCGCCCCGGACCTGCTCACCCTGCGGGCCGCGCGGGCCATCGAATCGGCCCAGGTGCTGGTCTGGACCGACTCCCTGGTGAATCCCCAGATCGCCGCCCTGGCGCCGCCGGACTGCGAGAGCGTCCGCACCAGCACCCTCACCCTCGAGGAGGTGATGGCCGTGGTGGTGGAGCGGGCCCGGGCGGGGCAGCGGGTGGTGCGCCTCCATGACGGCGATCCCTGCCTGTACGGCGCCCTTCAGGAGCAGATCTGCCGCCTGGCCGACGCCGGGCTGGCCGTGGAGGTGGTTCCGGGCCTGAGCGCCTACCAGGCCACCGCCGCCGCCCTTGGGGCCGAGCTGACCATCCCCGGCCGGGTGCAGACGATCGTGCTGAGCCGGGCGGGCGGACGCACCGGCACGCCGGAGCGGGAATCCCTGGCCCGGCTCGCCGCCCTGCAGGCCTCCCTGTGCCTGTACCTGAGCGCCCGCCATGTGGAGGAGGTGCAGGAGGAACTCCTGCAGCACTACCCGGCGGACACCCCCGTGGCCATCGGCTACCGGGTCAGCTGGCCCGACCAATGGCTCACGGTGGTGCCCCTGGAGGCGATGGCCCTGGTCAGCCGCGAGCGGAACCTGATCCGCACCACCCTCTATGTGGTGAGTCCGGCCCTGCGGGACGCCGACGGGGCCCGTTCCCTGCTCTATTCCGCCAGCCACAACCACCTGTTCCGCGGCGGCGCCGAGTGACGCCAGCGGCCCCCTGCCTGCGCCACTGGCGGGGCTGGGTGGGCGCCGCAGAGGCCGATGGCTGGCTCCGGACGCTGCTGGAGGAGGTGCCCTGGAAGCAGGAGTCCATCACCGTCTACGGCCGCCGCCACCCCATGCCCCGCCTCACCTGCTGGATGGCCGACCCTGGCTGTGGCTACCGCTACTCGGGCCTGGAGAACGCCATCGAGCCCTGGACCCCCCTCACCGCCGCCATCCGCCGTCGTGTGGGGGAGGCAGCGATGCAGGAGTTCAATTCCCTGCTGCTGAATCTCTACCGCGACGGCCGCGATGCCATGGGCTGGCACGCCGATGACGAGGCCGAGCTCGATCCGGACGCGCCGATCGCCTCCCTGAGCCTGGGGGCGAGCCGCACCCTGCGCTTCCGCCCCCGCCGGCGTGGCACCGCCCCGACCGTGGCGGTGGAGCTCGGCCATGGGGACCTGCTGCTGATGGACCCGCCCACCCAGCGCCACTGGCAGCACGGGCTGCCGCGGCGGCTGAAGGTGGACACCCCAAGGCTCAACCTGACGTTCCGGGTGGTGCGGGTGCCGCCGTAGGGGGCGGCTGCGTCGGGCATCGGAGCGCCGGGGCGATGGCGACAATGGACAGGGTGTGCCTCCAAGGGGCGTTTCGAGGGCGATGGCCAGTTCCCGTGGAAGCCGATGCCGGCCATTGCTGCCGATGCTTCTGGGCCTGACCCTGCTGGCCAGCGGCTGCCAGGTGGCCGGGGTGAGTGAGGCCGGCCGGGAGCGCTGCCGCCGGCTCAGCGCCGCCGCCGGCGATCCGGTCACGGCGGCCCTGGGCTACCTCCGCTGCCTGCCCGGCACGGATCGCAGCCTGGCGCTGGAGCGGGCGGCGATGGAGAAGGCGGCGGCCGCCCGGCGCCAGGCCCTTGACGCCTGCCGCCGGCGCCAGGGGAAGATCACCACCCTGATGGAGTCCCTGCGCAGCGCCGAACAGGAGTTGGCGGCGGCCCGCAACAGTCCCTTCCGCCCCAGCGTGGCCCCCCCCCAGCCGCTCGATGCCGGCCAGGAATCCCGGTACCGCCCGGAGGACCAGCAGCTTGACCGCGAACGCTACGAGGAGGCCCTCGGCGCCTGGGAGCAGCAGGTGGCCGGCGAGCGGGCCCGGTGGCGCCAGCGGCGGGATGCCCGCATCACCGCCGCCCAGGCCCGCCTCGACAGGGAGGCCCGGGCCCTGAGGGACCTGCAGCCGGATCTGTTCACCGGACCGGCGAGCATCGAGTTCGATCCCGTGGCGGTCGGACGGGTGCGCGCCGGCTGCAGCGGCTAGGCGGAATTTGACAGTGAGTTCGGCGACCGTGTAGGAGGGTTCTGGCCGACGGGCCGGGCCGGAACTCTCAGCCGCGGGAAGAACCACTTTCAGCGTCGAAGGGGTGTCGGCCGCATCGACGGGCGATTAGCACAGCGGTAGCGCACTTCCTTCACACGGAAGGGGTCACTGGTTCGAATCCAGTATCGCCCATGTCTTTCATCCGGTTTTTGCACCGGTAACGTCCCCAGCGACGGGTGCTGGTCGCGATAGGGACCGCTCGTCATACTGCTGGCTACGCAGCGCTTCAGGAGACCCTGCCCTTGCCCGAATCTCCTGCCGCGACCATGGCCGCAGAGGACTGGAGCGCTCCGATCCCGGAACTCGTCGAGCTGGGCGAACGGCTGGCCACGGCCCGCCGTGACCAGGGTCTGACCCTGGAGGACCTGGCCGACCGCCTGCGGCTGGGCAGCGAGCAGCTGATGGCCCTCGAGACCGGCGACCACCGGCACCTGCCGGAGGCGGTCTTCGTGGTGGCCCAGGCCAAGCGGGTGGCGGGGGCCCTCGGGATCGACGTGAGCCAGCAGATCAGCGATCTGCAGAACAGCCGCCTGATGCGGGTGGGGCCCAAGCCTCCCGCCCGGCCCCTGCAGCGAAAGGTCCGGACTCAGGCGGCCCCCTCCCGCCGTGGCGGCCCCCCCGGCTGGCTGTGGGCGGTCCTGGTCCTCCTGGGCGGCGGTGCCGTCACGGTGGCGGCCCTGATGCAGGGCAGAGTCCCCTCACCGGCCACGTCCCCCGGCCAGGCCACGGCCTCCGGCCAGCCCGCCGCACCGGCCCCCGCCCCGGCGGCACCCCGGCCGGCGCCGGATCAGCTGCTGCTGGAGAGCCGCCAGCCCAGCTGGCTGGAGGTGCGCACGGCCGCCGGTGAGACCCTGTTCCGCGGCACCTTCACGGGCGAGAAGCGCTTCCCCCTGGGCAGCGGTCTGCGGGTCCTGGCCGGCCGGCCCGACCTGGTGACGGCCACCGCCGGCACCCAGGCACCCCAGACCCTCGGCAGGATCGATCAGGTGGTCTGGCGCACCTTCAGGGCGACGCCTGCTTCACCGTGAGCCGCAGGCCCGTGGCCTCCAGCACCAGATCCGCGCACGAGCGGAGGCTCCACTCCTCCAGGCTGAGATCCAGGGGAGGCTCCCCGGCGGCCGCAGGTCCGGCCTGCAGGCCGATCGTGAAGCCACGGGGCTGATGGGCCCGGTCGGTGTCCGCTGAAACGGTGATCGCGGCGATGCCGGGGGCGGGCCTGCGGTCGAGGGCGGCGGCCAGCCGCAGCAGCAGGGCCATCGTGAACACGGTGTGGCGGTGCTGGCCGGCTTCGATCAGCTGCCACGACTCGTGGCGCTTCTTGGGCAGGCTGCGCCGGTGATAGCGGGCGATCGCCGCCACCATCAGGTGCTCGGCCTCGGAGTACCCCAGCAGCTCCCCATGGCGGATCAGGTACCAGGTGTGCTTGTGGTAGGCGGCGATGTTGACGTGCTTGCCGCAGGAATGGAGCTGGGCCGCCGCCCACAGCAGGGCCCGGCCCTCGCCGTCGTCATCGTGCAGCAGCCCCCTGGTCTGGTCGTAGAGGCTCAGGGCATGGCTGGCCACCCGGTCGGCCCGGCCCGTGTCCACCCCGTAGGTGCGGGCCAGGTGCAGCACGGTGCGGCGGCGGATCGTGCTCTGGAAGGTGAAGCGGTCGACCAGCAGGCCGTTGCGCAGCATCCAGTCGACGATCAGGCCTTCCCGCAGGGCCCTCTCGCACACCACCAGTTCCCGGACCTGGAGGATCTCCATGGTGGTCTGGAGGATCAGGGCACCGGGGACGATGATCTCGGCCCGGCGCTCGTTGATGGCGGTCAGGGCCCGGCGCTGGTCCGGGGTCATCGCCACCAGCCGCTCGACGATCTCGTCCAGGCGGGCCCGGCCGAGGCGATAGCCGTCGAGCTTCAGGGGCGGATTGGGGTCCTGGGCGGAGGCCAGGGCCGCCATCGCCATGGCGGTGCCGCTGGTGGCCACCAGGACGGGCTTCTCCCCCGGCCGCAGCTCCCGTTTCACTTCGGCGACGGCCGGATCCATCGCCCCCTGGATGTAGGCCTCGAGGAAGCCCCGGCGGGCCGGCGTCAGGGGATCCTCCCGGCAGAACTCCCGCTGCAGGCGGACCGCCCCGATGCGGGTGCTGGTGAGGGCTCGGGCATCGCGGCCGTCGGCGAGCACCAGCTCGGTGGAGCCGCCGCCGATGTCGAGGATGAAATAGGGCTGGTCGCCGAAGGACAGGCCCGAGAGCACCCCCAGGTAGATCAGCCGGGCCTCCTCCGGCCCGCTGACCAGATCCACCACCAGACCCAGCTGGTCCTGGAGGCCCTGCAGGAAGGAACGGCCGTTGGGGGCCTCGCGCACCGCGCTGGTGGCGGCGGTGACGATCTGCTCCACCCCGTGGCTGGTGGCTAGGTCGCGGCAATGGCGCAGGGTCAGGAAGGCGCGCTCGATCGCCTCGGGGGTGAGGTCCCCCGTTTCCGGATCCCTCTCCCCCAGCCGGGTGGTGGACTTCTCCGCCACCACCACCGAGAAGCTGCCCAGGACCGGGTCGATCGCCGCCACCAGCAGGTGGATGGAATTGGTGCCGATGTCGATGGCCGCCACCCGCCGTTCCGCGGAGCCGGCGGTGTCGGGGGTCGGGGGCATGGGGGTGGGCCCGGGCGGCGGCGGCGCCACTTTGCCACCGGGAGACGCTCCGGATCCGGCCGCGGGAATCCACCGCCAGAACGCCGCCCCTCAGGAGTTGGATAGGGTGCCGACACCCGACCGTTGCCCGCGGTGAACGTCCCGATGGCCCCCGGCCGCGCTCCGGCCTGGCTCGAGCTGCTGCGCTGGCACAAGCCGAGCGGCCGGCTGATCCTGCTGATTCCCGCCGGCTGGGCCCTCTGGCTGGGGCCGGCTGTGCCGCCCCCGGCCCTGCTGGTGGCCTGGATCGTGCTGGGGGGCCTGGCGGTGAGCGGCGCCGGCTGCGTGGCCAACGACCTCTGGGACCGGCGCATCGATCCCCTGGTGGAACGCACCCGCCACCGCCCGCTGGCCGATGGCCGCCTCGGGGTGGGCACCGCCACCGTGCTGCTGCTGCTCTGCCTGGCGGTGGCACTGGCGGCCCTGCTGGCCCTGCCCGCCGCCAGCCGGGTGCTCTGCGTCGGCCTCGCCCTGGCGACCCTGCCCCTGGTGCTGCTCTATCCCTCCGCCAAGCGCTGGTTCGCCTACCCCCAGCTGGTGCTGGCCCTCTGCTGGGGCTTCGCCGTGCTGCTGCCCTGGGCCGCCGCCCAGGGGAGCCTGCAGGGCAGCGCCGGGGGCTGGCCCCTGCTGCTCACCTGGCTGGCGGCCGTGAGCTGGACCTTCGGCTTCGACACGGTCTACGCCATGAGCGACCGGGAGGACGACCGCCGCCTGGGGGTGCGCAGCAGCGCCCTGAGCCTGGGGCCCCGGGCGCCCCTGGCGGTGGCGCTCTGCTACGGCCTCACCTGCGCCGCCCTGGCCCTGGCGGTGCTGCTGCAGGGGCGGGCGGGCCTGCCGTTCTGGCTGCCCTGGGCCGCGGCCGCCCTGGCCATGCAGCAGCAGGCGGCCCGGCTGCGCCGCCCCGACCTGCCCCGCAGCGCCTATGGGCGCCACTTCGCCGTCCAGGTGTGGCTCGGGGGGCTGCTGTTGCTGGCCTTGATCCTCTCCACCAGCGCCTGATTCGCCATGGCCGCCGGACTGCCGCCCCAGCCGCCGCCCCACCAGCCACCGGCCCTGCGTCCGGGCGACCGGGTGCGGCTGGTGGCCGCCAGCTCCGCCCTGGCCGATCTGGACCGGCTGCAGGCGGGCCTGGCGGTGCTGGCCGGCTGGGGCCTGGTGCTGGATGACGACCCCACCCGGCTGCCGCCACGCCGCTGGGGCTACCTGGCGGGGCGTGACGCCGAGCGGGCCGGCGATCTGCTCGCGGACACCGGCCCGGGGCAACCGGCGGCCCTGCTGGCCTGCGTACGGGGGGGCTGGGGATCGGCCCGGCTGCTGGAGCGCCCGCTGGAGGCGGCCGGGGGCTGGCTGCTGGGCTTCTCCGATGTCACCTCCCTGCTGTGGCACCGGCTGGCGACGGGCCAGGGGGGCGCCATCCACGGCCCCCTGCTGACCACCCTGGCCGCCGAACCGGCCTGGAGCCGGGAGCGGCTGCGGGCCCTGCTGTTCGGCGAGCCCCTGGCCGACCTCGAGGGGGAGCCCTGGGTGGGCGGCCAGGTGGAGGGTCCGCTGCTGGCCGCCAACCTCACCGTGGCGACCCACCTGCTGGGCACGCCGCACCTGCCGGACCTGGACGGGGCGATCCTGATCCTCGAGGACGTGGGGGAGGCGCCCTACCGCGTCGACCGGATGCTCACCCACTGGCGCCTCTGTGGCACCCTGCAGCGGCTGGGGGGCATCGGCTTCGGCAGCTTCGAGGGCTGCGGCGATCCCACCGACCCCGAAGGCGACGGCTCGCGTTTCAGCCTGGAGCAGGTGCTCAGGGAGCGCACGGCCGATCTGGGGATCCCGGTGCTGGCCGGCCTGCCGGTGGGCCACGGCGACGTCAATGCCGCCCTGCCCCTGGGGGTGCGGGCCCGGCTCGACGGAGACCGGGGCAGGCTGAGCCTCATCGATGGTGCCGGAGGGCCCGTCAGTCGCCCGTGAGCCTCTCCTCGTCGATGGCGGTGCGCCCCACCAGCCGCCCCTCCTTCAGCATCTGGGCCACCCGCCAGCGGCGGCGGCCATCGGGACTGCAGCTGATGATCTCGTGCACCTCGGGGTCGGCGGGGTCGTGGGGGTGCATCACCAGCAGGCTGCCGGCAGCGGGCTGCTCCCCCGGCAGGTCCATCGCCCAGCCCCGGTAGCGGTCGCTGGTGAACCACACCCGGCCGGAGTGGATCTCGCCGCGGGCCTCGATGCGCCGCAGCGGGGCGTCTTCGGGGCCCAGCAGGTTGCTCTGGTGGTAAAGCCAGTGGCCAGCCTCCTCGTTCACCCGGATGGTGACCGTGCTGGGGACGGTCTCGAGCAGGCTGCCCCCGGCGTCGTAGCGGCGGAAGCTGCCGCGCCACACGCCCTGCTGCCCCACCAGGGCCGGCAGCTCGGCAGCTCCCTCGGCCCGGTCGAACAGCAGCCAGCTGAAGCCGTCGATCTCACCGCGCACCGACCCGTCGGCCAGGCGCAGGCTGCGGTCCCTGTACCAGAGCTGGTCGGGATGGAGGACCATCTCGAACTCGGCGCAGACCTCGCCGTCCTGGGGGTGGCTGTAGCGGCAGGCCCCGGGGTCCATACGGGCGCGGAAGCGGTCGAGGGCCGGCTCCGCCGCGAAGAACAGGTCACAGCCCGGGTGGCGATCGAAGGCCTCCGGTCCCAGGTCCGCCGCCAGGGAGGCCGCCAGGGGCGGACGGTCGTAGGTGGGACCGCCGCGGAAGAACAGCTGCTCGGCCCGGACGGCGCCGCGGTCCTGATCCTGCCGCAGCACCACCACCCGCTGGCGGTGGGCCAGGTGGGGGGCACTGGCGCGGAACTCCTGGAAGTAGAGCACCACCTCCCCCAGCTGGGGCGCCTGCAGCCGCTCCACCACCATGGTGCGCAGCTCCCGGGTGAGCTCGGGCGCGGCTGGACCGCCCCTGGCCACATGGGCCGCCACCTGGCGCCGGTTGTGGAAGGACCCCTGCCAGCGGGCGGCGATCGTCTCGAGCTGGGCGGCGTTGTCCATCGGCGGCCTCAGGCCCCGCGGGCCGCCAGCACGGCGCTGGCGATGGTGAGATCGAAGCGGGTGGTGAGCTTGATGTTGGAAGGGGGAGCCTCCAGCACCCGCACCGGCAGCCCCAGGCGCTCGTAGAGGGCGGCGTCGTCCGTGACGCTCCAGCCCTCGCGCTCGGCCCGGCCGTGGGCCTCCCGCAGCTGGGCCACCCCGAAACCCTGGGGCGTCTGGGCCGCCCAGAGGCCGCTGCGTTCCGGGGTGGCGGTGATCACGCCGCGGCCATCCACCTGCTTGATGGTGTCGGTGACGGGGGTGGCGGCGATGATGCCGGCCCCCTCGGCCATGGCCTCCTTCAGGGCCGTGGCACAGCGCTCCAGCAGGTCCGGTTCCGCCAGGCAACGGGCCCCGTCGTGGATCAGCACCGCCTCGGCATCGGCCGGCAGCGCCTCCAGGCCCCGCCGCACCGACTCCTGGCGGGTGTCACCGCCGACGATCCAGGCCACCGGCTGGGCCAGGGACCGGCGGGGCTCCGCCGCGGCCAGGATGGCGCCGATCGCCGCCTCGTCCTCCGGTCGGCCCATCACACCGATCCAGCGGATCGCCCAGCAGGCCAGGGCGGCGTCCAGCGTCCAGGCCAGGACGGGGCGTCCGGCCAGGGGCAGCAGCAGCTTGTTGGTGGCGGCGCCCATGCGGCGCCCGCTGCCGGCGGCGGCGATCAGCAAATGCACAAGCGATGGGCCGCCCGGGCGGAACACTGGAGTCCTCTCCATACAATCAGGCCGCGAGGCCCGCCCGACCCAACGCCCGATGCGCGCACTGTTTCTGATCCCGGGCGACGGCGCCAGCCAGCTGCAGGCGCTTCCGGCCGTGGCGGCGACCGCCGAGCAGCTCCGGTTCCAGATCCAGGTGGTCTGCCACCCGTCGCTGGCCGCTCTCTGGAAGCTGCTGCCGGCTGTGGAGAAGGTGATCCCTTTCAACTTCGGCGACGCCACCCTGGCCGACTGGGCCAACCTGCTGGGGTCGGTGCGGGAGCCGGATTTCCAGGCCTGCATCAATCTGGCGGCCGGTCGCCAGGTCGACCTGATGCTCTCGATGAGCCACATCCCCAACCGGATGGCGGCCGGGGGCTTCTCCGCCACCGAGAAGGTGCAGGTGCCCCAGGGTCTCTGGCCGGCCCAGGCCCTCGAGGCCTACCTGCGGCCCATCGGGGTGAAGCTCCAGGCCGCCGCTTTCCGCCTGGCCCTCCCCCGGACCGCCCTCGACGAGGCCATGGCCACGTTGCCCGCCGGCGACGGGCCGATGCTGCTGCTGGCCCCTTCCGGCCGCCCCGGCGACTGGGCCGAAACGGCCTGGCAGGAGCTTCCCGGCCGCATCGCCGCCACCCTCCCCGGCCTGCGAAGCCAGCTGGTGTCGCCGGCCCCGGGGGCCGAGATCCCCGGCCGGGCCGCCCTGGTGGCCGCCAGTGACGTGGTGCTGGCCAGCGATCCGGTGACGATCGAACTGGCCCTGCTCAGCGGCACGCCGGTGGTGGCCCTGGGTCGCAGCAGCGACAGCCTTCCGGTTCGCGACGGAGTACAAGGACTGGGTTCCGATGGCCACTTGCGTGAGCTCCCCAGCAACGACGTGCTCAAGGCCCTCGGGCTGGGCTGAGCCACGCCGATGAGTCGCCTGTGGTTCGCCCGCAGGAAGCGTCCCCCCTCCGCCCGGGCTCGCCGGCCCTGGCTCACCCCCCTGATCGCCCTGATCGTGGTGGTCAACGCCAGTGCCATCGGCTATCGGATCACCGAGGGCTGGGACTGGGGTGATTGCTACTGGATGGTGGCGATCACCATCGCCACCATCGGCTACGGGGAGGTCCACCCCCTCTCCACCGCCGGTCGGCTGATCACCGTGCTCTCCATCGCCGGAGGGCTCGTGGTGGTGCAGCTGACGATCCAGAACCTGGTGGGCCTCTCCGAAACCGGCTACTTCCGGCGCCTTCGGCAGCGCCGTTTCCGCAACTGGGTCCAAAGCATGAACAACCACGTGATTCTCTGCGGCTACGGCCGCATCGGTCAGGAGATCGCCGACCAGCTGATCCGGGAGAACGTCCCCCTGCTGGTGGTGGAGATGGACCAGGGCTGCCGCGATGCTGCCGAGGAGCGGGGGCTGCCGGTGCTGTTCGCCGACGCCACCCTCGACGAGACCCTGCTGGAGGCGGGCATCCACCAGTGCCGCAGCCTGGTGGCGGCCCTCTCCAGCAACGCCGCCAACCTCTACGTGGTGCTGAGCGCCCGGGGGCTGGCTCCCCGTTGCCGGCTGATCGCCCGCTCCGACAGCGCCGAGGCGGGCCGCAAGCTGCGGCTGGCCGGCGCCGACCAGGTGGTGAGCCCCTATGTGGCCGGGGGACGGGTGATGGCCGCCACGGCCCTGCGGCCCCTCGCCGTCGACTTCATGGAGCTCCTGGCGGGCTCCGACTGCGAGGTGGAGGAGTTCCAGCTCACGGACGACCCCTCCCGGCTGGGGGAGCTCCAGGGCCGCAGCCTGGCGGAGATGCAGTTCGGCCGCCGCAGCGGCGCCCAGGTGCTGGCCATCCGCACGCCGCCGCCGGCGGTGGCCAATCCCTACTCCTACCGGGGCACCACCTACGGCACGCCGGAGGCCACGCTGGTCACCAACCCCGGCGGCGACATCCGCCTGGAGGCCGGCCAGCTGCTGGTGGTGATGGGCAGCAAGGAGCAGCTGCAGCGCTTCGCCGATGTGCTCGGCCCGGCCCTCGAGAGTGCCGACCAGATGGCCGACTGAGCCGATCGGGGCGGGCCCGCGCACGGCATACGATCGCCTCACCCTGCTCCCGCCCCCATGTCCAGCGCCGCTCCCCTCTCCGGTCAGGTCGCCCTGGTGACCGGTGCCAGTCGGGGGATCGGCCGGGCCATCGCCGAGTCCCTGGCCCTGGCGGGAGCGACCGTGGTGGTGAACTACGCCCGCTCCCCCGAAGCGGCTGAGGAGGTGGTGGCAGCGATCACCGCCGCCGGCGGCCGGGCCTGGAGCCATCAGGCGGATGTGGCCGATGAGGCGGCCGTCGAGGCGATGGTGAAGGCCGTGCTGGACACGGAGGGGCGGCTCGACGTGCTGGTCAACAACGCCGGCATCACCCGCGACGGCCTGCTGATGCGGATGAAGACCGCCGACTGGCAGAGCGTGATCGACCTCAACCTGACCGGGGTGTTCCTCTGCACCCGCGCCGTCAGCCGCAGCATGCTCAAGGCCCGTCGCGGCCGCATCATCAACATCACCTCGGTGGTGGCTCTGATGGGCAACCCCGGCCAGGCCAACTACAGCGCCGCCAAGGCCGGCGTCATCGGCCTGACCCGCAGCACCGCCGCCGAATTCGCCAGCCGCGGCATCACCGTCAACGCCGTCGCCCCCGGGTTCATCGACAGCGACATGACCAAGGATCTCGACAAGGAGCCGATCCTCGCCGCCATCCCCCTGGGCCGCATGGGCCAGCCCGCGGAGGTGGCCGGGGCGGTGCGCTTCCTGGCGGCCGATCCGGCGGCGGCCTACATCACCGGCCAGGTGCTGCAGGTGGATGGGGGCATGGTGATGCGCTAAGCGCCGCTCAGGGTTCCGGGGCCAGGGGCTGGGCCAGGTCTTCCCGCAGCTTGCGGATCCGCTGCAGCAGGCGCAGGCGGCGGCTGCGGGCCGTGAGGGTGAGGAACAGGCGGATCGGCACGTAGACCAGGGCCATCAGCAGGCCCAGGGCGGCGATCAGCAGAAACACCATGCCATCGGCGGAGCTGCTCGGCACGAGGGCCGATTCGGTGGCCGCGCTGTCGAGGGTCTGCTGCAGCAGGTCTTCCATGGATCGAAGGTACCTCCTGCGCCGGGGGCCTGCCGCCTCCGCTGGAGCGGGTATTCGGCTTTCCCCACCGAGGGACGGATGCCTGCGGCGGGGTCGCTGTGGGACGCTGCGACGGATGCTCCTGATGTGACCCCGTCGATGGCCAAACTGATCCAGTTCGCCGATGCCTCCCGCGATTCCCTCGAGCGGGGCGTCAATGCCCTGGTCGATGCGGTGAAGGTCACCATCGGACCGAAGGGTCGCAACGTGGTGCTGGAAAAGAAGTACGGCGCCCCCGACATCATCAATGACGGTGTCACCATCGCCAAGGAGATCGAACTCGAGGATCCCTTCGAGAACCTGGGCGCCAAGCTGATCCAGCAGGTGGCCTCGAAAACCAAGGACACCGCCGGCGACGGCACCACCACCGCCGCCGTGCTGGCCCAGTCGCTGGTGCATGAGGGCCTGCGCAACGTGGCCGCCGGGGCCAGTCCCGTCGCCCTCCGCCGCGGCATGGAGCAGGCCACGGCCGTGGTGGTCGCGGGCATCGCCGAGCGCTCCCGCGCCGTGGCGGGCGACGCCATCCGCCAGGTGGCCACGGTGAGCGCCGGCAACGACGAGGAGATCGGCCGGATGATCGCCGAGGCGGTCGAGAAGGTCAGCGCCGACGGCGTGATCACCGTGGAGGAATCCAAATCCCTGGCCACCGAACTGGAGGTGACCGAGGGCATGGCCTTCGATCGCGGCTATACCTCCCCCTACTTCGTCACCGACCAGGACCGGCGCGAATGCGCCTTCGACAATCCCCTGCTGCTGATCACCGATCGCAAGATCAGCACCGTGGTCGACCTGGTGCCGGTGCTGGAGGCCGTCTCCAAGAGCGGCCGGCCCCTGGTGATCCTGGCCGAGGAGGTGGAGGGTGAGGCCCTGGCCACCCTGGTGGTCAACAAGACCCGCGGCGTGCTCCAGGTGGCCGCCGTGCGGGCCCCGGGCTTCGGTGACCGCCGCAAGGCCATGCTCGAGGACATCGCCATCCTCACGGGCGCCACGGTGATCAGCGAGGACCGGGCCATGACCCTCGACAAGGCGACCCTGGCCGACCTGGGCCATGCCCACCGCATCACCATCAGCAAGGACACCACCACGATCGTGGCCGCCGATGCCCAGCGCGCCGCCGTCAGCGATCGGGTGGCCGCGATCAAGCGGGAGCTGGAGGCCACCGACTCCGAGTACGACCGCGAGAAGCTCAACGAACGCATCGCCAAGCTCGCCGGCGGGGTGGCGGTGATCAAGGTGGGGGCCCCCACCGAGACCGAGCTGCGCAACCGCAAGCTGCGCATCGAGGACGCCCTGAACGCCACCCGGGCCGCCATCGATGAGGGCATCGTCGGCGGCGGTGGCAGCACCCTGGTGCAGCTCACCGAGGAACTCGGAGCCCTGGCCAGCCGCTGCGAGGGCGATGTCCGCACCGGGGTCGAGATCGTGCAGCGGGCCCTGGCGGCACCGGCCCGCCAGATCGCCATCAACGCCGGCGCCAACGGTGACGTGGTGGTGCAGCAGATGCTCAGCCAGGGCAAGGGGTACAACGCCCTCACCGACAGCTACGACGATCTGCTCGCCGCCGGCATCCTGGATGCGGCCAAGGTGGTGCGGCTCGCCCTGCAGGATGCGGTCTCGATCGCCTCGCTGCTGATCACCACCGAGGCCGTGATCGCCGACAAGCCGGAACCTCCCGCTCCCCCTGCCGGCGACGGCGGCATGGGAGGAATGGGTGGCATGGGAGGGATGGGTGGCATGGGCGGCATGGGCGGCATGGGCATGCCCGGCATGATGTGAGCCCCCGGAGGGGCCACGTGGGGCCGGTTGGGCTGGGGCTCAGCCGGCCATCGCCTTCACGTAGGCGGCCACCTGCAGATCCACGCCGGTGATCGCCGTCCCCACCACGACGGCATCGGCCCCACAGCCCAGGGCGCGGGTCGCCTCCTGTTTCGAGGCGATGCCCCCCTCGCAGATCAGGGCCACCGCTTCGGGCAGGTCGCGGCGCAGGGGGCCCAGAAGATCCCAGGCCGGCGGCGGCAGCGAGGCGGTGGCTTCGGTGTAGCCGTAGAGGGTGGTGCCCACCCACTGGCAGCCCAGGGCGGCGGCCCGAAGCCCGTTCGCCACGCTGTCCACATCCGCCATCAGCGGAGCCCCCAGCTCCTGCCGGGCACGGGCGATCAGTTCCTGAAGCTCCTGGCCGTCGGGCCGGGGGCGCTCGGTGGCATCGATGGCCACCACATCGGCTCCGGCCGCCCAGACGGCGCGGATCTCCTCCCAGCCGGGGGTGATGTACACCGGGCTGTCGGGGAAGCTGCGCTTCCAGAGACCCACGATCAGGGCGTCGGGGCAGCGGCGCCGCACCGCGCCGATGTGCTCGGGACTCTCGAGCCGCACGCCGGCGGCCCCCTGCAGCAGGCTGGCCTCCGCCATCGCCGCGATCACGGCCGGATCGCGCAGGGGGGAACCCTCGGGGGCCTGCACCGAGACGATCAGGCGACCGGCGAGTGCGGCCCGTTCAGGCAGGGGACGGGAGGTCGCCATGGGCGGGGACAGGGGGTCGGTGATCAGCTGGCGCGGCGATGCTGCGGAGCCGCGGAGAGCCAGGAGCGCAGGTCGGCCAGGGTGGAGGGCGCCGGCGCCGGCGACGCGCTCGGGGTCTGGGGGTGCAAGGCGATGGCTTCCGACAGGCCAGCAGGCGCCTCGGCCTCGGCCACGGGGGCGGGGACTGGCTCCTCGGCGGTGTCCGCGACGGGCTCGGTCGCCTCGGGGACGGCCCTGATGGGGGTGACTGGGCGGGGGACGGGTGGGCTGGGGACGACGGGGCTCGGAATGACCGTGATCGGGGTGGGCTGCGGGGGGCCGGAGAAGGAGTCTTCGAGGGCCGCGAAGGCCTCGGCCATGGTGACGCTCGCGGGGGCCATGGCCGCGTCCATGTGCTGCAGCAGCCAGTCGCCGGCCTCCCAGCCCGCCTCCACGACCACGCTGCCGGTGCGGAAGCTCTCCAGGGAGGTCACCCCATGGCGGTGGGCCCACTGGCCGGTGAGGCGGGCGACGGTGGCGGCATCCCTGCGGCGGATGGCCTCGAGCAGCAGGCTGGAGAGCTCTGGACGGGGGGGCGGCAGGGACACGGGCGGGGCGTCAGGTGAGCTTGCGATCCAGCATCGGGCGGATCAGCAGGAACAGACCGGCGGCCAGGCCCGCCAGGATGGCCAGGCAGGTGAGGGCCGAGAGGGATCCGTAGGGAGCCACCAGCACCACGTCGGTGAGGTGGAAGGACCCCGCGTAGGCGGCGCGGATCGGTTCAATCGCGAAGGTAAGGGGATTCAGGGCCGCCAGCCAGCCCAGCCAGGGGGGCATGAAGGAAATCGGCGCCAGGGCGGTGCTGGCGAACAGGAGCGGCAGGTTGGCCACGAAGATCACCGCGATCAGCTCGATGTGGCCCGGCAGGGCGAAGGCCAGGCCGAGGCTGAGGGCGGTGACGGCGAAGACGAGCAGCAGCAGGGTGACCAGCACCAGCAGCAGCCCCGCCCCACCGGGCCAGCCGTAGCCCAGCAGGGAAGCGGTGCCCATGATCGCCAGGCTCTGCACCAGGCTCAGGCTGGTGATGTAGAGCACCGAGGCGAAGACGATCGAGCTGCGGGAGCGCAGCGGCGCCACCAGCAGCCGGTTGAGGAAGCCGAACTCCCGGTCGAACATCACCGGCAGGCCGGCGTTGAGGGCGGCACTGAAGGCCGTGAACACGATCACCCCGGCCCCCAGGAAGCGGCCGTAGCTGATGCCGCCGGGCAGCAGACCCTCCGGGGCATTGGCGAACAGCGCCCCGAACAGCACGAGCCAGATCAGGGGCTGGAGCACGCCCGCCACCAGGGTGGAGGGTCGCCGGGCCAGCTGGACGAACAGGCGGCGGGTGAGGGCGAGCGTCTCCTGGGTGATCTCGGCCAGGGCCGACGGTTCACCGCTGGCGGCGGGAAGGGGGGTCAGGGAGGGGCTGGCGCTGGTCATGGGGATGGGGGGGTGCGGGTCATCGCATCGACTGCTTGCGTTCCTCCTTGAGGTCGCGGCGACCGGCCACGGAGAGTTCCGCATCGCTCAGGGTGCGGCCGGTGGCCTGAAGGTAGACGTCATCCAGGCTCGGGCGGCTCTGGGCCAGGGCGAACACCGGCAGCTGGGCCTCGGCCAGCTGCTGCCGCAGGGTCTCCACCACGCCGCTGTCCTCCACCACCAGGTTCAGGGAATAGCCCTGGGCACGGTTGACCACCACCTGGCGAACGCCGCGGCAGGCCTGGAGCAGGTCGCGCACCCGGCTCGCCTCCTGTTCATCGCTGAACTCCCGCACCCGCAGCGTCACCCGGTCGCCCCCCAGGGCGCCCTTGAGGGCGGCGGGGGTGCCTTCGGCGATCACCCGGCCACCGTCGATGATGGCCAGGCGGTCGGCCAGGGCATCCACCTCCTCGAGGTAGTGGCTGCTGAGCAGCACCGTGGTGCCCTGGTCCCGCAGCTGGCGGAGCACCTGCCAGATGGTGGCGCGGCTCTCGATGTCGAGGCCCACCGTGGGTTCATCGAGCACCAGCACCCTGGGGCGGTGCAGCAGGCCGGCGGCCAGATCGAGGCGCCGGCGCATGCCGCCGGAGTAACTGCCGCAGCGGCGATCGATCCAGTCGCCCATGGCGAGCAGCTCGATCAGTTCGGCGGTGCGCTGCAGACGGTCGGCGGCCCCCATGTGGTGCAGGGCGGCCTGGAGATGGAGCAGCTCCCGGCCGGTGAGGATCTTGTCGATGGCCACCTCCTGGGCCACGTAGCCGAGCAGGCGCCGGACGGTCCGGGGCTCGGCCAGGGCATCCACCCCCGCCACCCGGACCTGGCCGGCATCGGGGGCCAGGAGGGTGCAGAGAATCCGCAGGGCCGTGGTCTTGCCGGCGCCGTTGGGGCCGAGCAGACCGTAGAGGGAACCCGCCGGCACGCTGAGGGAGAGGTCGTCGAGGGCCTGCACGGGCACGACCTTGCGGCCACCGAAACGCTTGCTGAGGTGCTCGAGCTCGATCAAGCCGGGATCAATCGCGAAGGGCTGGAAGCCCGGCCAATCTAGGCAGCCGCGGCAGGAGCCAGATGGAGGGCGGCGGCCAGCAGGGCGGCCGGGGCGCCGGCGGCGGCCAGGGGCGTGCGCGCCAGCACCAGCAGCAGGCAGATCCCGAAGAGGTAGAAGATCGACCAGCGGAACAGGCTGCGGGCCCGTCGGGGGTCTCCCGGGTCCTCCGACAGGCTGCCGCTGAGCTGAAGCAGGCGGGCGTTGAAGGGAAGCACCAGCAGGCCGTAGAGCCAGCCGCCGCTGGGGAGGGCGACCACCCCGGCCAGGCTCAGGGCCACCGTGGCCCAGCTGTAGCGGCCGATGGCCCGGGCCGTGACCGTCAGCCCCTTCACGACCGGCAGCATCGGAATGCCGACGGAGCGGTAGTCCTCGTGCAGGAGGAGGGCCAGGGCCCAGAAATGGGCCGGGGTCCAGACCATGACCAGACTGAACAGCCACCAGCTGCTCCAGCCCAGGTGGCCGGTGGCGGCCGCCGCACCCACCAGGGGCGGGATCGCCCCGGCCATGCCGCCGATGACGATGTTCTGGGTGGTGCGCGGCTTGAGCAGGGCCGTGTAGAGCAGCACGTAGCTGCAGAGGCCCAGCAGGGCGAGGGACGCGGCCAGGGCATTGACTCCCAGGACCAGAACCAGCACCGAGGCGATGGTGAGAGCCACCGCGAGGCCGAAGGCCTGGCGCTGGGCCAGGCGGCCCGAGGGCAGGGCACGGCGGCTGGTCCGCTGCATGCGTCCGTCGAGTTCCTGCTCCCAGAGACAGTTGAGGACCCCGGCGGCGGCCGAGGCCATCGAACCCCCCACCAGGGTGCAGAGCAGGCGCAGGGGATCGAGCGGCCAGGCGGCGGTGAGGGCCATGCCGCCCACGGTGGTGGCGAGCAGCAGGGGGATCAGCCTGGGCTTGGCCACCTCCAGCCAGGCCGGGAGCTTCACCGAGGGCCGGATCGCCGCCGGCGCGGAAGGTGCGGCGATGGCCGCCACGGCGCTGACACTAACCATGGGCCACCTCGAGACGGGCAGGAACGGACGGGGACGGGAACGCGAGTCCCCAGAGGCCACCGAGGACCCCCACCAGCAGAGCGGCGGTGAGCTGGTGGGCGATGGTGACGGCCGGGATGGCCAGCTGGAGCCGCAGGGTGAGCACCCCGAGCACCACCTGGACCACCACCAGGCCGGCGGCGGCGAAGGCGAGGCCCCTGGTTCGGCCCTGGCCGGCCGGCAGGGCCAGGGAGGCGGCGGCCAGCAGCAGCACCGCCAGCGCCGCCGGGTAGGCCCCCTGCCGGTGCAGCAGCAGCCAGTGGCAGCCCTCCCCGTCCTGCAGACAGAGCGGGGCGGCCCAGCGGCTGGCCATGGCCGCGCCCAGCAGGCACTGGCCGCCGACGAGCAGGGCGGCCAGGACGGGGAGGGGTGACCACCAGCGCGGCGGATCGCCGGCCACAGGGGCGGCCCCTACGGCGGGGCTGCGCTCCAGCCCCTGGTGCATGGCGCTCAGCAGCAGCACCAGGCTGAGGGCCGCGGCCAGGTGCAGGGTGACGGTGGGGGCGGCCAGCTGGCTGAGCACGGTAAGGGCCCCCAGGGCTCCTTGGACGGCCACCAGACCCAGAGCCAGGCCCGCGCCCCAGGGCAGCCAGCCCGGGAAGCGGGAGCGAAACCTCAGGCTGAGGGCGAACAGGAGCAGCAGGGCCACGCCCACCAGGAAGGCGTCGAGGCGGTGGAACCACTCCAGGAACACCTGCAGGTTCCACTGGCGGCCCGGCCACAGCACGCCGTAGCAGAGGGGCCAGTCCGGACAGGCCAGACCCGCCTGCATCACCCGGGTGGCGCCGCCGATGGCCACCAGGGCCACCAGGGCGACCACGAGGTGGGCGGTGAGCAGGGGCACCAGACGCACGGGCCAGCCCGCGCCGGTGGTGGACCGGGTCAGGGGCAGGGGTTGCGCGGACGGCGCCACGGCCATGAACGAATGCTCTTCCGGGTGCCCAAGTTAGCGGGCATAGAAAGATGTGCGAATCAGCACATCGCCCGAAGTGAATGTGAAATTTCTCCGAAATTGCCTCTCTGGCTACAACGAACGCGCGGCGCGCGAACGGCCGTCCATAAGCTGTTGG
Organism: Synechococcus sp. UW140; assembly: GCA_943369315.1. Taxonomy (GTDB): domain Bacteria; phylum Cyanobacteriota; class Cyanobacteriia; order PCC-6307; family Cyanobiaceae; genus Cyanobium. The sequence goes on from CALRMW020000007.1 coordinate 83,718, forward strand.
CCTCAGGGGCTCTCCACCCTCCCGTCAGCCGTCCCGCCGCCGTCCCCGTGCCGATTCCCTCCTCCCTGGTCACCCTGCTGGTGGGCATGGCGCTTGTCCTGTCCGGCCTCTGGGTGGGCTACAACGTCGACCTCCTGCCCCTCGACGCCAGCGCCAACGCGCCGGTCTACGACTCCCTGTTCCGGGTGCTGTTCAGCATCGGCACGATCCTGTTCCTGGGCATCGTCGGCCTGGTGGTGTTCAGCCTGGTGCGCTTCCGCCGCCGCAGCGGCGACCACACCGACGGCCTGGCGATCGAGGGAAATCTGCTGCTCGAGATCGTCTGGACCGCCATCCCGGCGATCGTGGTGCTGTTCGTCGGCATCTACAGCTACGACATCTACGAGCGCATGGGGGGCATGAGCAGCCTCAACGACCACTCCGCCATGCACCGGATGCCGGCGATGGAAACCATGGAGGCGTCCGTCACCACGTCAGACCCCGCCCTGGAGGCCTCGGCCCCTGTGAAGGCTCCCCGGGTCTGGGGCGGCATCGGCACGGCGGCCGGCGAAGCCAATGTCCTGCCGGTGGAGGTGACGGCCATGCAGTTCGCCTTCATCTTCCACTACCCGGAAGGGGACATCACCAGCGGTGAGCTGCATGTTCCCAACGGCCGGCCGGTGGAGCTGCGCATGAAGGCCAACGACGTGATCCACGCCTTCTGGGTGCCCCAGTTCCGGCTCAAGCAGGACGTGATCCCGGGCCAGCCCACCGTGCTCACCTTCACCCCCACCAAGGCGGGCAGCTACCCGATCATCTGCGCCGAGCTCTGCGGGCCTTACCACGGCGGCATGCGGTCCACCGTGGTGGTGCACGAGCCCGATGCCTACGACGCCTGGCTGCAGAAGAACAGTCCCCTGACGGCCACGGTGGCCAGCGCCGCGGGCACCCCCACCGCCTGACGCCCCGACCCCCGAACCTGACTTCGCCCGCACCCACCCGCCCGATGACCGTCGCCTCCCCCAACGACTTCCAGGAGAGCCTCCAGCCCCAGGGCTGGTTGCGCTACTTCAGTTTCAGCCTGGATCACAAGGTGATTGGGCTGCAGTATCTGGTGACGGGATTCCTCTTCTATTTCATCGGCGGTGCCCTGGCCGGCGTGATCCGCGCCGAACTGGCCAGCCCGATCTCGGATTTCGTCAGCCGCGAAACTTACAACGAAGTTCTCACCCTCCACGGGACCGTGATGATCTTCCTGTGGATCGTGCCGGTGGTGAACGGTGCCTTCGGCAACTACCTGATTCCCTTCTACGTGGGAGCCAGGGACATGGCCTTCCCCAGGCTCAACGCCGTGGCCTTCTGGATGATTCCGCCGGCCGGCATCCTGCTGATCGGCAGCTACTTCATCACCGGGGCGGCCCAGTCCGGCTGGACGGCCTACCCACCCCTGAGCATCACCACCCCGGCCCTGGGCCAGGTCGTCTGGATCGTCAGCGTGCTGCTCCTGGGGGGCAGCTCGATCTTCGGCGGCATCAACTTCATCGCCACCGTGCTCAAGCTGCGCCGGCCGGGCCTGAAGCTGATGCAGCTGCCCATGTACTGCTGGGCGATGCTCGGCACCAGCATCCTGGTGGTGCTCTCCACCCCCGTCCTGGCCGGCACCCTGCTGCTGCTGAGCTTCGACATCGTCGCCCACACAGGCTTCTTCAACCCGGCCCTGGGGGGGAACGTGGTGGTCTACCAGCACCTCTTCTGGTTCTATTCCCACCCGGCCGTCTACATCATGGTGCTGCCGGCCTTCGGCCTGGTGAGCGAGATCCTGCCCATCCACGCCCGCAAGCCCCTGTTCGGTTACACCACGATGGTGTACTCGATCCTGGCCATCGTGGTGCTGGGCCTGGTGGTCTGGGCACACCACATGTTCACCAGCGGCACCCCCCCCTGGATGCGCCTGTTCTTCACGATCGCCACCTCCTTCATCGCCGTTCCCACGGGGATCAAGTTCTTCAACTGGCTCGCCACCCTCTGGGGCGGCAAGCTGGCCCTCAACAGCGCCATGCTGTTCTCCTGCGCCTTCATCGTCAATTTCGTCTTCGGAGGGATCACCGGCGTGGCCCTGGCCCAGGTGCCCTTCGATATCCACGTCCACGACACCTACTTCGTCGTCGGCCATTTTCATTACATCGTCTATGGCGGAACGGTGTTCGTGATCTTCGCCTCGCTCTACCACTGGTACCCGAAGTTCACCGGCCGGATGCTCAACGAGGATCTCGGCCGGCTGCACTTCCTGCTCACCTTCGTGGGCTTCAACCTCTGCTTCGCCCCCCAGCACTGGCTGGGCCTCAACGGCATGCCGCGGCGGGTGGCCGAGTACGACCCCAGCTTCACCACCCTCAACCAGATCAGCAGTGTGGGCGCCCTGCTGATGGCCGTCAGCAGCCTGCCCTTCCTCTACAACGTGATCGTGAGCGCCTTCCGCGGCCGGGAGGCCGGCGACAACCCCTGGAACGCCCTCACGCCGGAATGGCTCACCTCGTCGCCACCGCCGGTGGAGAACTGGATCGGTGAGGCGCCGCTGGTGCAGCATCCCTACGGTTACGGGGTCGACGAAGACACCCTGAGCGTGCAGGCCGCCACCGGCCGGGACCTCTGGAGTGGCGCCGGCCGCCGCTGACCATCTCCCCCGCCCGCTTTCCCCCCCATCCACCGTCCGGCCGCCATGACCAGCCTCGCCACCAGCAGCAGCGCCACCGCCGCCGAAGCGGCCGCCGCCGAGGCCCACGGCGGCCATGCCGATCTCAGGCTCTTCGGCCTGGCCACCTTCCTGGTGGCCGACGGCATGACCTTCGCCGGCTTCTTCGCCGCCTATCTCACCTTCCGGGCGGTGAATCCCCTGCCGGCGGGCTCCACCTACGAGCTGGAACTGCTGCTGCCATCGATCAACACCATGCTGCTGCTGGTCAGCAGCTACACCTTCCACCGCTCCGGCCGCAATCTGCTGCTGGGTCGCATGGGGCCCTGCCGCAACTGGCTGCTGCTCACCGCGGCCCTGGGGGCGGCGTTTCTGGCCGGCCAGATGGTGGAGTACTTCACTCTCCCCTTCGGCCTCACCGACAACCTCTTCGCCAGCACGTTCTATGCCCTGACGGGCTTCCACGGCCTGCACGTCACCCTCGGGGTGATCTGCATCCTGCTGGTCTGGGTGCAGACCCGCAACGGCGGCCGCGTCACCAGCGCCGACCCCTTCGGCCTGGAGGCCGCCGAGCTCTACTGGCACTTCGTCGACGGCATCTGGGTGGTGCTTTACGGGATTCTTTACCTGCTCTGATTCGCTGACTGTTGCCCGTTCAGCACAGCAATCGCCACAATTCATTCAGATGTCTCCGTCTGACCGGCTGATGGGTGCCCAGAAAGGACCAGCCAACGAGGACAGTTCAGTCGGCACCGTGATGCTGGAGGGCCAGGCCCTGCTGGAGCGGGCCCGTTCCCTCAGCAACCGGCCGGAGGAGCAGATCGCCCGGGCCTGCGGCTACGTGGGGCCGAGCGGAAGGGTGCTCAGGAAGAACTTTTATCGCGCCCTGGTGGCCGCCAAGGGCTACCCCGTGCCGTCGAGCGCCGGCGCCGGTTCGGCCGGGGTGGGCAAGGGGCGCCAGGCCGAGTTCCGCACCCGGGTCCACGGCAACGGCAACCTGCTGATCGGCCAGGCCTACACCCGCCGCATGGGGCTGGAGCCGGGCCAGGAGTTCCGGATCGAGATCCACAAGGAGACCGGTTCGATCTGGCTGCTGCCCCTCGACGGCGCGAGCACGGACGACCCGTCCTGAGGCCGGCCAAGAGCCTCCGAGCCCTCACTCCGGCTCGGGCCTTCAGTCCTGCTCGGGATGGAAGCTGGCGCTGAAGCGCAGCAGATCGATGCCGCTGAACAGGAAGCTGATGCCCACCAGGGTGCCCACCACCCAGAGCAGGCTCCAGAACTTCATGGTGAGGATCAGCAGCCCCAGGGCGAGGGTCACCAGGCCGTTCACCAGTCCCCAGCGCCAGCCGGCGATGTGACGGTGGGAGGTCGCGACCAGGACCTCCACCATCCCCTCCACCACGAACACCACGCCGATGGCCAGGGCCAGGCCCGCCATCGGGATCGCGGCCGCCGCCGGACCGGCCGCCATCTGCTGGATCATCCAGACCCCCAGCACCAGGAACAGGGTGGAGGTCACCAGGCGCCAGAAGGTGATCGCCCGGCTCAGGCCCGGGGAGCGCAGCAGGGAACTGATCCAGCCGACCAGCCCCCCCACCAGGAAGGCGATGGCCACCACGGCGGTGACCCACTTGGAGGCCAGCACGGGAAAGACCAGGGCCAGCACCCCCAGCACGATCAGCATCACCCCTTCGGCCAGGGTGAAGGCGCGCAGGGCCGCCCCCATGGCCTGGCGGGAGGAGGGGGCATCGGGGGTCAACATCGGCACCGCTCGGACTGTGGTCAGCGTGACGGTGGCGCCCACCACTGACAACGAGACGTGATCTGTCGCAGCATCCGCCGCGACGCCCGTCTCGGCGTGCCTAGCCCCAGCCGTGCTCCGCCAGCCAGGCGGAGGAAAGGGTGGCCTGGGGCGGCGCCGCCGCAGGTCGCAGCAGGCGCTCGGTGTACTTGGCCAGCAGGTCGGCCTCCAGATTGACCCGGTCCCCCACGCGGCGGCCCGCCAGGGTGGTGCCGCTCCAGGTGGTAGGGATCACGGCGATCCAGAAGCGGCTGCCGTCGGGCTCGCAGCCCGCCACCGTGAGGCTGATGCCGTCGAGGGCCACGCTCGCCTTCTCGCACACGTAGCGCCCGTAGGCCGGATCCAGCCAGGCCACCTCCAGCCGCCAGGAGCCGGACTGCCGCTCGATGGCGGTGATCTCCCCGAGGCCATCGACGTGGCCGCTGACCAGATGGCCCCCCAGCCGGTCCGCCAGGCGCAGGGCCGGCTCCAGGTTGACCCGGCCACCGGTGGTGGCCCGCTCCGCCAGGGTGCTGCGGCCCAGGGTCTCCTCGCTGACGTCGGCCCGGAAGCCATCGGCCAGGAGTTCGGCCACGGTGAGACAGACCCCGTCGACGGCGACGCTGTCCCCCAGGGCCAGGGGGCCGAGGTCGGTGCGCACCCGCACACCGGCCGGACATCGCTCCAGCCTGCCGATGGCCTGCACCAGTCCGGTGAACATCCCCTGAGGCGGCGGCACTGGCCATAATCGTTTCACGGGGACCAACACGCGCGAGGGACGGGCCCGACCATGGTTGAAATGCGTGTCGCCGGGATCGCCCTGGATGCGGCCAGCCGCAGCCCCATCGTTCTGCTGCGGGACCCTTCCGGCCGCCGGCAGGTGCCGATCTGGATCGACCAGGCCCAGGCCCAGAACATCCTCTCGGGCCTCAACCGGGAGCGGCCGCCCCGGCCCCTCAGCCACGACCTGATGGCCAGCCTGCTGGAGGCCGGCGGCCTGCGGCTGGAGCGGGTGATCATCCACACGATCGAGGACAACACGTTCCGGGCCGTCCTCAAGCTCCAGAACGGCACCGACCAGTTGCTGGAACTGGACGCCCGCCCCAGCGATGCCATCGCCCTGGCCCTTCGCACCGACAGCGGCATCTGGATGCTTGAGGAGGTGGTCGCCGACGCCTCGATTCCCGTGGATGCGGAGGCCGATGCCGAAGATCAGGAGGATTTCCGCCGCTTCCTCGACCGCACCACCCCGGCCGACCTGATCCGCCACATCGGTCGCACCGTCGCCGAGGCCGATCCGGGCCCGGAGGATGGCCCCGAGGCCGGCGGCCCTGGCCTCTGAGCCGCCGGTGACGCCGCCGGCTGCGGCACGGCGGCCCTTCGGACGGGGGAGGCCGGTGTCGGCCTTCACCCTCGGCACGATGCGGGCCCTCGACGCCCCGGCGGTGATGGAGTCGGTGCTGGAGGCGGCCCTGGCGGCGGGCATCAACCACATCGAGACGGCCCCCGCCTACGGCCCGGCCGAGGCCTTCCTCGGTCGGGCCCTCGAGCGGCTGGGGGAGCGGGACCCCGCCGGCCGAGCGGCCCTGGTCCTGACCAGCAAACTGCTGCCCGGAGCGGACCTGGACGACGGCCGGGCCCAGCTGCGGGCCTGCCTGCGGCGGCTGGGGGTGGAGCGGCTCGACAACCTGGCGGTGCACGGCCTCAACCGGCCCGAGCATCTGGCCTGGGCCCTCTCGGGGCCAGGGGCCGACCTGCTGGCCTGGGCCACGGGGGAGGGGCTGGTGGGGCAGGTGGGCTTCAGCAGCCACGGCGACACCGACCTGATCGATGCGGCCCTGGCGAGCGGCCGCTTCGGCTTCTGCAGCCTGCATGTGCATCTGTTCGACCAGGAGCGGCTGCCCCTGGCCCGGGCCGCCCTGGCGGCGGGCATCGGCGTGATGGCCATCTCCCCGGCCGACAAGGGCGGCCGTCTCCATGACCCCCCCCCCGAGCTGGTCGCCGACTGCGCCCCCTTCGCGCCTCTGGAGCTGGCCTACCGCTTCCTGCTGGCCGAGGGGATCAGCACCCTCACCCTGGGGGCCGCCGTGCCGGAGGATCTGGCCTGGGCGGTGCGCCTGGCCGACGCCGGCGACGGGCGGGAGCTGGCGGCGGCCCTGGCCCGCCTGGAGGCGGCCGGCCGGGAGCGGCTCGGGGCCGACCGCTGCGGCCAGTGCCGCCAGTGCCTGCCCTGCCCCAACGCCGTACCGATTCCGGCCCTGCTGCGGCTGCGCAACCTGGCGGTGGGCCATGGCATGGAGCCCTTCGCCACGGAGCGCTACAACCTGATCGGCCGGGCCGGCCACTGGTGGGAGGCGGTGGATGCCTCCGCCTGCGGCCGCTGCGGCGCCTGCCTGCCCCGCTGTCCGCTGCAGCTGCCCATCCCCGACCTGCTGGCTGACACCCACCGCCGGCTGGCGGCCGCCCCGCGACGGCGCCTGTGGGGCTGAGCCTGCTCAGATAGGTGCTCGGATGGGTGCTCGGACGGATCAGGCGGCGGGAACCGGGGCGGCCCCATCCCAGAGCCGCTGCAGCGCCGTCCGCTCGGCGGCGGTGAGGGGCGCCAGGCTGAAGCAACGCTCCAGCACCGGCTGGGGGGGCAGCAGCAGGGCGGCGACGGCCGCCGGGAAATCCGCCAGGGCCCGCTGCAGCTGCTCCCTGGGCAGGGGCGGGACCCAGCCCCCCGCCAGCAGGGCCGGCAGCAGCGGGGGCTCCAGGGCCTCCCCCAGCCACTCCAGGGGCGGCTCCGGATGGGGGCCGGCCGGCCGCAGCATCAGGTTCCAGGTCAGGGGTGAGCCGCTCTCGGGCAGCAGCACCTGGAGCCGGGGATCCCGGCGCAGCAGGCCCACCACCCGCTGGCGGGGCAGCACGGCGGCCTCGGCCTCGCCGGTGAGCAGCAGGCTGAGGCCGTCACGGTCGTCGTAGGCCAGGGCGGCGCGGCGCAGCCGCCTCAGGCGCTCCGGGTCCTCCCCGGCCAGGGCGATCGTCACCCGGGGGGAGGAGGGCAGCACCAACCGGCCGGCCAGGCTGGGGTCGAGCAGCAGGTCCCAGCCCTCGGCCCGGCGCCGGGCCAGGTCGGGGCGGCTGCGCAGCACCAGCACCCAGGGGCCGTAGGACCAGGGGAAGGCCAGGGGGCCGGCGCCGGGCGGGCCCTGGAGGCGCGCCAGCGGGGCCGCCATCGGCGTGAGCCGCTCGATCAGTGCCGGGGTGCCGATGGGCTGCAGGTCGGCGGGTCTGAGCTCGGCGGCCCAGCCATCGCTGAGCTGCACCAGACCCGTGAGGGGAGCGGCCGCCCGGGCCAGCACCTGGGCGGGATCCTCCAGGAGCTGGCTGCGCCAGGGCTTCGGCAGGCGCCGGGCCCAGGCGGCTGGCAGGTCGCCGCGGCTGGCCAGCAGCAGGGGCTCCTGGCGGTCACAGCCGGCCAGCAGGGTGAGGGCGGAGGCGGCACCGAGACGCAGCAGGGTGCGTCGGCTGAGGGCCGGGGTCGGCGGTGGGGAGAAGGGGGCACCCATCTAGCGGACCGTAGGCGGCGGCGGCCCCAGAAGCGTGTCGCAGGCCTGGTCGCAGAGGCGGGCGAGGGCCGGGGCGGAGCGGCCGCTGAGCTGCCAGAGCAGGGCCAGGCCCCCCGCCCCCACGCCCTCCTTGACGTAGCCCCGCTCGTAGGCCGCCAGGGCCGGGTGGCAGGGGTCGGGGAAGCGCAGGTCGGCCGCGAAGGCCAGGGGCTCCACCCCCCAGCGGGCGCCGATGCGCTGCAGCAGCAGGGCCAGGTCACTGTCGGCCTCGTGGGCCACCCAGGCGGTCGTGCCCACGGCCGCAGCGGCGGCGACCGCCGGGCGCAGGGAGGGAGGCGCCAGGGCCAGGGCCAGGGCCAGCACCGCCGCCATCTGGCTGCCCCCCGCCAGCAGCACGGACCGGCCGGCGGCGGCGGCGGCCAGCACCATGGCGGCGGCAAGGGGCTGCATCGGATCCCCCACGGCGGCGGCCACCCGCACCACAGCGCCGTCACCGCCCTCCAGGCCCGCCGCCGCCAGTCCCCGTGCCACCAGGGCCGCCTTGCGGCCATGGTCGGGGTGGCGCAGGCTGCCGCTCACCAGGCCATCGGCCGCCACCCCCAGACCCGTCAGGACCGCCAGGGCGGTGCTGGTGCCCCCGGGCACGCATTCCGCCAGCAGCAGGGGGCGCCCCGGCGGCAGGCGCTCCCCCCAGCGCCGGCCCAGGGCCAGCAGGGCCTCCAGCCGCTCCGGATCGAGGGCCGCGCCCCCGCTGAGGCAACGGGCCGGCCCGGCCCCCGCCGGCCCCGGCAGCCGCAGGTGGAGCACCGCCGGGGCCACCGGGCAGCCCAGGTCGACCACCAGGGGAACCAGGCCCAGCTCCTGCAGCACCACATGGCTGATCAGGGCGGGGGACACACCGGCGGGCAGGGGCGGCAGGGCATGGGGGCGATCACCGGCGGGGCCCAGCACCAGCAGCTCGGCATCGGCCGCCGCCGTGCGGCGGCGGGAGGCGGGGGTGGCGCCGGCGGCGGAGATGCCGGGAACGGCGGCCGTGGCCGTACCCGCCAGCAGGACCAACACCTCCGCATCGCGCCACCCCTGCCGCCAGGGCCGGCCCCAGGCCTCGGCGGCGGCCGCGGAGCCGGCGATCCGCCCCGGCAGGCTCAAAGGGGGTCGAGGGCCACCAGGCCGCGCAGGGCCGGCGGCGGCTCGCTGATGGGCTGTTCGAGCCGGGGGAAGATCCAGTAGGCCACGGCGTGGAGCGCCAGCACCACGATCAGGTTCTGGAGCAGCACCAGCAGCAGGGCAGCGACCTGCACCTGGTCGAGATCGAAACCGCCCGCCAGACCCACCACCCCCGCCAGCCGGTCCAGCAGGTTGGCCGCGGCGGTGGTGATCACCACCCAGAGGTTCTCCCCCACCAGCACCGAGAGCACGGCCACCCGCACCAGGAAGCCGGCGGCGCCGATCAGGCCGCCCACCCCCAGGGTGAGCCACCAGCTGCTGCGGCGACGCCAGCCCCAGCCCAGCCAGAGGGAGAGGAGGCCGTAGGGGAACAGCACCAGGGGCCCGCGGATCGGGCCCATCAGGGCCACCAGCAGCAGGGTGGTCACCACCACCCCCTCCAGGGCGCAGCGCCAGCCATGGCGCAGCTGCAGCAGGGCCAGGGGCAGGGGGAGGGCGAGGCGGAACAGGGGGCTGCCCACCGGCAGGTAGTAGAGCGCCACCCAGAGGAGGGCGGTGGCGGCCGCCAGGTAGGCGGTGTCCATCAGCTGGCGCGCCTGGCGATGGCTCAGCTGGCGCCGGAGGGGAGGGGTCATCGGATCAGCGCGGCGCCGGCGCCGGTCGGGAGGTGGCGGGGGCGCTGCCGTTGGCGGCACCCGCGGGGGTCTCGGCGGCCCCGGCCCCGGAGCCGGCCGCGGGCATGCGCTCGATCGTCTCCACCTCGAAGGGCACGCCGGCGGCCCGCAGGGCCTTGGTGACCACCTCGGCCGGGGCGGAGGGATCCGCCTGGGGCAGCCGGATGGTGACGCGGTACGGGGCGGGACGGACAGCCGGAGCCACGGGGGCCATCGGGGTGGCACCGGCCACCGGGCGGGCCGGTGGTGTCGCTCCGGTCGCCGGAGGCTCCTTGCCGGCCGCCGGGGTCGGGGCGGCCGGGGTGGGCGCCGGCGTGGCCGGGGCAGTGGTCCGGGTCACGGGGGCCGGAGCAGCGGGAGTCGCCGGGGCGCCCGAGAAACTGCGTGAGAGGGCGTCGCCGAAGGGCGTGCCGCCACAGGCGGAGAGCAGCAGGGGCAGGCTCAGCAGGGGTCCCGCCAGCGAAAGGGGGGGGCGGGGATGGGCCATCAGCTGGCCGCGGGCTTGATCACCCGCACGGCGCTGGCCCGCAGGCGACCGGACTTGGTGGTGGCGGGGGGCTTCTTGGCGGCGGCGGTGGTCGATCCGGCTGATTTGGCGGCCGCGCTCCTGGTGGACGGAGCCTTGGCGGCTCCCGTCTTGGTGGTTCCCTTCTTGGCGGCGGATGTCCTGGCGGCGGCCTTGGTCCCGGCCCGGGCCCGGGACGCCCCCTTGCCGCTGGCGGCCTTGGCGGCCAGCAGATCCACCGCCTGCTCCAGGCTGATGGTGTCGGCGGTGGTGCCCTCCGGCAGGGAGGCATTCACCTTGCCCTGCTTGACGTAGAGGCCGTAGGGACCGTCGAAGAGCTGGATGGCCTCCTCGGAACCCTCAGGCACGCCCAGATCCTTCAGGGCCGTGCGGCCGCCGCGGCCCTTCTTGGGCATGGCCAGCAGCTCCAGGGCCCGGCTCAGCCCCACGGCCAGCACGTCGTCCTCGGCCTTGAGGGAGCGGTAGTCCTTCTCACCCTTGCCCTTGTCGTGGACCACATAGGGACCGAAGCGCCCCAGCCCGGCCTGCACCTTGCCCCCATCGGGGTGCTCGCCCAGGTGGCGGGGCAGCCGCAGCAGCCCCAGGGCGTCCTCCAGGCTGAGGTCCTCGGGCTTGACACCCTTCGGCAGGGAAGCCCGCTTGGGCTTGGGCACCTCCTCGCTCACCTGGCCGCGCTGCACGTAGGGCCCGTACTGGCCGAACAGCAGGTACACCTGCTCGCCGGTCTCGGGGTCCTCGCCGAGGGACTCGGGCCCCTCGGCCTTCTGGCGCAGCAGCAGCTCGGCCTTTTCGGCGTCGAGATCGGCCGGGGTGATCTCCTGGGGCAGGGTGGCCTTGAGCAGCTCCTCGCTGCCGTCGTCCGCCACCCGCTTGGTCTCCAGGTAGGCGCCGAAGCGGCCGATGCGCACCACGCAGGGCAGGCCCTCCAGCACCACCGTGCGGGAGATGCCGGGGTCGATGTCGCCCTCCCGCTGCTGCACCTGGGTCTCCAGGCCCTTCTCCCCCTTGTAGAAGCCCTCCAGGTAGGGCAGCCACGACACCTTGCCCGTGGAGATCTCGTCGAGGGTGTGCTCCATCTTCGAGGTGAAGGCCGTGTCCACCAGGTCGGGGAAGTGCTCCTCCAGCAGGGCCGTCACGGCGAAGGCCGTGAAGCTGGGGGTGAGGGAGTTGTTCTGCAGGGTGGCGTAACCCCGGTCGACGATGGTGCCGATGATGCTGGCGTAGGTGGAGGGGCGGCCGATGCCCTCCTTCTCCAGCGTCTTGACCAGGGCCGCCTCGCTGTAGCGGGCGGGGGGCTGGGTCTGGTGGCCGAGGGCCTCGACGCCCCTGCAGAGGGGCGCGTCACCGACGGCGAGCGCGGGCAGCAGCACCTCCTGGCCCTCCAGGGCCGCATCGGGGTCGTCGCTGCCCTCCACGTAGGCACGGAAGAAGCCGGCGAAATCAATGCGCTTGCCGCTGGCCCGGAAGGTGGCGCCCGCCGCCTCGATGTCGACGGCCAGCAGGGTGAGCCGGGCATCGGCCATCTGGCTGGCCACGGTGCGCTTCCAGATCAGTTCGTAGAGCGCCAGGTCGCGGCCGTCGAGGCCGGTGTCCTTCGGGGTGCGGAAGCTCTCGCCGGCGGGCCGGATCGCCTCGTGGGCCTCCTGGGCGTTGCGGGCCTTGGTGCTGAACTGGCGCGGCGCCGGGCTGAGGAACTCCTTGCCGTACATGGCGCCGACGCAGTTGCGGGCCGCCGTCAGGGCCTGGTCGGAGAGGTGCACCGAGTCGGTGCGCATGTAGGTGATGAAGCCCCGCTCGTAGAGGGCCTGGGCCGTGCGCATGGTGTCGCGGGCCGAGAGCCGCAGCTTGCGGTTGGCCTCCTGCTGCAGGGTGCTGGTGGTGAAGGGGGGCACGGGCTTGCGCACCGTGGGCTTCTCCTCCACCGCCGCCACCCGCCAGGGGGAGGTTTCCACGGCGACCTTGAGGGCGGCGGCCTCGGCCTCGCTGAGCAGCTTCACCTTGCTGCCGGGCTTCAGGCCGCCGGTGGTCTCGTCGAAGTCGGAGCCGCCGGCGATGCGCTCGGCCCCCACGTGGGTGAGCTTGGCCTCGAAGGGCGAGGCCGTCTGCTCCAGGCGGGCCTTGAGATCCCAGTAGCTGCCGCTGCGGAACGCCCGCCGGGCCCGTTCGCGCTGCACCAGCAGCCGCACGGCCACCGACTGGACCCGGCCTGCGGAGAGTCCCCAGGCCACCTTCTTCCAGAGCAGGGGCGAGAGGGTGTAGCCCACCAGACGATCGAGGATGCGCCGGGTCTCCTGGGCATGGACCAGCTCCATGTCCAGATCGCGGGTCTGGTCGAGGGCGCGGCCGATCGCCTCCTTGGTGATCTCGTGGAACACCATCCGCTTCACCGGCACCTTCGGCCCCAGGAGCTGGAGCAGGTGCCAGCTGATGCTCTCCCCTTCCCGGTCCTCGTCCGTGGCCAGCAGCAGCTGGTCGGCGTCCTTGAGGGCGTCCTTGAGCTCCTTGACCACCTTTTTCTTGTCCTTCGGCACCACGTAGAGGGGTTCGAAGCCGTTGGCGGTGTTGACGCCGAGGTTGGCCCACTTCTCGCCCTTGTGGGCGGCCGGAATCTCGCTGGCGTTGTTGGGAAGATCGCGCACGTGGCCCATCGACGCCTCCACCCGGAAGGTCTTGGGCAGGAACGCCCGGATGGTGCGGGCCTTGGTGGGGCTCTCGACGATGACCAGGGTGTGGGCCACGGGAAGGCGCGATACCGCTTCCTTCTTTATCGCATCGGGCGACCCAGCGGGTATCCGGGCACCAGACCGCCCCTCCAGATGGCGGCTACAGTCCGCGACATCGCGTGCCTACCCGAACCCTGTGGCCGACCTGTTTCTGGCAGCAGCGAGCTCCGTCATCCCTGCCGCCACCACCGCCGCTTCCGCCGCCGAGGCCATCGTCTCGGGTCTGGGCACCGGCGCCCTAGCCCTGCAGCTGAACGCCGGAGCGATCGCTCCGGAGGCGGCCGTGCTGCTCACCCTGGTGGTGTGCCTCGTCGTTGACCTGGCCGGCGAGAAGGCCGCCAGCCGCTGGGTGCCGCCCATCTGCTACGGCGGCCTGGGCGCCTCCCTGGTGCTGCTGGCCCTGCAGTGGAACAGCCCGCTGGAGCCCTCCTTCCTCGGCTCCTTCCTGGCCGACAACCTGGCCATCGCCTTCCGGGCGGTGGTGGCCGCCTCCACCCTGATCTCCCTGCTGCTGAGCTGGCGCTACGTGGAGCGCAGCGGCACACCGATGGGGGAGTACGCCGCCATCCTGCTGGCCGCCACCCTCGGGGCCATGTTCCTGTGCGGCTCCACGGACCTGGTCAGCATCTTCATCTCCCTGGAAACCCTCTCGGTCGCCAGTTACCTGCTGGCGGGCTACATGAAGCGGGATGCCCGCAGTTCCGAGGCGGCCCTGAAGTACCTGCTGGTGGGATCGGCCGCCGCGGCAGTGTTCCTCTACGGCGCCTCCCTCCTCTACGGCCTCAGCGGCGGTGCCACCAGCCTGGCCACCATCGGCCTGGCCCTGCAGACGAGCGCCTCGCCGATCACCGCCCTGGCCCTGGTGTTCGTGCTGGCCACCGTGGCCTTCAAGATCGCGGCCGTACCTTTCCACCAGTGGACCCCCGACGTCTATGAGGGCTCCCCGACCCCCGTCGTCGCCTTCCTCTCGGTGGGCTCGAAGGCGGCCGGCTTCGCCCTGGCGGTGCGGCTGCTGGTGGGCTGCTTCGAGAGCTTCGATTCCCAGTGGAAGTTCCTGTTCACCGTGCTGGCGGTGCTGAGCATGGTGCTGGGCAACGTCGTCGCCCTCGCCCAGACCTCGATGAAGCGGATGCTGGCCTACAGCTCCATCGGCCAGGCCGGCTTCGTGATGATCGGCCTGGTGTGCGGCACCGAGGACGGCTTCTCGGCGATGGTGCTGTACATGGCGGCCTATCTGTTCATGAACCTGGGCGCCTTCGCCTGCATCATTCTCTTCTCGCTCCGCACCGGCAGCGACCGCATCGCCGACTACGCCGGCCTCTATCAGAAGGATCCCCTGATCACCCTGGGGCTGAGTCTGTGCCTTCTGTCGCTGGGCGGCATTCCGCCGATGCTGGGCTTCTTCGGCAAGATCTACCTCTTTTTCGCCGGCTGGGCCGACCACCAGTACCTGCTCGTCGTGGTGGGTCTGGTCACCTCGGTGGTGTCGATCTACTACTACATCTCGGTGATCAAGATGATGGTGGTGAAGGAACCCCAGGAGGCCTCCGATGTGGTCAAGGCCTATCCCGCCATTACCTGGAACCTGGCCGGCATGCAGCCCCTGCGAGCCGCGCTTGTGGGCTGTGTGGTGATCACCGCCGTGGGCGGGGTGCTCTCCAGCCCCCTGTTCGACTGGGCCAGCTCCACCGTGGCCGGCACGCCGATCCTGCAGCAGGCCATCGCCGCCACCGCCATTGCCCCGCTGGGCTGAGTCAGGGAAAGATTTCCCTAGCCTGGCGACCATGGAGTCCCTCCCCCCACCTGTGGCCGAACTGGTCCACGTGTCGAAGGTCTACGGCAGCGGCGACACCGAGGTGCGCGCCCTCGACGACCTGTCCCTGACGGTCCAGCAGGGCGACTACCTGGCGGTGATGGGGGCCAGCGGTTCCGGCAAGAGCACGGCGATGAACATCCTCGGCTGCCTGGACCGCCCCAGCTCCGGCAGCTACAGGCTCAACGGCACCGATGTGGACAGCCTCGACGACGACGAGCTGGCCGACCTGCGCAACCAGCAGCTGGGCTTCGTGTTCCAGCAGTTCCACCTGCTGCCCCAGCTGAGCGCGATCGACAACGTGATGTTGCCGATGATCTATGCCCGCGTGCCCAGGGAGGAGCGGCGGCGGCGGGCCCTGGCGGCCCTCGACCGGGTGGGCCTCTCCCACCGGCTGGAGAACAAGCCCAACCAGCTCTCCGGGGGCCAGCAGCAGTGGGTGGCCCTGGCCCGGGCGATCATCAACGATCCGGCCATGCTGCTGGCCGACGAACCCACCGGTGCCCTCGACTCCCACACCACCGAGGAGGTGCTGAGCCTGTTCGGTGATCTTAATGCCCAGGGGATCACCATCCTGCTGGTGACCCATGAAACCGAGGTCGGCGCCAGGGCCGACCGGGTGGTGCACTTCCGCGACGGCCGCATCAGCGCCTGAGGCGCCCTCAGCCCGGCATCGGGCGGGCGGCGGGGGGCACGCCCAGCTGCTCGCCGGGCAGGGGCAGGGGGGAGCGGGGACGCTCAAGGGTGGCGATCAGCTGACCCATCAGCAGGGCCACCGCGTCGGTGGGGCCGCTGCCGTCGGCTCCGGCCAGGCCGGCGAACAGGCCGCCGCCCGGATCGAGATCGCCGGGGTCGGTGGCCACCCAGCCGCCGTCCTGGGGCAGGCGCAGCTCGAAATGCAGGTGGGGCCCGGTGCTCAGGCCGGTGCTGCCGACCCGGCCGATCACCTCGCCCTGGCGCACCATCTCCCCGTCCTTGACGTAGAGCTCGGAGAGGTGGCCGTAGAGGGTGCGGCGCCGGGGCCGGTCGTGCTCCAGCTCCACCGCCAGGCCATAGCCGCCGGCCAGGCCGCTGCTGACGACGCGTCCGGACAGGGCGGCCACCACCGGCGTGCCCTCGGGCGCCGCCAGATCACGGCCGGCATGCATCAGCCAGCTGCCCAGGACCGGGTGCAGGCGATAGCCGAAGCCGCTGGTGGTGACGGCCGAGCCGATCAGGGGGAAGAGCAGCCGCTGGTTGCCGTTGCCGATGATCGGGGCGGGCCGGGGGGTGACGCGAAACACATCGGTGAGGCGGAAGCTGCCGCCGGCGCCGGTCAGCAGGGCGCTGACGGGCACGGTGATCGGTGGCAGGGGGGAGGCATCGAAACCGAAGCCGCCGAAACCGGCACCGCGGCCCCCGGCCACCAGATCCCCCTCGCCCAGTCCGTCGCTGAGGCCATCCTTGCGACCGCGGCCGATGATGATCACCCCGGTGCTGCACTCCTGGGCCGAGAGGGCGCCGGCCTTGCAGGCCCGACTGCGGGTGGCGGCCTCCTGCGGCGAAAGCAGCGAGCCGCGCACCCGAACCCGCTCAGCGGGGGTGACGACCCCCTCCCGCACCAGGGCATCGAGGGAGGCATCGAAGCGGCGGGGCGGCTCCGGCCGGCGCTCCGCCGTTCCGGGCCGCAGGGTGGCCGGGGGGGCGTCACCGGTGACCGGGGGCGGGGGAGCCAGGGGCTGCACCGGCGTCTGGAACTCGGGGCGGGTCACCGGCGCCGCGATCCGCACCGAGGGACGCTGCACCGGCGTCGGTGCCGGAGCCGGGGCCGCCTGGTCCGCCGGCTCGAGGACGGGAACGGCCTGGGCGAGCACCAGCGGCATGGCCAGCCAGGAGGCCGTGGCGCCGGCGCCGAGCGTCGTCAGGACGGTGAGGGGCTGGGGAGCCATGTCAGGAAGGGGCGCCGTGGGGCGTGCAGGGGGACGTCCCGGCGCCGGGATTGCCGAACGACAGTGTACGGGGGGTGATCATCCGGCGCCGAAGCCGCGGTGCAGCACCCGCTCGGCGCTGCCGTCCACCAGGCGCAGCCCACCGTCGGCCACCAGCCCGGCCGGCCACCAGTCGACGCCATCGAGCTGGATCGGGCCATCGGGCAGATGCAGGCGCCGCTCCGCCTGCCGGCAGACCTCCTGGGGCCGCCCAGCCCAGGCCATGGCCCACTCCAGGGCCGTCAGCACCTCCCCGCACCAGAGCAGGGGATCGGCGCGGCCGGCTCCCAGCAGCTCCGCCAGGGCCACGGCGCCCTCAGGCGCCCGGTTGGCGACATTGAGCCCCACCCCCATCCGCGCCCAGCGGCAGGTGCCCCCCCGCAGCCGCAGGCGCGGCAGCAGGCCCGCCAGCTTCCGGGGGCCGCCCTCGCCCCCACCCACGCCCATGTCGGGCAGCACCAGATCGTTGGGCCACTTCAGCCGCACCGGCAGCCCCCGGGCCTCCAGCCTCAGGCAGAGCCCGACCGCCACCGCCAGGCCGGGGGCCGCGGCCGTCGCCGCCGCCTCCGGCCAGGCCAGGGCCGCACTCAGCCAGACCCCCCCGGCCGGGGAGGACCAGGGCCGGCCCTGCTGGCCGCGGCCGAAGCGCTGCCGGCGGGCGATCACGGCCCGGGGGGCCGGCAGCGGAGCATCGCCGGCCAGCCGCGGATCCTGGGCCAGCCAGCGATCCAGTTCCGTTTCGGTGCTGGCGCACACCGGCAGGCCCCGCAGCCGCCAGGGGACCAGCTCGATCGGGGCCTCCGTGGGCGCCAGGGGACGCCGCCGCCGCAGGGCCCCGATCGCGCCGATCAAAACCGCCGCAGCCAGTCGCCGATGCGGGCCGCACCGGCCTCCAGCTCGTCGGCCGGGTGCACCAGGGCCAGCCGCTGCCAACCCTCACCGCCGGGGCCGAAGCCGTTGCCGGGGGTGAGGCAGACACCGGTGCCCTCCAGCAGGGCGGCGCAGAAGCGTTCCGAATCCAGACCCCGGGCCCGCGCCACCTCGGGGATCTGCAGCCATAGGTAGAGCGCCATCGACGGCAGGCGCACCGGCCAGCCCTGGGCCTCGAGGGCGGCGGCCATGCGGTCGCGGCGCTCGCGGTAGACGCCGCGCAGCTGCTCGGGCCAGTGGGGGGCCAGCTCCAGGGCGGCGATCGCCCCGGCCTGCAGCGCCAGCGACTGGTTGAAATCCACCACCCCCTTGAGCTGGCGCAGGGCGGTGATCAGCTCCTCGGCGCCGATGGCGAAGGCCAGCCGGTAGCCGCCGAGGCACCAGCTCTTGGAGAAGGAGAAGAACTCGATGCCGCAGCGGCGCCAGTCGGGATGGCGCAGCAGGGCGGGGGCCTCCCCCTCCAGGGCCAGGTCCACGTAGGGGTTGTCGTGGGCGAGCACCACGTCGTGGCGCAGGGCCCGCTCCACCGCCCCATCCAGCCAGGCCTGGGTGCCGGTGGTGGCCGTGGGGTTGTGGGGGAACCCCAGCACCATCAGCGAGAGGTCCTGCCACTGGCTGGGGGAAAGGCGGTCGTAATCGGGCCGCCAGCCGGCCTCGGCGTCGAGGGACAGCAGCACCGGCTCGGCGCTGGCCAGGTGCAGCCCCCCCATGTGGGAGGGGTAGTAGGGGTCGAGCAGCAGGGCCCGATCCCCGGGGTTGAGCACCGCCAGGGGCAGATGGGCCGTGCCCTCCTGGGAGCCCACCAGCAGCAGCACCTCCGTTTCCGGATCCACCGCCACGTCGAAACGGCGTCGCGCCCAGGCCGCCACAGCCTCCCGGAAAGGCAAGGTGGCGGCATGGAGGCAGTAGGAGGCGCTCTCCGGCCGGTTCAGGCCGGCGGCGATGGCCTCGAGGGCCACGGCCGGCGGCTGCAGGTCGGTGGAGCCGAGGGAGAGATCCAGCAGCGGCGGCAGGGGGGAACCGTCCGGGCCGTGGCCGGCGGCGGCCCGGGCGCTGTAGGCGGCCTTGCGCTGGTCGTTGCGGGCGAAGACGCCGTTGCCGAGCCGCGACAGGCGCTCAGAGATGGGCATCCAGGAAAGCCTTCAGCTGGGACTGGGCCATGGCACCTTCGTGGCGAGCCAGTTCCTGGCCGCCGCGGAACAGGACCAGGGTGGGCAGACCCTGCACCTTGAGGCTGTCGCGGCTGATGGGGTTGGGGTCGGCCTCCAGCTTGCCGACGGTGAGGGCACCGCCGGGGGCCTCGGCATAGGCCGTGGCGGCCCAGGTCATCAGGGGGGCCATCAGGCGGCAGGGGCCGCACCAGGGCGCCCAGACGTCAACGAGGACCGGGCCCGGAACCTCCAGGACCGAGGCCTGGAAGTTGGCATCGGTGAGGTCGAGGACGGGGGAGTCGACGTCGGCGGGCACGGCACTGGGGGTAGCGGTGGCCCGATTGTATGAATTCAGAGCTTGTCGATGGACTGGCGCAGTTCCTCGAGCTCGGCGTTCACCTCGGCCACCTTCACCGGCTCCAGCTGGGGGGCCGGGCCTCCCTCCATGGGAAGGGAGATGGGGGTCTTGCCGCCTTCCAACCGGTTCTTGAGGGCCGCCAGCTCCTCGTCGACGTTGCTGCCCTCCAGAGCGGCGAACTGGCTTTCCAGATCGGCACCGGCCAGCTCCGCGGCGGCCTGGCTGCGCGCCTCCATGTTCAGCACCTTCTCCTCCATCTGGTCGAAGGCGGCCATCGAGGTGTTGGTGCTCAGGCTGCCCACGGCGTTCTGGAGCTGCTCCTGGGCCTGGGCCGCCTGGGCGCGGGCCTTGAGCATGTCCTTCTTGGTCTTGGCCTCGGCGATCTTGCCTTCCAGGGCGGTGAGGCTGCGCTTGAGGGTGTCGACCTGGCCGGCCTGGCCGCTGAGCTGGGCGTTGAGGGCGGTGGCGGTGTCCTGGTAGGTCTTGCGGCGGGAGAGGGACTCCCGGGCCAGATCCTCCTCCCCCTTCTTCAGGGCCAGCTCGGCGCGCTCATACCAGGTGCGGGCCTGGGCCTCGGCCTGCTCGGCCTGGTTCTGCAGCCGCTTCTGGCTGGCGATGGCGGTGGCCACGGCCTGGCGCAGCTTGACCAGATCGGCCTGCATGTCGGCCACGGACTGGTCGAGGATCTTGGCCGGATCCTCCGCCTTGCTCACCAGATCGTTGAGGTTGGCGCGCAGAAGACGGCTCAGCCGATCGAAGAAACCCATGGAGGCGGGGCCAGTAGGAATCGAGAGTAGCCAGAACCTGCCGTCCGGTCTTCCTCGCCCCTCAGCGGATTGCCGCACCCACACCCGGGCCTGCGGCGCTCAGGTGTGGCGGCGCCGGGCGTGGGCCTGGAGCTTGAGGGCGTAGTCGCCCATGGAATGGTCGGCGACCACCGCCTTGCCCCTGGTGAGGAGGAATCTCCGGACCACGACGCAGAAGCGCCAGAACGCCTCCGGGCTCATCACCACCTTCAGATCCCGGAAGGGGATCTGCTGATCGTCCGGGATGTTGGCGGCATCGGAGAGGAACACGACGCTGCCGGCATGGGTGTAGCCGAAGAAGTTGCGCCGCAGGAACTCGGCGATCTGAAAGGTGCCGTTGATGGGAATCAGCCGGATCAGACTCAGCAGAATCACCAGGCTGTAGCCGAAGGGGATGCGCGTCACCCCGTCGGCGGCGTTCACGATCCGGTAGATGGGTGTTCGGATCGGGGCGAAGAAGGCGTCGTCGCCGGCCCGCGGGCAGCCGAAGGTGTAGGTGGCACCGGTGCTGTCGGAGCCGAGGTAGCGGGTGGCCACCAGGGCCAGGGCACCGCCGAGGGAATGGCCGGTGATGTACAGGGGGACACCCGGATGGCGCGCCAGGGCGGCCTCCAGGGGGGCGCGCACCTTGTCGAAGGCGGCGAGGAATCCGGCGTGGGCCCGGCCGCCGCCGGGTGCCGCCACCAGGTGGGCCCGCAGATCGGCACTGATGTCGTGGATGCTGATGACCTGGGTGCCCCGGAAGGCCAGCACGAGCATGGCGTCGGGTCCCCGGCCGGAGGGGAGGTTCAGGCGGACGAGGAGCGCTTCGCTGCCCTGCACGGCGATCCCCTCGAGCAGTTCGAAGCCGGCCGTCTCCAGGGCCGAGACCACCACCCCGTCCACCGTCTGGCCGTTCTCGATGGCGGCCGCCACCAGGGCCCGCACCACCGCCTCCCCTCGCTGGCTGCGGGCCGATTCGAGGATACGGAGCACCAGCTCGTCGACCCTGATCTCGGCGGGCAGCTTCTCGTAGACCAGTCGCGCGATCTCCGCCAGCAGCCAGGCGGTGCGGTCGGAATAGGCGGCGCGCAGGACCGGGACCTGGCGGATCAGGGTGGGATCGTCGAAGTAGCCGACCATGGCGGTGCCCCGGGGATGGAGGTTCTCCGGACCTCAGCCTTGCCCGGCTGCCCGTCCCGTCAACCCGTGAACCGGTTTCCATCACCGGCCGATGCACGGCCTTAGCCTGGCCGGATGGAGCCCTCCCGGTCCCGCCAGCGCCGCGCCACCGAGCCAAGCGGCTCCCGCCGCCGAGCCCACGAGGCGGTGCAGACGCGGCAGGTGGGCAACGTCGCCCTGCTGATGCCGCCCGCCCGGCCGCCGGCCAGTGCCCTGGCCAGCTGCCTGGACAACCTCCAGCAGGAGTGGCGCCGCGAGGGCCATCTGGCCGCCCTGTGGCGGGAGTGGCCGCGGATCGCCGGACCCCAGCTGGCCCCCCACTGCCGTCCCCTCCAGCTGCAGGGGGGCCTGCTGACCGTGGGCGCCGCACCCGGGCCCTGGCTGCAGGCCCTGCAGTACAACCGCCACCAGTTGCTGGGCTCGCTGCGCGGCGCCGGCTTCAGCGTCCGGGACGTGCGGGTGCAGCAGCACCACCCCGGAGTGCCCACCACGCCCGGCAGCCTCAGCGAGGCGGAGGTGTGGGCCGTCCATCCAAGCCGCTGCGACGTGCACGGTCTGGCCGACTGCCCCGCCTGCGGCCGGCCGGCCCCGGCCGGGGAGATGGCCCGCTGGGGCCACTGCAGCTTCTGCCGCCGCGCCGATCTGGCCTGAACACCCCGGACCCCGTCGTGGTTCCGGGCGAGGGGCCTGGCGCTCAGGGGAGGGGATGGTCCTCGCCGGGCCCGAACAGCGCCCGCCAGGCCGCCTCCTGCTCCGCCGCGGCCTCGCTTCCCTCGAGGGGAAATCCGGCCAGGAAGTCCTTGTCGGTGGCGGGCTCGTAGGGCCCCTGCTTGATCTCCATCATCACGGCATCGGGCGAGAGGGCCACCAGGGTGTGGATGACGCCCTCGGCCAGCTCGATGCCGCGCAGGGGGCCGGCGGCGCTGATCCGCTCGCGCTGCAGCACCCGCCCGCCGGCATCGAGCAGCAACAGCCCCACCGCCCCCTGCAGCACGAGGAAGCACTCGAAACCCTCGCCGGGCTGCGCGCGCCGGTGGCGGTGGGGCCGCACGTAGGTGCCGGGCTGCAGCACGTTCAGGAAGCGCTGCACCCGGTCGCTGGGGGCGTGGAAGTTGTGGTTGCGGCGCCGGCGAGGGGAGTCGGCGGCGGCGGCGGCCACCGCATCGAAGAGGTCCTGGTCGATGCGCTGGAGAGGGGACGGGGCGGCGGAGTCCATCGCAGGGTCGGCGGCCCATAGATTGTGCGTCCCTCCAACGGCATGGACGTCATGGGTGCTGGTCCGCGGGTGTCCTGGCAGGCGGCCGCACCGCTCGTTCTTCTGCTCGGCACCGGCCAGGCCCTGCCGGCCCTGGCGGCGGCTGCCAAACCGGGCGCCAGACCGGCGGCGCCGATCGCCACCTACACGATCGAGGCCAGCACCACCACGGGGATGGGGGCGATGGGCGGCGCCGGCATGCTGCAGATGATGCTGGGGGGCCGGCCGGCGATGGGCGCCACCAGCCGCCAGCTGGAACTGCGGCTGCAGTCCCCGCAGACCACCGCCAACCCCACGGCCGAGCACCGCATCCCGGCGGCCATGGCGATGGGGACGGCCCTGCCGCTGAAGAGCGGCGCCGACAGCCCTGGGCAGCGGGGCCGGGAGTGGAAGGAGGAGGACATCCCCGAGGCGAAGGGCCGGCTGCTGATCTTCCGCGGCTGCGCCGAGAGCGCCGGCGCCGGCCAGCCCGAGATCATCACCCTGCAGGGACTGACCAAGGAGCAGCGCCGCCAGGCGCTGTCGGGCCTGAAGCGGCTGGCGACGGCCACCGTCCCTGTGGGCACCTCTGGCCGCTGGCCATCGGGCGAGGAGGCACAGGCGGTGCCGCCGCAGGCCTCCCTGGTGGGGACCCATGTGGTGGCCAGCAACTACGCCCCGGAGATCCGCTTCCAGGTGGGCACCGCCCACGACTTCCTGGCCCCGGTGAAGCTGACGAGCACCCCGGCCGGGGGGGCCCAGCGGCTGAGCTGGCCGGCCATCACCACCGCCCTCGGCTACCAGGCCACGGCCACGGGCATGGGTCGCCAGGAGGGCGACATCGTGATGTGGACCTCCAGCGAGCTGCCCATGGCCGACAGCGGCGTGCCGGATGCCCTGCGGGCCCCGGAAGCGGCCCGGCTGGTGCAGCGCGGCGTGCTGCTGGCTCCGGAGCGCACCACCTGCGCCGTGAGCGCCCAGGCCATGGCGGCGATGGGGGCGGCGATGGTGTCCTTCACCGCCTACGGCGACACGCTCCTGCTGAGCAGCCCCCAGGGCAGCCCCGCCTGGCGGCTCAGCCTGGAGCGACGCTCCACCGCCACCCGTCTGCTGGGGGAGGGCATGGAGCGCCTCGATCCGGGCTCCGGCGAAGGCCAGGAGGCGCCTGCTCCCAAAGGTGGGGGCCTGAATCTGTTCCGGCTGTTCTGATCGCGTCAGCGCCGCTGCTGGCGGAGCTGGATCGCACCGCCCGGACCGACCTCGATCCGCACCTCTTCCCCGTACTGGCCGTTGGTGACGTAGCCCTCGGCGGCCCGCAGGCGGGTGCCGTCCGCCAGCTCGCCCTCGATCGCGAAGCGGGCATCGGACACGATGCGGAAGGAGCGGCTGACCGACGCCCCAGCGGCGATCGGCTCGAAGCGCAGCGTCTCCCAGGGCAGGGACACCTCCAGGGAGGTGATCGTGCGGCCGCTCCGGTTGGTGACCGTGAGCGCGTTGCGGGTGTGCTCCCGGAACGCCACGCCAACGCCGAGGGCCGCCGCCAGGCCCGCGGCCGCCGCCAGCGCCAGGAAGGAGCGTCGGGGGAGTCGAGGCACGGCCAGCACTCTGGCAGGGCCGGAGCGGGCGCCCTGGAGTCGGCGGCCGAGGGCCCGGGTCCGTAGCCTTGGCCCGCTCGGCACCCTTCCGGCACCCGCAGGAGTCCGCCCTTGGCTGCAGCGCGCCACATCCTCCTGACCGGCGGCAACTCCGGCATCGGCTTCGAGGCGGCGGTGATCCTCTGCCGGGCCGGCCACCGGCTCACCCTGCCCTGCCGGGACCGGGCCAGCGCCGAGGCGGCCGCACGCCGGGTGCTGGAGCGGGCCGGCACCGGCACGCTCCCCGCCACCGCGGTCTGCGACCTGGCGGATCTGGAGAGCGTGCGGGCCTGTGCCGCCGCGCTGCTGGCCCGGGGAACCCCCATCGACACCCTCGTGCTCAATGCCGGCCTCCAGTACGCCGGTGCCAGCGAACCGCGCCGCACGGCCCAGGGCCATGAGCTCAGCTTCGGGGTGAACCATCTGGGCCACGTCCTGCTGGCCCACCAGCTCTGGCCCCTGCTGGCGGCGGGGCCAGCACCGCGGCTGGTGGTCACCGCCAGCGAAGTGCACGACCCCACCACCGCCGGGGGCAAGGTGGGGGCCCCGGCGGGGCTCGGTGAGCTGGCGGGCCTGGTGCCGGGCCAGGGCACCACGATGGTGAACGGCACCACTCCGTTCAATGCCGACAAGGCCTACAAGGACAGCAAGCTCTGCAACGTCCTGTTCGCCCGCGAATTCGCCCGGCGCCTGGAGGCTCAGGGCACGCCCGCTCCGGTGATCGCCTGGAGCCCGGGGCTGGTGATCCCGCCCACCAGCGAGGGCGGCTTCTGGCGCTACAGCCGCCAGTCGAACGAGCTGGGGCAGCGGCTGTTCGCCCTGGCGGCCCGCTCGCTGCTGCGCCTCACCGAGAGCGTCGAGAACGCCGGGGCGCTGCTGGCCGCCCTGGCCGTGGATGACGCCTACGCCACCAACGGCTTCACCTACCTCCGCAACCGCGTCACGGCTCCGGGCCGGCACCTGTTCGAGGCCACCGCCACCAGCGCCGAAGGCCAGGACGCCGATCTGGCCCGGCGGCTGTGGGAGGCGAGTGCGGCCCTGGTGGGCGTGGAGGCCGATCAGCCTTGAGGGGCCGGCCCGAGCGGCTGCTGTTCCTCCCCGGCGCCTCGGGCGACACCTCCTTCTGGCGTCCCCTGGAGCAGCGGCTGGCCGGCGACGCCGAGCGGCTGCACCTGGGCTGGCCCGGCTTCGGCGACACCCCGCCCCGGCCAGGGGTCGACGGCTTCGACGACCTGCTGGCCCTGGTGCTGGAGCCGCTGGATCGCCCCTGCGCCCTGATCGCCCAGTCGATGGGTGGGGTCCTGGCCCTGCGGGCCGCCCTGGCCCGGCCCGGCTGGGTGACGCACCTGGTGCTGTGCGCCACCTCCGGCGGCCTGCCCATGGCGGAACTGGGGGCCGCCGACTGGCGGGCCGGCTTCCGCACCAGCCTGTCCCACCTCCCCGACTGGTTCGCCACGGAAACGACGGACCTCTCCGGGCGCCTGCCGGAGGTCGCCGCGCCCACCCTGCTGCTGTGGGGCGATGCCGACCCGTTCAGCCCTGTGGCCGTGGGGGAGCGCCTGGCCCGGCGGCTGCCCCGGGCCCGTCTGGAGGTGATCAAAGGGGGCGACCATGATCTCGGCCGGCATCACGCCGGACGCCTGGCGCCGCTGGTCGACGCCCACCTCAGCAGCCCCCCTCACCCCAGCGTCGCTCCCCTCGCCCCACCATGAGCAAGACCACCAGCACGTACTGGAATCCCCTGGCGCCGGAGCAGGCCCATCGCTGGCGCTGGCTGGAGGGGCTGGAGGGGCAGGTGCAGGAGCTGGTGCTCAGTGAGGATCCGGCCACCGGGGAGATCACCCGCCTCACCCGCTTCCTGCCCGGGGCCGACACCGCCGCCTTCGGGGGCAAGGCCCACCCCTTCCCCGAGGAGATCTTCATCGTCAGCGGGCGCCTGTTCGATGCGGCCTTCGGCCTGTGGCTGGAGAGCGGGCACTACGCCAGCCGGCCGCCGGGGGAGGTGCATGGCCCCTTCCGCACCGATGGGGCGGGGTGCCTGGTGCTGGACATCTCCTTCCCCCAGCGAGGAGGGGAGGGATTGTCATGAGCGGAGCCGGCGCAGACCCTGGAGCTCATCCTCCAGCGCAGCGATCCGCTCCTGCAGCGGCCGCAGCTGGGCTTCCAGCTCCTCTGCAGTGAACCGGGGGGTAATGAACTGGGGGCAGTTCCAGTCGAAGGCCTCCACCCGGATGCGGAAGAGGCGCTCCACCGACCCGGCCGCCCCATCCCCCAGCGCCGCCGCCAGGGCCGGTTCGGCCTCGAGGGACACCACCTCCGCTTCCCCGTCGATCTTGAGCCGGCGACGGGCGGGGTAATCCATCAGGAACAGCGCCACCCGCGGATCGCGGCGCAGATGGCCGGCGGTGAGCAGTTGGCGATTGCCGCCGTAATCGGCGAACCCCAGGGTGCGCTCGTCGAGCACCCGCAGGAAACCCACCGGCCCGCCCCGGTGTTGCAGGTAGGGGGCACCCGCTTCGGTGAGGCTGGTCAGATAGAAGCTGTCGCGGGCGCTGATGAAGGCAATCTCCCTGGCACTGAGGCGATCGGCTGCCGGGGCCGGGGGCACGCCCTGGCTCTGGCCATAGGCCTGGAGCTGGGCCTCGCCCACGGCGGGGGTGAGATGGCGGTGCAGGTAGTGCTGGCTCATGGGGGATGGCTCCGTTCAGGCCTCCAGGCCCTTCATGGGCACGTAGCCCGGCAGCGCCTTGATCCGCCCGATCCAGGCGCAAACGTTGGGATAGGGGGCCAGATCGATGCCGCCGTCCGGGGCCAGGGCCACGTAGGGGAACACGGCGATGTCGGCGATGGTGGGGCGCTCCAGCTCCAGCCACCGCCGGTGGGCCAGGTGCCGCTCCAGCTGGTCAAGGAGGAAGGCCGCCTTCTCGGTGGCCCACTCGATCGGGATCGCCTTGACGCCGAACAGATGGTGCAGGCGGGCACTTTCCGGGCCCTGGCGCACCTCACCGGCGGCGGTGGAAAGCCAGCGCACCACCCGGGCCTGGCCGAGGGGATCGGCGGGCAGCCACTGGCCATCCCCCTGGCGGGCCGCCAGATAGAAGAGGATCGCCTGGGCGTCAGCGAGGGTGGTGCCGTCGGCCTCGAGCACGGGCACCTGGCCGAAGGGATTGAGGGCAAGGAAGGCCTCCCCCTTGTGCTCGCCCGCCGTCAGATCGACGCGGACCCCGTCGTAGTCGAGCCCGAGCAGTTCCAGGAGCAGGCGCACCTTGTAGCTGTTGCCGGAGAGTTCGTGGCCGTGGAGCTTGATCATCGGGGCAAGGGGATGGGGGGCCGTGGACGCGGACAGCCTGAATAGACAGACCGGTCTGCGCATCCTAAGGTAGCAGACCTTTCTGTCTACTCACTAGATTGGGTTCACTGCAGCGGAACACATGCCAGCGAGCGGCGCCACCACCAGGACCTCCGCCAAGCGGGACGCGCTGCTGGACACGGCCGAAGGGCTCTTCGCCCGCCACGGCTACCGGGCCGTGGGCATCGACGCGGTCCTGGCCGCCGCAGGGGTGGCCAAGATGACCCTCTACAAGCACTTCCGATCCAAGGAGGAGCTGATCACGGCCGTGCTGGAGCGGCGCGGCAACGCCATTGCCGCGGGGCTGGCCAAGCGGATCGCCGCAGCGCCGGAGGAGCCCGGGGCGCGCCTGCTGGCGGTGTTCGACTGGCTCGAGCAGGCGGTGCGCTCGCCGGAGTTCCACGGCTGCCTGTTCATCAAGGCCGCCAGCGAGTACCCCGCTGCGGAGGATCTGCCCCGGCAGACGGCCGAGGCCTTCAAGCAGGCCTGCCACGATCGGCTGGAAGGACTCTGCCGTGATCTCGCTGTCGCCGACCCGGAGGGTCTGGCCCGCCAACTGCAACTGCTGTTCGAAGGCGCCCTGGTGGTGGCCTTCCTGCAGCGGACCCCCCTGGCCGCCGCCGATGCCCGACGGGCCGCCGAAGCCCTGCTGGCTTGCGCCCCGCGAACGGGCCAGGCCGGTGGGGGCCACCGCTGACAAGCCGCGGCGGGCGCCCTACAACCGGGGGACCGCCAGGACCGTTGCGCTGATGGCCAGGAACCGCCACCGCTGGCAGGCCCTGCTGGCGGCCGCCCTGCTCCTGCCGGTCGCCCCCGCCGCCGCCGCGCCCCTGCCCCGCCGCCTCGGCGAGTGCCGCCCGACCTTCATCCGGGAGATCCACTACCGGCTGAGCGCCGCCGACGCCAACGGCGTCCAGATCCCCATCGCCGGCTCCGGCTCCGCCGTCAGCTTCACCAATGGGGGCTACCAGGTCTCCTACGACACGGTGCCGGCGATCCACAGCAGCCGGGAAGGGGATCGGGTGGAGCTTTGCCTGAGCTTCGTGCCGGATTGCCGTGAGGCTCCCCGAGGCGACGTCCGCGGCCGCGTCTACCGAGCCCGCAATCTGCGCACCGGCGGCACCTGGACCCTGCCGGACAGCCAGCACAGCTGCGGCGGCGCCTGAATCGGCCCCAGCCATGCTGGCTGGCGTCCACCCCTGCCATTCGTCAGTTGCGGCGGCCGCCCCGATGGCAGGAGGGTGGCCGCCACCGCAGGACAGCTCGCCGATGCTCCCCTGGTTTCTGGCCGCCGTCACCCTGACGGTGGCGGTGCTGACGGCCTTCCCCCTGGGCCGCCACCTCTGGCAGGTCTTCGACGACCGCCCCCAACCCGCCTGGGACCCCTGGCTGCTGCCGCTGGAGACGGCGCTGCTGCGCTGGATCGGCGACCGGGGCCAGCCGGCGGCCACGGCCTGGGCCTACCTGCAGCCCTTCCTGGTGGCGAACGCCTGCTTCGGCGGCCTGGCCTTCCTGCTGCTGGCCTGCCAGCCCGCCTGGCTCAACCCCCTGGGCTGGCCCGGCCTGCGCTGGGACCTGGCCCTGCACACCACCCTCTCCTTCCTCACCAACACCGACCAGCAGCACTACGTGCCCGAGCAGACCCTGGGCACCTTCGCCCAGCTGGGGGTGATCCAGTTCCTGATGTTCGTTTCGGCGGCCAGCGGCCTGGCAGTGGGCTTCGCAGTGATCCGCGGCCTCTGCGGCCTGCCGCTGGGCAACTTCCATCGGCAGCTGGTGCGCTCCCTCACCCGGGTGCTGATCCCCGGCAGCCTGCTGCTCGCCGTGCCGCTGCTGGTCTGCGGCGTGCCGATGACCCTGGCCGATCCCCTGCGGATCGCCACCCTGGAGGGGGGCAGCCAGCTGCTGATCCGCGGCCCGGTGGCCCTGTTCGAGGCGATCAAGCAGCTGGGTGAGAACGGCGGCGGCTTCTACGGCGCCAACTCCGCCCACCCCTTCGAGAACCCCGACGGCTTCACCAACCTGCTGAGCTGCTGGGCGATGGTGGCCATCCCGGCCGCCAGCATCGACGCCTTCGGGCGCTTTCTCGGCAACCGCCGCCAGAGCACCCTGCTGCTGCTGCTGGTCACGGCGCTGCTGGCCACCGGGGCCGCCCTGGCGATGGCGGCCGAGCAGGGGGGCAACCCGGCCCTGGCCGCCTGGATCAGCGGCCCGAACCTGGAGGGCAAGGAGCTGCGCTTCGGGGCCGGACTGACGGCGTTCTGGGCCGTCCTCACCACCGGCTCGATGACGGGGGCCGTCAACGGCGCCATGGATTCGCTGCTGCCGCTCTCCAACCTGGTGGCCCTGTTCAACCTGTTTCTGCAGGTGCTGTTTGGCGGCCAGGGCACCGGGATCGCCTACCTGCTGGTGTTCATGGTGCTGGCGGTGTTCCTCACCGGACTGATGGTGGGCCGGACCCCGGAGTTCCTCGGCCGCAAGGTGGAGAAGGCGGAGGTGGTGTGGAGCAGCCTGATCCTGCTGATCCACCCGGTGTTCGTCCTGCTGCCCGCGGCTCTCACCATGGCCGGGGCCACGGACCTGGCGGGGATCAGCAACCCCGGGCCCCACGGCATCAGCCAGGTGGTTTACGAGTACGCCTCAGCGGCGGCCAACAACGGCAGTGGCATGGAGGGCCTGGGCGACGGCAGCCTCTGGTGGAACCTCAGCGCCAGCCTCAGCCTGCTGGGCGGCCGCTACCTGCCAATCGCCGCCCTGGTGCTGCTGGCCGATGGCTACGCCCGCAAGCCGGCGCTGCCGCCGGGTCCGGGCACCCTCGCCACCGACACCGGCCTGTTCACGGTGGTGCTGGCGGTGGTGCTGGTGATTCTCGGAGCCCTCACCTTCTTCCCCGTGCTCGCCCTCGGGCCGATCGCCGACGCCCTGCTCCTCGCCACCTGATTCGCCCCGCCATGACATCCCTGCCGGCCCGCACCCTTTTTCCCCGCATGCCGCGGGGCCGCCGCGACCAGCGGCGCTACACGCCCCGGCCCCGCCAGAAGGGCCTGGTGCGCCGCGCCGCCCTGCAGGCGTTCGTGAAGCTCGATCCCCGCACCGCCGCCGCCAATCCGGTGATGTTCGTGGTCTGGTGCGGCACGGTCGTCTGCCTGCTGGCCACCGTGAGTCCCGCCCTGTTCGGCGACGGGAAGGAGGCCTCCGGCCGGCTGTTCAACGGCCTGGTGAGCCTCACCCTGCTGGCCACCCTGCTGTTCGCCAACTTCGCCGAGGCCCTGGCGGAGGGCCGCGGCAAGGCCCAGGCCGATGCCCTGCGCCGCACCCAGGCCCGCACCCAGGCCCGGCTGCTCGATCCGGCCGGCGGCGAGCGGCTGGTGGATTCCTCCAGCCTGCGCAAGGGGGACGTCGTGCTGGTGGCGGCCGGCGACACGATCCCCGCCGACGGCGAGGTGATCGAGGGGGTGGCCTCGGTGGATGAGTCGGCGATCACCGGCGAATCGGCGGCGGTGCTCAAGGAGGCCGGCTCCGACGTGGCCAGCTCGGTGACGGGCGGCACCCGGATCCTTTCCGACCAGCTCACCATCCGCATCAGCGCCGATCCGGGCAAGGGCTTCATCGACCGGATGATCGCCCTGGTGGAGGGGGCCGAGCGCACCAAGACGCCCAACGAGATCGCCCTGACGGTGCTGCTGGCGGTGCTCACCCAGGTGTTCCTGATCGCCGTGGCCACCCTGCCACCCCTGGCCGGCTACCTCAAGGAACCCACCCCGGTGGTGACCCTGGTGGCGCTGCTGGTGGCCCTGATCCCCACCACCATCGGCGGACTGCTGTCGGCCATCGGCATCGCCGGCATGGACCGGGTGGCCCAGTTCAACGTGATCGCCACCTCGGGCCGGGCCGTGGAGGCCTGCGGCGACATCAACACCCTCGTGCTCGACAAGACCGGCACCATCACCCTCGGCAACCGGCTGGCGGAGCAGTTCCTGCCGGTGGGCGGCCACCTCGAGGCGGAGCTGGCGGAGGTGGCCCTGGCGGCCAGCTGCTTCGACCAGACCCCCGAAGGGCGATCGATCGTGCGGCTGGCGGAACAGCGCGGCGCCGTGCTGCCCTTCGCCGCGGAGCAGGCCACGGGCCTCGACTTCTCGGCCCGCACCCGCATGAGCGGCAGCGACGACCCCGCCGGGATCGAATTCCGCAAGGGGGCCGTCGATGCCATCAAGGGGTTCGTGCGCTCCCGCGGCGGCACCGTGCCGGACGACCTCGACGGGGCCTACGAGCAGGTGTCACGGCTCGGCGGCACCCCCCTGGCGGCCTGCCGCGGCAACGCCATCCTCGGCGTCATCTACCTCAAGGACATCATCAAGCCGGGGATCCGGGAGCGGTTCGACCAGCTGCGCCGCATGGGCATCCGCACCGTGATGCTCACCGGCGACAACCCGATCACCGCGGGGGTCATCGCCCGGGAGGCCGGTGTCGACGACTTCATCGCCGAGGCCACCCCCGAGGACAAGATCGCCGTGATCGACCGGGAGCAGAAGCTCGGCAAGCTGGTCGCCATGACCGGCGACGGCTCCAACGACGCCCCGGCCCTGGCCCAGGCGAACGTGGGCGTGGCGATGAACTCCGGCACCCAGGCCGCCAAGGAGGCGGCGAACATGGTGGATCTCGACAGCGATCCCACCAAGCTCATCGACATCGTGACGATCGGCAAGCAGCTGCTGATCACCCGCGGCGCCCTGACCACCTTCTCCCTGGCCAACGACGTGGCCAAGTACTTCGCGATCCTGCCGGCCCTGTTCGCCGGGGTGGGGCTGGGGCCGCTCAACCTGATGGGGCTGGCCAGTCCCCAGTCGGCGATCCTCTCGGCGATGGTGTTCAACGCCCTGATCATCCCGGCCCTGGTGCCCCTGGCCCTGAAGGGGGTGGAGTTCCGGCCCCTCAGCGCCGACCAGCTGCTGCGGCGCAACCTGCTGCTCTACGGCCTCGGGGGCGTGATCACCCCCTTCGTGGGCATCAAGGCGATCGATCTGGCCATCGGCTCCCTGCGGCTCCTCTGAGCCGGCCGCTCCGCTTGCCTCCGTCTTCCGCTTCGCTCCCAACCGTCCTCCGCTGCGACCCCTTCCCGATGGATCTGCTCAAGCGTCCGCTGTTCTGGCTGCCCCTGCTGCTCGCCGCCGGCACCGTGCTGCTCGCCCCCCTGCAGCGGGGCCGCCTGGACAGCCTCCAGAGCCATGCCCTGGCCCTGCTGATCAGCGTCACCCTGGCCCTCTCGGCCTATCTCTTCACCGCCATGGTCCGCCCGGAGAAATTCTGATGAACGCCCTTTCCCGCCTCGGCCAGGGCCTGCGCCTCACCCTGGTGCTCTGGCTGCTCACCGTCGTGGTGATCACCCTGCCGATGCTCGCTCTGGCCCGCATCGCCGCCCCCCGGCAGGCCGAAGGGAGCCTGGTGCGCATCGACGGACGGGTGGTGGGCTCGGCCCTGATCGGGCAGGCCTTCACGGGCGATCGCTACCTGCAGGGCCGGCCCAGCGCCGTGGCCTACGGCGGCGGCGATGCCCCCGCCTCGGGCCCCAGCAACCTGGCCCCCGGCAACCCCGACCTGGCCCAACGGGTCGCGGCCGAGGCCGCCGCCTGGGCCGGCCGCGGCGTGGCCAGGCCGGCCGCCGATCTGCTCACCAGCTCCGGGTCGGGCCTCGACCCCGACATCAGCCTGGAGGCGGCCCGGCAGCAGCTGCCGCGGATCGCCGCCGCCCGCCTGCTGCCGCCCGACCGGCTGGAGGCCCTGCTGGAGCGCCACAGCCACCGGCCCTTGCTCGGCCTGGCCAGGCCGCCGCTGGTGAACGTGCTGGCCTTCAACCTCGCCCTCGACCAGCTGGTGCCTTGATCCGCTCCAGCCGCGGCCGGGGCCGCCACAAGGTGTTCATCGGCATGGCCCCGGGCGTGGGCAAGACCTGCCGCATGCTCCAGGAGGGCCGCGAGCTGCTCAAGGAGGGCACCGACGTGGTGATCGGCCTGCTCGAGACCCACGGCCGCCAGGAAACGACCCGCCAGGCCGAAGGGATGGAGCAGGTGCCGCGCAAGCGCCTGCTCTACCAGGGGGTGACCCTGGAGGAACTGGACGTGGCCGCCGTGCTGGAACGCCGCCCCCAGCTGGTGCTGGTCGACGAGCTGGCCCACACCAACATCCCGGGCAGCGAACGCCGCAAGCGCTGGCAGGACGTGGAGGCCCTGCTGCTCTCCGGGCTGGACGTGTACTCCACCCTCAACATCCAGCACCTGGAGAGCCTCAACGATCTGGTGGCCGAACTCACCGGGGTGGTGGTGCGCGAGCGGATCCCCAACCGGGTGCTGGAGCAGGCCGACGAGGTGGTCCTGGTGGACGTCACCCCCGAGACCCTCCAGGAGCGCCTGCGGGAGGGCAAGGTGTACGCGCCGGAGAAGATCCCCCAGGCCCTGGCCAACTTCTTCCAGCGCCGCCACCTGGTGGCCCTGCGGGAGCTGTCGCTGCGGGAGGTGGCCGACCGGGTGGAGGAGGAGGAGCCCACGGCGGCGGGCCTGCGGGAGCGGGTGATGGTGTGCGTGTCGGCCTATCCGAGCGCGACGCGGCTGCTGCGCCGCGCCGCCCGCCTGGCCAGCACCATGGACGCGCCGCTGCTGGCCCTCACCATCCAGGATCCCGGCCGCTTCCTCAGCCGGGAGGAGACCCTGCGGCTCGAGGCCTGCGCCACCCTGTGCGAGGACGTGGGCGGCACCTTTCTGCGCATCGACAGCAGCGACGTGCTCGGCACCATCGCCCGGGTGGCCCGCGAGCGGCGCATCACCCAGATCGTGCTGGGGCAGACGCTGCGCTCCCGCTGGCAGGTGCTGCTGCGCCGGCCGATCTCGGAACGGCTGCAGCAGCAGCTGCGGGGGCTCAGCATCGATCTGCACCTGATCTCCGACACCACGGCGCCGGGCCCCGCCGAGGAGCCATGAGCAGTCCCAGCCTGGCCGGCGAGACGGGCCGCCTGCGCCGGCTGGCCCGATCCCCGGGGCCGCTGTGGGCACTCACCGGCCTGATCCTGCTGCTGGAGCTGGCCACGCCGCCCCACATCGTCTTCGGCTACCTCTACGTGATCCCGCTGGTGATCGGGGCCCCCCATCGCGACCGCCGCGACGCCCTCGCCTTCCTGGCGATCTGCTGCGGGCTGACCCTGGTGAACCTGGTGGCGCCGGTGCCCGATCCCGACTGGAGGGCGGTGCTGGTGGATCGCCTGCTGGTCTGCCTGGCCCTGACCGTGACCACCTTCCTGTGCCTGCACAACCGCCACCTGCTGCGGCAGCAGGTGGATCTGGAGGTGCGGCTGGCCCAGGCGGACCTGCGCCGGGACATGATCGCCACCCTCGCCCACGACCTCAAGACCCCCGTGCTGGGCACGATCGCCACCGCGCGGATGATGGCCCTCGAGGCCGGTCCGAGCTCCGGGAGCCTGCTGGAGCGCGGCACCGGCGCCATCCTCGCCAGCCAGGAGCGGAGCCTGCGGCTGATCGAGGACCTGCTGCGGCTGTTCCGCGCCGACCAGGAGGGCCTCTGGCTGCAACCGGAGAGCTGCGACCTGGGGCGCCTCGCCGCCGAGGCGATCGAGGCCGTGGGTCCGATCGCCCGCGAGAGGGAGGTGACCCTTATCCAGCGCCAACCCACCGGCCCAGGCCCCCTCACCCTGCCGGGGGATCCCGGCGGGCTGCGGCGGCTGCTGGAGAACCTGCTGCTCAATGCGATCAACCACAGCCTGCGGGGCGAGCGCGTCTGGGTCGACCTGCAGCGGCAGCAGGGCCAGGTGGTGGTGACCGTCAGCGACCGGGGCCAGGGCTTCCCCGAAGCGAGCCTGCCCCACCTGTTCGAGCGCTTCTACCAGAGCGATCCGGAGCAGCGGGGCAGCGGACTCGGCCTCTACCTCTCCCGGCAGATCACCGAAGCCCATGGGGGCCGCATCCGGGCCAGCAACCTGCCCACCGGCGGGGCCAGCATCGAGGTGCGCCTGCCGCTTGAGGAGCCGCCAGCCTGATGCGGGTGCTGCTGATCGAGGATGACGAGGCGTTCCGGGTGGGGATCGAGGCGTTCCTGCTGCGCCTGCCGGCGGTCACCGCCGTCCGGTCGGTCAGTGACGGCGAACAGGGCCTGGAGGCCCTGGCGGCGGCCCCGGCCGATGTGGTGGTGCTGGACATTGGCCTGCCCGGGCTGGGGGGCCTGGAGACCTGCCGGCGGATCAGCGACGGCTTCGACCTGCCCGTGCTGGTCCTCACCAGCCAGGACGACGGTCGCTGGGTGCAGCGGCTGTGGGACGCCGGCGCCAGCGGCTATCTCCACAAGGCGGAGGCCCTGACGCACCTGGAAACGGCCCTGACCAGCGTCGAGCAGGGGGCCAGCTGGTGGGACCGCTCCGCCACCCGGGCCCTGCGCAGCCGGGACACCCCTGCCGCCGCCCCGCCGGAACCGTCCCTGGCGCTGCTGACGCCACGGGAGCGGGAGGTGCTGGCGGCCATGGCCGGCGGTCTCACCAACCGCCAGATCGCCTCCAGCCTCGGCCTGGGTACCGGGACGGTGCGCGTGTATCTGCACACCATCTTTCAGAAACTGCAGGTGAGCAACCGCACCCAGGCGGCGCTGAAGTTCCTGGATCCGGGCTGATCGCCGATCCAGCGGGGTGGTACCGGATGCAACGCTTCGCACCGATGGGGTGGCTGCCCGTGGGGTGCTGCCTAACCTCCCGGCAACTCCCCCCCGAGCGATGGCCGTGTCTCTGATGCAGGATCCCAGCGGCGGATCCTCTCTGAAGGTGATCGAGGCCGTGAAGCAGGGCTGGCAGGCCTTCGCCCGGGCCCCCTGGGTGTTCGTCGGCTTCACCCTCCTGGCGGGGGTGCTGAGCAGCGTCTGCTCGCTGATCCAGGGCCAGGTGGACCCTGACGAGGCCGCCGTGGTGACGACGGTGGAGGTGGTCCGCCTGGTGGTGGGCTCGATCCTGAGCGTGCTGGTGAGCCTGTGGAGCACCACGGGCCTGGTTCGGGGCGCCTGGAGCGCCCTCTCCGGCGGCAAGCCGGCCCTGGGCACCTTCACCCGCTGGGATGGGCAGGCCAGCTGGCGGCTGTTCCGCAACGGCCTGGCGCTGGGGATCCTGATGATCGCGATCCTGATGGTGGCGGCCCTGGTGGGGGTCGCCGGCGCCCAACTCAACCAGATCCTCGCCGTGCTCCCGTTCCTGGCGGCCTTCACGGTGCTGATCTACCTGGCGGTGAACCAGAAGTTCCTGGCCCAGATCGCCCTGCTGGAAGGCCGCGGACCGATCGACTCCATCACCCGCGGCCGCACCCTGCTCGATCCCCAGTGGGGCTCGGTGCTGCTGCTGGCCCTGGTGGAATTTGCCATCGTGCTGGTGGGCCTGCTGGCCTGCTTCGTAGGGCTGCTGGTGGCGGTGCCGGTGGTTCTGTGCACCAGCACGGCCGCCTATCGCCAGGTGTTCGGCCGCGAGGATCTCACTGGACTGCTGGTGGATGCGGCTATTAATAGGCATTGACAGACTTCAACCTTAAAAGAGTCTTTGCCAAGATCTCGATGTCTAGCAAGAAAGACCAATCCTTGAGATACTGCAAATCGGCCTCGATTCTGTTTTTCATGCTCGACAACTTGGACGTCTCACCTCTAAAACCCTTCACTTGGGCCAAACCAGTGATTCCAGGCCTGAGCTGATGCCGTTGCATGTATCCGGTAATCAACCTTCTGTATTCTTCGTTGTGCGCAATAGCATGGGGGCGCGGGCCCACCAGACTCATCGAGCCATTGAGAACATTGAAAAGCTGCGGCAGCTCATCCAGAGACCACTGGCGCATGAATTTACCGATGGGAGTGATGCGTGGATCGTTGCGGCGGGCCTGCTCAAGACCAGGCTGATCACCCTTTTCCATCACGGTCATCGTGCGGAATTTATAGATTGAAAAACGCTCACCTTTAAGCCCGTAGCGATCCTGCCGGAAAATGATGGGTCCAGGAGAGCTGGACTTCACACAGACAGCCAAAAGCAACAGAAGGGGCGAAAGAAGAAGAATGAGCACTGAAGCTGCGCAAAAGTCAAAGAAACGTTTGACTTGAAGCTTCAAGTTTAGGTCTTCATTCCCCCACAACTCAATCAGGAACAGGCTTCCCAACTGCTCAACGTTGCAACGCATTCCTGAATGCACCCATTCTGGGACGTAATAGACAGGCAGAGACGTGTTACCCAAGATAGCAACCAGCCGTTTCATCGAAATATCATGATCACTGAGATCAGAACTGCAGAAATGGATCTGGTCAGCCTGATTGTCACGAAGCCAATGTTCCAGCATACCAATATCCCCAACGGGAGCAGGCATGCCAGGAGGTAGAGCTGTAGCAGCAGCATGGGAATCCGTTGAAAACCATGCCTTAAAATTCAGGCCCAGGTAGGGCAACTGCTGCACCTGCTGGAAAAAGTGAACAGCACTATGTCGGCTTCCCAAGAAAACGATGTGCTGGCTGTTGGCACCATGTCTGCGGAGGTAGCGCAGAATCTTTTGGGTACCAATGTGGGCCACAATGAGCAGGAGCCAACCTAAAACGGTCCAAGAGATAAAGCTGACGCGGGAAAAGAGTGAGCTTACTTTTGCAAAGTACGCGATAATGATTAGCGTGGTGACGATTTTCAGCCAGCCCTTGGTCACCCTTCCAAGCAATGTCCACAATCGACTCTTACGATAACCTTCATAAACATTGGAATCAGACAGAAACAATGCCGTAAGCAGCACGACTACCGATAGCGAGGCGTGTAAAAGGATGCTATTCGCCTCAAGGTTCGGGTGGAGATTGGTGTACCAGAACAACCAACCAGCCAATAGTGGATCGAAGAGCTTCTGCAGGGCAACAAAGTCCTTGCCATTGACAGGCAGAAAGCGTGTCCATCTGAGTTGATTATCCCTCTGAGCTGAGGGCGGGATCGTACTG
Organism: Synechococcus sp. UW140; assembly: GCA_943369315.1. Classification (GTDB taxonomy): domain Bacteria; phylum Cyanobacteriota; class Cyanobacteriia; order PCC-6307; family Cyanobiaceae; genus Cyanobium. The sequence goes on from CALRMW020000007.1 coordinate 122,202, forward strand.
ACACCCAGATTTGAAGGCCGCCTGGGCGAATAAGCCTTGGAAACGGTCAACCTGGGCCGACTCGACAGGCTCATGCTCTCTTAAGTCATACTCACTAAGCGCAAAGGATAGGCTATCAAAGCCCTCAGCGGGCCTTTGCCGTGCAGGACTTTCATTAAGCTGACATTAGAGTTGCATTAATTCCGCAAAGCGGATGCATCCATGCTGCATCCGCTTTCACCGACTGGCTGATGGGCTCGCATTGAAAAGGAACGGAGGAGCAGGTCCCCTCAACCCTCCCAACCGTCCGCGGGAACAGAGCAGACGACGGGGAGCGTTGCCGCCCCGCAAGAAACAGCTAAAGTTTATTTACCATGAAGGGGATGTCTAAAGTCAGTTTCTCTTTTGTTCTCCGGCGGACCATGAACGTTATTGGTGTCGATACACCCTCCACCCAAGGCGACAGCATCGTCAGTCTTGGGTCACCGATGCAAGCGCATCCACAAGCAACAGTTTCCATCATCTTCACCAAGCTCAGATTTATTTGATGATGTCAGATCATTCCCCTCAGCACGAAGATCCTGCACCCTCAGTTCAGCCACTGCGTCTTGGCAGCACTTCAGGAGAATTCGTACTGATTCCCCAGAACATTGAACCCCAAACGGAGAATGATACAGATGAATCCATCAATCTGGGCATGCTGCTGGCGATTCTGCGCCGGCAGATGCCCCTTGCGCTCGGGATACTGGCGGCGACTGTTGGCCTAGGTGCCGCCCTCACGTTGTACCAGCGGATCTTTTCGCCGGTTTATGAGGGGGGATTCAGCCTTCTAGTAGGGGATCCCGTCAGCTCTGTCGTTCAAAGCCAGACTTCGGACTCCGCCAGTGATCTGAAGGGTTTGGCTCTGCAATCCAGCAGGGTACCAAACATCCAGATCTCTCAGGATCTTATCGATGTGCTGATGAGTCCGCTACTGCTTCAACCGATTTCCAAGCGGATGAACATCAGTGAAGAGAAGCTCACGGAGAACCTTACGATTGAAAGGCGATCGGGGGATTCATCAAGCGTCCTGGACATTTCTCTGAAATGGAAGAGCCCAAAAGAAGGGGAGCAGATCTTGAATACGCTGAAAAATGATTATCTTGACTTCTCCACGAATCAACGCCGAGAAAAGCTTGCAGAAGGCATCCACTACCTGAACGAACAGGCTCCAGCATTGCAAACTAAAGTGTCTGCGATACAAGCACAGCTATCAGATTTTCGGATCCGTAACAGATTACTTGACCCTTCAACAGAAGGTGATGCGATTGTCAAGCAGTTGGAAGGACTAAAGGAAAGACGTGATGAATTACTCAGAAAAGAAGCAGAGCTAAATGCCTTGGCTGCTTCTGTTCGCGCGGGCAACCTCAACAGCCCGCAGATTCCCGGAGGGGTCCAGCGCCTCAGCACGGAGCGAAATCCTATTGGGAGCATCGAGAGCCGTGCGGATGTAGGTTTTGACCAGTTGCAGGCAGACCTGACTCAACTGGAAAAAGACCTGGCGGTGGCGGAAGCCTCCTTTCAACCCACCTCTCCCATTGTGCAGAGTCTGAAAGCAAGGATCAGACGCGTTAAACCATTACTGCAGCAGCGACAATTGGATGCCATAGAAGCGTCCCTAAGGCAGATCAATGGAGAAATGACTGAAATCCAACGCCAGCAGACAGAACTTCAAAAGAAGTTCAGCCTTAATCCAGCACTGATTAAGGAGAATGATGCCATCCAACAGCGCCTTGATGTAGCCAACGCCAATCTAACGGCTTACATCAAAGCGAGGGAAGAGTTTCGGCTATTAATGGCTCAGCGCATGGTTCCTTGGAAAGTGATCTCACCGCCAATCTTCGAGAACAGGCTCTCTAAGCCCAAAGTTTTCCAGACTATGCTTGTGTCTATTTTGTTGGGAGTAGGCACCGGTGCAGGTGCAGCGTTCCTACGTGATAAGATGAATAATGTTTTTCATACCTCGCAAGAGCTGGAGCCGGTATTGGGGCTACCGCTTCTAGGGAGTGTGGCCTACCTACAAAGGCTTTCAATCCAGGAAGAAACAGGCAGAAAGGCGATAGACGAGCTGTTGGAGGACAGGCCTCTCAGGGAGGCTCTGCGTAATCTGTACACCAATATTCGGTTACTCAGGACAGACAAGAAGTCCCGATTGCTTGCTATGACTTCGACGATGCAAGGGGAAGGAAGAAGCATGCTAACATCTCTTTATGCTCAAGTGCTGAGCGATCTAGGCAAGCGCGTGTTGGTGGTCGATGCAGATCTGCGGCATCCTGTGATGCACAGTTTTTTTGGAGTTCCGAATGGGCAAGGCTTCTCCACCCTGCTTTCCGATCTCTCCTGTGCCCCAGAGCAGTTCATCCACGCACTTCGTGGCAACCTGCACCTTCTCACTGCAGGACCCATTCCATCCGATCCCCCCAGCCTGCTGAGTTCTGACCGCTGCGCCGCAGTTGTTGAGCAGATCCGCAGATTGCTTGGCTACGACTACATTCTTTTCGACCTTTCCCCAGCTCTGGAGTTGAGCGATTCCTTGCTGATCAGTCAGCATCTTGACGGCATTCTCTTTGTTGTGAGCCTTGGGCTTGTGCGTCGCGATCTGCCGGCTCAGGCGCTGAAGCGCATCCAACGCACAGGTACGGCCGTACTGGGCGCAGTGAGCAATGATATGGGATCAAAGAAACGTCCGACTCAGAGCGTGATGAAATACCTTGGGGACCGAGTTTCTGCGATTGATCGTTGGCGCGATAATGCCCGGTGGAGAGGTATGTCTACTGAAAATACTTGAGCTGGCTGCGGTCAACAGAGATTAAGGCAACTGGCAAGACAATGTCCCTGCGACCATCAGCCATGGCCATGAAGCAGTTGGTCATGTCGCTACATGGCGTCAGCGATTTTCGCGGCATCCGCAAGTCGTCGGCACTGATTGACGCCCCATCCATGATCAATGTGGGCGAGGGTACATTGAGGACGAAGGCCCTGAGGCCCCCTCTGCCAGGAAAGTTGACGCCTCTCCATCCTGACCGCTTTTTCCACCAGGGGGCTTGATGGAGCAGAGCAATGCGCCGTTACAGCGAGGCCGTCAAAGCTGATGTGAGAAGGCGGATGAGTCCACCGCACCGGCAGAGCGTGG
>CALRMW020000008.1:0-105514 GCA_943369315.1 Synechococcus sp. UW140
GCCACCCAGTGCGACGTCTTCTTCATCACCCTCAAGAAATCCGAGCGCCTGTTCTCCCCCACCACCCGCTACAACGACTACGCCATCTCCCCGTGGGAGTTCCACTGGGAGAGCCAGAGCCTCACCCGCGAAGCGTCCGCCACCGGGCAGCGATACATCCACCACGTTGAGCGCGGGAGCCGGGTGATGCTGTTCGTTCGGGAGGAGAACAGGCGTGGTGGGGTGACGCTGCCGTTTCTTTGCCTGGGCTTTGCCGACTACGTGAGCCACGAGGGCGAGCGGCCGATGGCGATTCGTTGGCGGCTGCACAGGGCGATTCCGGCGGCGTTCGTGCCGGAGCTGGCGTTGGCGGTGTGAGGGACTGAAAGGGCCATTAACCTGACCCCATGGACACGGTCGCCCCGCTGCTGCCCTTACTGGCCGATCGGTTGGAGCCGCTCAGGCACCTCTGCTACCGCTACGGCGTGGATCGGCTCGAAGTGTTCGGCTCGGCGGCGAAGGGCCTGTTCGACCCTGCCAGCAGTGACCTGGACTTCATCGTGCAGATGACAGGCCAACGGGAGCCTGGCTACGCCCGACGCTTCTGTTCCTTCGCCGATGAATTGGAAGCCCTCTTCGGCCGTCCGGTGGATCTCCTGACGGAATCCATGATCCACAATCCCTATTTCCGCAAAGACGTGGACGCGTCACGCCGGCTTCTCCTGGAACTCTGAAATGCGAAGGGAGGCGCTGAAACGCCTGCTTGACGCCTTTGAGGCCATCGAGGCGATTGAACGCTTCATCGACAACTGCACACTTGACCACTACCTTGACAACGAGCTGATCCAATCAGCAGTGGAACGTAAATTCGAAATCATTGGAGAGGCTCTCAAGCGGGCCCTTGAAGCCGATCCCAATGTGCTCGCGATCATTCCCGATCTACGCCGCATCGTCGGAACACGGAACAGAATCATCCATGTGTACGAAGCCGTGGATCAGCTGATTCTCTGGGATTCGATCCAGAACGACCTGCCTGGCCTGAGAAGCTCTCTCCTGGCTGCGTTGGACAAGGATCCTCCCATTCCTTAGCCATTGGCATCCTCTCCGCCGACGTCCCCTGGATCCACCGCGAAGGCGTGCTCGCTCACCAGCCCAGCGCCACCGACCTGCTGTTCATCACCCTGCGCCTACCTGGCCGCAGGCCAGCGTGCCGGAGGCACTAGAGCGAAGCCCTCTTCTCCCCCTCCACCCGCTACCGCGACCTGGCCCTCGGCCCCTCCCTGTTCCACTGGGAAAGCCAGAGCACCACCACCGCCGCCGCTTCCGCCACCGGCCAGCGCTACATCCACCACTTGGCGCACGGCTCATGGGCGCTCCTTTACCGCTGCGCGGAAGCCTTCGGCTACGTGCGGGAACAGCGCCGGCAGGGCACGGTCACCGAGCCGTTTGTTTGCCTGGGCTTTGCGCGGTACGGGAGCCACGAGGGGGAGCGGCCGATGGCGGTTCGCTGGCGGCTGGAGCGGGAGATGCCGGTGATGGCGTTGGCGGTTTGAGACCCGCCAGACTGGAGTCCACACCACCCCGGCGACCATGACGACCGCCACCCCCCAGCGCCTGACGGCGATCCTGTACCGGGAAGACGAGGTCTACGTGGCGGAGTGCCCGGAGGTCGGCACCGCGAGCCAAGGCGACACCATCGAGGAAGCCCTGGCCAACCTGCGCGAAGCCACCGAGCTTTACCTGGAGGAATGTCCGCAACCGGCACTGGCGCCCCGGCTGCTGACCACCTTCGAGGTCAACGTTGCCTAAGTTGCCTCGGCTGCCGGCATCAGCCGTCATCGCCGCCTTGCAGCGCCTCGGTTTCGAGATCGTGCGTCAGAAAGGCAGCCATATGGTGCTGCGAAGACAGTCCCCCAACCCTGAAAGTGGCAACTCCCATGTGACCTGCGTGGTGCCACTCCATCGCCGTGATCTGGCGGTAGGGACATTGGGAAGCGTGCTTCGCCAGGCAGGAGTCGACGCGGAAACGTTCATCGATGTCCTCTGACGCCATTCATCGCGGAACCTGAACCTGCGCGTACCTGGCCGCTCCAGCCGCGCCGAGATCGAAGCCGCCCACTGCTTCTCTTCGAGAAGGCTTCGCCTACGCAGAAGCCTTGCGGCTACGGCGTCCTCACCGCCGACGCCCCCTGGATCCACCGCGAAGGCGTGCTCGCTCACCAGCCCAGTGCCACCGACCTGCTGCTCATCACCCTGCGCAAGCGTCACCGAGGCGTCGAGCGATGCATGCAAAGCGCATGCGCCGCGAGTAACCTGGTTTAACGACTTGCGCAGCCATGCCATCCCTGCAGATCCGCGACCTGCCTGAACCGCTGCACCGGTTGCTGCAGCACCGCGCCCAGGCGCACAAGCGCAGCCTCAGCCAGCAGGCGCTGGTGGATCTCGAGGCCATCGCCGGCGAGGATGCACGCGAGCGTCGCCGCCTGGTGCTCGATCGCATCGCCCGGCGCGGGCCCCTGGCCACCGCGCTGGCCGGAGATCAGACGCCGGAAGCGCTGATCCGCGCCGACCGCGAGCGCTGATGGCCCTTGCCTGCGTTCTCGATGCCTCGGCTGCCGTGCGGCTGATCCTTGGGGTTCCCGCCGCTGCTGCCGTGACGGAGCAGATCCGCGAGGCGGCGCTGGTGATGGCCCCGGAGCTGATGCTCACCGAGGTGGCCAACACCCTCTGGAAACTGCAGCGGGCCGAGAACCTGGCTGATATCGATCCCCAGCAGCTGCTGGCCGAGGCCAGCGATCTGGTGGATCGGGTGGAACCCGACCGCCACCTGCAGGCCGAGGCCCTTGCCCTGGCCTGCCATCACGATCACCCCGTTTACGACTGCCTCTATCTGGCGCTGGCCCGGCGGGAAGCCGCCAGCTTGATCAGCATGGATCGTCGCTTGCAGCAGTTGGCCGAACGGGTGCTGCCCTGAGCGCCCACTCAGGACGAACAGCTGTAGTGGGACACCCCTCCGGCGTTGAAGAATTCCCTGGGCTTCAGGCGGTCATAGGTCGCCGCCAGCGCCGCAGGCAGTGCGTCATAGGGATGGCGGAACACCTCCTGGAGCTCCCTGACCAGGCCGTAGTCACCCTGCGCCGCCTGTTCGTAAGCCGGGGCGATCAGCCATTCGCGCCAGGTGATGCTGGGGTTCACGCGTTGCATCGCAGCGGCTGTCTCGCGGGGGTCGCCACTGCTCATCACCTGATGCCGCCAGCGTTCCAGCCAGCTCGTCCACTCGGCATCAAGCTCCTCTGAGCAGGGCAGGTAGAAGCTCTCCTGCAGGGCCGAGACGTGCTCGGGGATGGCCGACAGCCTGCGGAAGAAGATCGTGTAGTCGGCCTTGGAGGCCACCTTCAGCTGCAGCAGCTCCTGCACCAGCGCGGCGTCGTAGCTCTTCAGGCCGAGCTTGCTGGCCCACATCGCCTCCAGCTCCTGGGCCATCGCTTCCGCGAAGCCGTCGCGGATCTCATCCAGCCTTGCCAGCGCCTCCGTGTTGCCCTCGAGCAGGGGCCGCAGGGAGGCCCAGAACATCTGGAAGTTGGCTCTAGCGGCCAACGGTTGGTTGAAGAAGGAGAAATGCTGGCCGCCGCCGGTCCAGGGCTGAAAGCGCGGATCGAACAGTTCGCAGAAGCCGAAGGGTCCATAGTCGAGGGTGTAGCCCCCCGCCGCACAGTTGTCGCTGTTGAAATTGCCCTGGCAGTAGCCCACCCGCATCCAGTTCGCCACCAGAGACGTGAGCCTTCCGCGGAACAACCCCGCCAGCGCCACCAACTGATCGGTGAACTCAAGGGCCGGATCGATCTCCTGGCGGTAGTTCCGCTCGATCAGGTGCTGAACGATCATCCGCAGCTCGTTGCGCGCCTCGAGATGGGCACCGCTGCGGGCGCGGCGGGCGAACAGCTCCAGCTGGCCGACCCGCAGAAAGGACGGCGCCACCCGGGTGGTGATCGCCGCCGGATTGTCCACCAGGATGTCGGGATCGAACGAGCGGGAGTTCGGGGAGTACCAGGGCCGGCGGACAGTTTCCGATCGCGAGACATAGAGCGTCAGCGAGCGGGAGGTGGGAACCCCCAGGGCGTGCATGAACTCCTGCGCCAGAAACTCGCGCACGCTGGAGCGCAGCACGGCGCGGCCATCGGCGCCACGGCAGTAGGGCGTCGGGCCGCCGCCTTTGAGTTGCATCTCCCAGCGCCGGCCATTGAAGACGCCTTCGAACACGGAGATGGCCCGGCCATCGCCGTAGCCGTTGCCGGTGCCGAACGGGCACTGCTGGATGTATTCGCTGCCGTAGATCGAGAGGGCATACCCGGTGGCCCAGCCGAACGGCCGCATCGGCTCCTGCGCCGCCGTGATGTCACCGGAGAACAGTCGGCGGAACGGGTCGTCGTGGGCCAGCCCGTCGCCCAGGCCCAGCTCATGGAAGAGGGTGCTGCTGTGCGCCACCAACTCCGGCGCCGGCAGCGGGGTGGGTGTCACTGGCACGTAATGGCCGGAGAACACCTGGCGGGGCCGGTGATCCTGGCCATCGCCGCTGGCCTGCGGATCCGCCCGCAGGGAATCCAGCAGCGAATAGTCGGCCCGCTGGGCGAACGCCGCGAACGTGGTGGTCGTCACTGTTGGCGGCACTGCTGTCGGCACTGGCGGCGGCACGGTTGTGGGCACGGGTTTCTCGGGGTGACGAACGGGCTGGGCGTGGCCCTGACACTGAGGTCGTCATCCTGGCGAAAAGGCATGACGCCTGGGCGGTTCGACCCACCGCGGGCCACACTGAACCGATCTCCGGGGCTCGGGTCTGGCCAACCCTCTCCGCCTCTCCCGGGGTCCGGTTCGATGCTTCTGCGTTGCATGAGAGAGCTGGGTGTGGCGGGGTGCCGCTCCCTGGCCGCCGCTCTGACCTTCAGCGCAACGGGAGTGCAGGCGGCCCCCAACGGCACCTGGTTGTCGCAGCCCCAGATCTGGTACTACGCCTCCCGGCAGTCCCTGAACGGGGTGATGGCCGACATCCGGGGCAGCGAGTTCAAGGTGGTGTTCCTCGATGTCCGCAAGGTATCGGAGGCGATGCGGAGGGAGGCGGCCCAGGCGGCGCGACGCCAGGGACTGATGCCCGTGGTGTGGGTGCAGTCCCCCCAGTACCGGGGATTGCGGATCGACGAACTGGTGGCCGAAGCCCGCCACGGCGACGCGCTCCAGGTGGACGACCACTTCTTCGCCAACTACTCCCTGGAGGACTTCTACCTGCTGCGTCGGCTGTACCCCAAACCCATCTTCTGCAGCATCCAGCCGTTCCAGGCCAGCCTGCTGCCCACGGCGGGCTGCAACCAGCTCGATGTGCAGTGCTACAGCGCCCCGCAGTTCCAGCAGTGCCTCAAGCTGACCGACCGGCTCGGCGCCGTGGTGAGTCTCTCCAGCGAGAACACCCTCAAGTACCGGGACCAGCTGGGCGAGCGATCCTTCAACACCTTTCTCTGGCAGGGGCTCTGAATGCGAAGCGCCATGCCCCGCCTCCGTGGCTTGCTTCGTTGGCCCGCCCTGCTGGTGATGGCTGGACTGACCGTTGGACTGATGGCCGCAGCGATCGCCACGCCCGCCGCAGGCGGCCCCCGGCCCCCCCGGTGACGCTGGACTTTGGCGGCCAGACCTACCGGCTGCGCTGGTCGTCCCAGCACCAGCACGAGTTCACCCCGGCGGGCCAGGACGACCTGAGCCGCTGGACGGACATGGTCACGATCAACACCTACCCCGGGGTCAGCGACGGGGAGGAGCTGGCCGATGTGGCCAACCGGGCCCTCGCCAACTACCGCCGCAACGGGGCGACGGTGCTGCGCACGGCGTCGATTCCCCGCACCGCCGACCGCCCGGCCGAGCACCTGGTCGTGGCCCTCTTCCCCACCCGCGCTTTCAGCGAGGCCGTCTTCGCCCGCTGGCGCCTGGCCGACGGCCGCGGCATGGCGGCCTGGTTGAAGGCGAACGGGCCCGCCGTGGAGCGTCGCCTGATGGCCCTTGATCAGGTTCCCTCCCACCGCGTCCTCGAGCCGGCGGGACGCTGAGCCTGGGCAACAGCCACTGGCACGGCGCCGCCTGTCGGGTCCACTGCTTCCCCGCCGTCAGCCTTCGGGATCCGCTGGCTGCCCCTCCAGGAAGGCGATCACCTCATCGCACCAGCGGATCCATTCCTGCTCGAACAGGATGCCCCGCCGCAGGGTGAGATAGCGGTACTGCTCCTGCAGCGGCAGGGCCGGATGGCTGTGGACCAGGGCCTCCTTCTCCCGATAGGAGGCGAGCTGGCCGGCATGGACGGCGCGGCGGCGGCGCACCTCCGCCAGCAGCTGGGCGGGCTCGCTGTAGGGGCCGCCGAGCACCTTCACCAGCAGGTCCTCGCGGATCGGGGTGGGCAGTGAGGGCTCGGCGGCCCACTGGCTGAGCTCCTGGCGGCCCGCCTCGGTGATGGCGTACACCTTGCGGTCCGGCCGTCCCTGCTGGGGCACCACCTGGCAGCGGACCCACCCCTTCGCCTCGATGCGGGCCAGCTCCCGGTAGATCTGCTGCTGGCTGGCGGTCCAGTAGCAGGCCATCGTCTCCTCGAACTGCTTACTGATGTCGTAGCCGCTGGCATCCCGCTCGCAGAGCACGGTGAGGATCGTGTGCGCCAGGGCCATGGCAGGGGGGAGATCGCAGCGGCTGGGGCGTTGATCCTGGCCCAGCCGCCGCCGGACCCGATTGACCTGCCCAACAAGTTGTGCATACACTTTGGCGCATACCCAATCTGTTGCATAGCTCTGTGCCTGGCACAGGTCGTGCCTGGCAGAGGGGGTCCCGCCGCCGTCCCCCCATGGATTTCGCCACCGCGACGCCCCCAGCGACGCCGCCAGCGCTGCTGAGCGCCCTGCGACGGACCCGCTGGGGCCGGCCCCCCTCCTGGGGTCCACCGATCGCGATCGCCGCGGCCGCCGCCGGCCTCGCGATCGCCGTGACGGTGTCCCGGCAGCCCCGCCCCCAGGTCCAGCGCCCCCTGCCGGTGGCGGTGGTGACGGCCCGGCCGGTGAGCCAGTTCCTCACCAGCCGTGACTACACCGGCGAGGTGGTGGCCGGCCGCAGCAGCAGCCTCGGCTTCGAGCTCCCCGGCACCCTCGAGCGGGTGCTGGTGGAGGAGGGGGACCGGGTGGTGGCCGGCCAGCCCCTGGCCCACCTCGACCGCCGCCGGCTCCGGGCCCAGCGCCAGCAGCTGCTGGCCCAGCGGGACGTGGCCCGGGCCGCCGTGGAGGAGGTGCGCCAGCAGCTCACCCTGGCCGAACTGCAGCGTGAACGCCGCCGGCAGCTCCATGCCCAGGGGGCGATCTCCCGCGAGGACCTCGACCAGCAGATCCACGGCAGCGCCGCCCTGCGCAGCCGTCTGGTCCAGGCCGAAGCCCAGGTGGACGACGCCGAGGCCCGCCTGCGCCAGATCGACGTCGACCTGGCCCGCAGCGTGCTGGTGGCCCCCTTCGACGGCACGGTGAGCCGCCGGCGGCTCGATGAGGGCGTGGTGGTGAGCGGCGGCCAGGCGCTGATCACCCTGGTGGAGTCCGCCCCCCTGGAGGTGCGGGTGGGGGTGCCCCCCGACGCCGCCCGGGACCTGCGGCCGGGGGAGCGCCACCCGGTGCGGGTGGGGGATCGGCGCCTGCAGGCCACCGTCAGCGCCCTGCTGCCGGAACTCGATGCCGGCAGCCGCACCGCCACGGTGGTGCTGAGGCTGCCGGCGGAGGATCTGCCGGTGGGGGCCACGGCCCGCCTCAGCCTGCGGCGCAGCGAGACGGGCGCCGGCTTCTGGCTGCCCACCACCGCCCTGGTGGCCGCCGAACGGGGCCTCTGGTCGGTCTATGTGCTGGAGCCGGCCGACGCCGCGCCGGAGCAGGGGCGGCGGGTCGCCCGGCGCCTGGTGGAGCCGCTGCACACCGAGGGCGACCGCTCCCTCGTCCGCGGCACCCTGCGCCCCGGCGACCGGGTGATCGCCGCCGGCACCCACCGGGTCGTGCCGGGTGTCCGTGTGACGGAGGCGCCCTGATGTTCGATGTCTTCCATCGCAACCGCCAGCTGCAGCTGCTCACCCTGGTGCTGGTGGTGGTCTGGGGGCTGTCGGCCCTGCTGACCCTGCCGCGGCTGGAGGACCCCCTGATCACCCAGCGCGACGCCCTGGTGGTCACCGCCCTGCCGGGGGCCACACCGGAGCGGGTCGAATCCCTCGTCACCGAACCCCTCGAGGAGGCGCTGCTCGAGCTGGAGGAGGTGGACCACCTCAACTCCACCTCCTCCACGGGCACCTCAGTCATCGCCGTGAGCCTCAAGGAGTCGATCCGCCAGGTGGCGCCGGTGTGGGGCAAGGTGCGCAGCAAGATCGACGACGCCACCCCCGACCTGCCGCCGGAGGCCACGGACCCGGAATTCCGCGACGGCAACATCGGCGCCAGCGCCCTGATCGTCGGCCTCACCTGGGAGCTCGACACCCCCGCCAACCTGGGCCTGCTGACCCGGCTGGCCGACGACCTGGCCAGCCGGCTGCGGGCCCTCCCCGGCACCGATCGGGTGGAGCTCAGCGGCGAACCCGAGGAGGAGATCCGGGTGGAGATCGGCGCCCGGGAACTGGCCCGGCTCGGCCTCACCCCGGGCGAACTCTCCGGGCGCATCGCCGCCAGCGACGCCAAGGAGGCCGCCGGCCAGGTGCGGGGGCCCCGCAGCGAGCTGCTGCTGGAGGTGGATGGCGCCCTCGACTCCCTGGAGCGCATCCGCGCCATCCCCCTACAGACCGGCGCCGACGGCGCCGGCGCCCGTCTGGGGCAGGTGGCCGCCGTCAGCCGCGGGGTGCGCCAACCCGCCTCCCGCCTGGCCCTGGTGCGGGGCCGTCCGGCCGTGGTGGTGTCGGCCACGGTGGCCTCCGGCTCCCGGGTCGACCTCTGGGCCCGCCAGGCCCGCGCCCAGCTCGACGCGGTGAGGGCCACCCTGCCCGCGGGCCTGGGGCTGCACACCGTGCTCGACCAGAGCCGCTACGTCCAGGAGCGTCTCGACGGCGTGATCAGCAACCTGATCACCGGCTCGGTGCTGGTGGTGGCCGTGTCGGTGCTGATGCTCGGCGGTCGGGCCGCCCTGGTGGTGGGGGCGGCCCTGCCCCTCTCCGCCCTGATGGTGTTCGGCTGGATGCGGGTGCTGGAGGTGCCCCTGCACCAGATGTCGGCCACCGGCCTGGTGATCGCCCTGGGGCTGCTGATCGACAACGCCATCGTCGTGGTCGACGAGGTGCAGCAGCGGCTGCGCTCCGGCGACAGCGCCGGCGAGGCGGTGCGCCATTCGGTGCGGTACCTGCTGGTGCCGCTGCTGGCCTCCACCCTCACCACCGTGCTGGCCTTCGTGCCCATCGCCACGTCGCCGGGGGCCACCGGGGAATTCATCGGCACCATCGGCCTGACCGTGATCCTGGCCCTGGCCAGCTCCCTGTTCCTCTCCCTCACCGTGATCCCGGCCCTCACCGCCCGGCTGCAGTCCTGGCAGCCCCTGGGGCCGAACGTGCGCTGGTGGGAGCAGGGGATCACCCCGGCCCTCCTCGACCGCCCCTACCGCCGTTCCCTGCTCCAGACCCTGCGCCATCCCCGCCGGGGGGTGGCCCTGTCACTGCTGCTGCCGCTGCTCGGCTTCGTGGCCTTCGGCAGCCTCGAGCAGCAGTTCTTCCCGCCCACCAACCGCGACCAGTTCCGGATCGAGCTGCGGCTGCCCCAGCAGAGCGCCCTGGAGCGCACCGAGGCCCTAGCGATGGCGGTGCGGCAGCGGATCCGTCAGGACGCCCACGTCGACGACGTGCACTGGTTTCTCGGGGAGAGCGCCCCGCCGTTCTTCTACAACATGATCGCCTCCGAGGAGAACGCCCCCCATTACGCCCAGGGCCTGGTGCAGCTGCGGGGGGCGGAGGGGGTCCGAACCACGATCCGCTCCCTCCAGCAGGCGCTGGATCAGGAGTTCCCCGAGGCCCAGATCCTGGTGAAACAGCTGGAGCAGGGGCCCCCCTTCGAGGCGCCGATCGAGCTGCGGCTCGAGGGGGCCGATCTGGGGCAGCTGCGCCGCACCGGCGACGAGCTGCGCCGCCACCTGGCCCAGCTGGAGCCGGTGACCCACACCGCCGCCAGCCTGAGCGAGGCCGTGCCCCGTCTCGCCCTGGCGGTGGACGAGGAGCAGGCCCGGCGCAGCGGCCTCGACAACCGGGCCATCGCCCGCCAGCTCCAGGGCGGCCTCGAGGGCAGCGTCGGCGGCTCGATCCTGGAGGGGGTCACCACCGTGCCGGTCCGGGTGCAGGTGGCCGAGGCCCAGCGCAGCGATCTCCAGCAGGTGGCCTCACTGGATCTGGTGGCGCCCGGCAGCGATGCTCCGATTCCCCTCGGGGCCCTGGCCAGGCTGCGGCTGGAGCCGGAGCTGGCCGCGATCGAACGACGCGACGGGCAGCGGGTCAACACGGTGCAGGCCTTCCTGACGGCGGGGGCGCTGCCGGAGTCCGTGCTGCGGGACTTCCGCCGCCAGCTCGAGCGGGAGGGCTGGCAGCTGCCGGCCGGGGTGAGCCTGGCCTACGGCGGCGAGGCCGATGCCCGCGGCGAGGCGGTCGCCAACCTGCTCTCCACGGTGGGCGTGCTGGCGATCCTGATGACCGCCACCCTGGTGCTGTCCTTCCGCTCCTTCCGGATGGCCGCCCTGATCGCCTCGGTGGCCCTGCTGTCGGTGGGGCTGGCGGCCCTGGCCCTGAAGCTCAGCGGATCGCCCTTCGGCTTCACCGCCATCCTGGGCACCCTCGGCCTGATCGGGCTGGCGGTGAACGACTCGATCGTGGTGCTCACCGCCATCCGCACCGATCCGCTGGCCCGCAGCGGCGACCCTGCCGCCACCGTCGCGGTGGTGTTGCACGCCACCCGCCATGTCCTGGCCACCACGATCACCACCGTGGTCGGCTTCCTGCCCCTGATGCTCGATCCCTCCGGCTTCTGGCCGCCGCTGGCGATCGCGGTGTCCGGCGGCCTGGTGGGGGCCACGGCCCTGGCCCTGTACTACGTGCCGGCCGCCCACGGCCTGCTGGCGCGGGCGGGGTGAGCGGCTACGACGACCTCTGCTACGCCTTCCGGCGCGTCGCCCCCTGAGGGGCCATCCTGAGCGTTGGATCGCCCCGTAGCCGCCATGCCGCCGACCCTGGGGCGCCGCCAGGTGCTGACGCTCTCCGGCCTGGCCCTGGGGGCGGGCCTCTGGCAGGCGATCCGGCCGGCCCGATCCCTGGCCGATGACCTGGCCGCGGCCGCCGGCCTGGTGGCCCCGCCCCGCGGCGGCACCCGCCTGGTGCTGATCAGCGACCTCAACGCCGCCTACGGCTCGACCACCTACATCGCCGAGGTGCACCGGGGCGTGGCCCTGATTCCCTCGCTGCGCCCGGATCTGGTGATCTGCGCCGGCGACATGGTGGCGGGCCAGAAGGCGGGGCTGGGGCGGGAGCGGCTGGCCGCCATGTGGGCGGGCTTCGACCGCAGCGTTCTGAGCCCGCTGCGTCGCGCCGGCCTGCCGTTCGCGCCGGCCATGGGCAACCACGACGCCTCCGGCGCCCGCTCCGGCGGCCGCTTCCTCTTCGAGGACGACCGTCGCGAGGCGGCCCGCTTCTGGCGGGCGCGCCGCGACGCCCTCGGGCTGACGTTCGTCGACAGCGGCGATTTCCCCTTCCACTACGCCATCCGCCAGAAGGACGCCTTCGTGCTGGTGTGGGACGCCTCCACCGCCCAGGTGCCGGCGGAGCAGCTGCGCTGGGCGGAGCGGGTGCTGGCAGGCCCCGCTGCCCGCTCGGCCGGCCGGCGTCTGGTGGTGGGACACCTGCCGCTGCGGGCGGTGAGCCAGGGCCGCGACCGGCCCGGGGAGGTGCTGGCCCAGCCGGCGGCCCTGCAGCAGTTGCTGGAGCGCCAGGGCGTGGAGGCCTACGTGAGCGGCCATCAGCACGCCTACTTCCCGGCCCGCCTGGGCCAGCTGGATCTCTTCCACCTCGGGGCCATGGGCAGCGGCCCCCGCCGGCTGCTCGGCCAGGCCACCAACCCCTTCCAGACCCTCACGGTGCTGGATCTGGTCGGCAGCCCGCCCCGGCTGGTGGACACCAGCTTCGATCTGCGCACCCTGCGGCCCATCGACCTGCAGCGGCTGCCCCGCTCGCTCCGTGACGCCGCCGGCCGGGTGCTGCCGCGGCGGCCCGGCTCCTGAGGGACGGGGCCAGCGCCGGCGGATCTATCGTCGGCCCCATCGCAAGCCGACGTCATGAAGCTGCCGGAAGGCTGGCGGATCTACGCCCTGGTCCTCGGTCTGAACGTGCTGGCGCTCTCGCTCTGGTGGGTCGACCGCGACGTGGCGCCCCACACCGTCCGCGGGGGCATCGGCGCCTGGCTCGCCTCCCGCCTGGGCTCCTGAGCCACCCATGATCACGATGCAAGCGAACGAACAGCGCCGCCCCCTGGCCGTCCTGGCCGGACTCTCAGCGCTGGTGCTCCTGTCGGCGGCTCCCCAGGCCACGGCGCTCGCCTCCACCACGTCCGCCGCCCGGCTGGAGAACACCGCCTGGGTGGTGGAGCGGCTGGTGGAACGCCCGCCGGTGGGGAGCACCAGCCTGACGCTGCGCTTCGAGAACGGCCGGGTGGCCGGCAGCGACGGCTGCAACCGCTATGGCGCCCCCGTCACCGTGCGGGGATCGGCCCTGCAGGTGTCGCAACGGGGCATGAGCACGAAAATGGCCTGCCCGCCAGCGGTGATGCAGCAGGCGGAGGCCTTCCAGAGCGCCCTGCGGAACAGCCGGAGCTTCCGCTTCGACGGCCAGCGCCTGCGCCTGCTCGCCGCCGACGGCCGGCCCCTGCTGGTGCTGGCGCCCCAGGCGCAGCAGCTGGTGGGCAGCACCTGGCGGGTGGCGGGCTTCAACAACGGCCGCCAGGCCCTGGTGAGCCCGATCCTGGGCACCTCCCTGTCGGTGCGCCTGCTCAAGGGCGGGCAGCTGGCCGGCTCGGCGGGCTGCAACAGCTTCACCGCCCCGGCACGGCTGGACGGCACCCGCCTGCGCATCGGCACCCCGGTGGCGACCCGCCGGCGCTGTCCGGGTGCCGGGGTGATGGAGCAGGAGCGGCAGTTCCTGGCCGCCCTGCCCACGGCCGTCAGCCTGCGACTGGAGGGCGACGCCCTCGAGCTGCGCCGCGCCGACGGCGCCATCGCCCTCAGCCTGCGCCGCATCGGGGGGCCCTGAGCCGGGGGCGTTCAGCCGGCCCAACCCCTTCCGGCGGCTAGCGTCTGCTCCGCAATGGGGACGGTGCATGGATCTGCCGAGGGTGGTGTTCTTCGGTCGCACCGGGGCGGATGCCCTGGCCTTCTTCAACCTCGATCTGGCGGACTGGCGCGGCCAGCGGGTGCTCGACTGCCCCGGCGGCCCCGGCTCGTTCACCGCCCTGGCCCGCGCCGCCGGGGTGGAGAGCGTGGCGGCCGACCCCCTCTACGACCTGTCGCTGGCGGAGCTGGAACAACGCTGCCGCGACGACGTCGCCTTCACCATGGAGCGCCTGGCCCGCAGTGACTCGCTGCGGCCGGAGTTCGACCTGTCCCGGTTCCGCCAAGGCAAGCTGCAGGCCCTGGAGGCGTTCCTGGCCGACCGGCGCGACCACCCGGAGGCCTACCGGGCGGCGGCGCTGCCGGCCCTTCCCTTCGCGGCGGCCAGCTTCGATCTGGTGCTCTGCGGCCACCTGCTCTTCTGCTATGCGCCGATCGCCGACGGCGGGCTCAGCGAACAACCCGACTTCGACCTGGAATGGCATCGCCGCGCCCTGGCCGAACTGCTTCGGGTGAGCCGGCGGGAGGTGCGCCTCTACCCCGCCCACACGATCGAGCGGCGCCCGAAGGTCCATCCCTGGGTGGAGCCCCTGCTGGCCACGCTGCCCCCTGGCTGGCAGGGGCAGCTCGAGGACACCGCCTACGACGAGGGCTTCGAGGGCGAAACGCCGATGCTGCGGCTGCGGCGCGACGCCGTTTGATCACGAATCCAACACCTTGAACAGTGGCCGTTGATACAAAAGGCGGCCAATGTAACAGCTCGTGGCTTGTTTTCGCCGCTGGGGACACACTGAAAAAAATTGCACCCGGAGTGAAACCCCATGACGTATCTGACCTGGAGGCGGGAGCTGGTGCGCTCCGCCATCGATCAGATGCTGGAGGCCACCGATCCCGACCGCGGCCCCTTCGGGGATGGGGGTGTTCTGTTCAACGCCATGATGCAGGAGCTGACCCAGAGCCTGCCGGCCCTGGAGATCGTGGCTGCTGCCGACGACATCCTCACCGCCCATCGGGGGTTCTGCGAAGGGCGCAGCTGCGAAGTGGCCCAGGCCCTCAAGGTGTGCCTCTCGATGCCCGCCGAGAAGCAGGGGCTCGAACGCCGTCTGGTGCTCGATCGCGAACGGGTGGAGCACAACGCCCTCAGCCATGACGCCAACCTGCTGCTGGTCTGGGATGGGCGCCGCGGCAGCGCCATCGAGGAGCTGAGCGCAGCTGGCCTCAGTGAGCGCTTCCCCTGCAAGGGCACCGAGGCCCGCTGGAACACCGACGAGTTCGTGGCCCTGCTGGAGGCCCGTGCCCTCCAGTGCCGCCGCACCCGGGTGGCCCTGGAGATCGTGGCGGAGGATCCCGCCACCACCCCCTCGGCGGGCACCGTGGTGCTGGTGTTCCCCACCGACGCCGGGACCCGCCCCTGGGTCGCCACCGTGGCCGTGGCCCTCCGCTCCGAGGAGCTGCCCGAAAGCGAACCCCCCACCCTTGACGGCTACCAGGCCATGCGGGTGCTGGCGGGGCCCAGCAGAACGTCGGCGTAACGGTCGA
The DNA here is from genome assembly GCA_943369315.1 of Synechococcus sp. UW140. Taxonomy (GTDB): domain Bacteria; phylum Cyanobacteriota; class Cyanobacteriia; order PCC-6307; family Cyanobiaceae; genus Cyanobium. Next base: position 14,899 of record CALRMW020000008.1, read on the forward strand.
AGGCCTCCCCCTCGCCCAGGAACAGGCGCGGGATCACCAGCTCGCACTCCAGCAGCAGCAGCTCGCCCGCCCCATCACGGAGTCCGTCGATGCGGGCATAGGGCAGCACCCCGAAGCGCCGGCGCAGGCGCTCCTCGATCGCCTCGGCCCACTGCCGCTCCGCCGCACTGGCCTCCCGGGGGGTGTTGGCGCCCCCGAAGCGTTCGTGGGCGATCCAGCCGCCGGCCGCCACGGTCTTGGCCACGGCGTGGGAGAAACGGCCACCGAGCATCACGGCGCTGAACTCCCCGTCCCGGCAGACCGCGGGCAGGTACTGCTGCAGACACACCTCCTGGTCCCGGGTCAGGGCGGCCAGCCAGCCATCGACCGCACCGGCTGCCGGCGTCAGGCTGCCATCGGCTGCCGTGATCGCCAGGTGCGTTCCATCGCGGCCCACCCGGTAGGTGTGCCAGCCCAGGGAGCCGACCGCCGGCTTGAGCACCGCCTCCTCCCAGCCGCACGCGTCCAGGAGCTGCGCCAGGGATCCGCACCATCCGCGGGGCAGCCAGCGGCTGGGGATCAGGGCCACCCCCTCCTGCTCAAGCCGCGGCAGGTAGTCGCTCTTGGCATGGCCAGCCTCGATCACCGGCAGGGGGTTGGCCAGGGGCACCCCGAGGGCTTCGAGCTGCTGCGCCAGGGCCCGGATGCGGGGCAGGAAGTCACCGTGACGGTGGCTGCCGCGGCAGTCGCGCACGCTGAGCAGATCGAAGCGTCCCCAGTCGGGGGAGTGGGCCCCACCGGCTGCAGCCGGATTGCCCCCAGCCAGCGGGGGCAGGGGCACCAGCTCGCTGGCGATGCCGCGCCGGGCGAGATGGGCCCGCAGCGCCGGCGTCTCGTCGTGGATCCGCCCCAGATGCAGCAGGGCGATGCGCTTCAGGCGGGCAGGATCCCCCACTCGCGCTTGACCTGAACGCTGGTGATCTCCCAGGCCTCCTCGGCCGCCACCACCGGTCCACGGGGCTCCTCGGGCGTCAGGCCGCGCCGGGCGAACTCGTTCTGCAGCAGCAGCTGGAACAGCACGCTCTGGGACACCAGCGCGCGCAGCCGATCCTCGCCACCCACCCGCGCCATCAGCACCGGATGGCCCTCGCAGTCACGCAGGGCCCGCAGCTGCTGCTGCAGCCACACCCGCTCGTACTGCAGCATCGCATCGCTGCAGCGGGACAGGTTCTCCCGGTAGCAGCCGGCATGGCACTTGATGGCCCCTTCGGACAAGCCCGCCGCCGTGCCGGCGTCCTTCAGGAGCTGCATCGCTTCGCTCAGGAAACTCACGCGCGTTCACCGCATCCAAAAGCACGCTAGAAACGCCAGCCGCCTCTGCCTACGGAGGGCAAGCAGCGGCAATGAACCGTATCGGGAAGAAACAAAAGCCAAAACAAGTGACATTGGCTACACAACCTCAGCTGGGCCCGGCGCCCCCGCTCAGAGCCACTGCTTGCGGCGGAAATAGAGGTACAGGGAGATGCCGATCACGATCATCACCGCCCACACCGAGTAATAGCCGCCGCGCCACTCCAGCTCGGGCATCTCCTTGAAGTTCATGCCATAGACGCCGGCAATGAAGGTGAGCGGGATGAAGATCGTGGAGATGATCGTCAGCACCTTCATCACCTCGTTCATCCGATGGCTGAGGATCGAGAGGTAGGTGTCATGCATGCCCCCGAGAATGTCGCGGTGGGTCTCGACCAGATCGATGATCTGGATGCAGTGGTCGTAGAGATCGCGCCAGAACACCCGGCTCTCCGCGGTCAGCAGGGACGACTCGCTCTTGACGATCATGGCCACCTCCTCCCGGATCGGCCAGACGGCCTTGCGCAGGCTGAGGATGGACCGCTTGAGGCTATGGATTTCCCTGATGTCGCCGGGGTGGGGATCCTCCAGCAGCCGATCATCCACTTCCTCGATGATGTCGCCCATCCGTTCCACGGCCAGGAAGTAATGGTCGACAACGGCGTCCAGCAGGGAGTAGGCGAGGTAGTCGGCCTTCATCCAGCGGATCCGGCCGCCGGAGGAACGGATCCGGTCGCGCACTCCGTCGAAGACGTCGCCGTCATCCTCGAGGAAGGAAATCACGAAGTGATCACCGAGGATCACGCTCACATGCTCGATGTCAATGGTCTGGGTGTCTTCGTTGAAGGCGATCATCTTCAACACCATGAAGACATAACCCGGAAACTCCTCCACCTTGGGGCGCTGGGTGGTGTTGGCGATGTCCTCCAGCGTCATCGGATGCAGGCCGAAGCACTCACCGAGACGCTCCACCAGGGCGACGTCATGGACGCCACTGACGTTCATCCAGGTGATGCTGCCCTCCGCCACCGCATCGGCGCAGCCATTCACCGTGAAATCGCGATGCTCCGACCAGCCATCGGCGTCGTAATGGATGACATCGATCTGCACCTTGGCCAGCCGCTGCTCGCCCACGAACACCACGGTGCCGGGGGAGGACCCGGGCCGGATCCGGCGGCTGCGGATCCCTCGGCCGCCAGTGGCACCACTGGCGCCACGGATGCGCGGAGACGGTCGCGATGGCCTGGTCTTCATCGCCGGGCCCGGAGGCATCGATGCAGCAGGGAGCCTATCGGCATCCCACGGTCAGAGGAAGTCGGGCCGCAGATGATGGCTGAGCGCCAGCGACTGCTCCAGTCCGCCCCAATCCTCCTGTCGCACCATCGCCTCGAGGCCAGCCAGGGAGCGCCGGTAGTGCGCCAAAGCCTCCAGCAGCGCCTCCCGGTTGGCCCGGGCCATCAGCATCCCCAGCTCCGGGTTGCCGCCGCCGACGCGGGTCGTGTCGGCGAAGCCGCTGGAGGCCAGGGCCCGCACCAGGCTGGCCCCGACCTCCGGCGTGGCGCAGGCCTCGCCGCCCCCGGCATCGGCCGCCTGCAGCAGGGCCGCTCCCACCAGCACTGGCAGGTGGGAGATGAGGGCCACGGCCCGGTCGTGGGCCTCGGCGTCGCAGCACAGCCAGCGCGCCCCGAGGGCCTCCGCCAGCTCCCGCACCGCCGCCAGCGCCGCCGGGTCGGTGTCCGGCTCCGGGGTCACCACCCAGGGTCGTCCCCGGAACAGCCCCCTCTCCCCCGCCTCCACCCCGGCCCGGGCCGTGCCCGCCATCGGATGGGAGGCCACGAAGCGGGACGGAGCCGGGCCGCCGGCCGTCGCCAGCAGCAGTTGCCGCCAGCGGCGCAGCACCGGCCCCTTCACCGAACCCACATCGGTGATCACCGCCGCGGCCGGCAGGGCCGCCAGGAGGGCGGGATCCGGCTCCAGCAGCCGGTCGAGGGGCAGGGCCAGCAGCACCAGTCCGCAGCCCGCCAGCACGGCCGGATCGGTGCTGACCGCGCTAGCCAGCCCCCGCTCCCTGGCCCGCTCGGCGGTGGCCGGCCGGTGCACCAGGGCCCGCACCTGGGCCCCGGCCGCCATCAGATCGAGCCCCAGGGAGCCGCCGATCAGCCCCAGGCCCACCACCCCCACCGGTTCGCGCTGCCAGAGGGGTGTCATCGTCGCTGCGGATCGGCTGGGGCCAGCTTCCTACGATCCGGCGATGTTGGAAGCCCGCGCCCACCAGCAGCTCAAGGCTCTCCTGCAGCGAGAGGGGGTGGAACGCTGGCCCCACCACCTCACCCTCAGCCGCCTGGTGGCCCGCAGCCTGCGCCGGGCCGACCACACCCTGGTGCGGCTGGCCCCAGGCACCGCCCCCAGCTGGTGGATCAGCCTGCTGGTGCCCCTGGCCCTCAGCGAGGTCCCCCTGGCCCTGGTGGTGACCCCGGCCCTGCGCCAGCGGCTGCTGCGGGTGGAGTGGCCCCGGCTGCGCAGCGTGGGCCTGGAACTGGCCTGCTGGGAAGGGCCCGGGGCCCCCGCCGGCACCAGGCTCTGGCTGCTCGACCACCGGGAGCTGGTGGCGGCCTGGCGCCACGGCGAGCTGGGGGAACGGCAACTGGTGATCCCCGAGGCCGAGACGCTGGAGGCGGCCCTGCGCGAGGCCCTGGAGGTGGAGCTGGAGCCCCGCCACTGGGACCAGCTGCGCCGCGTCCAGCCCAGCGCCGAAGGCTGCCTGCTGGGCCTGCACGAACGGCTCAGCCGCCGGGTGCTCGCCCATCCCCGCTCCCCCCACCGGCTGGTGGCCCTGGCCGACGATGACGAGGCCCCCCTGCGCCACCTGCTGCGGCTGCTGGAGCCCCTGCCGGAGCCCTGGCCCCGCTGGCTGAGTGCCGGTGCGGGGTGGAGCAGCTGGGCCCGGGTGGATCCGTCGTTGCTGCAGTGGAACCTGCTGCGGCAACCCCTCGAACCCCTGAACGAACTGGCCGGCCTGCTGGTGGGGCGGGGGGCGGTGCTGATCGGGGAGCTGGCCACCGGCCGGGCGGCGGAGGGCCAGCCCGCCTCCGGTGCCGCCCTGGGGCTGAAGCCCGCGGTGGTGCTGGATCTGGCCGACCCTCCCCTGTCCGACCCCCTGCCCCTCTACGCCCCCCTACGTCAACCTCTGCCCAACAGTCCCCAGTACGCCGAGCACCTGCTGGAGCAGGGCCGGCGGCTGGTGCTGGGCCAGAGCGGCCTGTCGGTGGTGCTGATCGACGATCCGGCCCTGTGCCTGGGCCTGGCCAGCGGCCTGGCCGCCGAGTTCGGCAGCCGCGTGTGCCACCAGAACCTGGCCCCGGAGAGCAACGGGGTGGTGTGCTGCAGCTGGGACTGGTGGCTGGAGCACCAGCCGCGCCTGCCCCTGCCCTGCCAGGTGGTGGTGGGTCTGCTACCGATCGCCAGCCTGGAGGATCCGCTGACGGCGGCCAGGGTGGGGGTGCTGCGCCAGCAGGGCCGTGACTGGTTCCGGGAACTGCTGCTGCCCGAAGCCCTCAACCGGCTGCAGCGGGGCGTGGCGGGGCTGCGCCGCAGCGGCGGCCGGCTGGCGGTGCTGGACGGCCGCCTGCGGGGCCGCAGCTGGGGGCGGCTGGTGTTCACCGCCCTGGAGCCCTGGGTGGCCCTGACCCGCCTGCGGCCCGACTCCTAGCCTGCTGGCAGTTGCCACCGACCGCCTGATGGGGGAAGCCAAACGCCGGGCCGAGCAGGGTCTGCCGCCCCGCGACAAGCCACGCGCCAACAAGAGCAAGAGCGTCGACACCTCACCCCGCATCGCCCCCTGGCTGCCCCTGACCCGCGACCAGGCGTCACGCTTCGTGGCGATCACCACCAAGGGGGCCTGGATCGGCATCGGCGCCCTGGCCCTGTTCTGGGTGACCGTGCGCTTCATCGGCCCGGCGGCCGGCTGGTGGACCCTGGCCGACGGCTGAGCGGGGATGCCCCGGGCTCCCGGGTGCGGGTCTCCCCATCAATCGCCCCTGCGGGACCGGGGCGCCTGGCGAGAATCGGAAGAAATCCTTATGATCTGCGGATCGTGATGGGAACGACCGATGTTTCTCCGTCTGGCCGAGCAGTACCGCTCGGCCGTTGAGGATCTGATCCTGAGCCTTCAGGCCCTGGCCGTGTCCCTGCGGAAACAGGGTCATGTGGCCACCTGCTACACCTGCGGCGACGGCCGCGACGGCCATGGCGCCTCCTTCGTCACCGACCTGGGTGACAACCACATGGTGCGGCTGCTGGTGTCCGATTTCGGCATCAGCTGGGTGGAGTCCCGCAACGGCCAGGAGCTGGTGAAGCTCGAGGGCGCCGACGCCATCCAGGAACTGCAGCGGGTGGTGCTGGTGCTGCAGCCCACGACCGAGCCGACCGCCGCCAGCACCAGGGCTTCCGGAGCGGCTCTGCCGGCCCAGCCCTGAATCAGGCTCCCGGGGCGCCTGATTCAGGGGCCCCCGGGATCAGCCCGCGGCGGGCAGCTCCTCCATCTCGGCGGCGTCGGCACCGGCCGCGGGTTTGGCGGCCGCCAGCTTGGCCGCCGCCGCCAGGGGCTTCATCGAGTTGGCGGTGACCTCGGAACCCTCGGTGAGCTTCTGGCGGGTGAGCGTCTCGATCACCTCCTTCGGCCCGGGGTTCTGCTCCAGCCAGGTGATCGTGTTGTCACGGCCCTGGCCGATGTTGTCGCCCTCGTAGCTGTACCAAGCGCCCTTGCGGGTGACCACACCCGTTTCCTCGGCCAGATCGAGCAGGCAGCCCAGGGTGCTGATGCCGCGGCCGAAGAGGATGTCGAACTCGGCGATGCGGAAGGGGGGCGCCACCTTGTTCTTGGCCACCTTCACCTTGGCCCGGATGCCGTACTCCTCGGTGCCGCGCTTGAGGGTCTGGATGCGGCGGATGTCGAGCCGCACCGAGGCGTAGAACTTGAGGGCGTTGCCACCGGTGGTGGTTTCCGGGTTGCCGTAGGTGACGCCGATCTTCTGGCGCAGCTGGTTGAGGAAGATCACCGTGCAGCCGGACTTGCCGATGTTGCCGGTGATCTTGCGCATGGCCTGGCTCATCAGCCGGGCCTGGCTGCCCACCGCCAGGTCGCCCATCTCCCCCTCGATCTCGGCCCGGGGCGTCAGCGCCGCCACCGAGTCGACGACGACGATGTCGACGGCGGCCGAGCGCACCAGCTGGTCGACGATCTCCAGGGCCATCTCGCCGGTGTCCGGCTGGGAGACCAGCAGGTTTTCGATGTCGACCCCGAGGGCGGCGGCATAGACCGGATCGAGGGCATGCTCCGCATCCACGAAGGCCGCCACGCCGCCGCGCTTCTGCACCTCGGCGATGGCATGGAGGGTGAGGGTGGTCTTGCCGGAACTCTCGGGTCCGTACACCTCCACCACCCGACCCTTGGGATAGCCGCCGCCGAGGGCCAGATCGAGGGTGAGCGCCCCGGTGGGGACCGTTTCCACCCGCATGCGGGAGGCATCCCCCAGCCGCATGATCGAGCCCTTGCCGAAGTTGCGCTCGATCTGGGTGAGCACCAGACCCAGGGCCTTGTCGCGCTCCGCGGCGGCCCGGGGGTCGCCGCTGGGGGCGGCGGCGGACACGTAGGAGGTGGAGGGGGAGCTGGCAGGGGAGCTGGAGGAGGAAGAAGCTGCGGCAGCGGCCGTGGCCCTGGAATCGGCAGGCATGGTGGGGGTGGGTGATGGAACGGGCCGCAGCCGGCTGGAGCCGTGCAGGCGCGGAGTGGGAGAGGGGGCCGGAACCGGGCGCCATCCTGCGACCTCTGGAGAACCAGTGCCACCCGGAGAGGCCGGCGTATCAATCCCGTGTAGTACGGGCGTACTCTAGCGGTTCATGGCCAGAGCGCCAGGGGGGCCTCGAAGCCGGCGGGTTCCAGCCAGCGGATCCCGAGGGGGGCCAGCCCCTCCCCGTCCCTGGGGCCCAGGTACCCCCAGGACACCAGATAGCAGCGCACCGCCTCCAGCCCGGGGGTGCACCGCACCAGCTCCAGGGTGGGGCGCCGGTCCTCGACGAACCACAGGGGACGATCAGCGGGGTCGCGCCCGGCCAGCAGCCGCGCCAGCACTGACGGCTTGCTGCCCTGTTCGTGGCCGTACAGGGCCAGGGGGGTGAGACCGGCGGCGGCGAGCAGGCGGCTGGCGAAGGCCCCGCCCTTGGTGGTAAGCACCGCCCAGTCGGCACCCTCCGCCGCCAGGCGCCGCAGGCGAGCCTCGACGCCGGGGTAGAAGCGGTGCAGGGCCAGCCAGGCGTCGAGGTCGGTGGCGATGGCCTCGGCCCGCAGACCCTCGAGCGCCTGCTGCAGCTGGTCGGTGGTCCAGCCCCAGCGCCGCAGGGCCGCGCCGAGGAAGGTGTCGTAATCGGCCAGGGCGGCGTCAAGATCAATGTTGGGCCGTCCCAGCTCGGCGGCCATCAGCACCATCTCCCAGCCCTTGTGGATCAGGGGCCGCAGCAGGGCGAACCCCGACGGTGCCTGCTCCGGCAGGTGCCAGTCGGCTGGGGCGCCGGCGCCGCGCTCGCCGGCTCCCCCAGCGACCAGGGCCAGGGCCGCCCGCCGGGCCGACCACCAGTACTCGACCATGCCGTCCACCAGCACGCCATCGAAATCGAACACCAGCAGCGGGCGTTCAGGCACCGGTGGGGAGGGGAGAAAAAACTGGGCCGCTAGGATTCGAACCTAGGAATGTCGGGACCAAAACCCGATGCCTTACCGCTTGGCGACGGCCCAATCAAGCCCATGGGATGGGACAGGCGTCGGTCCGAAACCGGCGCCTTGCTAGTTACCCACAGCGGCTGGTCCTTCGTCAACTCGCCGGCGTCCACCCCGGCGGCAGGCCCCTTCAGGCGGGAAAGACCCGCAGCCGCTGCTGCAGGCCGCGCCCGAAGACCGCACTGCGCAGCCGGTAGTGGTTCACCAGCTCGGCCTGCAGGGCCCGCACCGCCTCGCTGCGGGGCAGCAGCTCCACCGGCCGGCCCTCGGGCAGCACCACCTGCTCCACCGCCAGCCGGCATTCCTCCAGGGCCGCATGGGCGTCGTCGAGGCGGGCTGGTGCGGCCGGTTCCTCCCCGTCCGCGCCACCTCCCCCCCGGCGTCGCTCCAGCAGGCGCTCCATGGCCCGCTGCAGCTGGTGGGGGGTGTCGGATTTGATCACCAGGATCGGCAGGCCGAGGTCGCGGGCCTGGCGGCGCAGCTCCGGGTCGCGCCCCAGCTGGCCGCGGACGGTCAGCACCGCATCCGCCTGCTCCGGGCCCTCCACCACCTGCACCGGCAGCTGGCGGCGGCGCACGGCCTCCTCCAGCTGCTGGGCCGCCAGTCCCACCCCGTAGACCCGCAGGGCGGGCAGCGGCGGGGCCGAGGTGGCGGCGGGGGCCGGCCGGGGGGCCGTCGGGTCGGGCAGGGGCACCACCGCCAGGGGGGCGAGGCCGGGGCGCCGGGGGGGCGGAGCGGCGGTGCCCCAGGCGGGCGGCGGGGCCGGGCGGACAGGGCCGTCGTCGCGCAGCACCAGGCGGCCGTCGCCGCCCAGCTCCCGCACCTGGGGGTGGGTGGGCTGGCCGCGCAGCAGCAGGTCCACGGTGCCGGCCACGTCGCGGTGGACGAGCCAGCGGTGGCGGCTGTGCATCTCCACCGCCAGGGGGAAGGTGGGCTCGGCCGCCCGTTCCAGCACGGTCTTCTGGGTGCGGCGGCGGCGGGCCTCCTCGTCCCCCAGGGTCACCGACTGGATGCCGCCCACCAGATCGCTGAGGGTGGGGTTGCGGATCAGGTTGGCCAGCTCGTTGCCGTGGGCCGTGGCCACCAGCATCACGCCCCGTTCGGCGATGGTGCGGGCCGCCTGGGCCTCCAGTTCGGTGCCGATCTCATCGATGACGATGACCTCGGGCATGTGGTTCTCCACCGCCTCGATCATCACCTGGTGCTGCAGCTCCGGGCGCGCCACCTGCATCCGCCGGGCCCGGCCGATGGCGGGGTGGGGGATGTCGCCGTCACCGGCGATCTCGTTGCTGGTGTCGATCACCACCACCCGGCGCTGCAGGTCGTCGGCGAGCACCCTGGCGATCTCCCGCAGGGCCGTGGTCTTGCCCACCCCGGGGCGGCCCATCAGCAGCAGCGACTGGCCGGTGTCCAGCAGGTCGCGCACCATCGCCACCGTGCCGAACACGGCCCGGCCCACCCGGCAGGTGAGGCCCACCACGTCGCCGGTGCGGTTGCGGATGGCGCTGATGCGGTGCAGGGTGCGCTCGATGCCGGCCCGGTTGTCGCCGCCGAAGGGGCCGAGGCGCTGCAGCACCGCCGCCAGATCGGAACGCTCGATCGCGTCGTTGCCCAGGGCCCGCACGCGGCCGGGGTAGCGGGCCTCCGGAACCCTGCCCAGGTCGAGCACCACCTCCAGCAGGCCCTCCCGCTGCTCCGGCCCCGCCAGGGCCCGCTGCACCACGGGCGGCAGCACGGCCAGCAGACGATCCAGGTCGTCGGTGACCCGCTGGGGGGAGAGGGAAGGGGGGGGCGAAGGCTCCAGGGGGCGGCGGGGGGAGCTGCCCGTTCGTTCTAGCCGGGCCCGGGGCCAGCCCGACCCCGGGGGCCGCTGGCACCACGGGCCAGCCAGGGGGCCACCAGCGCTTCGGCGATGGCCAGGGCCCGGGGCCAGAGCAGGGGCAGGTCCAGGAGCCGTCGCCCCTCGGCCTGGGCCTCCTGCAGCAGGGGCTGGAGCTGGCGGCGGGCCACCCCCCCAAAGGCGACCCCAGCCACCCCGGCCGCCCGGGGCCCGGCCGCCGGGGAGCGGGCCAGCACCGCCAGGGTGTGGGCATTGGTGCCGCCGGCCAGCTGCAGCGGACCCGGCGGCGCCAGCGGCCCCAGCCGCTCCAGCAGCCCCACTGCCGCATGGGCCGTGCCGGCCCCCACATCACCGCTCATCGGCCGGCCATCCAGCTGCCAGAGCGGCCGGAAGCCGGCCCCGCGCAGCAGGCGGAACCGCGCCCAGAGCTCCGCCGCCAGCCCCTCCACCGTGGCCCCTCCCTCCAGGGCGGCGCTCACCGCCACCCGGCGCAGCGGCACGCCGCTGGCGGCCAGCTGGGCCACCCGATCGCCGAAGGCCTCCAGCCGCCCCGGCCGGGTGTGCAGCTCCACCGCGTCGGGGGCCAACTGCGCCAGCAAGGGGCCCACGCCGGCCGCCTCCAGCACCTGGCTGCGCTCCTCGATCAGCCCCAGGGGACAGGCCGGCAGGCAGCGGCCGCAGCCGTAGCAGCGGTCCTCCACCACCCCCGTCCAGGCGATCGCCAGGGCGGGGCAGACCCGCTCGCAGGGCCGGGGGCAGGCGGGGGGGCAGCGGCCCGGATCGAACCAGGCCTTGCGGAAGTGGGGGTCGAGGCCGTCACTGAGGCTGACCATCAGCCAGGGCCGGGCCGCGCCGCGGGCCTCGGCCCAGGCCAGGCCACGCCGGGCCGCCGCCACCACCGCCGGATCGGCGGCCACATCGATGCAGTGGACCCCGGCCAGGGCGTGGATCCCGGCCAGATCCTCGATGGCGGCCAGATCCTGGTTGCTGGCCCCGCCGATCAGCTTCACCCAGCCGCCGGCGGCCAGGGCCTGCTCGGGGTCCTGCCGGAGCAGCGGCGCGGGGCCCCGGAGCAAGGCACCCATGGATGGCGCGCGGGGGAGCAACGATCCTGCCACCGGCTGGGCCCTCAGCCGGTCCCGGACGTCTCCGCCGCGACCTCGGGCTGGGCCAGCCCGAGGCGCTGCACCAGCCAGGGGGCCGTGAACCCCTGCAGGCCCACGGTCATGAGGATGGTGAGGAACACCAGCCCCTTGAGGGTGGCGCCACCAGGAACCTCGGCCCGGTCGAGCTCGAGGGCGAACAGGCTCACCACCGCCGCGGTGACGATGCCCCGCGGCGCGATCCAGCTCAGCAGGGCCTTCTCCTTCCAGTCGAGGCTGGGCAGGCCGAGGCCCGTCAGCTGGATCAGGGGCCAGCGCATCAGCATCAGGCCCAGCACGCAGCCCAGGCCGCCGAGGCCGAGGGGACTCAGCTCGGCCCAGGAGACATCGGCCGCCAGCAGGGGAAACAGCACGGTGATGGCCAGCATGGCCAGCTGGCGGATCAGCTCGTCGAGCTGGGTGGCAGCCCCGTCGAGGCGCAGCCCCACCACCACCCCGGCGCTCACCGCCGCCGGCAGGCCCGACTCCGGCAGCAGCGCCTCACAGCCGCTGAACATCAGGAACAGCACGCCGAGGGTGAGCTGCAGCTCCAGCCCGTTGCCAGCGGCGGCGGGCGCCCCCTCGGAGCCCCGCGACGCGGCGACGGCCCCCAGGCGCCGCAGGGCCTCCGAGAGCAGCAGCCCGGCCAGGCCGCCGAGAACCACCCCGCCCCCCAGGCGCAGCAGCAGCCGGGAGGCCACCTCCTGCCAGCTGCCCACGTCCCCCAGGATCACCTGGAGCAGCACCAGGCCGAGCACGGCACTGACCGGTTCGAGGATCAGGCCCTCCGCCTCCAGCAGCTGGCCCAGCTTCGGAGCCAGGCGCAGCTGGCGCACCATCGGGGTGACCACCGTGGGGCCGGTGGCCAGGGCAATGGCGCCGTAAACCAGCGCCAGGGGCCAGGGCAGGCCCGCCAGGACGTGGGCCAGCAGGGCTGCCAGGGGCAGCCCCAGCACCAGCCGCACCAGCACCAGCTGCAGCACCGAACGCTGCAGATCGCGGCCGGCCAGGCGCAGGTTGAGCCCCCCGTCGAAGAGCACCAGGCTCACCAGCAGACCGACCAGGGGCTCCAGACCGGCGCCCAGGTTCTCGGGATGGACCAGGTCGAAACCGGCATGGCCCGTGAGCAGGCCGATCGCCAGGAGCAGCACCACCGCCGGCTGGCCGGTGAGCCAGGCCGTGGCCTGGGCCAGGGAGCCGGCGAAGAAGGCCGAACCCCAGATCAATCCGAGCCGCTCACTCAAGGGCCTGGAGTCCGCGGAACGGGCCCAGGCTATGGGGTGAACTCAGTTCAGGCCGCCACGAGCTGATCGAGGGGCTGCCAGCGGAGGGCCCGGGCGCCGCCCATCTCCACCACCAGCTTCAGCCGCGGTTCGCGGCGGCAGAGCTCGCAGAGGGCGGCCAGCTCGGAGCTGCTCAGCACCTGGCCCTCCAGCAGCCACAGGAGCACCGGGCCATCGCCGGCCAGGGCAGGGCCAAGCTGGGGCATCACCCGCTGCACCTCGCCCACGGCGGCCGCCCGGCCGACGCTGTGGTGGCCCAGGTGGGGCGGCCGGATGCCGTGCAGCTGCAGCAGGTAGGCCTCCGGATCCCCCAGCCCGCGGGCGGAGGTGAGATGGGCCCGGTAACCGGCCGCCCGCAGCCGCCGCAGCAGGCGCGTCTCGGCGCCACCTTCCAGGGGAACGAACAGGGCGAGGGCACCGCAGCGCTCCAGCTCGGTGCGGAAACCACGGCCGGTCATCAGCAGGGGCATCGGGAGCGGCAGGCGAATCGGGGCTGAGTCTGGCAGCCGATGAGGGTCCCAGGGGTGGTGGTGCACACCATGGGGTACTGTTGTCTCTTGTGCCGATGATCTGTGCCCGTCCGCTAGCCGGGCCTCCAGAGAACGGTACGGGGTCCGTCAGTGGTGACGAACCCTTCCCGGCCCGTACGACTCCCGCAGCGCTCGTCGCTGTCAGGACCGTCGGGATACTGCCCGAGGCCTCACCGCTTCCGGCAAGTCCCAGCCCGCTGATTCGCCTCGCTAGCTCCTGACCCTCGGGTCAATCTGCGATTCCACGAATTCAGCCCCCCCGCCGTTCAGCGGGTCCTCCACGGATGTCGGGCCTCGGCCCGGATCCATGGCGGCACGCCACGGCAGTCCAGCTGGTGTTGTTCTCCCTCCCATGTCCATCGGCATTCTCGGGAAGAAGCTGGGTATGTCCCAGTTCTTCGACGAAGAAGGCAAATCCATTCCGGTCACCCTGATCGAAGCGGGTCCCTGCCGCATCACCCAACTCAAGAGCGAAGCCACCGACGGCTACACCGCGGTGCAGCTCGGCTTCGGCGAGACGCGCGACAAGCTCGTCAACAAACCCGCCAAGGGCCACCTGGCCAAATCCGGCGAGGCGCCCCTGCGGCACCTCAAGGAGTACCGGCTGGAGGCCATCGACGGCCTCGAGCTCGGGGCCGCCGTCACCGTCGGTGACTTCGCCCCCGGCCAGAAGGTCGACGTCAGCGGCGACACGATCGGCCGCGGCTTCTCGGGTTACCAGAAGCGCCACGGCTTCAGCCGCGGTCCGATGAGCCACGGCTCCAAGAACCACCGGGAACCGGGTTCCACCGGCGCCGGCACCACCCCCGGCCGGGTCTACCCCGGCAAGCGGATGGCCGGCCGCTACGGCGGCAAGCAGATCACCACGCGCGGTCTCACCATCCTCAAGGTGGATGCGGAGCGCAATCTGCTCGTCGTCAAGGGCTCGGTTCCCGGCAAGCCCGGCGCCCTGCTCGACATCCGCCCGGCCCGGCGGGTGGGCGTCCCCGCAGCGAACTGAGGAGAACACCCATGACTGACTGTGTGATCCGCGACTGGCAAGGCAAGGAGAGCGGCAAGGCTCCCCTCGACCTCAAGGTCGCCAAGGAAACATCCGCCAACGGCCTGCTGCACCGCGCCGTGGTCCGCCAGCTGGCCCACGCCCGTCAGGGCACCGCCAGCACCCTCACCCGGGCCGAAGTGGCCGGCGGCGGCCGCAAGCCCTACAAGCAGAAGGGCACCGGCCGGGCCCGCCAGGGTTCCATCCGCACCCCCCTGCGGCCCGGAGGCGGCGTGATCTTCGGACCCAAGCCCCGCAGCTATGCGGTCTCGATGAACCGCAAGGAGCGCCGCCTGGCCCTGCGCACCGCCCTGATGAGCCGCGTCGCGGACATCACCGTGGTGAAGGGCTTCGCCGAGGGGCTCGATACCCCCAAGACGAAGGAGATCACCGCCGCCCTGGCCCGCTTCGGCATCGACGCCGGCGCCAAGGTGCTGCTGATCCTCGACGGCGCTTCCGATGCGGTCTCCCGCTCGGTGCGCAACCTCGAGAAGGTGAAGCTGATCGCCGCCGATCAGCTCAACGTGTTCGATCTGCTCCATGCCAACAAGCTGGTGCTCAGCGAAGAGGCACTGGCGAAGATTCAGGAGGTCTACGGCGATGTCTGAGCGTTTTGCAGGCCGGCTGGCGGACGTGATCCGTCGCCCGCTGATCACCGAGAAGGCCACCCGCGCCATCGAGATCAACCAGTACACCTTCGAGGTGGACCATCGGGCCGCCAAGCCCGACATCAAGGCGGCCGTCGAACACCTGTTCGATGTCAAGGTCGTCGGCGTCAGCACCATGAATCCCCCCCGCCGCACCCGTCGGGTGGGGCGCTTCGCCGGCAAACGCGCCCAGGTGAAGAAAGCGGTGGTGCGCCTTGCCGAAGGCAACGCCATCCAGTTGTTCCCTGAGTCCTGAGGGGTCTGAAACGTCATGGCAATCCGCAACTACAGGCCCAACACCCCCGGCACCCGCACGCTGGTCGTCACCGACTTCAGCGACATCACGGGCAAGAACCGGGAACGCGGCCTGGTGGTGTCCAAGCACCGCCACAAGGGCCGCAACAACCGCGGCGTGATCACCTGCCGCCACCGCGGCGGTGGCCACAAGCGCCTCTACCGCATCGTCGACTTCCGTCGCGACAAGCACGGGGTGAGCGCCAAGGTGGCCGCGATCCACTACGACCCGCACCGCAACGCCCGTCTGGCGCTGCTCTATTACACCGACGGCGAAAAGCGCTACATCCTTGCCCCCGCCAACGTGGCGGTGGGCCAGAGCGTCATCTCCGGCCCCGATGCCCCGATCGAGAACGGCAACGCCCTGCCGCTCTCGGCCATCCCCCTGGGCTCGAGCGTCCACAACGTGGAGCTCTACGCCGGTCGCGGCGGTCAGATGGTCCGCACCGCCGGCGCCAGCGCCCAGGTGGTGGCCAAGGAAGGTGACTACGTCGCCCTCAAGCTGCCCTCCACCGAGGTGCGGCTGGTGCGCCGGGAGTGCTACGCCACCCTTGGTGAGGTGGGCAACGCCGAGCAGCGCAACACCAGCCTCGGCAAGGCCGGTCGCAAGCGTTGGCTGGGCCGCCGTCCGGAAGTGCGCGGCAGCGTGATGAACCCCTGCGACCACCCCCACGGTGGTGGTGAGGGCCGGGCACCGATCGGCCGTTCCGGTCCGGTCACGCCCTGGGGCAAACCCGCCCTGGGCCTCAAGACCCGCAAGCGCAACAAGCCGAGCAACCGGTTCGTGCTGCGGAAACGACGCCGCACCTCCAAACGGAGCCGTGGCGGACGCGACTCCTGATGACCCACACCGCTCTGCTGTTCGCCTGATCCGCCATGGGACGCTCACTCAAGAAAGGCCCGTTCGTCGCCGACCACCTGCTTCGCAAGGTGGAGAAGCAGAACGCTGCCGACGACAAGACCGTGATCAAGACCTGGTCACGGGCCTCCACCATCCTGCCGATGATGATCGGCCACACCATTGCCGTTCACAACGGCAAGGCCCACGTGCCCGTCTACGTGACGGAGCAGATGGTGGGCCACAAGCTGGGCGAATTCGCCCCCACCCGCACGTTCCGCGGTCACATCAAAGACAAGAAGGGAGGCCGCTGATCCGATGGCAACCACCACACCCGACACCCAGGCCCTGGCCCACGGCCGCTTCATCCGCGGTTCCGTGTCCAAGGTGCGCCGAGTTCTCGATCAGATCCGTGGTCGCACCTACCGCGACGCCCTGATCATGCTCGAGTTCATGCCCTACCGCTCCACGGGCCCGATCACCAAGGTGCTCCGCTCCGCGGTCGCCAATGCCGAGCACAACCTCGGCCTCGATCCGGCCACCCTGGTCATCAGCCAGGCCAGCGCCGACATGGGGCCCTCCCTGAAGCGGTTCCGGCCCCGGGCCCAGGGCCGCGCCTACGCCATCAAAAAGCAAACCTGCCACATCAGCATTGCTGTGGCAGCGCCCACCGCCTGACCCCCGAGGACACCGCCCGATGGGACACAAGATCCATCCAACCGGCCTGCGCCTGGGGATCACCCAGGACCACCGCTCCCGCTGGTACGCCCCAAGCAAGACCTACCCCGTCCTCCTTCAGGAGGACGACCGGATCCGGTCGTTCATCAACAAGAAGTACGCCGCCGCCGGCATCAGCGACGTGCTGATCGCCCGTAAGGCCGACCAGCTCGAAGTGGAACTCAAGACCGCCCGCCCGGGCGTTCTCGTGGGCCGCCAGGGCAGCGGCATCGAGGAGCTGCGCACCGGCATCCAGAAGACCCTCGGCGACGCCCACCGTCAGGTGCGCATCAACGTGGTCGAGGTGGAGCGGGTCGACGCCGACGCCTTCCTGCTGGCCGAGTACATCGCCCAGCAGCTGGAGAAGCGGGTGGCCTTCCGGCGCGTCATGCGCATGGCGGTGCAGCGCGCCCAGCGGGCCGGGGTGCTGGGTCTCAAGCTCCAGGTGAGCGGCCGCCTCAACGGCGCCGAGATCGCCCGGACGGAGTGGACCCGCGAGGGTCGCGTGCCCCTGCACACGCTCCGCGCCGACATCGACTACGCCACCAAGGTGGCCACCACCACGTACGGGGTGCTGGGCATCAAGGTCTGGGTGTTCAAAGGGGAGGTGCTTCCCGGTCAGCAGGACCAGCTGCCCGTGGGTGGAGCACCGAAACGCCGCGCCAACCGCCGGCCGCAACAGTTCGAAGACCGCTCCAACGAGGAGTGATCAGGAGGCCTGAACAATGCTGAGTCCAAAACGCGTCAAGTTCCGAAAGCAGCAGCGAGGCCGCATGCGCGGCATCGCCACGCGCGGCAACACCATCGCCTTCGGCGATTTCGCCCTGCAGGCCCAGGAGTGCGGGTGGATCACCTCCCGCCAGATCGAGGCCAGCCGCCGTGCCATGACCCGCTACGTCAAGCGGGGCGGGAAGATCTGGATCCGGATCTTCCCCGACAAGCCCGTCACCATGCGGCCGGCCGAAACCCGCATGGGTTCCGGTAAGGGCAACCCGGAATTCTGGGTGGCCGTGATCAAGCCGGGCCGCATTCTCTTCGAGATGGGCGGCCCGGAGATCACCCCCCAGATCGCCAAGGAAGCCATGCGTCTGGCCCAGTACAAACTGCCGGTCAAGACGAAGTTCCTCGCCCTGGCCGATCAGGAGGCAGCCGCCCCCGAACCCTCCCTCGCCGTCGAGTCCTGACCATGGCCCGTCCCACCATCACCGATGTGCGCTCGCTCAGCGACGCCCAGATCGGCGAACAGATCGACGGCGTCCGTCGCGAACTGTTCGACCTCCGCTTCCAGCAGGCCACCCGCCGTCTGGAGCACCCGCACCGCTTCAAGGAGGCCCGCATCAAGCTGGCCCACCTGCTGACGGTGCAGCAGGAGCGTCAGAGCTCCACCGTCGCCTCCTGATTCCCCCTCGATCCCCATGGCACTCAAGGAAAGGGTCGGCACCGTCGTCAGCGACAAGATGGACAAAACGGTGGTGGTGGCGGTGGAAAACCGCTTCCCCCATCCCATCTATCAGAAGACCGTCCGCCGCACCACCCGCTACAAAGCCCACGACGAAGCCAACAGCTGCCGCGTGGGTGACCGGGTCCGGATCACCGAGACCCGCCCCCTCAGCCGCACCAAACGTTGGGCCGTGGCCGAAGTTCTCTCCACCACCAGCGCCGGCTGAGGCACCTCCCATGATTCAGCAGGAAACCTTCCTCAACGTCGCTGACAACAGCGGCGCCAAGCGCATCCAGTGCATCCGGGTGCTCGGCACCAACCGTCGCTACGCCCACGTGGGCGATGTGATCGTGGCCGCCGTCAAGGACGCCATGCCCAACATGGGCGTCAAGAAGTCCGATGTGGTCAAGGCCGTGGTGGTGCGCACCCGGGCCACGCTGCGCCGTGACACCGGCAACGCCATCCGCTTCGACGACAACGCCGCGGTGATCCTGGGGAACGACAACAACCCCAAGGGCACCCGCGTCTTCGGCCCGGTCGCCCGGGAGCTGCGCGAGCGCAACTTCACCAAGATCGTGTCCCTCGCCCCGGAGGTGATCTGAAATGGCCACCGCAACCCCCCAGGCCCGGCCCGTCCAGCGCGTCAAGATGCGCATCCGCAAGGGCGACACCGTCCAGGTGATCGCCGGCAAGGACCGGGGCAAGACCGGCGAGGTGCTGCGCACCCTGCCCAACGAGAACCGTGTCGTCGTGCAGGGCATCAACCTGCGCACCCGCCACGTCAAGCCCACCCAGGAGGGCGAGACCGGCCGCATCGTCACCGAAGAGGCGTCCCTGCATGCTTCCAACGTGATGCTGTACTCCACCGCCAACAAGGTGGCCAGCCGGGTGGAGATCGTCGTCCAGGAGGACGGCAGCAAGAAGCGCCGCCTCAAGAAGACCGGGGAGGTGCTCGACTGACCGCCCCCCATCGCGTCGCCGCCCGCACCCCCTTCCGCGACGCCCCCCACGTTCCGCGTCCCTGCCTCCCTCCCCCGTCCGCCTTCTGACCACGTCCAGAAGCGCCCCCCCATCCCCCCGTCATGTCACTCAAACAGCGCTACCGGGAGACGATCCAGCCCAAGCTGCTGAAGGATCTCAACCTCTCCAACGTCCACGAGGTTCCCAAGGTGGTCAAGGTCACCGTCAACCGGGGCCTCGGTGAAGCCGCCCAGAACGCCAAGGCCCTCGAGGCCTCGATCACCGAACTGGCGACCATCACCGGTCAGAAGGTGGTGGTGACCCGCGCCAAGAAGGCCATCGCCGGCTTCAAGATCCGCCAGGGCATGCCGATCGGCGTGGCCGTCACCCTGCGGGGCGAGCGGATGTATGCCTTCCTCGAGCGTCTCATCCACCTGGCGCTGCCTCGCATCCGCGACTTCCGTGGTGTGAGCCCGAAGAGCTTCGACGGCCGGGGCAACTACACCCTGGGGATCCGGGAGCAGATCATCTTCCCCGAGATCTCCTTCGACAAGATCGATGCCATCCGGGGGATGGACGTCACGATCGTGACCAACGCCCGTAACGACGAAGAGGGCCGGGCCCTCCTCCGCGAAATGGGAATGCCGTTCCGCAATACCTGAGCCCCCTCCCGGACACGACCATGGCCAACCACGACCCGATCTCAGACATGCTCACTCGCCTTCGCAACGCGAGTGAGAAGCGCCACGAGCGCACCAGGATTCCCGCTTCCCGGCTCTCCCGCAGCATCGCCAACGTGCTGCACCAGGAAGGCTTCATCGGCGCCATCGCCGAGGAAGGCGAAGGTGTGCAGCGCCAGCTGGTGCTCGAGCTGAAGTACAGCGGCAAGCACCGCCAGCCCACCATCCGCTCCGTGCAGCGGGTGAGCAAGCCCGGCCTGCGCATCTACAAGAACACCCGCCAGCTGCCCAAGGTGCTGGGCGGCCTCGGCGTGGCGATCATCTCCACCTCCCGGGGTGTGATGAGCGACCGTGATGCCCGCAAGCAGGGCGTCGGCGGCGAAGTGCTCTGCTACGTCTACTGATCCCAGGAGTTGTTCCATGTCTCGTATCGGTAAAGCCCCGATTCCCATCCCCGACAAGGTCACCGTCAGCCTCGATGGCCTGGCGGTCACCGTGAAGGGTCCCAAGGGGGAACTCAGCCGCGTTCTCCCGGAAGGCGTCAGCGTCAGCCAGGAAGGCGGCACGGTGGTGGTCAGTCCCACCAGCAGCCACCGCCGCTCCCGGGAGCGCCACGGCCTCAGCCGCACCCTCGTCGCCAACATGGTGGAAGGGGTCAGCCAGGGCTTCACCCGCAAGCTCGAGATCGTCGGTGTGGGCTACCGCGCCCAGGTCCAGGGGCGCAAGCTCGTGGTCAGCGCCGGCTACAGCCACCCTGTGGAGATGGTTCCCCCCGAAGGGGTCACCTTCTCGGTCGAGAACAACACCTCGGTCTTCGTCTCCGGCCCCGACAAGGAGCTGGTGGGCAACGAGGCGGCCAAGATCCGCGGCATCCGTCCGCCCGAGCCCTACAAAGGCAAGGGCATCAAGTACGAAGGTGAGCGGATTCTGCGCAAGGCCGGCAAGACCGGCAAGAAATGAGGTCTGCTCGAGCGTCATCCGTCTGATCCCCCATGTCTTCCCTCTCCCGCAAACAGCAGACCCAGAAGCGTCACCGCCGCCTGCGCCGTCTGCTCTCCGGCACCGCCGACCGTCCCAGGCTGGCCGTGTTCCGCTCCAACAACCACATCTACGCCCAGGTCATCGACGACGACGCCCAGAACACCCTCTGTGCCGCGTCCACCCTCGACAAGGACTTGCGCACCAGCGTCACCGCGGGCGCCAACTGCGATGCCTCCATCGCGGTGGGCCAGCTCGTCGCCCAGCGCGCCCTCGCCAAGGGCATCCAGCAGGTGGTCTTCGATCGCGGCGGCAACCTGTACCACGGCAGGGTCAAGGCCCTTGCTGACGCCGCCCGGGAAGCGGGCCTTCAGTTCTGATCCCTGCTCTCACCATGACCGAAACCAACGACCAGATCCAGACCGGCGCCGTGCCTGCGGCCTCCGACGTCCCCGCCGCTGCCGAAGGCCAGCAGGAGCAGCGCCGGGGCGGCGGCGGCGGTGGACGCGGCGATGCCAAGGGTGACCGCCGCGGTGGCGGCGGCCGTGGCCGCGACAACCGCCGCGGCCAGGAACGCGACTCCGAATGGCAGGAGCGGGTGGTCCAGATCCGCCGCGTCTCCAAGACCGTCAAGGGCGGCAAGAAGATGAGCTTCCGGGCCATCGTCGTCGTCGGCAACGAACGCGGCCAGGTGGGGGTGGGCGTCGGCAAGGCCGGCGATGTCATCGGCGCCGTCCGCAAGGGCGTGGCCGACGGCAAGAAGCATCTGGTCAAGGTGCCCCTCACCCGCACCAGCTCGATCCCCACCCTCAGCAACGGCCGCGACGGCGCCGCCAGCGTGCTGATCCGGCCGGCCGCCCCCGGTACCGGGGTGATCGCGGGCGGTTCGATCCGCACCGTGCTCGAACTGGCCGGCATCAAGAACGTGCTGGCGAAACGGCTGGGCTCCAAGACCCCGCTCAACAACGCCCGCGCCGCCATGCAGGCCCTCGAAGGCCTGCGCACCCACAAGGAGACCGCCAAGGAGCGGGGCATCTCCCTCGAGCAGATCTACTCCTGAGGCCCGCCATGACGTCCTTCTCTCTCAACAGTCTCCAGCCCCAGACGGGCTCGCGCCGGCGCAAGCTGCGCAAGGGTCGCGGCATCGCCGCCGGCCAGGGCGCCAGCTGCGGTTTCGGCATGCGCGGCCAGAAGTCCCGCTCCGGCCGGCCCACCCGCCCCGGCTTCGAGGGCGGCCAGATGCCCCTCTACCGCCGGATCCCGAAGCTCAAGCACTTCCCTGTCATCAACCCCACCCACTACACCGTGATCAACGTGTCGCGGCTGGGTGAGCTGAAGGCCGGCAGCACGGTCAGCCTCGCGTCCCTCGAGCAGGCGGGTCTGGTCACCAGCCCCCGCTACCCGCTGAAGGTGCTCGGCAACGGCGAACTGACGGTGAAACTGACGGTCCAGGCCTCCGCCTTCACCGCCTCGGCCCGCGCCAAGATCGAAGCCGCCGGCGGCAGCTGCGAGATCATCGACTGAGGCCGGGCCCTGCCCTGCCCCCAGCCGCGAGCCGCCTGCCCGTAGCCTTGTGCTGCGGCAGGCGGCTCCGGTCGTAGCGACCCGTTCCCACCACTCCCGACATCACCATGCTCCTCAGCAGGGGGCGCAATCCGAGCGCCGCTGAAATCCTCGTCCAGCTGGTCCAGTCGAAGGGCCTGCGGGATCGGGTGCTCACCACCCTGGGCCTGCTGCTGCTGGTGCGTCTCGGCATCTACATCCCGGTGCCCGGCATCGACCGGGTCGCCTTCCAGGACTTCATCCGCCAGGGGGGCCAGCTGATCGGCTTCCTCGACATCTTCACCGGCGGCGGCCTGTCGACCCTGGGCGTATTCGCCCTGGGCATCCTGCCCTTCATCAACGCCTCGATCATCATCCAGCTGATGACGGCGGCCCTGCCCCAGCTCGAGGAGCTTCAGAAGAACGAGGGGGAAGCCGGGCGCCGCAAGCTGGCCCAGATCACCCGCTACGTGGCCCTGGGCTGGGGCATCCTCCAGAGCATCGTCTTCGCCCTGATCCTGCGCCAGTACGCCCTGCCGGGCCTGCCGGAGTGGCTGTTCGTCGTCCAGACGAGCCTGGCCCTGGTGACCGGATCGATGGTGGTGATGTGGATCAGCGAGGTGATCACCGAACGGGGCATCGGCCAGGGGGCCTCCCTGGTGATCTTCATCAACATCGTCGCCACCCTGCCCAAGGCCCTCGGTTCCACCATCCAGCTCGCCCAGAGCGGGGACCGCTCCACGGTGGGCGGCATCGTCGTGCTGGTGCTGGTCTTCCTGGTGACGATCGTGGGCATCATCTTCCTGCAGGAGGGCAGCCGCCGCATCCCGATCCTCAGCGCCAAGCGCCAGGTGGGCGGGGCCAGCACCCTGGCCTCCCGCCAGAGCTACCTGCCCCTGAAGCTCAACGCCGGCGGCGTGATGCCGATCATCTTCGCCTCGGCGGTGGTCTTCCTGCCCCTGACGATCGCCAACCTCACCAAGAGCCCCTGGCTGATCCGGGTGGCGGGCTACCTCAACCCCACCAGCAGCACCCCCTGGCTCTACGCCCTGGTGTACTTCGCCCTGATCTGCGGCTTCGCCTTCTTCTACGCCTCCCTCACCGTCAACCCGGTGGACATCGCCACCAACCTGAAACGCTCAGGCGTCGCCATCCCCGGGGTGCGGCCGGGCTCGGCCACCGCCGACTACCTCTCGGGCGTGTCCAACCGGCTCACCCTGCTGGGGGGCCTGTTCCTGGGCGCCATCGCCATCATCCCCTCGGCGGTGGAGGGGGCCACCCAGGTGCGCACCTTCCAGGGGCTCGGGGCCACCTCCCTGCTCATCCTGGTGGGCGTGGCCATCGACACCGCCAAGCAGGTCCAGACCTACGTCATCTCCCAGCGCTACGAAGGACTGGTCCGCCAGTAGGCCCCTTCCCCCGTTTCCCTTCCCATGAAACAGCGACTCCTCTTCCTCGGTCCCCCCGGCGCCGGCAAGGGCACCCAGGCCGAGCTCCTGGCCGAACGCCACGGGCTGCTGCATCTCTCCACCGGCGACCTGCTGCGGGCGGAGGTCAAGGCCGGCACCGCCCTGGGCCAGGAGGCCGAGGCGGTGATGGCCCGCGGCGAGCTGGTGAGCGACGCCCTGGTGCTGGCGATCGTGCGCAGCCGCCTCGAGGGTCACACGGGCGGCTGGCTCCTCGACGGCTTCCCCCGCAACCTCGCCCAGGCCGAGGCCCTCGACGACCTGCTGGCGGAGCTCGACCAGCGCATCGAACGGGTGCTGCTGCTGGAGCTGGAGGACGGCGTGCTGATCCAGCGCCTGCTCTCCCGCGGCCGGGCCGACGACAACGAAGCGGTGATCCGCAACCGCCTGGTGGTGTACCAGGAGCAGACCGCCCCCCTGATCGACCACTACCGCCAGCTGGGCCTGCTCTGCAGCGTGGAGGCCTCCGGCACCGTGGAGGCGATCGCAGAGAGGATCGTAGCCAGCTTGACGGACTGATGTGATAAGGTAGCTGTTTGCAAATTCGGAG
Organism: Synechococcus sp. UW140; assembly: GCA_943369315.1. GTDB lineage: Bacteria > Cyanobacteriota > Cyanobacteriia > PCC-6307 > Cyanobiaceae > Cyanobium. The sequence goes on from CALRMW020000008.1 coordinate 38,947, forward strand.
AGCACAACGCCCATGAAGGTGCGTGCCTCAGTCAAGAAGATGTGCGACAAGTGCCGGGTGATCCGTCGCCACGGCCGGGTCATGGTGATCTGCACCAACCCGAAGCACAAGCAGCGTCAGGGTTGACCCCTCACGCCTCCACGGCGGCCGCCTTCGGCCGCCACCCCCTTTGCCCTCTGATCGTTTCCTGACGTGGCTCGGATCGCCGGTGTCGATATCCCTCGTGACAAGAGGGTTGAGATCTCACTCACTTACGTGTACGGGATCGGGCTCACCAGGGCCCGCAAGATTCTCGCCAAGTCGGGGGTCAACCCCGACATCCGGGTGAAGGACCTCAGCGACGGCGACGTGCAGAAGCTGCGCGGCGCCGCCGACTCCTTCGTCCTCGAGGGCGACCTGCGCCGCGAAGAGGGCATGGCCCTCAAGCGCCTCCAGGACATCGGCTGCCTGCGGGGTCGCCGCCACCGCATGGGCCTGCCCGTGCGCGGCCAGCGCACCCGCACCAACGCCCGCACCCGCCGCGGCGCCCGCAAGACCGTCGCCGGCAAGAAGAAGTGAGGCTCGGGCCTCCGGGCCCGCCCTCCCTTCCCTGCCTGCACCCTCACCCGGCCCGTGGCCCCTCGCGGCAGCCACCGGGCCCCAGTCCCGCCGCCCTCCCCTTGCGGAGGTCGTCACCGGGGCTCCCCCCCAGTCCTCCGATCACCTCCCCGCAGCCGCGGGGTCACCGCCATGGCCAAACCAGCCAAGAAGACCGGCCCCAAGAAGGCCAAGCGCAACGTGCCCAACGGCGTCGCGCACATCCAGAGCACCTTCAACAACACGATCGTCTCCATCACCGACACCGCCGGTGAGGTGGTGAGCTGGTCGTCGGCCGGCGCCAGCGGCTTCAAGGGAGCCCGCAAGGGCACCCCCTTCGCCGCCCAGACCGCCGCCGAAGCCGCCGCCCGTCGCGCCCTCGAGCAGGGCATGCGTCAGATCGAAGTGCTGGTGCGCGGCCCCGGCTCCGGCCGTGAAACCGCCATCCGCGCCCTGCAGGTGGCCGGTCTCGAGATCACCCTGATCCGCGACGTCACCCCCCTGCCCCACAACGGCTGCCGCCGGGCCAAGCGCCGCCGGGTCTGAGCCCCCGGAGATCCTCCGGCCTCCTTCCCGCCTTCCCCGGGCCGCCGTCGCGGCCACCGTTCCCTTTTCACCTCCTCAGACCGTGTTGCACTACCAGATCGATCGGGTCGAGCACCAGGTCGCCGACGACCGTTCCCAGACGGGCGTCTTCCTGATCGGCCCCCTGGACCGGGGTCAGGCGACCACCCTCGGCAACGCCCTGCGGCGTGTGCTGATCGGTGGTCTGGAGGGAAGCGCCATCACGGCGGTGCGTCTCTCCGGGGTCAACCACGAGTACGCCACGGTGCCCGGCGTGCGCGAGGACGTGCTCGACATCCTGCTGAACTGCAAGTCGGTGCCGGTCAACAGCCGCAGCCGCGACCTGGAGATCGGCCGTCTGATGGTCAACGGCCCGGCCAGGGTCACTGCCTCGGATCTGCAGTTCTCCCCCCAGGTGCAGGTGATCGACGGCGATCGGGAAATCGCCACCGTGGCCGAGGGCCACAGCCTGGAGATGGAGGTTCACGTCGAGCGCGGCGTGGGCTACCGGCCGGTGGATCGCCACAACGAGGACACCTCCGCCATCGATCTCCTGCAGATCGACGCGGTGTTCATGCCCGTCCGCCGGGTCAACTACACCGTCGATGAGACCGCCGTCGGCGAGGGCGGTTCGGCCCACGAGCGCCTGCGCATCGAGATCGAGACCAACGGCAGCGTCACCCCCGACGACGCCATGGCCCAGGCCGCCAACCAGCTGATCAGCCTGTTCCAGCCCCTGGCCACCCTCACCATGACCGAGGAGCCCGGCCTGGAGCCCGAGCCTTCGGCCGAGGCCCAGATTCCCCTGGAGGAGCTGAACCTTTCCGTCCGCGCCTACAACTGCCTCAAGCGCGCCCAGGTCAACTCCGTCTCCGACCTCATGGGCTTCAGCTACGAAGACCTGCTGGAGATCAAGAACTTCGGTTCCAAGTCCGCCGACGAGGTGATCGAGGCTCTCGAGAGGATCGGCATCTCCCTGCCCCAGAGCCGCACCAGCGGCTGAAAGGCGGTTTCCCCTTCTCCGTTTCGCCACCCGCCCCGTCCCCACCATGCGACACCAGTGCCGAGTCCCCCTGCTGGGACGCCCCGCCGACCAACGCAAGGCCATGCTGCGTGGTCTCACCACCCAGCTCATCCGTGAAGGCCGCGTCACCACCACCAAGGCCCGGGCCAAGGCCCTGCGCGATGAAGCCGAGCGCATGATCACCCTGGCCAAGGACGGCACCCTCGCCGCCCGCCGCCGCGCCATCGGCTACATCTACGACAAGCAGCTGGTGCACGCCCTGTTCGACAAGGCCCAGGACCGCTACGGCGATCGCCAGGGTGGCTACACCCGCATCATCCGCACGGTGCGCCGCCGGGGCGACAACGCCGAGATGGCCATCATCGAGCTGGTCTGAAACGGATCGCCCTCTCGCTGCAGTACGACGGAGCCGCCTTCCACGGCTGGCAGCGGCAGGCCCATCACAGCAGCGTCCAGGAAACCCTGGAGGCCGCCATCGAGGCCCTCGACCCGCACCGGCCCGTCCGGGCGGTGGCGGCGGGCCGCACCGACACCGGCGTCCATGCCGCCGCCCAGGTGGTGCACTTCGATGCCGACGGCCCCATCCCCGTGACCCGCTGGGCCAAGGCCCTCAACGGCCGCCTGCCGCCCACGGTCCGGGTGCGGGCCGCCGCCGAGGTGCCCCCCGACTGGCACGCCTGCTTCAGCGCCACCTACCGGCGCTATCGCTACACGATCCACAACGGCCGCACCCCCAACCTCTTCCTGGCCCCCTGGAGCTGGCACCGCTACCAGTGGCGGCTGGATGAGGCCCTGATGGCCCTTTGCCTGGAGGCCCTTCTGGGCGAGCACGATTTCTCCGCCTTCCAGCGGGCGGGCAGTCGCCGCGCCCATGCCCGCACCACCCTGCAGGAGGTCCAGGTGGATCGCTGCGGCGATCTGCTGGTCACCGAGGTGCAGGCCAGTGGCTTCCTCTACGGCATGGTGCGCCTGCTGATGGGCCAGCTGGTGGCGGTGGGGGAGGGTCGCCTGGCGGCCGCGGAGTTTCTGCACCGCTGGCGCAGCGGTGCCCGCCACGCCGTGAAGGAGGCCGCGCCGCCCCAGGGCCTCTGCCTGCTGCGGGTGGGCTACCCGGAGCCGGTGTTCCCTGAGGCTGCCTGGTATGATTGTCAACCGCGATTTCTGTTGGAATCGCGCGATCCTCCCGCCGATCCCTTCGGCGACGATCCGATCGGTTGAGTGCCCTGCAGGGAGCCCCGTCTGGTGGCCCCAGGCAGCTGGTCCCTCTCCGAACTCGCCGCATCCGGCGACACGGTAGGGTCGAATCTTCCTGTCCCGACCCATCCGGCTGCGATGGGCTCACCCCAAACCGGCCCGCCGGCGCGATGAACAAGACAATCCCACCCTCCATCGATTCGCTCAAGCGCCAGTGGTATCTGGTCGACGCAGCGGACCAGACCCTCGGCCGTCTCGCCAGTGAAGTGGCGCAGGTGCTGCGCGGCAAGAACAAGCCCACCTTCACGCCCCACCTCGACACGGGTGACTTCGTGGTGGTGATCAACGCCGACAAGGTGCGCGTCAGCGGCAACAAGGCCACCCAGAAGATCTACCGGCGCCACTCAGGCCGCCCCGGCGGCATGAAGACCGAAACCTTCGAGCACCTGCAGGCCCGCCTGCCGGAGCGCATCATCGAGAAGGCCATCAAGGGCATGCTTCCCCACAACGCCCTCGGCCGCCAGCTGTTCCGCAAGCTGAAGGTCTACAAGGGTGCCGAGCATCCCCACGCCGCCCAGCAGCCCCAGCCCCTCGCCCTCGATCCCGCCGCCGCCGCCCAATGACCAGCACCTCCAACCGCGTCGTCTACTGGGGCACCGGCCGTCGCAAGACCGCCGTCGCCCGTGTGCGGGTGGTGCCCGGCAGCGGCAGCGTCACCATCAACGGCCGCCCCGGCGATAACTACCTCAACTACAACCCCGTCTACCTGGCGGCGGTCAAGGCTCCCCTGCAGACCCTGGGTCTGGAAGCCCAGTACGACCTCCTTGTCAACGTGCGCGGCGGCGGCCTCACCGGCCAGGCCGATGCCATCAAGCAGGGTGCGGCCCGCGCCCTCTGCGATCTGTCCCCCGACAACCGCAAGCCCCTCAAGATCGAAGGCCACCTGAGCCGCGATCCCCGGGCCAAGGAGCGTCGCAAGTACGGCCTCAAGAAAGCCCGCAAGGCTCCCCAGTTCTCCAAGCGCTGATTCCCGTCATGCCGAAAGCCGACATCCATCCCACCTGGTATCCGGACGCCAAGGTGATCTGCAACGGAGAGGTGGTCATGACCACCGGCTCCACCCAGCCCGAGATCACGGTCGACGTCTGGAGCGGCAACCACCCCTTCTACACGGGTACCCAGAAGATCCTCGACACCGAGGGCCGGGTCGACCGCTTCATGCGCAAGTACGGCATGGGTAGCGCCGACTCCGCTTCGGGTGCCAGGAAGGCCGGGGCGGCCACCGAAGCCGCGGCCGCCCCGGCCGAAGAGCCGGCCGCCGCCGAAGCCTGAGCGATCGCTCGGCCCCCCGGACCGCGCGACGGTCCGGTTCCGCCTTGGCCGGGTGCCTGAAGCACCCGGCCCTTTTTGTTGCCGGTGCCGCCCCATGGATTCCGAGCTGCTGCAATCCCGGCTGGACACCGCCTGCCGCACCTTCCAGACCCTGGAGCGCCAGCTGGCGGATCCGGCCGTGGCCTCCGATCCGGCCCGGCTGCAGGCGATCGCCCGGGAGCGGGCGCGGCTGGAACCCCTGGTCAGCGACTACCAGCGGCTGCGCAAGCTGGAGCAGGAACGGGAGGAGGCCCGCGCCCTGCTGCGGGCCCACCGCGACGACCCCGCCACTGAGGAACTGGCGGCCTTGGCCGGCGAGGAACTGGTGAGCCTCGAGGGCCTGATCGGCGCCCTCAACGAACGCCTCACCCTGAGCCTGCTGCCCTCGGATCCCCGCGACGAGCGCAGCGTGATGCTGGAGATCCGCGCCGGTGCCGGCGGCGATGAGGCCAGCCTCTGGGCGGGGGATCTGGCCCGCATGTACGAGCGCTACGCCCAGGGCCAGGGCTGGCAGGTGCAGCCGGTGAGCGCCTCGGAGGCCGATCTCGGGGGCTACAAGGAACTGATCCTCGCCATCCGCGGCGAAGGGGTCTACAGCCGGCTCAAGTTCGAGGCGGGCGTGCATCGCGTCCAGCGGGTCCCGGCCACCGAATCCCAGGGGCGGGTGCACACCTCCACCGCCACCGTGGCGGTGATGCCCGAAGCCGACCCGGTGGAGGTGCAGATCGACCCCGGGGATCTGGAGATCAGCACGGCCCGCTCCGGCGGCGCCGGGGGCCAGAACGTCAACAAGGTGGAGACGGCGGTCGACCTGCTGCACAAGCCCACCGGCATCCGGGTGTTCTGCACCCAGGAACGCTCCCAGCTGCAGAACCGGGAGCGGGCCATGGAGATCCTGCGGGCCAAGCTCTACGAGCGCCAGCTGGCGGAAGCCAACGCCGCCGAGCGTTCCGTGCGCCGCGCCCAGGTGGGCAGTGGCGACCGCAGCGAGAAGATCCGCACCTACAACGCCAAGGACAACCGGGTGACCGACCACCGTCTGGGGCGGAACTTCTCCCTTGAGCCCGTGCTGGCCGGCCAGATCGAGGACCTGATCGGGGCCTGCATCGCCGAGGAGCAGCGGCAGGGTCTGGAGGCCCTCGCCCTCGAGGCCACCGGAACCGGCGGCTGAGGGGGCGGAGGAGGAGAAGGGCCCGTCGACGAGGAGGGGAGGATCAGGCGCCGATGACGTACTTGGCCCACTCCTGGTGCTGGCCGGATCGGATGCGCCGATTGGCCTCGAAGCTCAGGCTGCCCAGGGGCCGGCGGGGCTCCCGGGCCAGGGGCATCCCCGCCTCCCGCGGCGTGCGGTTGCCCTTGCGCACGTTGCAGGGCAGGCAGGCGGTGGTGACGTTCTCCCAGACATCGGTGCCGCCCCGGCTGCGGGGCACCACATGGTCGATGGAGAGCTGCTCGCCGCTGTAGCCGCAGTACTGGCAGGCGTGGCCGTCGCGATGGAAGACATTGCGGCGGGTGAGGGGGAGCGGCTTGTAGGGCACCCGCACGAACTGGCGCAGCCGGATCACCGTGGGCAGGAGATGGTCCGGACGGATCGACCGCTCGGGGTCGTGCTCGAGCCCCTCGGCCTTCCCCTTCAGCAGCATCACCATGGCGCGCCGCCACGTGGTGATGTTCAGCGGTTCGTAGGACGCATTCAGAACGAGTACGTGGCCCATTCCCGTCCGCTGGATACGCGGCATGCTAACGGGATTCCCATGATTTCCATGGTCCACTCCCGCAGGCGTCGCCCATGACCACCGCTTCGCTCGCCAGCACCGGTGCGATGGAGGAGACCCGCCAGTCGCGGCAGCGGGCCTGGGTGGAGGTGAACACCGCGGCCATCCAGGCCAACGTGCGGGCCCTGCGGCGCCACATCGGCCCGGCCACCCAGCTGATGGCGGTGGTCAAGGCCGACGCCTACGGCCACGGCGCCCTGACGGTGGCCCGCGCCTCCCTGGAGGCAGGGGCGGCCTGTTTCGGGGTCGCCACCCTGGCCGAAGGGCTGCAGCTGCGCCGCGCGGGCATCTCCGCTCCGGTGCTGGTGCTCGGCAACCTCACCCAGCCCGAGGAGCTGCGCAGCTGCCTGCGCTGGCAGCTGATGCCCACCCTCAGCAGCATGCGGGAAGCCCTGCTCTGCCAGAACCTGGCCAGCGGCAGCGGCCGCCCCATGACCGTGCAGCTGAAACTGGACACCGGCATGGCCCGCCTCGGCGCCGACTGGCAGGAGGGACCGCGGCTGGTGGCGGCCCTGCAGGGCATGGAAGCCCTTGAGCTGGCGGGGATCTACTCCCACCTGGCCTGCGCCGATGCCGCCCCCGGGGAGGACGACGGCCTCAACGCGCTTCAGCAGCAGCGCTTCGAGACCGTCCTCACCAGCCTGGCCGAGCAGGGCCTGGCGGCCGGTTGCCGACACCTGGCCAATTCGGCGGCCACCCTGCGGGGGCACGCTCAGCACTACGACCTGGTCAGGGTGGGGCTGGCCCTCTACGGCCAGCCTCCGGCGGCCCACCTGGCCGGCGTGGTGCCCCTGCGCCCCGCCCTGCAGATCCACGCCCGCGTCACCCTGCTGCGCCAGGTGGGGGCGGGGGTCGGCGTCAGCTACGGCCACCGCTACCGCACCAGCCGGCCCAGCCGGCTGGCGGTGGTGTCGATCGGCTACGCCGACGGGGTGCCCCGCCAGCTCTCCAACCGCATGGACGTCCTCTTCGAGGGCCGGCGCCTGCCCCAGGTGGGCGCCATCACCATGGACCAGCTGGTGATCGACGCCACCGACGCGCCTGGGATCGAGGTGGGCAGCATGGTCACCCTGCTGGGCGAGCAGGAGGGGGAGACGATCAGCCCCCTCGACTGGAGCGAGCGCTGCGGCACCATCCCCTGGGAGATCCTCTGCGGCTTCAAGCACCGCCTGCCCCGTCTGGCCGTGCCCCCGGATCCGGGGGCCCCCCTGCCGCCGGGGCCCGAGTCCGAGCCCTGATAAGCTCGCTTCGCCACTGGAGAGGTGGCTGAGTGGTTGAAAGCGGCTCCCTGCTAAGGAGTTACAGGAGGCAACTTCTGTCGAGGGTTCGAATCCCTCCCTCTCCGTTCCAGGCCCTTCGGTGGGCCGACCCCCAGGCCCTTCCCGGGCCCCCGTCGCCAGGTCCGCTCAGAGCCTGGCGACACCGCTCCAGCCGAGATAGGCCGCGAACAGAAAACACAGACCACCATTGATCTGGCCCTCGTGGTCCAGGGTCCAGTGGCGGAGTTGCTCGAGGCGGGCCCGCCCCCAGGCCCCCGTGAGCACGAGGACCAGCGGCGGCAGCAGCGACGGCACCAGGGTGACCAGGCTCACCAGCACCACCAGGGAGGTGAGGTTGCCGGCCATCAGGGCGATCCCCAGACCGAAGGATCGGGCCAGGGACTGCCCACCCGGGGCGGTGGAGGCCGTTAGGCCCTCGCGGTGGAGGGCCCGGGCACCGATGGCGAGCAGCACGGCGGCCAGAACCAGCCGGAGGCCGGCGGACACCGGATCGGCACCGACGGCGGGGCGGGTCGGCAGGGATCCCCCCAAGCCCAGCCCCACACCACGACGGCGCTGCCGGCGACGTAGGCCCATCTCTGGCGCACGGCGGAGCCAGGAGCGGTAAGGGTGCGCATCTGTCCCACCAGCAGCATCGGGCTCACCGCCGCCCCCAGGGCGAGGGGAACCACATCAAGGGGCGGAGACGTCACAGGGGCGGGGCTGTCAGCGAAGCGGGGGCGTCGGGCGGATGGTCGGCAGGGTCAGGCGGCCAGCAGGGCGGTGGCGATGGCCGGCAGCAGGGTCTCGTCGGCGGCCCGGACCCGCCCCTCGCTGAAGACCACCAGCAGCATCGGCGCCCTCCCGTCCACCTCCACATAGGCGGCGTCATGGCGCGCCTGGCTCATCCAGCCGGCCTTGCTCCACAGCCGGGCTCCCTCGGGCAGGCCGGCCCCGAGGAAGCCATCCACCTGGTTCTCAGGGTCGACGGCCCGGGCCTGGGGGTCGAGGGAGCGGCTCAGCAGCGTCGTCATGCGGCGACAGGCCGGGGGGGAGACCGCCGCGCCGGCCATCAAGGCGTGCAGCAGGCGAGCCGTGAAATCGGTGCTGAGGCGGTTGCGGTTCTCCAGTTGGGCGCCGTAGAAGTCGCGTTCGCGGCCATAGGGGCCCTCCGCCCAGGTCTTCTGGCAGGCGTTCACCCCCGCCACCTCGCTCCAGCCGAGGCGGGCCAGCCAGTCGTTGACCACCTGGCGCTGGCGGCACCAGGCGGCATGGCGCTCCGGCGGCAGGGACGGACCGCTGGTGGTGCCGCTGAGCAGATCCACCACCAGGCTGGTGGCGTCGTTGCCCGAATCGCGCACCATGTCGGCCAGAGCCCGGCGCAGCTCCGGTCCGTCCTCGATCAGCTGGCGCTGCAGCCAGGCTTCGGCCGCCACCAGATAGACCAGCTTCACGACGCTGGCGGGATAGCGGGGCGTCGGGCCCGCCCAGGAGGCGCCGGCCACCGGCCGGCCCCAGAACTCCTCCTGGCCCAGGCCCTCGGCCCCGCCCACCAGGGAATCGCCGTAGCGGAGCCAGGTGACGGAGAGCTGCTCCTCCAGCCCCGGGCGCCCCTCCTCCTCCAGTCGGCCGATCAGCTGGCGGAGGGCCTCGCCCATGGCCGGATCCGGGCTGTAGAACGCCATCAGCGGCGGCACCTTGCGATGGCGACCTTAGGCACCCTGCCGGCGCCGGGCCGTGTCTGGACCCTCACCCGGGCGCTGCCGGCCTACACCCGGCCCCAGGGCCCGGGGCTGGCCACCGAGATCCACGCGGGCCGGTGCCTGAGGGTGCTGGGGGCGGCCCCCGCCGCCGCCGGCGCGGAGACCCGCCTGCGGGTCCGCCTGCACGAGGACGGCTACCCCTGCTGGGTGGACGCGGCGGCACTGGAGAGCCAGGGGCACCCGGCGCCGTCGCCGCCGCCGCTGCCCCGCCTCGATCGCGACCGGATCGCCGCCCGCCTCGGGGCGGTGCTGGCCTTCGCCGAGGCCGCCCGGCACCGTCCCAACCGCTACCTCTGGGGGGGCACCCTGGGGCCCGATTACGACTGCTCGGGGTTGGTGCAGACCGCCTTCGCCCAGGCCGGCATCTGGCTGCCCCGCGATGCCTACCTGCAGGAGCGCTTCTGCCTTCCGGTGGCCGCGGCCAGCGGCGTCACCCACCGGCTGCTGCCGGGGGACCTGATCTTCTTCGGCACCCCGCGGCGCTGCACCCACGTGGCCCTGCACCTGGGCGGCGGCCGCTACCTGCACAGCTCCGGGCGCCAGCACGGCCGTGACGGCATCGGCATCGACGACCTGAACCCCCGCAACCGGGATCCGGTGGCCTGCCACTACCGGGCCGAACTGCGGGGCGCGGGGCGGGTGATGCACAGCCACGACGGCAGCCCCCTGCCTCCCTGAGCACAGGGTCCGGGGGCCCGGGGCAGGTACCGTGCAGCCTGAGCTGCAAGGGGCCATGGTGGAGTCCGCCAGCCTGTCGGTGGTGGTGCCCCTGTACAACGAGGAGGCCAGCGTGCCCCTGCTCGTGGAGCAGTTGCTGGCGGCCCTGAGGCCCCTCGGGCGGCCGTTCGAGCTGGTGCTGGTGGACGACGGCTCCAGGGACGGCACCCAGGCGGTGCTGCGGGATCTGGCCGGCCGGGTGCCCGAGCTGGTGGCAGTGCTGCTGCGGCGCAACTACGGGCAGACGGCCGCCATGGCCGCCGGCTTCGATGCCAGCGTCGGCGGCGTGATCGTCACCCTCGACGGCGACCTCCAGAACGATCCCGCCGACATCCCGCTGCTGCTGGCCCAGCTGGAGCAGGACGACCTGGACCTGGTGAGCGGCTGGCGGCACCAGCGCCAGGACGGGGCCCTCGACCGGCTGCTGCCCTCCCTTGTGGCCAACCGCCTGATCGCCCGGGTGACCGGGGTGCGGCTGCACGACTACGGCTGCTCCCTGAAGGCCTACCGGCGCGAAGTGATCAGCGACATGAACCTGTACGGGGAACTGCACCGCTTCCTGCCGGCTCTGGCCTTCATCGAAGGGGCCCGGATCGGTGAGGTGCGGGTGTCCCACCAGGCCCGCCGCTACGGCCGCAGCAACTACGGGATCGACCGCACCTTCCGGGTGCTGATGGACCTGCTGACGGTCTGGTTCATGAAGCGGTTCCTGACCCGGCCGATGCATGTGTTCGGCTTCGCCGGCCTCCTGGCCCTGGTGGTGGGCCTCGCCATCGCCGCCTGGCTGGTGGGGGAGAAACTGCTGCTGGGGGCCGACATCGGCAACCGCCCCCTGCTGCTGATGGCGGTGCTCGCGATCCTCAGCGGCGTGCAGCTGTTCAGTTTCGGGCTGCTGGCGGAACTGCAGATGCGCACGTATCACGAAAGCCAGGGTCGCCCGATCTACCGGGTCCGCGCCACCGTGCGGGGCGGCCCTGGCTGAACTTTTATGTCGCCCCTCCCGTCCCCGAGAAGCCTGACAGGGCAAGGTCCTTACAGTACCGGCGGTTCCTATTGGCCCAAGCCATGACTGGTGAATTTGCCGTTGCCTGGATGCCGTCCGTGATGGTTCCCCTGGTGGGAATCCTTGGCGCGGCGGTGGCCATGGCCCTGCTGTTCAACGTGATCGAGGCGACCGACTGACGACCGGCCCCGGCCCCAGCGTCATTCGCCTCCCCCTCAGCCGACCCTCCGATCCGCAGACCCCCCGATCCGCTTCCCATGACCGTGACCCCCGTGGCCGACCCGACCGTCGGCAATCTGGCCACCCCCGTCAACAGCAGCTATTTCACCAAGGCCTTCCTGAACGCCCTGCCGGCCTACCGCCCCTCCCTCTCACCCAACCGTCGCGGTCTTGAGGTCGGCATGGCCCACGGCTACCTGCTCTACGGCCCCTTCGCCTACACCGGCCCCCTGCGCGCCACCGAGTTCGCCAGCACCGCAGGCCTGCTCGCCGCCATCGGCCTGGTGTCGATCCTCACCATCTGCCTGTCGATCTACGGCACCGCCGGCAGCGGTCCCAACGTTCAGCCCCCCGACGCCACCATCGACAACCCTCCCGCCGACCTGTTCACCAAGGCCGGCTGGGCGGAATTCGCCAGCGGTTTCTGGCTGGGTGGCTGCGGTGGCGCCGCTTTCGCCTGGTTCCTGTGCAGCACCGCCATCCAGTCCCCGCTGGCCAACATCGCCGGTGGCGTCTGGAGCGTCGGCTGAGCCAGCCCTGACCACCGGATGCCCTTCCAAACCCTGCCTCGGCAGGGTTTTTTATTGGCCATGGGTCGGTGCGGGCGTCAGACGATCTGGCTGAAGTTGAAGCCGATCACGTGGTCGTCGAAGTCGCGGTCACCACCACCGAACTTGTCTTCCAGGCCGAACAGATTGGTGCCGAGGGTGCGGAAGTGGCTGATGCCGTCGCCGTTGGCCGCGGCATAGGCGAAGAACGTTCTGCCCCTCACCTGGGCAAACGGGGCCAGGAAGGAGGATTCCGAGATGGTGACCGCCGTCACGCTGGATCTGTTGTTCCCGACCCGAAGCCCCTGCAGCTCCGTGACGAGGTTGTCGGCGCTCAGGGCGGCGCTGCCGTAGTTGGCCTCGCCCGGACGCACCAGGTTGCCGGCGGCGTCGCGGACGGTGCCCTGGGCATCGAGGGCGCGGTAGAAGCCGGTGATGGCATCGAAGCTGGCTTCGCGGCTGAGCACCAGGTTGCCCTGAACCGACTGGGAGGGGGCGAAGGCGGTGAAATCCAGGACCGGGGCCACGCCCTGCTCCTGGCCGATAAGGGCATCGAGTCCCTGGTCGGCGTCGAGGAGCTCGAGACCGACCTTGACGCCGCTGGTGGAGGCGAGGCTCACCGAACGGTCGGAGCTGGCCGGAGCCTCTGGGCTGAAGAAGCGCAGACGCCTGTCTGTGGCGCTGCGGAGACGATCAAGACTGCCATCGACCACCTCGAAGAAACGGACCGACTGGCCGTTGACCAGCAGGATCTCGCGATCGAACGTGGTGCCCGGCGCCAGGGTGATGCCGGAGCGCTCCAGGGTGGAGAACAGGATCTGGGCACGGGAACGGATCGCCGCCAGATCCGTCAGGAGGGTGTCAGCGCTGGCCACCTCATCGGCCTCGAGCACCACGTAGCCGATCTGGTTGGCGGTGGCGGAGCGCCCCGTCAGGGTCGCCTTCAGCACCAGGCTGGCTGCCGCGCCGCTGTTGGACGGATCCGCCACCGTGAGCGTGAGCGGATCGACGCGACGGAAGACAGGCGCGAGATCCACCGTCCCGACCGTCACCGATTGCAGGATCTCGCCATCCGCCGCCGGCCCCTGATCACCGGGGCCGCCATCAGCCAGGGAGAGGTGCAGGAACTCCGCGGCACCATCGGCGTCGAGGTCATAGAAGCGGGCACCTCCGCCCTGGCGCGGGTCGTAGGTCAGCGGTGTGGTCACGCCGGTGTCTGGGTCGGTGGCGACGGCGACCCAGCGGCTGGTCGGTGTTTCGGCGAAAGGGGCCCCGACCTCCAGGGCGGCGAGCTCGAAGCTGACCGTCGCCCGCTCCATCCCCGGGTCCAGATCGATGCCGAAATCAACGGAACTGTCGCCGAGGCCAACAGCAGGGTCCGCGGTCGGAACCACCTGGAAGGGCCGATCGGCCTGGAAGCTCCCGCCGGTGATGGTCACGGGGATGGTTGTCGCGTCGCCTCCGGGCGTGATGACCACCACGACCGGGTTGCCCGGCTCGGAAGGAGGCACCGCACCGATCGTCAGCGCCGGCGAGAAGGGCGTGATCGCCGTTCCATCGAAGAACCCCAGCCGCAGGTTGAGGCTGGCCAGGTCGGCGGGGCCGAAGCCGGCGGGGGCCTTGAGACTGAGGGTCGTGCGGTCGGCTCGGATCCAGTCGGGGCCCTCGAGGACCACCAGCTGCAGGCTGTCGCCATCGGCATCGAGGCCGAGGGAGCCGAGGTTCTGCAGCACCTGGACACCGGGAATCAGGGTGAGACTCGGCACACTCGATAGCGTGGCCAGCTCCGGTGCCGCATTCGCCTGGATGCCGGCCGCGGCCAGGGCCTGCCTGATCTGGCCCCAGCTGCCCTGGAGCTGCTGGCCATCGATGAAGGCCGTGTCCCGGCCCACTTCGAAGTCGCGGATCCGCAGCGGCGCGGCCGTCGCCACGGCGGCGAAGCTGTCGATCAGGAACTGATCGGCCTCGCGGTCCGCCAGGGCCGTGGCGGGCGCCAGCCCAGGCGTGACGGCGGGGTCGATCAGGCGGCCGCCGATGACGACATCCCTGGCCTGGCCCAGGAAGAACTGATCAGCGCCCCCGCCGCCCACCAGGACGTTGCCACCCAGACTTTCGGTGTTGAAGAACTGGTCGCTGCCGCCCCGGCCCTCGATGCGGGAGCCCACGCCGACATAGACGCTGTCCGGCGCCTCTGAGCCGATCACCGTCACGTTGGCGAGCTGGATGCCCTGCTCGGGCACGGCCCCGTAGGCAGCCGGATCCAGCAGCAGGACGTTGCCGCTGGTGTCCACCGCCGCGCCGAAGACCAGGTCGAGTTCCTTCCAGCCGGTCTGCCAGAGGATCGGCCCGCCCCGCTCGGGCGCCAGCGCCAGGGTGAGGTCGGCCGAACCGGTCACCGTCTCGATGGCCCAGGCGGGCTGGTCGGTGATCGGGTCGGTGCCGGAGAGCAGGTGGAAGGCACCGTTCACCTGGTCGGTGCTGACGGTGAGATCGAGGAAGCCGCGCCGGTTCACATCGGCGTAGGCCAGTCCGTTGATGTAGCCCATGAACAGACCGTCGAGACCGTCGACGGCGGGGTAGTTCGCCCGGATGTAGGCATCGGCGCCGGGGAGATACTTCTCCAGCCCTGGCGAGGTGACCCCGGGGGTGGCGAACTCCAGGCCGGCCAGGCTGCCGGCGGGGCGGGTGCCCGCCGTCATCGTGTCGAGCACGCCGGCCCAGGCGTTGTGGGTGTCGCCGGCCAGGCTGATCAGCCGTTTGCCCAGGGCCAGGGCGCTCTGCAGGATCGTTTCCCGCTCCACCCCGTAGCCATCCCAGGCGTCGAGGTTGTAGGGGATCTTGCCGGCCTCGGCGAACAGGGCTTTCTCCGCCGGGGACAGCTGGTTGAAGGGGGTCCCGGTGGCGAGCTTCTGCAGGGGGGCGGCGTACTTGTCGAGCAGGGCGGGGTTGCCGGCATCCAGCAGCAGCTCCGCCGGCACCGCCATCGACTGCATCAGCACCGATTGGCCCAGCACCTGCCAGGCGGCGGAAGAGCCGGCCATGCGTTGCTGCAGCCAGGCCATCTGGCTGTCACCGATGAGATCGCGGCCGGGATCACCCCAGGCCTGCTGCACGGTGGCCAGCACCAGTTCCTGGGTGACCAGGGGAGCCAGGCCGGCGGCAAAGGCCGGGACCGCTCCCGGGGAGGCCGGCGGGGTGAGCCCCAGCCGGTTCGCATAGGCCACCACCTGGGCGGGGTCGGCGAGGATCGCGCCGATGCGGGCCTGCACGGCAGCGGCATCGGGGTACTCCAGCTGCTCATCGCGGGCGGTGAGACGGGTTTCGAGGATGTGCAGCGCCAGCACGTCGCCGAAATCGAAGGAGCGATACCCCTGGGTGAGGGGGGAGAGGGCGGTGGCGCCGTCCCCGCTCTGGCGCAGGCCGGGTTCCCGGATCGGCAGCCACTCGTGGTAAGCCTTCAGTGCGGCGTCGCGCCGGCTGATCCAGTCGCCCTCGCTGGCGCTCTGGTGGTTCTGGGCGCCCCCGGCCCAGCTGTCGTTGGCGGTCTCGTGGTCGTCCCAGATGGCGATCAGCGGCGCCGCAGCACGCAGCGCCTGGAGATTGACATCGGTGTGGTACTGAGCATACCTGAGCCGGTAGTCGTCGAGGCTGACGATCTCCCGGTCGGGCAGGAAGCCGCGGCTTCCGGCGGCGTCCTCCGCCTCATCGAAGCCCCCGGGGCCGTACTCGTAGATGTAATCGCCCACATGCACCAGGGCGTCGTAGGGGTTCACCGCGTGGACGGCTGCGGCCCTGCCATAGGCGAGGAACTCCTCGGCGGCGGTGAAGTTGGCGCAGGAGAAGACGGCGAGCCGCACCGGGCCGCTGCCCACCGGCAGGGTCTTGGTCTGCCCCACCATCGACTGCGCCGCACCGGCACGGAAGCGGTAGTGGTAGACGGTGTCGGCGCTGAGGCCGTCCGCCTCCACCTTCACGGTCCAGTCGCGGGCGACGCTGGTGGTGAAGACCCCGCTGCCTGTGATCGAGCCGGCCTCGAAGCCGGCGCTGGTGGACACCTCCCACTGCACGTCCACCAGTCCGGCGAAACCGGCGGGCGGTGTGATCCGGGTCCAGAGGATCACCGAATCGGCGTAGGGGTCGCCGGAGGCGACGCCATGGGAGAAGGCGAGTCCGGCGGGCAGCGCCCGGCCCAGATCCAGGTCCAGCAGCAGGGGGTCGTGGTCGGAGGTGCGGTAGGGATCGGGCGCGAAGAAATCGCGGGCCGCCGCATTGCCGTTGCTGTTGGTGTCGAGGTTGTAGTCGCGGAAGGCGCCCTCGGCGGCGTTGATGCTCCAGTCCGTCGCTGCCACCGCCTGGCGCACCAGCGAGGGGGAGATCAGCATGTGATCCAATGCCCCGCTCATGTCGACCGGGTTGAAGAAGGCGTAGCTCGAGGGGGGCTCGGCGGTGAAGGTGGGCAGGGCGTTGCGGAAGCCCGCCGCTTCCAACACCCGGATCGGGTCCTCCTTGGCGTAGGCATTGATGTCGCCCAGCACCACCCAGTCGCTGTCGCCGGTGCCGGTGGGGTCGGTGCCGATCCACCGGAGCAGCTCGGCGGCCGCCGCGGTGCGGGTGGCATTGAAGGCCGACTGGCCATCCCGCTGGTCGAGGTCGGCTCCAGTGGCACCGCCGCTGCCCTTCGACTTGAGGTGGTTGACGGCCACATTCAGCACCTCGCCGCTGGCCAGTTCCCGGAAGCCCTGGGCCAGGGCCGGCCGGTTGAGCGGGCTGCCGGTGGCGAGGGGATCGGTGAAGCCGGCGCTGTCCAGCACCCGGGCCGGACCGGTGGGCGCCACCGCCAGGCTGTCGTAGATCAGCCCCACCTTGATGGCGTCGCTGCCGATCAGGCCGGTGGGAACGAAGCTGTACAGGCGTCCCGAGCCACTGGGCTGGGCGGCGTTCAGACGCGCCACGATCGCCGCCAGGGTGGCGTCGTCGGCGTCGTTCTCCACCTCCATCAGGCCGATCACATCGGCCCTGAGGCCGACCAGCGCGGCGGTGAGCTTGGTGAGCTGGCGCTCCAGCTCCTCGGCCGTGTTGGCCCCCCGGGGGGCCAGACCGGTGTCCGTGAGGGCGCCGCCGGCGTTGAGGGTGGTGAAGGTGTTGAGCACGTTGAAGCTGGCCAGGCGCAGCTGGCCCGCGCCGGCCGGTGCCGGTGCCGGCGGGCGGGGGTTGCCGCTGGCGAAGCTGAGCGGCGCCGTGGGCTGCAGCCGGTACTTGCCGAAGTCGAATCCGAGCACCCCCTCCACGTCGGTGATGGTGTCGCCGCGGCGCAGCAGCTGGTCCCGCACCGGCGCCGCCGGGGTGGCCGCCGCCGCGGGCCGGTAGGCGCTGTTGCTGCCGTCGTCGAGCACCAGCTCGCGGCGGGCCGTGGCCTGCTCGGCGGCAAAGGCCGCCGGCCCCGGCTCCATCACGTTGGTGGGCTGGAGCGGCAGTCCCCCGGCGCTGAGCTCCACTTCGCCGAAACGGAACTGGCCGAAGAGACCGTTGACGCTGAGGGTCTCCGGGAAGCGCACCCACATGCCCTCGTAGGGCTCCAGATCGAGGGTGCTGTTGCGCTGGGCGAGCAGGTCGGGGATGTCGACCCTGCGGGTGTCGCCCAGGCGGCCCTGCCCTTCCACCGTCAGGGCGCTGACGGCGGTGATCGCCGTCTGGCCGAAGCGCTCGGCCACCGTGCCGGTGAGCCGCACCCGGTCACCGATCACCACATCGGCGTTCGTGCCCGCCAGGGGGTAGGCCACGTAGAGCCCCTCGGACGTCAGGGCGCTGCTGTCCCAGTCGGCGGTCTCCTCCTGCAGGAAGAAGCCACCGAGCTCGGCGGCGGCCTGGAAGTCGCCCACCACCACGGCGCTGAGGGTGACGCTCTGGGACAGGAGGGGGCTGCTGCTGCCGTCGCCCTGCACCGCCGAAATCCGGCTGACGCGGTCGTTGTCGGCGATGGTGATGGTGGCGCTGCCCGCCGCAGCGGCAACCGTGTGGCCAGCCGGTGCGGCCAGCTCGATGCGCAGGGTCTCGGTACCTTCATCGAGGGCGTCATCGAGCACCGCGATCGCCAGATCCACGCTGGCCGCCCCCGCCGGGATCAGCACCGAAGCCGGCAGGGGGCTGGTGAGGTCGCCGGCCTCGGCCAGCCCGGTGCCCGTGCCCAGGCTGATCGGCACCGCCAGGGCCGCCAGGGTGGAGCCGCTGCGGCTGATGCGCAGGCTGGCCCCAGCGCCGGATTCGTTCGCCACCGCGTCGATGGCCTGGATCGAGACCTCAGGCAGCGCCGGTGGCGTCGCGACCGACAGGCGCAGGTCGTCGATGGCCAGGCCGTGGTCGTTGCCGGGATCGTTGATCTCCGCCCAGCGCAGCCACAGGGTGGCGTCTGCCGCCCAGGGGCTGGCCGAGAGGTCGAGGCTGCCGCCCACACCAGCCACCCGGCCGGCGCTGTTGCCATCGACGGCACCGGCCGTGCTGCCAGTCACCGGTGAGGTCCAATTGAAACTGCCCCCGGGCGTGGTCCAGAGGCTCACCTGCTCGAAGCCGGCACCGAAGCCCCACTGCAGCTCCATCGTGTGGGCCGTGATGTTGCCGCCGTTGCGCCACTGCTCGCCGCTGAAGGAGAGATCAAGGCTGGCGATCGCCGCCCCGGTGGTGTTGCTGAGGGCCAGGGCGAACCAGCCGGCCACCGAGCCGCTGGCGGGGGAACCGAAGAAGGCACCGCCGGAGCCGAGGCCCCCCAGGGCCCGGTCGCTGCTGCCGCTGGACCCGTAGCTCACGACGGCGCCGGCGTTGCTGGTGCCGCTGTCGGCGTTGTAGGTGGCCAGGGCAACGGGGGTCGCCGCCGGCTGGCGGAACAGGTGCCAACCGGGCAGGGTCACATCGTTCGACCAGCTGACCCCGGATCCCGAGGCCGCCAACGCGTCGAAGGTCTGGCTGTAGAGGCCTGTGAAGAGCGCTGGCATGGTCCGGGTGGGGGTGCTGGGGAACGGAACGGAAACGGGAACGGCGCCGGGGCTTCCCCACGGCGCCGGAGCAGGCCCTCAGACCAGGGCGAAGTTGGCCTGGCTGTTGAGCGCGGAGGCGCTGATGTTCGTGAAGTGACCCACGGCCACCCCCGACACACGCAGCAGGGTGTCGGCGCCCACCTGGGAGAAGCCGAGGTCGGCGAAGGCCACACCCCGCAGGCCCACCGTGTCCACACCGACCGTGAAATCCATCACGAACTGCTTGGCGGCGGGTCGATCCCCCGGCTCGCTCACCAGCCAGAACTGGTCGGCACCGGCGCCACCGTTGAGGTGGTTGGTGCCGGCCCCAGCGAGGATGGTGAAGACGTCGTTGCCCTCGCCGCCCAGGGCCCGGTTGCCGGTGCTGCCGATGATGAATTCATCGTCGCCGGCCATGCCGCTGAGGCGGTTCTGGCCACCGTCGATCGCCCAGATCTGGTCGCTGCCGCTGCCGCCGGTGATCACATCGCGGCTGCCGGCGTACACCACGTCGGCACCGGATCCGGTGAAGATCCTGTTATCGAAGCCGTTGGTGATCGCCACATCGACTTCGTCGTTACCGGCGCCGGTGAACACGGTGCTGACCCGACCGTCGAAGCCGGGAACCGTGGACTGACCGGGCAGGGTGGTGTCGTTGCCCTCGGTGCCCACCAGAACCTCACCGCGCTGGGCCAGGACCCGGGGATCGATCCCGAACAGGGTCGTGTACATCAGGCCGTAGATGCCCGTGTTGTCGACCGTGGAGGGCAGAAGGTCGGCGTTCATGCCGTAGGTCTTGGTGACGATGCTGCCGGGGAAGTCCGGCGTCCCGGCCCAGGCGATGCCGAAGTTGCCCATGGGGCCATCCGCGCTGTTCACCGAACCGAAGGCGGTCCAGGGCTGACCCGGGGTGGCGGTACTTCCCTCCGGGCCATCGAGAAAGACCCTGGAGGTGTTGGTGGTGGTGCGGTTCACATTGATGAACGGCACCTCGGGTTGTGTATCGGCGAGGTTGGGGTTGGAGACGTCGAAGTTGCCCGTCGGCCTGACGTAAGGCGCGAACTGGAACACCTGCATGCCGCCCGCATCGCTGTCGGCAGCGGTGATCACCAGGGTGTTGGGATCCCTCTGATCCACATAGTTCATGGCCACGCCGATGGCCGCGTCCGCCCGTCGGGTCGCCTCGATCGAGCCGATGGCGTTGTTGTTGTTGGCGAAGTTGTCGGTCCCCTCCTCTTCGACGACGACGAAGAAGCCGTCGTCGCTCTTGCCGACGATCTCCAGGGTGGCTGCCAGCATCTCGGCGACCGTGGGAGCCGTGGACACATACAGGGGCAGGGGAGCCTCCGTGTTCAGGCCAAGGCTCTCCTCACGGCGATCGTCAAAGGTGTGGTTGGCGGCAAAGATGCCGAGCAGCTTCGTCGCGGGTGTGGCGTTCTGGGCCGCTTCGAGAAGTTGCTCCTTGGTGTAGACAACCTTGTAACCGAGAGACTGGGCCAGCTCGATCAGGTTCTTGGTCGGGCGGTCTTCGGCGTCCGAGAACCGGGCGTCGATCTCGGCGGTGACGTGGAAGCCGAGGGTACCCTTCGGCAGCAGGTAGACCTCCCCACCGGCCAGGATCACCTGGGTTCCCGAGCGGATCACCTGCTCAGCGATTTCGGCCGTTTTCTCCCGGGCACGAATGGAATCTCCATCCCGGTTGGTGGTGGCAGCGGCAAAGGCAGCCGTGCCCGGCTCGCCGATGTGGCCGGACTGGATCAGGGCCGTGGCCTTCCCTGATTCAATGGCCTCTTCGAGGATGGTGTAGCCCAGCTTCCCGGAGGCCGAGCGGATGGGCGTGTTGTCCTCCTCGAGGCCGAAGGATTCATTGAAGACTTTGGTCCCCGTGGCATGGGTGACGGCGCCGGCGTTGGACGTGCCGGTCAGCTGGTTCTCCATGTGGCCGAGGTAGACACCGGCCCTGGTCATCCTGTCCCAGTTCAGGCGACCATCCGGGCCCTTGTCGATGTTCCGCAAGGCCATGAAGCTCGAAGGCGTCGAGCCATCGGGATGGATGAAGATCACATTGCCCGTGTTCTGGTTCGGGCGAGGAGCCGTCTTGATCTGATCGGGGAGGCGCGACGCGATCTCTGTGTCAAACAGAGTCTCGTACATCAGCTCGTAGATCTTCGTGTTGTCCAGGGTGGCTGGCAGCCGCTCGGCATTGAGGCCGTGGGCCTTGGAGACGATCGAACCACTGAAATCCGGCAAGCCCGCCCAGGCAATGCTCAGGCTGAATCGATCCCCGTTCTGATCAGGAGCCGACAGGAACGGCAGGCTGCCGACGCCAGTGACGCCATCGGTCGGCAGATTGCGAACCGATGTGCCATCGATCGGATTGTTCGTGATGGAGCCCACCGGCCGATCAGAGGCCAGCGGATCACGAACCTGCAGGCCGCCGGCATCGCTGTCGGCCGCCGTGATCACCAGCGTGTTGGAATGGCGCTCAACAAAATCGAGGGCGACACCGATGGCCGCATCAGCCCGCCGCAGGGCCTCAAGGGTGCCGGCTGCGTTGTTGTTGTTGCCGAAGTTATCCGTGCCTTCTTCTTCCACGATCGTGATCGACCCCTTGTCAAAGTTGGGGTGGGCCTCCATG
This sequence comes from Synechococcus sp. UW140, assembly GCA_943369315.1. GTDB lineage: Bacteria > Cyanobacteriota > Cyanobacteriia > PCC-6307 > Cyanobiaceae > Cyanobium. The sequence goes on from CALRMW020000008.1 coordinate 60,605, forward strand.
AGGCGCTGGGCCGCCGTCAGCATCTCGGCGATGGCCGGCGCTGTGGGGGAATAGAAGGGCAGCCCCGCAGCGGCTAGCTGCTCTTCGGCGCGATCGTTGAACGTATGGATGGGAGCGAAGACGCCGAGAACCTTCTGGGGCAGGACGGCGCCATTGACGAGGCTGTTGAGCTGATCCTTGGTATAGACAACCGTGTAGCCAAGGCTCTGGGCCAGCTCGATCAGATTCTGGCTCGGCCGTACGCTGGAGGTGGTGCTCAGGGCGTCGTACTGGGCGGCCGTGCCATGGAATCCGGCCACTCCGACCGGCAGCAGATTGAGCTCGCCGCCCCCGAAGATGAAGTTGACACCTGACTCGATGACCTGCCTGGCGATCTCGGCCGACTGGGCCCTTGGAACGACGCGCGTTCCATTGGAATTGACGATCTCCTCGGTCTTGGCGACGAAGGCGGCCGTTCCCGGCTCAAAGATGGCTCCAGACTGCACCAGCGCCGTCACCTTGCCGGCCTGGATGGCCGCCTCAACGATCGTGTTATTGCTGCCATCCAGCGAGGTGATGGGGAGATTGCCCTGTTCATACCCGAAGGATTCGGCATAGACTTTGGCCCCGGTCGCATGGGTGACCGCACCGCCATTGGAGGTGCCACCCAGCTGGTCCTCCATGTGCCCGAGGTAGACACCGGCGGCTTCCATCCTGTCCCAGTTCAGCCGACCATCGGGACCATGGTCGATGAAGCGGGCAAATCCGAAGTGCGACGGACTTGCTCCATCCGGATGGATGAAGATGACGTGGTTTCCAGAGGTCGTCATGGCTCAAAGAGAGAGGGAATGAGAGGCTGTGTACCCGTGCCTGGGGACGATGACGGGAATGGCGCGAACGAGAAGTGCTCTGACCGGGAATGCTCAGACCGGCAGTGAACTCAGCCGGACTCCCGTATTCTCAAACCACCGGATCGGCCCTGGAGTGATGCGGCCAACACGGGCTCTGTAGCCTGGAATGCCTTGTGGAAAGATGCTCTTAACCAGGGAGAAGTTGGCCGAATTGTTGAGTGCCGACATGTTCAGCTGGATGTCCGCTCCCACCTGGGAGAAACTGCCTGGCGGGGGATCGGTTGCCCGTGCTGCCGATGATGAAGGCGTCATCATCGGCACGCAGCAACAGCCAACGCCAGAGGGCGAATCCACGCTGACAGCATCAACTGGGGCCGGATTGTGTCAGGCCAGCAGCTGGATGTCGGCGGCCGGGCCGCCGAGGCTGAGCCCGGTGACACCCTCGAGCAGCACTCCCTGCAGCGGCCGTCCGGAGAAGGTCAGGAAGGTGCCGTTGCGGTACTCCGTCAGCTGGGTCACGCCGGCTCCACCGAGCAGGGTGATCTTGTCCCGTCCGGCTTCGAAACCGACGACACGGTCCACGCCACCGCCATGCACGGCATAGACGACGGTATCGGCGGCCCCGTCTCCGCCGCCGCCAGGGCCGCGCAGGTCGATCAGGTCGCCACCGCTCAGCACGACCCGGCGGGCGGTCCTCCTGCCGGAGAAGCGGAAGCTGCCGCCGTCTCCGCCGCCGGTGAGGGTGTCCTCGCCCAGCCCACCGATCAGGGTGTCGTTACGCAGCGAGCCGATCAGGGTGTCGTGGCCCTCGCCACCATCGGCCTGCAGCCGCACGCTCCCCTGGCTTTCGATGCGATCGTCACCGTTGCCCCCGAAGGCGATGGCCGTGCTGAAGCGGCCGTCGTCGGCTGGATCCCACTGGGATCCGTTCCCGGGGCCCCCGGGGTTGTCGGCGAGCAGAACCTCATCGAGCGAGGAGCTGCCCACGCTGGAGAAGGTCAGCGTGTCATTGCCGGCTCCGGCCGTGACCGTGGCCGTGTTGACGCGGCTGGGGCCATCGCTGTGGAACAGCCAGGTCAGGGTGTCGTTTCCGGCGCCGAAGTCGACCCCGCCACGCTTGGCCCCCACCACCTGGAGATCGAAGTCCAGGGGCGGCGCCGTGGAGAGATCCCAGCGCACATCAACGAAATTGGCCACCAGCAGGTTGGTGCCCAGGGATGGTGTCCAGTAGTCGGGGCCGAGGGTGAGGTTCCTGAGGCCATTCCAGGTGCCGGTGTTCTCGATCCGTGCCCGGGGGACGCTTTCACCGGGAAGGGTGATCGGGGTGGTCTGCACCGCACCAAGGGAGCCGGTGGCAAGGGGCCGGCCCGCAGGGAACGATCCCCGGGGGTTCCCGCCCGCACCCTGACTGATGGAGAAGCCGGGGCCATTGATCACCGCCGGCTGCACGGCGGACCCTTCCGCCAGGTCGTTCACCGTGATGACGAACGTCTCGTCGTAGCTGTTGCCGGCGCTGTCGGTGGCCCGCAGCATGAGGCTGCGCGTCGCCGACGCCTCGAAATCCAGCGGAGCGGCGGTGATCAGCCGGTTGCCGTCGAGGGCGAAGAGGCCGCCCGGGTTGCCGTTCGCTGCGAAGGAGAAGCTGAAGGTCCTGCCAGGGTTCGGATCGGTCGCTGACAGCAGGCCGACGAGGGTGTCGGCGGGCAGGTTCTCCAGAACCGCGGTACCCGTGAGTGTGATCACGGGGTCGATCACCCCGTCACTGCGGACCGCCAGGTTCTGCAGGCGCCTGTCGAGGGCAGCCGGGGTGTCGGCCGCCGTGAACGGGTTGGCAGGGGAATGGCTGGCCGCCAGGAATTCGGCCAGGGCATCCTGTTCGGAGCCATTGGCGGCGAAGGTGGCGACGCCGGTGCGGGGGGCGAGCGGCTCGGTGATGTTCACCCGGTTGGGGTTGGACAGGCTGGTGAAGGGGTAACCGTCACCGCCGTTGGCCATGAAGTCCAGGGTCACCATGCGGATGTTGCGGGCCGGGTTGCCCACCACCTCGCCGTTTCGCACCACGACGTCGAGATCGTTGCCGGCGTCGTCCTGGATCGCCAGGCTCACCACCCGGGAGCCGGCCGGCCGGCTGAGGTCGTAGCTGAAGGCCATGCCGCCAACCTGGGGGAAGCGGCCCGTGTTGATGCCGGCGCCGACGCCGTGCTCGATCAGCGCCTTCAGCTCGCCGGGGCTGACGCTGACCAGGGTCAGGCCGTTGTTGAAGCTGAGGGCGTTGGCGATGTCGTTGCGGGAGATGCCGCCCGCAGGCTTCACCACGTTGCCCTGGGCGTCGAACACCGCCGCGGTGGGCAGCAGGTCGGGGACAGCGTTCACCGCGCCGGTGGGAATGATCGACTGGCCGATGGAGTTGCGGATGCCGCCGCCGTTCTTCAGCGAGACCACCACGCTGGAATCGATCTGGCGGGCGTACGCCAGGTTGGCGTCGGCGGTGAGGGTGCCGAGGTTGGTCTCCTCGCTGCGCACACCGGGGTTGCGGTTGCCATTGAGGAACACCTGACTGACGCCGAACCATTCCGACTCCTGGGCGACGATCACCGCCCGCAGGTTGTCGACCACCTCCTGCACCCGGGCGTCGATGAAGGCCTCGGCTCCGAGGGCCGCCACGCCGGCGGCGTCGGTGCGGAAGGCCCCGCTGATGGTGGTGTCGTAGCTCCCGGGGATGACCACACCCTGGCTGTCGAAATCAAGCACCAGGCGGCCCAGGTACTTGTAGTTGCCATCGGTGTTGACCACCGCCACGGGCCGGCCGTCGGCGTCGGTCTTGACGATCGGGTAGGGGCCCTGGACGCTGTCGCCGGGGCGGGCCTGATCGTTGCTGTCGAACAGGCGGGTGTTGGAGCCGCCAGCCACGATGATGTCCACATGGCGCAGGCGCTCAGCCAGGGCCTGTTCGATGCTGATCTGCTGCATGTGGGCCAGCAGGATCACCTTGTTGAGGCCGGGGTTCGCCGCCAGCAGGGCGTCCACATCGGCCTGGATCTCCGCTGCGAGGGCATCGAGCTCAGCGGCCGTGGGAGTGCCACTGAAGGGCACGGGGGCCACGCCCACATTGCCCGGGCTGGAGATGGTGCGCAGGGTTGGTGTGGTGGCCCCGACCACACCAACCTTCTGGCCGTTGACATCGAAGACGACACTGCTGGTGATGCTGTTGGGCCGCGGCGCCTGGCCGGCGGGCACCACCAGCCCCGCCAGGTTGGCGTCAGTGGCGAAGTTGAGGTTCCCGCTCAGATACGGGTAGGCCGTTCCGGGGTAACCGGCGCCGGCATTGGGCTGGATCAGGTCCCGCACCACCGTGGTGCCCTGGTCGAACTCGTGGTTGCCGAAGGCGATCGCCTGCACCCCCAGGGCGTTCTGGATCAGGACATCACCGCGGCCCACGGCGCCGTAGGCCTGGGCCGAGGCCCCGTAGAACAGGCCCGGAATCCAGGCGTCACCGCTGGAGAGGGTGAGGGTGTTGACGAAGCCCTGGATGCCATCAAGATCGATGTCCTGGGCCCGCAGGGCGTTGAGCACGCCGGACAGGCGGGGGGCGTCGTCCAGGGCGGCGATGCCGCCCTCCTGGTCGGCCAGGTGGAAGAGCTGCAGCCGGAAGGCGCTGCCGGAGGCCAGGGGCGCGGCGCCGGTGACACTCACCGTGTCGTTGCCCTCGCTGCTGGCGATCAGGCCGGCCGGCTCCCCGGCGGGGCTGCGCAGGAAGGTGATGCCCTCGATCCGCTCGGCGCCGGGGAACACCACCGGATCCACCGCCGCCACGTTGTAGGGGTCGGTCACGTCGAACACGGCGGCCACGCTGGTGGTGGTGCGCTCCAGGGCCACGAAGGCGTAGGTGCGGCCCCCCACGGTGGCGATCTCCACCATCTCGGGCTCGGTGCCCTTGTCGTCGTCACGGTTGCTGGCCATCAGGCCGAGGCTGTCGGCCAGCTCCTCCAGGGCGTCGCTGGAATCGAACACCACGTTGCCCTGCACGTCGTAGATGCGCAGCGAGCGGGAGCCGATGCTGAAGGGCTTGTCGATCAGGCCATCGCCGTTGATGTCGCCGGTGTCGTTGAGCAGGTTGAGACGGGTGCGGCTGATGCCGGTGGCGGCGGCGAAGGCGGCGTTGAGGGCGCTGACGCCTGGGTGGTTACGGAAGGGGGTGCCGTTGACCGCGGTGCTGGCATCAGCCCGGGTGAGATCGAAGAAGATGTTGCCCCTGTCCGGCTCGTATTCACGGGAATCGCCCTCACCCACCGCCAGCAGGAAGCTGCGGCCCCGGGCATCCGTGAACGCCGCAATGCCGTCCGGCATGGTGAGGCCGTAGAGCGGCAGGCCGGAGATCGGCCGGTACTGGTTGCCGCCGACGCTGCTGCCGTCCACATCCCGGTCAGAGCTGTCGAAGCCGGCGCCATCGAAGCTGACCACGGTGAAGGCGTTGCCACGGGCGCCCTCGGTGCCGAAGTCGTTGTCGTAGTTGATCACCAGCGCGCCGTCATCGCGGATGGTGAGCCCTTCCGGCTTGTCGTAGGCGAGGCTGCCGCCGATGGAGGGCAGGTTGAAGAGTTCGATCTTGTGGGCCAGGCGGATGCCGGCGGCAGCCAGCACGTCGGCGCTGGAGGTGGTGAAGATCGGGGCCGTGGTGGCGTTGCTGTCGTGGTCGACGGGGGTGCGGCGGTTGTCGAGCAGCTCGGGACTGACCACGCCGATCGCCCCCAGCCAGCCACCGGTGGACTGGTTGGCGGCGGTGGTGAGCGGCAGGGTGTCGGTGGCACCGCGCAGATCCACCTCATAGACGTGCTTGAAGCCGGTGAGGCTGCGACTGCTGTCGCGTTCCATCACCAGGAACACGCCACGGGCGGCGTCGAAGGCGACATCGCCGATCTTGTCCTGGCCGGCGCGGCCGCTGAGCAGGTACAGGTGCTCCTTCACCGGGGCGCCGGTGGCCGGATCGATGGCCAGGATGCGGGTGAGTTCGGAGCGGCTGCGGCCTTCGGTGACCCCGTCGCCGTTGGCATCCACATCCAGGGGGCTCTGCAGGAAGGCATAGAGCAGGCCGTCGGTGGGGTTGAAGGCCATGCCCTCGATGCCGCGGTTGCTCCAGCGGTTGCCGTAGATGGCCGGCAGGCTGTCGATCGTCTCCGCCCCGATCGGCGTCGCACCGCCCACGTTGTGCTGGGCCGCGAGCTGGGCCTTCTGGCCGGCGGGGATGTAGCGCTGGATCAGGTTGCCGCTGAGCGCGTCGAAGATGGAGATCTGGCCGCGGTATTCATCGCCGACCGCGAACACCTGACGGGTGCTGCCGCCGATGGTGAGGCTGAACCGCGAGACGGTTTCCGAATCGATGCCGAAGGGGTCGTAGGCCAGCGGGGCATTGGTGGCACCGATCGGCACGTCATCCTTGATCGCCAGCTGGGGCAGGCCGGTGAGAGGGGTTCCATCGGGGCGATTGAGGCCGAGGCGGCCAAGGTCGGTGACAGCGCCGGTGGCGCGATTCATGCCCAGCTTGTAGATGCTGGGCTGAAAGTCCGGATCCAGGAACTGACGCTGCCCCGCGATCAGAGCACCGTTGGGGCCGCGATCTGTGATGGAGTAATAGACATCCAGCTCCGTGCCGTTCAGCGTCTCCTTCCCGGCGAAGTACAGACCGGAAAGGCCGCCGGCCAGCACGCCAGCCGGCTGGTTGGCACCCCCAGCGGCATACTCCAGTTCGTAAGTGAAGTTCTCGGCACTGGCGACGCCGCGGGACCAGTCCTTGATCCCGGCGGAGAAGATGGTGCTGATCACCGGCGCCGCACCGCTCAGGTCAAGCACGGCGATGGCGTTGTTCTCCTGCAGGGAGATCCAGGCCGTGTTGCCATCGGCACTGATGGCAATGGCCTCCGGCTCGATGTCCTGGGCCACCGTGGTGGTGACGCCCAGACGCGTGCCGATCCGGATGCCGCGGTTGATCAGCTCGGCACGGCGGCCTTCCCAGGCTTCGAAGCCCACGGTCTGCACATCGGCGGCGGCGGGAGCAACGGGCGTGCTCCCCAGATAGCCGCTGGTGTTGATCAGGGAGATCGAACCGACGGGATCAACGGTGTAGAGGGAATCCGGCTCCCCTTCGTTGGTCACCAGCAGCTTGCGGCCGTCGCTGCTGAACTTCACCATGTCGGGCAGGGCGCCCACGGTCACGGTGCTGATGTGAACAGGCAGGGCCGGGTTGCTGAGGTCGTAGAACTGCACGAAGCCCGGATCCGTCTTGACGGCGTTCTGCACCGCAACGGCGAGCAGATTGCCAAAGACGGCCGCGCTCTGCAGGGTTTCGCCATTGCCGGTGGACGTGGCTCGAGCAACGGCGAGGGGGATCGCTGGATCACGCAGATCGGAAACAACAATGGCCCCGGATCCACCGCCTACGGTATACAGATATCCAGAGGCAGGGTTATAGGCAGAGATTTCAGCATTGGCCCCGAGATTGGCCAGGGAGATCACTCCGCTTGTCGCTGGGATGAATGGATCCAGTGCGGAGAAGGTGAGTCCCATTGAGAGCTGCTGCAGTCAATTTCAACTTGGCAGCAGCCCCTTCACGCAAGGTTAAGCCCAGACAAATCTGTGTTGAAGGGATGGGGCGATGGGCGGCCCCGGCACGTCCCCAGGTGTTCGGGGCGACGTCGATGTTTTGGGCTCTTCACCGGAGAACACGGCAGCACAGAAAAAGACCCCCGGTCGTGACCGGGGGTCTGGGGGTCCCTCGAAGATTCGAGAAGGGGCGTTGACGGGATTCGGGAGCCGGGGGCTCAGCCGAACTTGCCGGACGTGGACGCGATCAGGAAGGCCGCGTACGTGAGGATGTAGCCGATCGTGAAGTGGGCGAGACCCACCACACGGGCCTGAACGATCGAGAGGGCGACGGGCTTGTCGCGCCAGCCCACCAGGTTGGCGAGAGGCGTGCGCTGATGCGCCCAGACGATGGTTTCGATCAGCTCCTGCCAGTAACCCCGCCAGGAGATCAGGAACATGAAGCCGGTGGCCCACACCAGGTGACCGAAGAGGAACATCCAGGCCCAGACGGCCAGGTTGTTGGACCCCATCGGGTTGTACCCGTTGATCAGCTGGGAGCTGTTGAGCCAGAGGTAGTCACGGAACCAGCCCATCAGATAGGTGCTGGATTCGTTGAACTGGGCCACGTTGCCCTGCCAGATGGCGAGGTGCTTCCAGTGCCAGTAGAAGGTGACCCAACCCACGGTGTTCAGGGCCCAGAAGACCGCCAGATAGAAGGCGTCCCAGGCCGAGATGTCGCAGGTGCCGCCACGGCCGGGGCCGTCGCAGGGGAAGGAGTAGCCGAAGTCCTTCTTGTCGGGCATCAGCTTGGATCCCCGGGCATCCAGGGCACCCTTCACCAGGATCAGGGTGGTGGTGTGCAGACCCAGCGCGATGGCGTGGTGCACAAGGAAGTCGCCAGGACCGATCTGCAGGAACAGGGAATTGGTTCCCGAGTTCACGGCATCCAGCCAGCCCGGCAGCCAGACGGCGCCGTTGTTGGGCCACGCCGTGGAGGCGATGCTGTCCGCGTTGGCGAGCAGCACATCCATGCCGTAGAGGGCTTTGCCACTGGAGGCCTGGACGAACTGGGCGAACACCGGCTCGATGAGGATCTGCTTCTCGGGGGTACCGAAGGCAACCACCACGTCGTTGTGGACGTAGAGACCCAGGGTGTGGAAGCCGAGGAACAGGGAGACCCAGCTCAGGTGGCTGATGAGGGCTTCCTTGTGCTCGAGCATCCGGGCAAGAACGTTGTCCTTGTTGGCTTCCGGGTCGTAGTCACGGATGAAGAAGATCGCACCGTGGGCGAAGGCACCGCACATCAGGAAGATGGCGATGTACTGGTGGTGCGTGTAGAGGGCCGCCTGGGTAGTGTAGTCCTTGGCGATGAACGCATAGGACGGCAGCGCGTACATGTGCTGCGCCACCAGGCTGGTCACGACACCCAACGACGCCAGTGCCAGGCCCAACTGGAAATGGAGGGAGTTGTTGACGGTGTCGTAGAGGCCCTTGTGGCCGGCGCCCAGGTCACCAGGGGTGCCCTTGGGGGGGTTGTGGGCGTCGAGGATCTCGCGGATCGAGTGGCCGATACCGAAGTTGGTCCGGTACATGTGGCCGGCGATCACGAAGATGCAGCCGATGGCCAGGTGGTGGTGGGCGATGTCCGTGAGCCACAGCGCTTCGGTCTGGGGGTGGAAGCCACCCAGGAAGGTGAGGATCGCGGTGCCGGCGCCCTCAGAGGTCCCGAACACCTGGTTGGCGGTGTCGGGGTTCTGGGCATAGACGCCCCAGTTGCCGGTGAAGAACGGAGCCAGACCGGCGGGATGGGGAGCGACCGAGAGGAAGTTGTCCCACCCGACGTGCTGTCCCCGGGACTCGGGGATGGCGACGTGGACCAGGTGACCGGTCCAGGCGATGGAGCTGAAGCCGAACAGCACAGCCAGGTGATGGTTGAGCCGCGATTCAGCGTTCTTGAACCAGGCCAGGGAAGGCAGGAACTTGGGCTGGAGGTGGAGCCAGCCGGCGAACAGGGCCCATGCCGAGAGGATCAGCATGAAGATGGAACCCTGGTAGAGCTCCATGTTGGTCGTCATACCGATCGTGTACCACCAGTGGTACAGACCGGAGTAGGCGATGTTCACCGGAGAGGAGGCGCCCGCCTGGGTGAAGGCGTCGATGGCGCCCTGGCCGAAGTGGGGATCCCAGATCGCGTGAGCGATGGGACGGACGTGCAGCGGATCGGCGACCCACTGCTCGAAGTTGCCCTGCCAGGCGATATGGAACAGGTTGCCCGAAACCCAGAGGCCGATGATCGCCAGGTGACCGAAGTGGGTGGAGAACAGCTTTTGGTAAAGCCGCTCCTCCGTCATTCCGTCATGGCTCTCGAAGTCGTGAGCCGTGGCGATGCCGTACCAGATACGGCGGGTTGTCGGGTCCTGTGCCAGACCCTGGCTGAACGAAGGAAATTTCGTTGCCATTGGGAAAGGTCAGGTGGAGGTCAGCCGACCGCGATGAGTCGGGACAGGAAGAAGGCCCAGGTGGTCGCGATACCGCCCAGCAGGTAATGGGCGACACCGACGGCACGGCCTTGGGTGATGGAAAGCGCCCGCGGTTGGATGGCGGGAGCCACCTTCAGCTTGTTGTGAGCCCAGACGATGGACTCGATCAGTTCCTGCCAGTAGCCGCGGCCGCTGAAGAGGAACATGAGGCTGAAGGCCCAGACGAAGTGGGCACCGAGGAACATCAGACCGTAGGCACTGGAGGACGAGCCGTAGCTGTTCAGCACCTGGGCGGCCTGTGCCCAGAGGAAGTCCCGGAGCCAGCCATTGATGGTGATGGCGCCCTGGGCGAAGTTGCCGTTGGTGATGTGCTGGACGCTGCCGTCGGCATTGACGGTGCCCCACACGTCGCTCTGCATCTTCCAGCTGAAGTGGAAAATGACGATCGACAGGGAGTTGTACATCCAGAACAGGCCGAGGAACACGTGGTCCCAGGCCGACACCTGACAGGTACCGCCACGGCCGGGGCCGTCGCAGGGGAAGCGGAAGCCCAGGTTCGCCTTGTCGGGGACGAGGCGGGAGCTGCGCGCGTAGAGCACACCCTTCAGCAGGATCAGCACGGTGACGTGGATCGTGAAGGCGTGGATGTGATGGACCATGAAGTCGGCCGTTCCCAGGGGGATCGGCGCAGCGGCAACCTTGCCGCCGACGGCGACGACAGCGCCGTTGAACACTTCACTCACACCGGCCAGCGCATTGGGTGCGGTGGTGCCGGCGGCAGCGGCGTGCAGGCCCTGGATCCATTGCGCGAAGACGGGCTTCAGCTGGATCGCGGTGTCGCTGAACATGTCCTGGGGACGACCCAGGGCACTCATGGTGTCGTTGTGGATGTAGAGGCCGAAGCTGTGGAAGCCCAGGAAAATGCACACCCAGTTAAGGTGGCTGATCAGGGCATCACGGGCTTTCAGCACCCGATCCAGCACGTTGTCGATGTTCTTGGCCGGGTCGTAGTCGCGGATGAGTGCGATGGCCGCATGGGCACCGGCTCCGACGATCAGGAAGCCGCCGATCCACATGTGGTGGGTGAACAGCGACAGCTGGGTCGGGTAGTCGATACCGATGTAGGGATACGGAGGCATCGCATACATGTGGTGCGCCACGATGATCGTGAGCGAACCGAACAGCGCCAGGTTCAGACCCAGCTGGGCGTGCCAGGAGGTGGTCAGGAATTCATAGAGCCCATCGTGTCCTTTGGGCGCGGGGAACAGCAGGGGATCGCCCTTCTGGCCCTCGAGAATTTCCTTGATGCTGTGGCCGATGCCCCAGTTGGTGCGGTACATGTGGCCAGCCACGATGAACAGCACCGCGATCGCCAGGTGGTGATGCGCGATGTCGGTCATCCAGAGGCTGCCGGTCACAGGATTCAGACCACCTTTGAAGGTGAGGAAATCGCTGTAGGCGGCCCAGTTGCCGGTGAAGAAGGCGGAGATCCCCGCGCCGAAGCCGGGGAACAACTGGGTCAGCAGATCCTGGTTGAGGAACTCGTGGGGGAGCGGGATGTCGGCCACCGAAGCAATGGTCTTGCCGTTGAGCACCAGCGGGTTGCCGGCGTCGATGGCGTCCATCAGCTGGGTGGTGGGCAGCGACACGTGCAGCAGGTGACCTGTCCAGGACAGGGACCCGAGCCCGAGCAGACCGGCCAGGTGGTGGTTGAGCATGGACTCAACGTTCTGGAACCACTCCAGCTTCGGCGCTGCCTTGTGGTAGTGGAAGACACCGGCGTTGAGCATGAGGCCGGCCATCACCAGGGCACCGATGGCGGTGCACAGGAGCTGGAACTCGTTGGTGAAACCCCAGGCTCTCCACACATGGAAGAGGCCGGAGGTGATCTGAATGCCGTGGAAGCCGGCACCCACATCGCCATTGAGAATTTCCTGGCCGAAGATCGGCCAGACCACCTGGGCACTGGGTTTGACGTGCAGGGGGTCGGCCAGCCAGCCGGTGTAGTTGGAGAAGCGGGCTCCGTGGTAGAAGGCGCCGCTCAGCCAGATGAAGATGACGGCCAGATGGCCGAAGTGAGCGCTGAAGATCTTCCGGGAGACCTCTTCAAGATCGCTCGTGTGGCTGTCGAAATCGTGAGCGTTGGCGTGGAGGTTCCAAATCCAGGTGGTGGTTTTGGGACCTTTGGCGAGGGAGCGGTCGAAGTGCCCGGGCTTGCCGAGAACATCGAAGTCGACGGGAACGGGGTTCCTGTCAACCATGTCCTTCGCCGTTTTCCCACGCTCTGGTGGGCTGATGGTCATCGAGACGTTCCTCGAGGGACGGGGTCGAGGTGGAGGTCCACCCCTTCGACGGACGCCGGGGACAGGTCATGCGACCGTCCCGGCCCCATCGGTGGGCCCCATGGCCGGGAAGCCCCGACCATGGGCACCAGTCGCGTTGGGGGAGGAATCCCTTGCCACGACTGGGGCTTTGGGCCCCGAAAGGGGACCGCTGGCGGAAGTATAGGGGTCGAAAACAAGGCGAATCGGCCGCCAGTTACAAAGGTTTAATCCCAGCGGTTCCAAGGCTGCGACTGCGGTCTGGCGACATGTTGTCAACAACGTAACAATCAGGAAAACCACGGGGTTTCTATAACCCCTTGCTGCATTTTGCAGCGATTTCAACAGCCGATTACCCCTCTTCGGGCCCCGAAGCAGAATGGCTCCACGAACGACGGAGCGCGCGTGGGCGACAGGGGAGAGGGGCGTGGAGCCGCGGGGCGGGCGGTCCGTAGGTACTTCTGCCGAGCCGGCCTGCTGGCCGCCGCCCTGCTGCTGGTGCTCACCCTGGCGCCGCCGGCCGCCCTCGCCTTCTCCCTGCCGGGGCGCCGCCCGAGCGCCGCGGCCCCGTCCACCCCCGCCATGGGACGCTCCAGCCAGCAGGAGGTGGCCCCACCCCTGGCGGTGCAGCAGCTGCAGGAGGCCCTGGAGGGGCGCCGACCCCGGGTGGAGATCGTCTCCCCCGCCGATGGCGCCCTGCTGCCGGCGGGTCCCTGGAGCCTGCGGCTGCGGGTGGAGGACTGGCCCCTGGTGGATGCCGGCCCCCTCGGCCTCGGCCCCCACCTGGTGGTGCAGCTGGACGGGGATGACCCCCTGCCGCTGACCGCCACCACCACCACGATGCGGCCGCTGGAACCCGGCAGCCATCGCGTCACGGTCTATGCCGCCAGGCCCTGGGGTGAGGCGGTGAAGGGCCCCGGTGCCCAGCGCCAGATCCAACTGCACCGGGTGGCGGCCAATCCCCTCGGCCAGCCCGCCCCGGGCAGCCCCCAGCTGATCGCCGTCAGTCCCCGGGGGACGGCGGCCGGCACGCCGCTGCTGCTCGACTGGCTGCTGCTGGAGGCTCCGCTGCAGAACCTGCGCAGCGGCGATGCCAGCTGGCGGCTGCGGGTCAGCATCAACGGGGACAGCTTCCTGGTGGATCGGCAGACGCCCCTGTGGCTGGAGGGCTGGCGCACCGGCAGCAATGCGGTCCAGCTCGACCTGCTCGACGGCCTGGGCGAGCCCCTCAACCCTCCCTTCAACAGCCTGGTGGGTGAGGTGATCCTCGAGCCAGGCGGCGAACCGCCCCGCTGGCAGAAGGGGCGGCTCACCCCCTCCGAGCTGGCCATCCTGCTGGGCGAGGCCCCGCCGCCGGCCGCCCCGGAGCCGGAACCGGAGCAGCCGCTGCAGCCGCAGGAGCAGGAGGAGGAGCAGGCGGCGGAATCCGATGGGACCCTGGAGCCGGAGGCCACGGCGCTGGCGGAACCGGCGCAGCCGCAGGAGCCGGAGCCGCTGCCCGAGCCGCTGCCGCTGCCGGCCGTGGCCGATGGGGCTGGGGGCCCGGACAGCGACCCGGGACTCCCGGGCCAGGCGGAGGTGCCGGCCGCGCAGGGAAGCCCGCTGGCGGACGGCATCGCAGCAGCTGACAGGCCAGCGGATGGCAGCGCGGAGGCCGGCCCGGAGAAATCCCCGGACGGCCAGGACCTGGCCCCCCTCGACGGGGGGGTGGCCCCTTGAGCGACACGACGCGGCGACACATCGGCCTGGGCTTCGGCCCGACGGCCGCAGCGATGCTGCAGCGGCTGCGCCAGGCCGGCCTGCTGACCGTGGTGCGGGACCCGGAGGAGGAGGCCTCCGCCCCGTGGCTGGCGCGGCACTGGGGGACGGCCGACGCGGTGGTGGCCGTCGGGGCCTGCGGACTGGTGACCCGGCTGATCGCCCCCCTGATCGGTGACAAGCAGAGCGATCCGGCCGTGCTGGTGGTGGACCCCCGGGGCCGCTTTGTGGTGCCCCTGCTGGGGGGCCATGGCGCCGGGGGCGACCGGCTCGCCGAGGAGATCGCCGCCCTGGTCGGTGGCCAGGCCGTGCTCACCGGTGCCGGCGCCGCCCTGGGCCGGCTGCCCCTGGATGCCTTCGGCCAGGCCTGGGGCTGGCGCCGCGGCGCCGGCGACTGGAGAGAGCTGATGGTGGAGGCGGCCGGCGGTCGCCTCCCCTTCATGCGCCAGGAGGAGGGCACCACGCTGTGGCAGGAGCTGGAGGCCACCGCCAGCGGCGAGGCCGACGGCGGGGCGGCCCTGGTGATCGGGCCCCACAGCGGCGCGGGCTGCCGCTGGCATCCCCCCAGCCTCTGGCTGGGCATCGGCTGCGAGCGGGACACGAGCCTGCCGGTGCTGGAACGGCTGTTGGCGGAAGGCCTGGAGCAGCAGGGACTGGCCCGGGAGGCCGTGGCGGGCCTGGCCAGCATCGATCGCAAAGGGGATGAGCCAGCCCTGCTGGCCCTGGCGGCGCAGCACGGCTGGCCCCTGCGCCTCTATGACGCCGCCACCCTGGCGGCGGTTGCCGTGCCCCATCCCTCCGAAGCGGTGGCCCGGGAGATGGGCACGCCCAGCGTGGCCGAAGCCGCCGCCCTGCAGGCGGCATGGGAGGCGGCATCGGAGGCGGGCCGGCCGCTGACGGAGCTGGCCGGGACGGACCAGGCCGGGACCGCGCCCCGCCTGCTGGTGGAGAAGCGGATCGGGCGCGCCGCCGGCGGGGAGCGGGGGGCCGCCACCCTGGCGGTGGCCCTGGCCGATCGACAGTGGGCCCCGCAGCGGGGCAGCCTGCATCTGGTGGGCAGCGGTCCGGGCCCGATCGATCTGCTCAGCGGCGATGCCCGCCGGGCCCTGGCCTCTACGACGGTATGGGTGGGCTACGGGCTCTACCTCGATCTGCTGGAGCCCCTGCGGCGCCCCGACCAGCTGCGCCGCGAGGGCCGTCTGACGGAGGAGCGGGCCCGCTGCGCCGAGGCCCTCGACCTGGCCCGCCAGGGCCTCGACGTGGCCCTGATCTCCTCCGGGGAGAGCGGCATCTACGGCATGGCGGGCCTGGCCCTGGAGCTCTGGCTGCAGCTGCCGGTCCTCGACCGTCCGGCCTTCACGGTCCACCCGGGCCTCTCGGCCCTGCAGCTGGCCGCCGCCCGGGCCGGGGCACCGCTGATGCACGACTTCTGCACCATCAGCCTCAGCGATCGCCTCACCCCCTGGGAGGTGATCGAACGGCGACTGAAGGGTGCCGCCAGCGGCGATTTCGTCGTGGCCCTCTACAACCCCCGCTCCCTCGGCAGGCCGTGGCAGCTGGGGCGCGCCATCGAACTGCTGGGGGAGGGCCGGCCGGCCAGCACGCCGGTGCTGCTGGCCCGCCAGCTGGGGCGTGCCGAAGAGGCGCTCAGCCTCCACACTCTGGGCACGCTGCCCGAAGACCAGGTCGACATGCTCAGCCTGGTGCTGGTGGGCAACAGCTCAACACGGGTTCAGGACGGCCGCATGGTCACCCCGCGGGGCTATCCAGGAGCGGCCCTGGCCTGAGGCCGAGGAGAAAAAGAATCGGGATGACAGGATTCGAACCTGCGGCCCCTTCGTCCCGAACGAAGTGCGCTACCAAGCTGCGCCACATCCCGATGGCCAGACTTTAGGGGATGGCCCGCGGCGGCCGGCCGCCCTGATCGCCATGACCGTCCTCCCTACAGTCCGCACAGCCCAGCGATGCCCGTGACCGTCAGCGACCCCCGGCCCGCCCCCGCCAAGCCGCCCTGGTTGCGGGTCAAGGCGCCGCAGCGGGAGCGGATCGGGGCGGTGGCGGATCTGCTGGTCGACCTCAAGCTCAACACGGTCTGCCAGGAGGCCAGCTGCCCGAACATCGGCGAGTGCTTCGCCGGCGGCACCGCCACCTTCCTGATCATGGGGCCGGGCTGCACCCGGGCCTGCCCCTACTGCGACATCGATTTCGACCGCAGCGTGCGGGCGCTGGACCCCACCGAACCCGAGCGCCTCGGGGAGGCGGTGCGGCGCATGGGCCTGAGCCATGTGGTGATCACGTCGGTCAACCGGGACGACCTGCCTGACGGCGGCGCCAGCCAGTTCGTGGCCTGCATCGAGGCCGTGCGCCGCAACGCGCCCCTCACCACGATCGAGATTCTGCTGCCCGATCTGTGTGGTGCCTGGGAGGCCCTGGCGGCGGTGATGGCGGCAGCGCCGGAGGTGCTCAACCACAACATCGAGACCGTGCCCCGGCTCTACCGGCAGGTGCGGCCCCAGGGGGTCTACGAACGCTCGCTGGAACTGCTGCGCAGGGTCCGCCAGGGCTGGCCGCGCACTTACACCAAATCAGGGCTGATGGTGGGCCTGGGCGAGAACGACGACGAGGTCCGCGCCGTGATGGCCGATCTGCGCGCCCACGCCGTCGACATCGTCACCATCGGCCAGTACCTCTCCCCCGGCCCGAAGCATCTGCCGGTGCAGCGCTTCGTCTCCCCGGAGGTGTTCGAAAGCTTTCGCCGTCACGGGGAAACCGACCTGGGCTTCCTGCAGGTGGTGAGCAGTCCGCTCACCCGCAGCAGCTACCACGCCGGCGAGGTGCGGCGCCTGATGCGGGAGCATCCGCGCTGAGCAGATCCGAACTCCGGGGCAGGATGAGACATCCGCAGCCCCACGGTCCGGTCATGGGCAAACTCGCCTCCCTCGGCCTGTTGCTGGCCCTGCTGTCGCCGGCGGAGCCGGCCCTGGCGGTGCCGCACGTCTACTCGGACGTGGTGCTGGGGGTGAACGACCTGATGGCCTGCGTGGACACCGCCAAGAAGGTGGCCAGCAAGAACGGCTTCACCGAGGACGTCCAGGTGGTCGGCACCGGCAAGAGCCGCTCGGTGTACGCCGACCACGCCAGCCTTCCGATGGCCCTTTCGATCAGCTGCAGCACCCACCTGGGTGCCGCGTCGATCGCCGTGGCCGGCATGAACAACGACGACACCGTCGCGGCCTTCCAGAAGGTCTACGACGACTTCTGAGCCTGAACCGCAGGCCCGCTCAGGCCGCCACTGCCTCCCGCTGGGCCAGACCCACCGTGGCCGTCTCACTGGGGGGCACCAGCACGCGGAAGCGAGCCTTCCAGGTGGGCCAGTCGGCCAGGATCGCCGCCGCCCTGGCGCTGCCGGTGGCCTGCAGATGGGCCTCCAGCAGGGGCAGCAGCAGGCCCTCCTGTTCGGGGGTGGTGAGGGGCACCAGCGCCACCGACTCGGGATTGAGGCGGGCCGCCAGACCTCCGGTCTCGTCGAGCAGGAAGGCCACCCCGCCGGTCATGCCGGCGGCGACGTTGCGGCCGGTGCTGCCCAGCACCACCACCACGCCGCCGGTCATGTACTCACAGCAGTGGTCACCCACACCTTCCACCACGGTGCGGGCGCCGCTGTTGCGCACGGCGAAGCGCTCGCCGGCCCGGCCGAGGGCGAACAGCTCCCCGCCGGTGGCACCGTAGAGGCAGGTGTTGCCGAGGATCACCTGGGCGCCGGGGTCACGGACAGCGGCGGGGGGCACCACGGTGATGCGACCGCCGTTGATGCCCTTGCCCACGTAGTCGTTGGCCTCGCCCACAAGGCGCAGGTCCATGCCCTGGAGCACGAAGGCACCGAAGCTCTGGCCGGCGGCGCCGTGGAAGGTGAGGGAAAGGCCCCCCTGGAAGCCGGTGTTGCCGTGCAGGGCGGCGATCTCGCCGGCCAGACGGGCCCCGACGCTGCGGTCGGTGTTGACGATCGGCAGCTGGCGCACCACCTGGCCGTGGGTCTCGATCGCCGCGCGCACCTCCGCGTCGGCGAGCAGCCCGTCCTCGAGGACCGGGCCGTTGCCGTGGGCCTCGTCGTCGTGCTTCAGCCAGCCGCGGTCGGCGGCGGCGGGGATCGGATCGAGCAGGCAGGAGAGATCGAGGGCGCTGGTCTTCGTGAGGGCGATGGCGCGGGGGGCCAGCAGATCGGTGCGACCGATCAGGTCCTCGAGCCGGGCCACGCCCAGCACGCTCAGCAGCTGGCGCACCTCCTCGGCCACGAAGACGAAGAAGTTGACGACATGCTCGGGCAGGCCGGTGAAGCGCTTGCGCAGGGCCTCCTTCTGGGTGGCGACCCCAACGGGGCAGTTGTTGGTGTGGCAGACGCGAGCCATGATGCAGCCCTCGGCGATCATGGCCACCGAGCCGAAGCCGAACTCCTCGGCGCCCAGCAGGGCGGCGATCAGGACGTCCCAGCCGCTCTTGAGGCCCCCGTCGGCCCGCAGCAGCACCCGGTCGCGCAGACCGTTCTCCAGCAGGCTGCGGTGCACCTCGGTGAGCCCCAGTTCCCAGGGGCTGCCGGCGTGCTTGATCGAACTCAGGGGCGATGCTCCGGTGCCGCCGTCGTGGCCGGAGATCTGGATCACGTCGGCATTGGCCTTGGCCACACCGGCGGCGATGGTGCCGATGCCGATCTCGGCCACCAGCTTCACCGAGACCCGGGCGGCGGGATTCACCTGGTGCAGGTCGTGGATCAGCTGGGCCAGATCCTCGATCGAATAGATGTCGTGGTGCGGCGGCGGTGAGATCAGCGCCACGCCGGGTTTGCTGTTGCGCAGCCAGGCGATGTAGGCGTCCACCTTGGGGCCGGGCAGCTGGCCGCCCTCACCGGGCTTGGCGCCCTGGGCCACCTTGATCTCCAGCTGGCGGCCGCTGCGCAGGTAGGCGGGGGTGACGCCGAAGCGGCCCGAGGCGATCTGCTTGATGGCGGAGCAGGCGCTGTCGCCGTTGCGGAGGCCGCGCAGGGTGGGAAGGGTGGGCGAATGGCCCTCGCCATCGACGTCGGCGAGGGGGTGGTAGCGGGCCGGGTCTTCGCCGCCCTCACCGCAGTTGCTCTTGCCGCCGATGCGGTTCATCGCCACCGCCAGCACCTCGTGGGCCTCCCGGGAGAGGGCCCCCAGGCTCATGCCGCCGGTGCAGAACCGGCTGCAGATGCTCTCCACGCTCTCCACCTGCTCGATCGGCAGGGGCGTCGGGGCCGGACGCAGCTCGAGCAGGTCGCGCAGGGCCGTGACCGGGCGGTTCTCCAGCAGGGTGCGGTAGGTGGAGAAGTGGTCATAGCCGGGGCCCGCCGCCACGGCGGCGTGAAGGGCCTTGGACATCTCCGGGTTGTTGAGGTGGAACTCGCCGCCGGTGCGGTACTGCACGAAGCCCATGAACTCGAGCTTGGTGCGGTTCAGCTCCGGATAGGCCTTGGCATGGAACGCCAGGGTCTCGCTGGCCAGATCCTGAACGCTGAGGCCGGCGACCCGGCTGGTGGTGCCGGTGAAGGCCAGATCGATCAGATCGGCACCGATGCCGATGGCTTCGAAGATCTGGGCGCCGTGGTAACTGGCGAGAAGGGAGATACCGATCTTGGAGAGGATCTTGCGCAGCCCCTCCTCCAGGGCCTTGCGCACGTTGGCCTGGGCCGTGTCGGCATCGAGGCGGGGGAGCTTGCCCCGCTCGATCATCGACTGGGTGCGGGGATGGGCCAGCCAGTGGCGGGTGGTCTCCCAGGTGAGCCATGGGCAGACGGCGCTGGCGCCGTAGCCGATCAGGCAGGCGAGGTGGTGGGTGCTCCAGCACTGGGCGGTGTCGACCACCAGGGAGCACTGCAGGCGCAGCCCGAGCCGCAGCAGGTGGTGGTGCACGGCCCCCACCCCCAGCAGGGGGGGGATGGCGGTGGTGCCGGCGCTGATGCCGCCATCGGCGCGGTCGGAAAGGACCAGGATCTGGCTGCCGCTGCGCACGGCCGCCTCCGCCTCGAAGCAGAGCCGATGCAAGGCCTGCTCGAGTCCATCGGGGCCGCTGGCCACCGGCAGGAACGTGGAGAGGGTGGTGAGCCCGAGGCCATGGGAGCCGAGATCCTCCAGTTCGGCCTCGTTGAGCACCGGAGTGGTGAGGTGCAGCACGGCGGCGCCGGAGGCATCGGGCCGCAGGGCCGAACCGCGCCGGCCCAGATGCATCTCCAGGCTCATGACCAGCTTCTCGCGCAGCGGGTCGATGGGGGGGTTGGTGACCTGGGCGAAGCGCTGCTTGAAGTAGTCGTAAAGGAGGTGGGGCTTCGAGGAGAGCACCGCCAGGGGGATGTCGTCCCCCATGCAGTAGGTGGGCTCCTTGCCCTGGCCGGCCATGTCCTCGATCACCAGATCGAGGTCCTCGGCCGTGAAGCCGAAGGCGGTCTGCTGCTGGAGGAGCTCCAGGTCGCCCAGGGTGCGCTCCTGCTCCCAGACGCCGGGGGAGAGGCTGCGGCGATGGTCGAGCAGCCAGCCAGCGTAGGGAAGCCGGGCCGCCGTCTCCTCCTTCACGTCCCAGTTGCGCAGCAGCCGGTGCTGCTCCAGGTCGACGGCCAGCATCTGGCCGGGGCCGAGGCGGCCCTTCTCGATGATCCGGGATTCCTCCAGCTCCACCACGCCCGTCTCCGAGCCCATCACCACGTAGCCGTCGCTGGTGATGCAGTAGCGGGCCGGCCGCAGGCCGTTGCGGTCGAGGGTGGCCCCCACCATGCGGCCGTCGCTGAAGACCAGCAGGGCCGGACCGTCCCAGGGCTCCTGCAGGCAGGCGCTGTATTCGTAGAAGGCCTTGATCGCCGGCCGTTCATCGAGTTCAGGCTGGTCGCGGAAGGCCTCCGGCACCAGGGTCAGCAGGCTGTCGGTGATCGGCCGACCGCTGCGCACCATCAGCTCGAGGGTGGCGTCGAGGTTGGCCGAATCGCTGAAGGCGGCGTTGACCAGGGGCCGCAGGTCCCGGGCGGCATCCCCCCAGACGGCCTCAAGGTGGGATTCGGCGGCCCGGGCCCAGTTGATGTTCCCCAGCAGGGTGTTGATCTCGCCGTTGTGGCCCAGCAGGCGCATCGGCTGGGCCAGGGGCCAGCGGGGCAGGGTGTTGGTGCTGAAGCGGCGGTGGTACACCGCGAAGGCGACGCTGAAGCGCTCGTCCCGGAGGTCGGTGTAGAAGGCGTCGAGCACCTCCGAGCGCACCATGCCCTTGTAGACGACGGTGCGGGCGCTGATCGAAGCGAAATAGAGGTCGGTGGTGTCGGCCCCCCATACCTCCCGAACCCGGTCGACGGCGCGGCGTCGCAGGCGGAACAGCAGGGATTCGAGGGCGTCGACATCGGCCATGACGCCTGGCACCGCATCGGGGGCGGCCAGCAGCCACTGCTCGATGGCCGGGGCGTTCTCCCGCGCCAGGGGACCGAGCACCTCGGGAACCACCGGAACCTGCCGCCAGCCGAGGCTGAGGAGCCCGAGGCGTTCGGCCTCCTCGTCGCAGATCCGGCGGGCCTGGTCGCGGCGGTCGGGATCCGCCGGCAGGAACAGCATGCCCAGCCCCCGCACGATCGCCGTGGAGGCGGCGGCCGCCGGCCAGACGGCCTCCAGGTAGCTCCAGGGGATCGCCGTCAGCAGGCCGGCCCCGTCGCCGGAATCACCGTCGCCGCCGCAGCCGCCCCGATGCTCCATGCAGCGGAGGCCCCGCAGGGCCTGCTGGAGCACCCAGTGGTTGGGAACCCCATCGAGGTGGGCCAGGAAACCCACCCCGCAGGCGTCCGTCTCGCCAGGGCCTGGGGCAGAGCTGTCGCGGTGGGGCCAGACGGGGACGGAGGAGGACATAGGCCGGGTTGGGGCTGCTGAAACGGAGCTGGAACGGGCTTGGAGGGAACAAGCCTAAGGACGCCGGCAGGCCGGGCCTGCCGAGGAGCTGCCGTGTCACCCGTGCAGCAGCCGTGTCCGCGACGACAGGGCGAGCCATCGATCCTAGGCAGCCGCCCTTCCCCGGAGCGATGGGACTAACTTTTTGCCTCAAGAGGAAGGACGTCATCGATGGCCAGGACTCTCCCGATCACCCTGGCCCTGCTGGCCCTGATCGGAGCTCCGCCGGTCACCAGGGCGGCGCCGCCGCCCATGCCCCCGCCCCTGCCGGAATTGGCGGCCCCGCGCCCCAGCCGGCCCGGGCCGGTGCGCTCGGGCTCCGCCGCAGAGGTCGGCGGCACCGGGCTGATGCTCAACGGCCGCAGCCAGCAGGCCGCCTGGCGCTGGAGCGGCGATGACCCGCGCCGGCCGGTGGCCCTGTGGCTGCCGCTGGAGGTGCTCGAAGGCCAGCTGGGCTTCAGCAGCCGCGCCAGGCCCGATGGCGCCCTGGCGCTGGAGTGGTTCGGCCGGGAGCTGGTGGTGCCGCCGGCCCAGCAGCGGTCTCTGGCGGACGAGGTGGCCGTCGACGTGGCCGCCCTCCTGCAGGACGTGGGCGTGGCGGTGGAGCGCCGCGGCGAGCGGCTGGATCTGCGCCTGCCGGCGCCCCGGCTGCTCCAGGTGCGCAGCTCCGAGCAGGCCGGCGTCCGGCGGGTGGTGCTCGACCTCGACGGCCCCGCCCTGGTGCGCAGCAGCGAGGGCGGCCTGCAGCTGTCCCTGCTCAGCCGGCCGGACCAGCTGGCCCAGCTCACCGCCCGCGGCCTCCGCGGCGGCAGCGACGGGGCGGACCTGACCCTGGCGGTGCCGGGCGGTGCCGCCCCCCTGCGCACGTTCACCCTGGGGGATCCGGCCCGGGTGGTCATCGATCTGCCGCAGGGCGCCGGCAGCGTCGGCACGGCGCCAGAGGCACCGGTGCCGATCGATCCGCGGCTGCTGGCCATGCTGGGCTCCCAGCTGCGCTGGGACCAGCAGGTGCGCAGCGTCGGCGGCACCCGGGTTCTGGTCAACGCCGTCCGGATCGACCCGCGCAGCGGTCCCCTGGAACTGCGGACCCTCAGCCGCCCCGACGGCATGGCGGGGCTCAGCTCCCTGACGGCCCTGGCCCAGCGCCAGGACGCCCTGGTGGCGATCAACGGCGGCTTCTTCAACCGGGTGCGCCGGCTTCCTCTCGGCGCCCTGCGGGACCAGGGCCGCTGGCTGTCCGGGCCGATCCTCAACCGCGGCGTGGTGGGCTGGGAGCCCCGCAGCCTGCCCCGCTTCGGCCGCCTGCGGCTGGAGGAATGGATCAGCGATGACCGCGGCCAGCGCCAGCCGCTGCTGACCGTGAACAGCGGCCTGGCCCAGCGGGGCCTGAGCCGCTATACGGCCGAGTGGGGCCGTCTCTACCAGGCCCTGACCGGCTCCGAGACGGGCCTGCTGCTGAGCGGCGGCCAGGTGCAGCGCCGGATCGGCAGCGCCGAGCTGGCGGCAGGGCTACCGCTGCGGCCGGAGGACACCCTGGTGGTGGCCCGCGGCGGGGCCGACCTGCCCTGGGGCGAGGGGGATCGGCTGCGGATCGAGAGCCGGCCGAGCGATCCGGTGGGCAACGCCTCCTCCGTGATGGGCGGCGGGCCGCTGCTGCTCCAGAACGGCCGCATCGTGCTCAACGGCGGCGCCGAGGGGTTCGGGGCCGCCTTCCTGCGCCAGGGGGCCCCCCGCACCGTGGTGGGCAGCGACGGCACCCTGCTGTGGCTGGTGACCCTGGAAGGCGCCGGGGGGGGCGCCGGGCCCACCCTGTCCGAGACCGCCTGGCTGCTGCAGCAGATGGGGCTGGTGGATGCGCTCAACCTCGACGGGGGCAGTTCCACGGGCCTGGTGATGGGCGGCAGCCACCGGGTCAAGGGGCGCGGCGTGGCCGGCTCCGTGCACAACGGCCTGGGCCTGGTGCCCATCGGGGGCGGCGAGGCGGCCACCAGCCAGGGGCCCGCTGGCCGGCCGCTGGCCAACTGATTGCCTTGGCGGACTGATCGCCTTGGCAGTTATCCCCCGCTGGCAGACTGACCCCATTCGCCACGTCGCCGTGCCCAGGGGCCACAGCCTCCGTCTCACCGCCGCCGCCGCCGCCGAGCTCTGCCGGCAGGCGGCCGTGGCGGGCACACCCGGGCTGATGCACCTGGAGCTGCTGGAGGGCGCCTGCGAAGCCTGGGCCATCCGCCTTCGCCCCGGCCACCTGTCCGGCACCCCCGTGGCCCGGGCCGACGGCATCACCCTCTATTCCCCCGGGGACCAGCTGCCCCTGCTGAAGGGCCTCCAGCTTGACTACCGGGGCGACCTCAGCGGCGGGGGGTTCCTGGTGCGCTCCGGACCGGGGGTGCGCAGCTGCGCCTGCGGGGCCGCCTTCAGCCGCGAGAACTGAGCGGGACGACGACGAAGTAACGTGTCGGATTGTCGATACGGTCGGACGTCCGACCTGTCCACCCAGAAGTCCCCACCGAGCAGCACCCGGCCCTCGATGCCCACTATTCAGCAGCTGATCCGCACCGAGCGGCAGCGTCTCACCCGCAAGACGAAGTCGCCCGCCCTGCGCGCCTGCCCCGAACGGCGTGGCGTCTGCACCCGGGTGTACACCTCCACCCCGAAGAAGCCCAACTCGGCGCTGAGGAAGGTGGCCCGTGTGCGCCTCACCTCCGGTTTCGAGGTCACGGCCTACATCCCAGGCATCGGCCACAACCTTCAGGAGCACTCGGTGGTTCTGATCCGCGGCGGCCGCGTCAAGGATCTGCCCGGTGTCCGGTATCACATCATCCGCGGCACCCTCGACACCTCCGGGGTCAAGGACCGGCGTCAGTCCCGCTCCAAGTACGGCGCCAAGACACCGAAGGCCTGAGCCTCCGCGCCACCGGCTCTCCGCGGCCGACTCCCTCCTCTCCTGCTTTTTCTCCCTCCGTTCCATGTCCCGCCGCAACGCCGCCGAGAAGCGCCCGGTTCTCCCGGATCCCCAGTTCAACAGCCGCCTGGCCTCGATGATCGTGGCCCGGCTGATGAAGCACGGCAAGAAGTCCACGGCCCAGCGCATCCTTTCGGATGCCTTCACCCTGATCAACGAGCGCACCGGCGCCGATCCCCTCGACCTGTTCGAGACGGCGGTCCGCAATGCCACCCCCCTGGTGGAGGTGCGGGCCCGTCGGGTCGGCGGCGCCACCTATCAGGTGCCGATGGAAGTGCGTCAGGAGCGGGGCACCGCCATGGCGCTGCGCTGGCTGGTCAACTTCTCCCGCGCCCGCAACGGCCGGAGCATGGCCCAGAAACTGGCCGGCGAGCTGATGGACGCGGCCAACGAGGCCGGCAGTGCCGTCCGCAAGCGGGAGGAAACCCACAAGATGGCCGAGGCCAACAAGGCTTTCGCCCACTACCGCTACTGAGCGGCCCCGGGGGCCGGATCCCTGGGCTGATCCGGTTCCCCCAGACCTGAGCGATCACCGGTCTGTAGAGTTACGCCCGTTTTTTGTCGACCCACCCCCGGAGAACTTTCCCGTGGCCCGCGCCTACCCCCTGGAACGCGTCAGAAATATCGGTATCGCCGCTCACATCGACGCGGGCAAGACCACCACGACCGAACGGATTCTGTTCTATTCCGGCGTGGTCCACAAGATGGGCGAGGTGCACGATGGCGCCGCCGTCACCGACTGGATGGAGCAGGAACGCGAGCGTGGCATCACCATCACCGCGGCCGCCATCTCCACCAGCTGGAAGGACAACCGGATCAACATCATCGACACCCCCGGCCACGTCGATTTCACGATCGAAGTGGAGCGCTCGATGCGCGTCCTCGATGGTGTGGTCGCCGTGTTCTGTGCCGTGGGTGGCGTCCAGCCCCAGTCGGAAACCGTCTGGCGCCAGGCCGACCGCTACAACGTGCCCCGGATCGTGTTCGTCAACAAGATGGACCGCACCGGTGCCAACTTCCTGAAGGTCTACGAGCAGATCAAGGATCGCCTCAAGGCCAACGCCGTGCCGATCCAGCTGCCGATCGGTGCCGAGGGCGACCTCAAGGGCATCATCGACCTGGTGCGCAACAAGGCGATCATCTACACCAATGATCTCGGCACCGACATCCTCGAAGAGGAGATCCCCGCCGACATGCAGGACGAGGCTGCGGAATGGCGCCAGAAGCTGATGGAATCGGTGGCCGAAACCGACGAAGAGCTGATCGAAGCCTTCCTCGAGAACGGTGAACTGACCCAGGAACAGCTGATGCGCGGCATTCGGCTGGGGGTGCTCCAGCACGGCATGGTCCCCATCCTGTGCGGCTCCGCCTTCAAGAACAAGGGCGTCCAGCTGGTGCTCGACGCGGTGGTCGACTACCTGCCCGCCCCCGTCGACGTGCCCCCGATCCATGGCCTGCTGGCCGACGGCAGCGAAGCCACCCGCCCCTGCGACGACAGCGCCCCCTTCAGCGCCCTGGCCTTCAAGGTCATGGCCGATCCCTACGGCAAGCTCACCTTCGTGCGCATGTACAGCGGGGTCCTGCAGAAGGGCAGCTACGTGCTCAACTCCACCAAGGACAAGAAGGAGCGCATCTCCCGTCTGATCCTGCTGAAGGCCGACGAGCGCGAAGAGGTGGACGAACTGCGGGCCGGTGATCTGGGGGCCGTGCTCGGCCTCAAGGACACCACCACGGGCGACACCCTGTGCGTCGACTCCGACCCGATCATCCTGGAATCCCTGTTCATCCCCGAACCGGTGATCTCCGTGGCCGTGGAGCCCAAGACCAAGGGCGACATGGAGAAGCTCGGCAAGGCCCTGCAGTCCCTCTCCGAGGAGGACCCCACCTTCCGGGTCTCCACCGATCCGGAAACCAACCAGACGGTGATCGCCGGCATGGGCGAACTGCACCTGGAGATCCTGGTCGACCGCATGCTGCGGGAGTTCAAGGTGGAGGCCAACATCGGCGCCCCCCAGGTGTCCTACCGGGAAACCATCCGCGGCAGTGCCAAGGGTGAGGGCAAGTTCGCCCGCCAGACGGGCGGCAAGGGCCAGTACGGCCACGTGGTGATCGAAATGCAGCCCGGCGAGCCGGGCTCAGGGTTCGAGTTCGTCAACAAGATCGTTGGCGGCATCGTTCCCAAGGAGTACATCGGTCCGGCGGAAGCCGGCATGAAGGAAACCTGCCAGTCCGGTGTGATTGCCGGTTTCCCCATGATCGATGTCAAGGTCACCATGGTGGACGGCTCCTATCACGACGTCGACTCTTCGGAGATGGCGTTCAAGATCGCCGGTTCCATGGCCTTCAAGGACGGCGTCAAGAAGTGCAATCCCGTACTGCTTGAGCCGATGATGAAGGTTGAGGTCGAGGTCCCCGAGGATTTCCTCGGTTCGGTCATCGGCGACCTTTCCTCCCGCCGTGGTCAGGTCGAAGGGCAGTCCGTCGACGACGGTCAGTCCAAAGTCCAGGCCAAGGTGCCTCTGGCCGAAATGTTCGGCTACGCCACCCAGCTCCGATCCATGACCCAGGGTCGGGGTATTTTCTCGATGGAGTTCAGCCATTACGAGGAAGTTCCTCGCAATGTGGCGGAAGCCATCATTTCCAAGAATCAGGGCAATTCCTGATCTTTCTTTCCATCCAACCCACCCCCCCGATTCTTTCCTTCCATGGCACGCGAGAAGTTCGAGAGGAACAAGCCTCACGTCAACATCGGCACCATCGGTCACGTTGACCACGGCAAGACCACCCTCACCGCCGCCATCACCAACGTGCTGGCGTCCCAGGGCATGGCCAAGGCCCAGGCCTACGACGAGATCGATGGTGCTCCCGAAGAGAAGGAGCGGGGTATCACGATCAACACGGCCCACGTCGAGTACGAGACCGAAAACCGTCACTACGCCCACGTGGACTGCCCCGGCCACGCGGACTACGTCAAGAACATGATCACCGGTGCCGCCCAGATGGACGGCGCCATCCTGGTGGTGGCCGCCACCGACGGCCCCATGGCCCAGACCAAGGAGCACATCCTGCTGGCCAAGCAGGTGGGCGTGCCCGCCCTGGTGGTGTTCCTGAACAAGAAGGACATGGTCGACGACGAGGAGATCCTTGAGCTCGTCGAACTGGAGATGCGTGAGCTGCTGAGCAGCTACGACTTCCCCGGCGACGACATCCCCGTGATCGCCGGCTCCGCCCTCAAGGCCCTCGAGTACATCCAGGGCGGCAAGAAGGCCGTGCGCGGTGAGGATGAGTGGGTCGACAAGATCCTCGACCTCATGGATGCGGTCGATGAGTCCATCCCCGAGCCCGAGCGTGAGATCGACAAGCCCTTCCTGATGGCCGTCGAAGACGTGTTCTCGATCACCGGTCGGGGCACCGTCGCCACCGGTCGTATCGAGCGCGGCAAGGTGAAGGTGGGCGAGACCGTCCAGATCGTCGGCATCCGCGACACCCGGGAAACCACCGTCACCGGCGTGGAGATGTTCCGCAAGCTGCTCGACGAGGGCATGGCTGGCGACAACGTCGGCCTGCTGCTGCGCGGCATCCAGAAGGAGGACATCGAGCGCGGCATGGTGCTGGTGAAGCCCAACTCCATCAAGCCCCACACCAAGTTCGAGGGTGAGGTCTACGTGCTCAAGAAGGAGGAAGGCGGTCGCCACACCCCCTTCTTCGCCGGCTACCGCCCGCAGTTCTACATCCGGACCACCGACGTGACCGGCCAGATCACCGCCTTCACCGCCGATGACGGCTCCAACGTGGAGATGGTGATGCCCGGCGACCGCATCAAGATGAGCGCCGAGCTGATCTGCCCGGTCGCCATCGAACAGGGCATGCGCTTCGCCATCCGCGAAGGCGGCCGCACCATCGGTGCCGGCGTGGTGTCCAAGATCGTTCTGTGAGGCTGATCTAGCCTGTTCGGGGGAGTCTCACCACGGTGGGGCTCCCCCTTCCGGAACCGTCGGTTCCTCCCGCACCTCGACAACCCGTTTCCGCGGCACTCCCGCCGCCCATCAGCCGCCCTTCGTCCGCGTTTCCCTTCCGATGACCGCCTCCATTCCCCAGCAGAAGATCCGCATCCGCCTGAAGGCCTTCGATCGCCGCATGCTGGATCTGTCCTGCGAAAAGATCATCGAAACCGCCGATCACACCGCTGCCACGGCCATCGGTCCCATCCCCCTGCCCACCAAGCGCAAGATCTACTGCGTGCTGCGCTCGCCTCACGTCGACAAGGATTCCCGTGAGCACTTCGAGACCCGCACCCACCGCCGCATCATCGATATCTACAGCCCCAGCTCCAAGACCATCGACGCCCTGATGAAGCTCGACCTGCCGAGCGGTGTGGACATCGAGGTCAAGCTCTGATGCCGATGGGGTCAACGGGGCTTCGCCGGGCTGGTCGCTCTCTCTAGGATCGCGACACCCCCCGAGTTGCCCTGGTTGATCCTTCCGCCGCCGACCTCCGATCGCCCCTTCCCCCCTGCCGCCAGCGGCATCCTGCTCGCGTGACTGATCTGGCCGTCAGGGAGCTGCCCCTGTTCCCCCTCCCCGATGTGGTGCTCTTCCCCCAGGAGGTGCTGCCGCTCCACATCTTCGAGCCGCGCTACCGCATGATGCTGCGCACGGCGATGTCGGAGGACAGGCGCTTCGGCGTGGTGCGCTGGGATCCCCAGAGCAAGAAGATGGCGGAGGTGGGCTGCTGCGCCGAGATCCTCCACTGCCAGGTGCAGGACGACGACCGCAGCAACATCGTCACCATGGGCCAGCAGCGCTTCCGGGTGCTCGACATCGTGCGCGACACCCCGTTCCGGGTCGGCATGGTCAGCTGGATCGAGGACACGGTGAGCGAAAGCCACGAGGAGCTCGAGACCCTCACCAGTGACGTGACCCGGGCCCTGCGGGACGTGGTCGACCTCACCGGCAAGCTGATCGGCAAGCCCTCCTCCCTGCCCGCCGATCTGCCCGATCTGCCTCGGGAGCTTTCCTTCTGGATCGGTGCCCATCTCGGCGGGCCGGTGGCCGATCACCAGCAGGCCCTGCTCGAGATCACCGACACCGGGGAACGCCTGCGCCAGGAATACGAGCTGCTCGACCAGACACGGCGGCAGCTGGCGGCCCGCACCGTCCTCAAGGACACCTTCTCCAGCCTCGGCGACGGCAGCAGCGAGACCTGAGCCATGCCGAGCCTCCTTCCGGGTGGCGCCCTGCTGCCCCTCCTCCTGACGGGGGGTGCCCTGGCGGCGGTCCTGGCCGCCGTGCTGTGGCAGCGCCGCTCCCGGGCCTACCTGGCGCCGGCCAGCGTGGCCGCCGCCTACGACCGCTGGACGGACGACCGTCTGCTGGAGCGGCTCTGGGGCGAGCACGTCCACCTGGGCCACTACGGCGATTCCCCGGGTGCCCGGGATTTCCGCGCCGCCAAGGCCGCCTTCGTCCACGAACTGGTGCGCTGGAGCGGCCTCGACCGTCTGCCCCCGGGCAGCCGGGTGCTGGACGTCGGCTGCGGCATCGGCGGCAGCGCCCGCATCCTGGCCCGCGACTACGGCTTCGAAGTGCTGGGCATCAGCATCAGCCCGGCCCAGATCGCCCGGGCCCGGGAGCTCACGCCGGCCGACCTGCCGGGATGCCGCTTCGCCGTGATGGATGCCCTGGCCCTGGAGCTGCCGGACGGAGGCCCCGACACGGGCTTCGATGCGGTCTGGAGCGTGGAGGCTGGCCCCCACATGCCCGACAAGCAGCGCTACGCCGATGAGATGCTGCGCGTGCTCAAACCGGGCGGCTGCCTGGCGGTGGCGGACTGGAACCGCCGCGACCCGGGCGTCGCCCCCATGAACCGGCTGGAGCGCTGGGTGATGCGGCAGTTGCTCGACCAGTGGGCGCACCCGGAGTTCGCCAGCATCCCCTCCCTGAAGCGGAATCTGGAGACCAGTCCCTGGAACCGGGGCCTGCCGATCAGCACCGCCGACTGGACGGTCGCCACCCTGCCCTCCTGGGTGGATTCGATCCTCGAGGGCGTGCGCCGCCCCGGGGCGGTGCTGGGGCTGGGCCCCCGGGCCGTGCTCCAGGGGCTGCGGGAGACGCCGACGCTGCTGCTGATGGACTGGGCCTTCCGCAACGGTCTGATGCAGTTCGGCGTCTTCCGCGGTCCGGTGCCCGGGGCCGGGGCCGGGGCCGGCTGACTCAGTCGGCCTTCTCCTCGGCGGCGAGGTTCGTGAGGGGATAGGCCCCGAACAGGGCCAGGTGCTCGCAGAGGGGGGTGAGGTCGGCGATCGCCCCTTCCAGCGGCGCGGCACCGTCCGGAAGCTCGAGGTCGACGAAGAAGATGTACTCGCCCATCTCCCGCTTGGAGGGACGGGACTCGATCCGGCTCATGTTCAGCCCCTGGCGGGCGAAGCAGCCGAGCGACTCCAGCAGGGCACCGGGCTGGTTGGAATGGAGCGAGAACGCCAGGCTGGCATGGGGGCCCCGCTGGGAGCGCCCGCCGCGACGCAGCAGCAGGAAGCGGGTGCAGTTGCCCGGCACATCGTTGATCGGGTGGGCCAGCACCTCCAGGCCGTGCTCGGCGGCCGCCTCCAGCGAGGCGATGGCGCCCCGGAAACGGCTGCCCCGCACCAACCGGGCCGCTTCGGCGGTCGAACTGGTGGGCAGCTGCAGGGCCTGGGGCAGGTGCTCCCCCAGCCACAGGCTGCACTGGGCCAGGGCCTGGGGATGGGAGAGCACCTCACTGATGGCGTCGAGGGGGCCGCTGCCCACCAGGGCGTGGCGGATGGGCAGCACCAGGGCCCGGTCCACCGCCAGGTCAGGGTGCTCCCAGAGGGCATCGAGGCAGCTGGTGACGCCCCCCTCGACGGAGTTCTCCACCGGCACCACCGCCAGATCGCAGTCGCCGTCGGCCAGGGCCCGGATCACGGCGCGGATGCCCTGCTGGGGAACGAACACCACCGCCTCGAGGCCCTCGAGGGCCGCCAGTCGCTGCGCCGCCTGCTCACCGTAGGTGCCGACGGGACCGAGAAAGGCAAGACGCATGGCGGTGGGACGGTCGGGGGTGATCGGTAGGATCATGGCCTGCCGGCCCGCAGGCCATGTCCCTGGCCTTCAGCGCCAGCCAGCAACTCGACCTCCCGGTGGCCAGCGAGGCGGATCGCCTGTCCGCCTATCTCGACGATGAGCAGCGGGTGGTGCAGGCCCTGCTCGACCCCACCCAGCTCGAACCCCTCGGCCCCGGCCGCTACCGCTACACCGTTAGCCAGGTGCGGGTGTTCCAGCTGAAGATCCAGCCGGTGGTGGAGCTGCAGGTGGTGCGTCGCCAGGGGCGGCTGGAGCTGGAGGCCCTCGACTGCCAGCTCGAGGGGCTCGGACTGGTGGAGGACTTCCGCCTCGGGCTCTGCTCCTGGCTGGCCGCGGCCGACGGCGGTCTGACCGGTGAGGCCAGCCTCTCGGTGACCGTGAGTCGCCCCACCCTGCTGCAGCTGATCCCCCCCAAGGTGCTGGAGGCCACGGGCCGCTCGGTGCTTGGCGGCATCCTGCTGGGCATCAGGACCCGGGTGAGTCAACAGCTGCTGGGGGATTTCCAGCGCTGGTGCCGATCGACCTGAGAAAGCTTCGGCGGTGCAGGGGCGTGGGGCCCAGCCGCTGGATCGCCTCCCGGTGCTGGCGGGTGCCGTAGCCGGCGTGGCGCTCCAGGCCGTAGCCGGGGTGGCGTAGCGCCAGGCGCCGCAGCAGGGCGTCCCGCTCCTGCTTGGCGAGCACGCTGGCGGCGGCGATCGCGGCGCAGCGGCCGTCACCGCCCACCAGGGTGGACTGGGGGCCGAGCCAGCCCCGCAGGGGCAGCACCCCGTCCACCAGCAGCAGCCGGGGGGGGCGGGCCAGCCGTTGCAGGGCCCGCAGCATCGCCCATTCGGTGGCCTGGCGCACCCCCCAGCGATCGATCTCGGAGGCGCTGGCCTGGCCCAGGGCCCAGGCCAGGGCATGGTGGCGGAGCAAGGGAACCAGAGCCTCGCGGCGCCGGGCGGTGAGCTTCTTGCTGTCGTTCAGGCCCGCCGCCGCCAGGGTCGCCAGGGCCGTCGCCGGCAGCACCACCGCCGCCGCGAACACCGGGCCGAACAGGCTGCCCCGGCCGACCTCGTCGACCCCGGCGCACTCGGCGGGGTCGAGTCCCCCCCAGACGTCTGCGTCGGGGTGCCCAAGGACCTCGGGG
Organism: Synechococcus sp. UW140; assembly: GCA_943369315.1. Classification (GTDB taxonomy): domain Bacteria; phylum Cyanobacteriota; class Cyanobacteriia; order PCC-6307; family Cyanobiaceae; genus Cyanobium. The sequence continues at coordinate 93,687 of CALRMW020000008.1, forward strand.
CCGGCGCGCCGGAGGCGGTCAGAGCCGGGGCGATCAGCCAGCGGCGGAGGAGCGGCGGCGGCGGCGGCGGGTTTCACCCGCGTCGGCGGTCGCAGGATCGGCCGCGGTCACGACGGCAGCGGCCGCCACTGCCGTCGGTGTGGACCGGCCGGAGGAGCGGCGGCTGGGTACGGCCACGGTCACCAGCTCGGAGGGGACGGGGGTGGGGAGGGGCTCGAACGGGGCCGGGGTGATCTCGAGGATGGGAATCGCCTCCGGCAGCGGGGCCTCGAAGGCCCCGGAGACAGCGGGGGATTCGGCAGCTTCGGGCGCGTCGGCCATGCCGTTGGCGTCGGCCATGCCGTTGCGGCCCTCACCGCCGCGGCCGCGCCGCCGGCGCCGGGAGCCGCTGGCGGCCAGCTGCTGCCGGGCTTCCTCCAGGACCGCCTCCGGGTCGGCGTCGGGGCGCACCACGCGCACCATCAGGCTGTCGCCGGTGGGGACCGGATCCAGCAGCAACGCCGGACTCAGCCCCATCCAGCCGTAGACCAGCTCCTGGTCGGGATCCATCGGCACGGCCAGCACCTCGGGCTCCTGGCGACGTTGGGGAGCGTCGGTGGCGGGGCTCTCCTGGGCCGCCGGCAGAACGGCGCTGCCGTTGCCCCCACCATCGGCATAGCCGCCCAGGGCGGGGGTCTCAGCAGCGTCCGAGCTGCGGCCGCCGCGGCCGCCACGGCGACGCCGGCCGCTGCCGCCGGACTCGCCGGCGCCGGTGGAGGGGCTGGCCACTTCGGCCCGGGCCGAGGCGGCCGAGCGCACCAGGCCGGAGACCGTCGCCAGGGGCTGGAGGGTGTCCTTGCCGGGCAGGACGGCCACGTGGCCGAGGCCGCCACAGCTGGGGCAGGCCCGGCCGAACAGTTCGTAGATGTTCTGGCCCTGGCGTTTGCGGGTCAGCTCCACCAGACCGAGCTCGGTGAGCTGGGCGATCTGGGGGCGGGCCGTGTCATCGCGGCTGGCCTGGGTGAAGTGCTCCAGCAGCTGCAGCTGGTCGCGCCGGGACTCCATGTCAATGAAGTCGATGATCACGACGCCGCCGATGTTGCGGAGCTTGAGCTGGCGGGCGATCTCCACCGCCGCCTCGCAGTTGGTCCACAGCACCGTCTCGCGGGCGTTGGCCGAGCGGGTGAACGAGCCGGAGTTGACGTCGATCACCGTGAGCGCCTCGGTGGGCTCGATGATCACGTAGCCGCCGGAGGGGAGATCCACCCGGGGCTTGAGGGCGTCGCGGATGGCGGCGTTGACCCGGTAGTGCTCAAGGATCTCGGTGGGTTCGCCGTGGTGCTCCACCAGGAGGTTGGCCTGGTCGGCGCCGAGGAAGGCATTGACCCGCGCCACCGCATCGGCGCTGTCGACCACCACCCGCAGCACCTCTGGGCTGTAGAGGTCGCGCAGCACCCGATGGATGAAATCCTCGTCACGGTTGAGGAGCACCGGCGGCGAGGCCGTCTCGGCCGCCTGCTGGATCGATTCCCACTGACGCAGCAGCGCCTCGAGGTCGTCGATCAGCATCTCCTCGCTGACGTCCTCGGCCTCGGTGCGGATCAGCAGGCCGGCGCCGGGGGGTTTGATCAGCACGCCGAGGGCCCGCAGCCGGTTGCGCTCGTTCTCGCCGTTGATGCGCCGGGAGATGTTGACCCCCTGGCCATGGGGCTGGAGCACCAGAAAACGCCCCGGCAGGGACAGGTTGCCGGTGAGGCGCGGACCCTTGGTGCCCGTGGGCTCCTTCATCACCTGGACGAGCACCTTCTGGCGGGGCTCGAGCAGCTCGGTGATGCCGGCGCCCCCCTTCTTCAGGCGCAGGGGACCCAGATCGGTGATGTGGATGAAGCCGTTCTTCTCGCTTTCGCCGATGTTGACGAAGGCGGCATCGATCCCGGGCAACACGTTCTCGACGGTCCCGAGATAGACGTCACCGATCTGATAACGACCCTGGGCGACGATCAGTTCATCGACGCGTTCGTCGTTGAGCACTGCGGCGATCCGCAACTGCTCAGCGATGACGATCTGCTGGGGCATGGAAGAGGTGGTGGGCTCAGTGGAGCCCTGCCGGGGGGCAGGTGGGGGAAGGAATCGGGCGGCGACCGTGGCGGTCGCTCAGCCACTGGAGAGGATCAGGCCGGACCCCGGAAACAAGGGAATCGGCTGGTTGCCTGGTCAGGCCCCCAGAAGCCGAGGGGCCCGGATGGGAGCAGTGACGTCGTCGGGCCGGCAGCGTGACGGAAGGAATGACGTTCCTTCCCGATGCAAAGCAACGAAGACCGAACCAAGCAATGTTGACTGTGATAGCGCTTTCGCCGAGGAGCTTCTAGAAAGCGTCCCTGATGCAGAAGCGTCTGGGCGGAGGAGGAAGAAGGGAGGGAACCCCGCTATTCCTGTCTCCGTCTAGGGCGAACTTAGCATGCGTCCAGCCGGAGGCAACGGCGCTGGACCGGACCGAGCTCCAGCGGCTGGCCGAGGCCGGTGCTCAGCCAGTGGCGCAGATGGTCCGGCCTCAGGCTGCGGCCCTGGGGATCCACGGCGGCCTCCAGATCCAGCACCTGGTCCGCCCCTGCCCCGGAGGGGCCCTCGGCGCGCACCAGGCGGAGGTCGAGCAGGTAGGGGCGACACTCCCGCTCCCTTGGGCGCCCCTTCTTGTCCTGGTCCTGCCAGGGCAGGCTGCTGGCCTCCAGCAGCGCCGCGACCGCCGCGGCCCAGCGCTCCGGCGTCAGCGAAGCCGGAGCCGATGCCGCCTGATCGGGGGCCGCCTGCTGGGGAGCCGGCCGCAGGGTGAACCGCCACTCGGCAGCACGGATCTGCTGGGCCAGGCCGGGGGTCGCCAGGGGCACGGCCACGGCCGAGAGCAGGGTCAGCTCGGCGCTGAGCTCCGCCTGCAGCTGCCGGCGGGCCGTCTCGGGGTCGACCGAGGCGGCGAAGTCCAGGTCGAGCCACTCGTGGAGGCCCTCCACCCCCAGGGGCAAGGGCAGTGCCATCTGCAGCCGCGGCAGGGGATGGAAGCCGCCGGTGAAGCTCACCGGCAGGCCGCTGCGGCGCAGGGCCCGCTCCATCAGCCGCAGGGTGTCGAGATGGCTGATCAGGGCCAGGGAGCCGGTCTTGGCGAAGGCGAAGCGCAGCCGGCACACCCGCTCGCTGGCCGGCGCCCGCGGCGGCAGCGGCGGCGGCACGGGGGGCGGCGGGATCACCACGTTGTGCCCCAGCTCCGGACCGCAGACCCCGCAGCTGCTGCAGCCCTCGAAGGAGCAGTCCGGCACCACGGCGGCGGCCAGGGCCCGGCGGAGATCCTCCGCCAGCCAGGCCTTGTCGACCCCGGAATCGATGTGGTCCCAGGGCAGGGGCTGGCGGCAGAAGGCCTCCAGATCGCCGGTGGCGAAGGCCTCCGCCGCACTCCAGCCGCCCATCTCCAGGGCCCGGTAGGAGCCCCCCAGACCGGCGGCCTCGATGGCGCCGGTCCAGGCGGCGTGGCTGCGGTCGGCCGATTCGAACCAGGCATCCAGCCCCGCGCCGGCCCTCCAGGCCGCCTCGATCACCGGCGCCAGCCGCCTGTCGCCGCGGCCGACGAAGTCCTCCACCGCCGACAGACGCACGTCCGTGTAGTTGCTCTTGATGCCCCGCAGGGGCCGCAGGGCGTCGCGCAGCAGTTGCTGCCGGCGCCGGAACTCCGCCGTCGACACGCTGTGCCACTGGAACGGCGTGTGGGGCTTGGGGGTGAAATTGCTGATCGTGAGGTTGAGCTGCAGCCGGCCCAGATCACGGCACTGCTGCTGCAGCCCCCGGCAGGTGTCGACGATGCCGAGCACATCGGCGTCGGTCTCACCCGGCAGGCCGATCATGAAATAGAGCTTCACGCGGCTGTAGCCGTTCTCCATGGCGGTGCGGATGCCGCGCAGCAGCTCCGCATCCGTGAGTCCCTTGTTGACGATGTCCCGCAGGCGCTGGGTGCCGGCCTCGGGGGCGAAGGTGAGCCCGGCCCGGCGGGTGCCGCCGAGGATGTGGGCGATGGAGGTGTCGAAGCGGTCGACCCGCTGGCTGGGCAGGGTGAGGCTGACGTTGTGCTCCGCCAGCCGGTTGCGCAGCTCCACCCCCACCGCCGGCAGGGAGAGGTAATCGCTGCAGCTGAGCGACAGCAGCGAGAAGTCGCTGTAGCCGGTGCGGAGCATGCCCTCCTCCACCGCCTCGATGACCGCCTCGGGCTCCACGTCCCGGGCCGGGCGCGTCAGCATCCCCGGCTGGCAGAAGCGGCAGCCGCGGGTGCAGCCGCGGCGGATCTCCACCGTGAGCCGGTCGTGGACCGTCTCGATGTGGGGCACCAGGCCCATGGCGTAGTGGGGCATGGGGGTGGCGGTGCGCCGCTGGATCCGGGGCGCCAGGCCCGGCTCCAGTGGCAGCAGGCTCACGCCGTCGGGCCCGGGGGCGTACAGGGAGGGCACATAGACCCCGGGCACCTCGGCCAGGTCCCGCAGCAGGGCCCGGCGGCCCAGGCCGGCGGCCCGCCCCTCGGCCACCACCAGGCCGATCTCGGGCAGCAGTTCCTCCCCATCCCCCAGGGCGAGGAAATCGAAGAAGGGCGCGAAGGGCTCGGGATTGCCCGTGGCGGTGGGGCCGCCGGCGAAGATCAGCGGTGGCGCCGCCGGGTCGTCCAGGGGCAGGTCGCCCCGGTCGGCGGCGCGGATCGGGATGCCCGCCAGATCCAGCATCTCCAGGATGTTGGTGCCGCCGAGCTCGTAGCTGAGGCTGAAGCCCAGGATGTCGAAGGCCGTCAGGGGCCGGTGGCTTTCCACGGCGAACAGGGGTGCCCCCCGCTCCCGCAGCCGGGCCGCCAGATCCGGGGCCGGCAGGTAGGCACGGTCGCACAGCTGACCCGGAACCGCGTTGAGGATCGCGTAGAGCAGCACGTGGCCCAGGTTGCTGGCGCCGACCTCGTAGACCTCCGGATAGGTGAGCGCCCAGCGCACCCGGGCCGCCGACCAGTCCCGGGGCTCCACCCCCCGCTCGTTGCCCAGGTAGCGGGCCGGCCGGGCGATGCCGCCGTCGACCAGCTCAGCGAAGGCCACGGGAGCGTCGGCGGTGGCGAAGGGCACGGCGTCGACCGGCGGGCTGCCGACCGAGCGTAGGCAGGCCGGCCCGCGCCATAGGAAGATGCCGCCTGGCCCTGCCGCACGCCTCCCGCTTCCCACCCATGGTCCAGGTCAACGACAGCTACCTCCGGCTCAAGGCGGGCTATCTGTTTCCCGAGATCGCCCGGCGCGTCAAGGCGTTCACGGAGGCCCATCCCGAGGCGGCCGTGATCCGCCTGGGCATCGGCGACGTCACCGAACCCCTGCCGGCGGCCTGCCGGGAGGCGATGCAGCAGGCGATCGAGGCCATGGGGACCCGGGAGGGCTTCCACGGCTACGGCCCCGAGCAGGGCTACGGCTGGCTGCGGGAGGCGATCGCCCGCCACGACTTCCAGGCCCGCGGCTGCGAGGTGAGCGCCGAGGAGATCTTCATCTCCGACGGCTCCAAGTGCGACAGCAGCAACATCCTCGACATCCTCGGGGCCGGCAACCGCATCGCCGTCACCGATCCGGTCTATCCGGTGTATGTGGACAGCAACGTGATGGCGGGCCGCACCGGCGACGCCGACGGGGGCGGCCGCTACGGGGGCCTCACCTACCTGCCGATCACGGCCGCCAACGGCTTCGTCGCCCCCCTGCCGGAGCAGCCGGTCGACCTCATCTACCTCTGCTTCCCCAACAACCCCACCGGCGCCGTCGCCACCCGGGAGCAGCTGAAGCAGTGGGTCGACTACGCCCTGGCCAACGACGCCCTGATCCTGTTCGACGCCGCCTACGAGGCGTTCATCTCCGATCCGGAGCTGCCCCACTCCATCTACGAGATCGAGGGGGCACGGCGCTGCGCGATCGAGTTCCGCTCCTTCTCCAAGAACGCCGGCTTCACCGGCACCCGCTGCGCCTTCACCGTGGTGCCCCGGGGACTCACTGGCACCACGGCCGCCGGCGAGCCAGTGGAACTGTGGGGCCTCTGGAACCGGCGCCAGAGCACCAAGTTCAACGGGGTGAGCTACATCGTGCAGCGGGGCGCCGAAGCCGTGTACTCCCCGGAAGGCCAGGAGCAGGTGCGGGCTCTGATCGGCTTCTACATGGAGAACGCCGCCATCATCCGCCGCGAACTGGAGGCCGCCGGGCTGCAGGTGTACGGGGGCCAGCAGGCCCCCTACGTGTGGATCAAGACCCCCGATGGTCTGGATTCCTGGGGCTTCTTCGACCACCTGCTGAACCAGGCCCATGTGGTGGGCACCCCCGGCAGCGGATTCGGCGCGGCGGGCGAGGGCTATTTCCGCCTCTCCGCCTTCAACTCCCGCGCCAACGTGGACGAGGCGATGCGCCGGATCCGGGCTCTTTAGAGTTGGCCCCTGTCAGGACCGGAGCGGCCATGCCCATGACCATCCCGCCCTTTGCCACCGCCTCCACCACCCCGGCGGCCACCGAAACCCCCTCCCGTTCGCCGGGCGGGGCCGCCGTGATCGAGAAGGCGCCGGAGCGGGTGCGCAAAACCTCCCCCCGGTACAAGGTGCTGCTTCACAACGACCCCGTGAACAGCATGGAGTACGTGGTGAACACCCTGCGCCAGGTGGTGCCGTCCCTGAGTGAGCAGGATGCCATCGCCGTGATGCTGGAAGCCCACAACACGGGGGTGGGACTGGTGATCGTCTGCGATCTGGAGCCGGCGGAGTTCTACTGCGAAACCCTCAAGGCCAAAGGCCTCACCAGCACGATCGAGCCGGAGAGCTGAGTGGGCCCCCGCTGGCGCGGCACCCTGCTCTACGTGCCGGTGCTCTATGGCCTCGGCTGGCTGCTGGTGCGCCCCCTGGGCGGCCTCGCCCCGGCCCTGCGCCCCGATCAGGTCGATCTGACCGGGGCGGTGGTGGCCCTGCTGCTGCTGCTGCTGACCCTGCCGCTGCGGTTGCGCCGGGCCTGGGGGGAACGCCATCCGTGGCGCGCCCTCGGGGTGCTGGCCCCGCTGCCCGCGGTGCTGGGAGCCTTCGGGCGGGGGCTGCTGCGGGCCCTGGCCCTGCTGGCCCTGGTGGTGGTCGCCCTGCTGGCCTCGGGAGGCGCCCGATGGATCGGGCCGGCCGGCCTGGACGGGGGGGAGGTGCTCAACGCCCTGGCCCTGGTGGTGGGGGTGGGCTTCGCCGAGGAACTGGTGTTCCGCGGCTGGCTGTGGGGTGAACTGCAACGCCAGATGTCCCCCAGGGGGGCGCTGCTGTTGCAGGCGGCCGTCTTTGCCCTTGTCCACCCCTGGAGCCAGGCCGGCTGGCTGGGGGCGGTGGGCCTGCTGGGGGGGCTGCTGCTGCTGGGGCTGAATCTGGCCCTGGTGCGCAGGGACGATGGCGGGGTGCTCTGGGGGGCGGTCGGCCTGCACGGCGGGCTGGTGGGCGGCTGGTTCGCCCTGCAGGCGGGCCTGCTGGAGCTGCTGCCGGGCGCCCCCCCATGGCTGGCCGGCCCCGGTGGCAGCCAGCCCAACCCGATCGGGGGCCTGGTGGGGTGGATTGGGCTGGGTGCACTTCTGATGCTGCGGACGGGGCCCGGGGAGCGCTGAGCTCCCCGGGCGATGCCTGTGTTCAGAGGATGAAATCCGAGGCAATAAAGGTGTGCAAGCCGTTCACCTGAATCGAGAACTCAGCCCCGCTGACTCCGGTGGTGTTCCCCTCGATGAAGGTGTTGGTTCCATCCTGGAAGTAGCGCAACTGGCCCGCGGCAGTAAACGAAGCCAGGCCGATAAAGGTGAAGTTCTGATTGCCACCAGAACCTGTATTGGCATCGATGCCATTCACATCGATACGATCTCCGCCAGCCCCACCTGCCCCAGCAAAATCGGTGATGACGTCGCGGGTTACGGCTGTCACACCCGACTCAGAACTGTTGTTGTAGTCGAAGACGTCATCACCAACCCCGCCGGTGAGCTGATCGGCTCCCAGCCCACCGTTCAACGTGTCATTACCGCCAGCCCCATCCATCGTGTCGTTGCCTCCAGAGCCGGAAAGCGAGTTGCCAGAGCTACTTCCCGTGATGACATCAGCGCCTCCTGCACCTGTCACACGCTCAATGCCGGCGATGGATGTGAAGCCTGAAGCGGAGCCGAGGCCAAGGTTGACGACGACAGCGCTTGACGAGCTGACGTAGGTCAAGCGATCCCCGGTACCGGAACCCAGATCGGCCGTGATCGACTCGATACCGGAGACGGTTCCACCTGCGATTGCGGTAATGGAAACTCCGTTGAAGGCGACAGAAAGAGTCTGGTTACCAGTGCCGGAGGTCAGTGCCAGTACATCGCTGTCGGCTCCACCGTCGATCACATCAGCACCATCAGAACCGACGGTGTAGTTGATGGTGTCATTACCGGCCCCGCCGCGGACGGTGTCGTTACCGGCGCCGCCGGTCAGGGTGTCGTTGCCGGCGCCTCCAAGCAGAACGTCGGCCAGGTCACCAGTGGAAATGGAATCATTGCCGTCATCACCGCTCACCCAGTCGGTGAAGCCGGGGGCAAGGGTGAGGGTGTCGTTGCCCTGCCCACCGGCGGTGAGCTTGGTGAAGGACGCACCATTGACGGTGCTGGTTCCGGTGAGACTGATGAACTTGTTATCGCCCGGATCAACATATTTGAGAGCCAGGCCCGGGCCGCTGAAGACGTTCGTACCGGCAAGGACAGGGAGCACTCCAACGGTTGGGCCATTGATGCGAAGGCCGAAACCATCAGCAATGGTCGAAAACGTGTTCGATGTCAGCGTGATGAGCTTGTTGACACCGTAGAGATCAAGATAGGAGCCATTTTCGAAGGTGTTCCCGGTCAGCGTAGCGGTGACATTGCCCAGAAGGTTGCCCGTGGGGCGCACCACAGTCTGGTTCTCTGAGCGGGTGAAGGTGTTGCCTGAGATCAGAACCGAACCGGCCGCAACGGAACCGGCGAAGTTGAGGATGTTGAAGCTGCTCAGGAAACCGGCTTCATCGAAGGTGCTGTCGAGAATCTCGACATTGCCGCTGTTGTTCCAGCTGTGCAGGAAAGCGGAGCCACCCGCCCCGGTCGCGGGATTGAATCCGGACTGCCCCTTCAGCGTGACCGTGACATCGTCCAGGGTCAGATTCGCCGTGATGGGGGTGGTGGCCGAAAAGGAGGTCAACGACATGTAGAGGTTGCCGTTGCCGTTCCAGCCCGTATGGGTGCCGCTGAAGGTGACATCGCGCACCAGGAACGCGCCGGAGGTGGCCCGCAGCAGGGGGTTGCCATCGGAGAGACCACCGGCGGTGTAGTCCAGGGTCAGGTTCGCGACGCTGCCGGGCCCGTTGGGGCCATCCGTGTTCCTCAGGAAGATGCGGGTGTCCTTGATGATGGTGCCCGCCTCGGAGGTGCCGGTCACGGCGTAGCCGGAGGCCTGGACGACCCCAGCGACGGAGGTCTGCTTGGCCAGGGTCCGGACGGAGCCGTACGTGCCGTTCTCCAGAAGGATGGTGTCCCCTGCCGCCGCCGCATTGATCGCCTCACGGAGCGTGGGGATTCCGAAAGGGTTGACGTTGATGGTGGCCATGGGTGGGGGAGCGCTTTGGGGGAGCCTGGGGTGGAGAAGGCTTGCAGGACGGGCGCCTGAAACAGGTTCGGAGCCGCTTCGAACTGGATATTACCTTAAAATTTCCGAAGTGGCCTTGTCCGGCCATCCTGCCAGGCTGCTCGCCATTTCGTTCTGATTCATCGTCCCTGCTGCATCTTCAGGGGACGCCGCGTTGATCTCACTCCTGCAGCCTTGCCTCAGAGCGTCGCCGTGGCCAGGGCCCGGCGCCCCTCCACAGGCGCCCGCAACGCCTGATCCAGGGGAGCCACCCCGTACTCCTGCTCCAGCAGGTCCATCACGGTGCGGCCGAAGTCGGCCGGGTTGCGCTCGAAGGCCTCCAGGCAGACACGGCCGAACACCCGACCCATCGGTTCCGGGTTCCAGAGCAGCTTGCGCGCCGTCCAGGGCATCAGACTCATCGGGTCATAGCCCGGCTTGAGTATCCCCTGGTCGAAGGCGTACTGCTCCAGGTGGGTGTGGGGCTGGAGGCCGATGAAGAAGATCGCCGGCTCCACCAGCCCGGCGCCGAAGATCCGCTCCAGTTCCCGGTGGTAGGCGATCGTCTGGCGGATGGTCTCGGGCCGCTCGTCAATCACGTTGAACGAGTAGTTGACGGAGACATGCTCACGGAAGCCGGCCGCCGCCAGCATCCGGCAGTTCTCCAGCACCGTGCGCAGGTTGTAGCCCATGCGCATCTTGCGCACGAGCTCCTGGGAGCCTGAGGTGATGCCGATCTCGAAGTAACTCATCCCCGTGGCCACCATCAGCTCGGCCAGCCCGGCGTCGAGGTTGTCGGCGCGGATGTAGGCCGCCCAGCGGATGTCCGTGAGGCCCTCCGCCTGAATGGCCCGCAGCAGGTCCTTGGCGTCGTCGATGTAGCGCCGGGCCGGGATGAACTGGGCATCGGTGAACCAGAAGCCACGCACGCCACGGTCGTAGAGCTGGCGCATCTCCCGCACCACCTCGGCGATCGGATTGACGCGCACGGCCTTGCCCTCCACCACGGTGTAGACGCAGTAGCAGCAGTTGTGGGGGCAGCCGCGCTTGGTCTGGACCCCGACGTAGAAGTCACCGCCGTCGAGGTACCAGTTCAGCTGGGGCCAGATCGATGCGATGTAGGCGTAGTCGCAGGCGGTCTTCTCCAGGCCCGCCGGCTGCTCGTGGATCAGGCCCGGACGGGGCGCCTCGCCCACCACGTAGCAGCGCTCCCCTGCAAGCGAGTGGCCACGGATCAGCTTCTCCAGCAGCCCTTCACCCTCCCCCACCGAGACCACCGAGCCAGTGGGCAGGCCGCGGCCCAGCTGCTCGTAGAAAACGCTCACCGCCCCGCCGCCGATCACCACCCTGGCCCCGGGGTTGTGGCGGCGGGCGCGCCGCAGGCCCCGGCGCACCAGCCGCAGGTTGCGCCACAGCTCGCCGTAATAGGAGCCCATCAGCCGCAGCCCGCCGATCGCCCCCCGCAGGCGCTTGAGGGGGTTGGCGGAATAGAACACCTCGAAGGAGTTCTGCAGTGGATTGCCGCCCCGGCCATCGACCGGGGCATAGATCTGGATGTCCCGCCAGGAGAACACCAGCAGGGTGGGCCGGAACTGGTCAACCACCTCCAGGAGCACCCGCTGCACATCGAGCAGGGGCACCGCGGCCAGATCCAGGATCCGCTGGGGCAGGGCGGGAAAGCACTTGTGCAGGTGATCGGCCAGGTAGATCGGGCCGATCGGGAAGATCGGATTGCAGGGCAGCCGCACGAGCAGCACCCGTTGATCGCTCACGGCTGACGCGGCTCGAGGGGGTGTCCGGACGCTAACAAGCGCGCCCGGGCCGCCGGTGGACGGCAGCCGCATCGGGGGCAGCGGGACGGGGGATGGGGACCGGGGAAAAGGGGCCGCCGCGAAGCAAAGCTTTTCTTCATGAAGGCGGCCCTCATACTCCGCAACACACTGTTACAGTGCTGCGGGGACGGGATTCCGCCCCCATCTCCTTCCACCGGCCCGGCGCTTCCACGCCAGTGCTCGGTGACCTCCTTCCACGCACTCATGACTGCCACTCTCCAGCAGCGCTCCGGCGCTTCGGTGTGGAACCAGTTCTGTGAGTGGGTCACCTCCACCAACAACCGCCTCTACGTCGGTTGGTTCGGTGTGCTGATGATCCCCACCCTGCTGGCCGCCACCATCTGCTTCATCGTCGCCTT
>CALRMW020000009.1:0-103845 GCA_943369315.1 Synechococcus sp. UW140
ACGCCTGATCAGCGCCACAGCGGTCAGGCCGTTGAACTCTGTCGTCACCGCGCCCGTGTCTACGAGCAGGCCCGCCAGCGACACCCCCGCCGCTGGAGCCGCGGCACTCGCTGCTGGCGTCAGCCGGGGGTGGTCTGGATCAATCAACCCCTTCCAGCAAACGCCATTGATCCAGCTAAATTGGTCATGACCGCTTGATCAGCGGCAGGGGCGTCATCTTTCCTGGCAGTCACCGGACTCGCTGTAACGACGCATTGATCTGCTCCATCAAGCCCCTAGGTGTACGGATCAGAGGGGTGACATCTTTCCTGAGAGCGGGGGCTCAAGCCCCCGGGTGTACGGATGAGAGGGGTGACATCTTTCCTGAAACTGGGGGAATCAGATCCACATCGCTGCGGGGCAGGGAGCAGAAGCTCTATGGCCAACAGACTCCTAGCCTGCGATCACAGAGTCATTGTCCCGCAGATGCATTGAGTTTTCAAGGGCATGGCCAGAACAACTAAGAATACAAGTCCACGGAACTAATCCTTGAGCGTGCCGAGAAAAACCGTTCCCCATGGAGTTTCAGGGCAGACATACTTGGAAACATTCCATCCATTTCTGGCCAGCAAGTCTCTAAAGTACGTCTCCTGAAATCCAAGCTCACACCATCCGAATTTACGGATCGCCCAAAGAGACTCCCCATCCAGTCTCAAGCCCCAAGGAATTGGAAAGTCGTCAGTAATCGGCTCTGCACCAAAGACAATCTTTCCCGTTGGTTCTAGCACTCGCTTGAGACCTCGGATTAGCTCTTGGTGATCAGCACAGTGATGGAAGCATTCAAAGAATAAAACCGCATCCCACTTCTGCTGAAGTGAGTGAATGAGCTGGAAATCTCCTTGGATGGTCTCAATATCAAGGCTGGCCTGCCTAGCTCGCTCTCGAATCAGATCTACAAAACGTCGCTCAATATCAACGGCTGTAACCCGATATCCCATCTGCGCAAGCCACAGCGTGGTATTTCCCCATCCTGGGCCGAACTCCAGGATGCGAGCTCCAGGTGGTAACGCCATAACCTTAATAAGATTGCCAATGGCAATAAGGTGGTTTCCAACAGTAATGGCACTGCGTGTATAGAATGGAAAGGGCTTAGAGACCGCGCTTTCAACATCAAACTCGCTAACCTCGTTAGTAACTTGGTAAGGCTTGCCAGCAAGCTTCTCATACAAACCAAACTGGGCTTTGCGATACTCAAGCGAGTACGGATCTGCGGAAGCCTCAGACGCAACTTCCATTTTAAAAGTTGGGAAGACAAGACGAAGAGCATCATCCGAGACTGCGGCCGCTTCGTCAAGCTCTTCAAGAATGGAATCAAGTTGCTCAATGGTAGTGATAACTCTAATCTTTGCAGGCAACTTCAAAGACACATCTTGAACTTCTATTGATAAGCCTTGGGAGGGATGGCCAGGAGGAATGGCCAGACTTGCTTGATCATCAAAGCTAGATGCAGAAGCAAAGCGGCGCTGAATCTCCGACTTGACTCCCACAAGAACAGGCAAGCTTCTTAGCTTCTGAGGCAAGCTTTTCCATGCAGAGCCCAAATGCTGCCCTAGACGAACCAACGAGAATAATCTGACCATGACATGTACCAACTAAACAGAATTGAGCATAGCAGTGTGAGCCGCCTTAGGGTACAGTAAATTGCTAGATTAGCTTGGCAGAGCTTGACCTACATCACGCATTAGGGTGTCAAGCATAGCCTGAGAGATATTATAGAGCCTAGGTCCCAGCAGTGAGAAGTAGTGCTGCTTTCGCCATTCCTCAGCCTGTACACTTAATTCAGTAGCCAGTGGATCGGCTGAATCAATCAGCCGACGTATGTCCCGTATTCCAGCTGCAATGTCACAAGCACGCTGACCCGGCAAGTAGTACACAGCCCCCTTGACATCGTCAAATATTGACAGATGAGTAACCGCCACAGGGCGCCCGCTGGCAATTCCTTGACGGACAGCTGCGCTCGAGGACTCACTAGTGTCTTGATAGGGATAAACAATTAGGTTGGCCTCAGCCAACCTGCAAAGACATTCTTGATCAGAAAGATAGCCAGTATGCAAGTGCACCGAGTCATCAAGACCCATTGATGAGATCGCAGTCTTTACCTCATCGATCATGCTCCTTGACTCCGATGCTGGATACTCCGCGTTATACATCCTGAGCTCAACAAGCTCCCCTTGTCCACGCAACATACCAATTGCATCAACCAACTCAAGAAGCCCTTTATGCGGGAGAAGATAGCCAAAAGATGCAATAATGAATGGGGGGCCACTTCTTGTAATAGCTTCAGTCACAGGCGCAAACTCCTGAATGCCATGAGGAAAGAGCGCTACGTTATTAACAAGGCCCAACGCCTTAAGATTATTCATGTCTTGCGGTGTGTGCACAAGCAGACGATGACACTGTCTCATTCCTGGGACAAGGTCAATTAGACGCTTATGAGGTGCATGTACAGGGTCAGTTGTGGAATGCAAAATACCAATCACAACACGACCCAAGTCAGCTTGGCGAATTAGAAAGTTAGACAGATTTGACAAGTCAAAAAAACCATAGTTAAATTGAAAAATAATAGTGTTGACCTTAGATTCGCAAATAGACTCTTCCAGCTCAAGCAAAGTGTCCGAATCACCAAGTTCCCAACTCCGTTTGACATTTGCATGATCTTGGTGGATCAGTTGATGAGAACGTGCTGCAAAAACAGCAACTGGACTCGGCATGGAATGAATGAGGTTCGCAGAGTAAGCAGCGATGCCACATTTCGTATTCCATGTTGTGATCCAAGCTATGGAGGGCTCCACAGAATCGCGAATACAGGAGAAGGATCGAGCAGCAGAAACAAGTTTGTCCGCGGAATGCTTCCAACAGAATCTCTCAATAAGCAGTTTCTGGCCAGCAGAAACACGTACTAGCTTTTCGGCCTCAGTCGCTCGGTAAAGCTCAGCCATTAGTTTTGCAAGATGATCAGTGTCTGGCTCAGCCCACACTGAACCAAAGATCTTAAAATGGGTATCAGAACGAGCAAAAGAAAAATCAACCAACCAAGATGTTTCAGGAGTGCAGAAGTCAAGCTGACCACTCCAGCCGGTTGTAATAACTGGCAATCCAGAGAGAATGGCCTCAGCCATTGGCAGTCCAAAGCCCTCACAGCGGCTAGGAGCTACAAGTGCATCACATTGCTCATACAAACTCTTTAGTTCTTCGTCTGATAAGTCATCTTCAAGCAGAAGTACATCCGGATAGCTTGGATTGGCTCGCCTCTCTTTATCCAAGAGTAGATGGATATGATTATGAGGATTGCGAAAGGTCTTAATGACAAGAGTTACATCGTCATAACTCGAGAATACTTGGCCAAATGATCGGAGCATTACGTCAGCACCTTTCCTTGGAAAACAAGAAGAGACGTGCAAGAAGCGAAACTTTCGTGCATTGATTTGAAATTTAGAGCTTGGCGCGATTCTTTGCCAATGATCAACGCCATTACCAGTGACAACAACGGGAACAACAACACCATTATTAATTAGGATATTTCTAACGTGGTCTGAAACAACGGTGATGCCTTGAAGCATGGAATTAAATGATTCAACCCATGAAGCAGGCATACCGGTTTCTTCCCATGCATAGGAATGCATTAGGTTCAATCTAGACTTCATATCCTCCACGCGAGGAGGGTATAAATTTCGGCAGACTACGTCCGAAGAAGCCTGAGACATACTAGTAGAATTTCGGTACATCTCCGCTAAATCTGGGTTGCGACATAGAAACTGCTCATTGGGCTGAAAGTCTCCTGGCCCTTCGGTTGAATGCAGCACAACAGCATGACCTAATTCATGAAGCGCACGTGCAGTCTCCCTATTTACCAAGGACAGGCTATAACTACTATCAAATGGCCCTTCAACTCGCCATCTGATATGACTCGGAAGCACATGAGTGCGAATAACAGCATCAGCCTGCTTCTCATTGCGGTCCAAACAATCTGCAAGGCATCGAAGATCTAAGTCTGTGCATTTATGTGATCGGGCAAGTAAGCCCGAGACCAAAGAAATCAAGCGGTCATAAGATCTCTCTTGGTTGGCAATAATATCAGCCCATAACGAGATGGTCGGCTTATGATGTAAAGCTTCTGCTCTGCCAATCTGCTCCCATGCAGATAATGCACGCTTAGCGGTTTTATCCCAAGAAAACGTCTTAGACTGCTGTAGTCCATGTAGTCTTAGACGATCACGAAATGCTTCATCCAATAGAGTCTGCTCTAACTTTATTGCAATGGCTGGCACACTAAGAGGATCAAATAGCGCATCATTACAACCAATCACCTCGGGTAGACTACTGGTATTCGCACCGATGACTGGGGCTCCACAAGCCATCGCCTCGAGGGCTGGCAAGCCAAAGCCTTCATGCCATGATGGAAACACGTGGATTTTGCATAAGTTGTAGAGTTGAACAAGTACCTCATCGCTCACATATCCGGTAAAACAGAGTTCTTCCGGCATCAGGCCGGCAGATTTGGCCTGTTGTTTGAACTCATTTATATCACCTTGTGGCATTCTACCAGCAAATAAAAGCTGATGACTGCGGCGAATCTCTTTTGGCAGAGCCGAATAGGCTTGAATTAAACGAGGAAGATTCTTACGGTGATCGCTACCGCCTGTGTAGAGGATGAAAGGACGGTCAATCCCATACTTCAAGCAAAGACGCAGTGAATCCTGTTCGCTTAAGCTAAGTGGCTGGAAGTGATGCTCACAAGCCGTCGATACATTAAAGAAGTACTCGTCGTTCGCAGCTAAATGCTGAAGGCCCTCCTGCTTGGTGAACTCCGATATTGTTAGAAAGCAAGATGCCTTATGAAGCCATTCGATCTTTCTATGATAGTAGGCCAAGTAGAGAGGACTTGGCTTAAGATATTGATCAGGGTTTAAAAGTGGAATTAGATCAAATAGCGTGACACTGATAGGTGTCTGAGAATCAAATCTACCGATACTGGTGACGGCATCATCGACATATCCTTCAAAAAGACTGCATATGTGAATAAGATCGGGTTGCAAGCTCTCTAGAAAAGCCTCTCGAAGCAACTCTGCAACTTCGCGGCGATGTTGATTCTCTGGATCCCTCTCCGAAACCGGTCCAGGAGAAAACCAGACACGGATATTTTCTTGAGGCAATAGACCTTTGAAAGCGGATCGAACAGGTTGAATCGTATCAGGAAACAGACTGCTCAAGGCAAGAATAATCTCGTGCTTGCCACAATTGCGAATTATGGCCTGCACAAAAGCAATAGTATATCGGCCTATGCCACGAAAGCGGCTCTCTGTTTGTGCTCCTTGCAAGTCAATAACGATACGCATTAACCTATCCCCTCAACATGAGACTGGATCGCAGCCTTCAGATCAAAATAGATTTTGCGCGCACGAGGGCTCAAGTGCTTAAGATCTCTTGGTGGCTCTGAATAGGTAAGCTTGAATTCAATAGGGGCGTCTTGAGCCAAATGTAGCCGGTATAATTTATTCGCAAAACCTAGCCTTGAGACTGAGGCAATGGCAACGACCTTAAGACGTGGGTACCTGCTGACAAGTTTTATTGAACGCCGCGCCAAAGCTTTGGCACGCTGCTTCAAGCTTTCATGAGATCGCAGTTGTATCAAGCTGCGTAGGTGATCAAAAGACCTTCGCAGCGGTTTGGTCATCCGCCAAGAGGTACTTGAATAAACAGCGCTAAGCTGAGCTTGATATTGGCATTTTTCTGCCAAAGCATTCTCTGCTTGAGTCAAAACTTCCAGTGATTTGTTCTCAGCTTGCTGGGCCTTGCTTTCGGCTTGCTGGGCCTTGCTTTCGGCTTGCTGGGCCTTGCTTTCGGCTTGCTGGGCCTTGCTTTCGGCTTGCTGGGCCTTGCTTTCGGCTTGCTGGGCCTTGCTTTCGGCTTGCTGGGCCAATGACAAAACCTCCCGTGAAAAATAGCAGTTGGGGGCTAGAGCAAAGCCATCAAAGAAGTTTGGTGGAATTCTGAATGAATGCTCCAATTCCATATGCTCATTAGAAACATAAAAGCGGTTCAACCCATCAAAATAAACAAACTGATACCCTGAGCGCACTACAAGATATTCCCACTCATCATAGTTCTCCACTGGCGAATTGGGAATTGTCGCTTCAATAACCACTATCCATGGTCGAAAGACTGAGAAGTCCATACCCAACAAAACTTGCTTTTCATAACCTTCAACATCAATCTTTAAAAAGTGGATTTCGCCGGCCGAAAACTCCTTACAAAGACCATCAAGCCGGCGGACTGGAGTAGTTATAGTGTTTACAGAAAAACCCGAAGCTCTATGCAATTCTGCGACCTCCGGAAGAGCAGTGGCCAGTCCGCTAGGAAGAACATCGTATAACTCAAGAGTACCATCCTCAGGCCCAACACAGACTTGCAGATTAATATCTCTTGGGCGCGCAGACTTAAGAAGCTGAAATGGACCCGTTATTGGCTCAATATTAATTCCATGCCAGCCAACGTCGTAGAACGCCTTTGTTACAGAACCAGCGCTTGGATCATGGGCGCCGACATCGATGTAAAAGCCATTCTGAATATGCTTAAGGGCGCGCATGAGCATCACATCCTCAAAGTTTTGAGAGTACGAGATAAAACTCATAGCTTTACTATGGTAATAGCTGGCTGAATCCAGGCAACGCCAACAAAATGAGGATTCGCAGTGTTAATCACTGTGAATAGTGTTGACAATTCTCGCCATTCATAATTTGCCTGCAAAGCAGTACCATCAGTATCTACCAAAGCGGTAGATATGGAGTAGGTTCCTGGACCAATCGCTGCAGAAAAGGCAATGCGGTATTCGAAGAGATCGTCTTGCAAGCAGTTTACTAGTGGTTGATTTACGTACTGCGTATTCGTCCCAAATACTGCCTGCCCCAAGCGGTCTTTAATTTGATAACCTAATATCAGTCTTGGTATATTTTGATGTACTTTAACACGAATAACAAGGTTTACAGTTTCGCCAACTTGTACGACTTCTATGGCCATCATCTTCTCGTTGTACAGCGATATCGCTTCCACGCTTGCCTTAAGGTTTCCAGAAACAATCCCATCTTGATTGACTTTATCTTGCGCAGCTGAAACTTTGTCGTCTGGCTTCCTTATCATTAATGCGTTGTAATAGTCCATAACCATTGCTGGTTCACCTTCAATATCTAAGTGACCTCTATTGAGCAATATTGCACGATCGCAGATGGACTGGATGGCTTGCTTGTCATGGCTAACAATGAGTAGAGTCGTCCCGAGCTGGCGGAACTCGCGAATACGGTCGAAGCTCTTGTGCTGAAAGTAAGCATCACCCACCGAAAGCGCCTCATCGACAATCAGCACATCTGGGCGGTGAGCGGTGGCAACGCTGAAGGCTAGGCGCATCTGCATGCCGCTGGAGTACACGCGCACCGGCTGATCGATATAGTCACCGATTTCAGCAAAGGCTTCAATCTCCGGCATCAATCGGGCGATTTCCTCAACCCCATACCCAAGCAGCTGGCCAGCCATGAAGGCGTTCTGGCGGCCAGTAAAATCTGGGTGGAACCCCATGCCGAGCTCCAGCAACGCTGCCACGCGACCGGTGATGTGAACGCTGCCAGTGGTGGGCTGGGTGGTGCCAGTGATCATCTTGAGCAGGGTGCTTTTACCAGCACCGTTGATCCCAATGATCCCCACCGCCTCTCCGGGATTCACCGTGAAGTCGATGTCTTGCAACACCCAGTGCAGGTGGTGGCGAGGCCGATGAGACGGGCTGACCCACTCTGCCAACCGGGCCCAACGGCTGGGATATTGCTTGTAGGCCTTGCCTAGATGGGAGACAGCGATCGTGCCCATTACAATTCATCCACCATTTCACCGGAGTGCCTGCGGAAGAGGCGCAATCCAAAGAAGCACAGCAACAACGCGCAACCAGCCATGTAGGTGAGGCTGCTCCAAGCGGGCCAGACACCGCGCACCAGCACACCTTGGACCGCACCTATGAAAGCGGCCAAGGGATTGAATGCCATCAGCGACTGCACCTTTGGCGGCAGGATGGTGGGCGCGTACACAATTGGCGTGAGCCAGAACCAGAACGTGACAATGATACCGAAGGCTTGGCCCACATCCCGGAAAAACACGTTAAGGACGCCCAGCACCATCCCCAAGCCCGTGGAGAAAACGATCAGAAGCACTAGCAACGGGAACAGCGCCAGGTAAGCCGAGCCAGGGAAGTTGCCGCTGATCAGTAGAAATCCAGTGAACAGCGAAAAGATAATGGTGAAATTCAGTAAGGCATTGGCAACCACCACGGCCGGCAAACAGATGCGTGGAAAGCGCAGCTTCTTCAGCAGATTGGCATTCTCGATGAACATCGTTTGCGAGCGTCCCGTGATCTCGGCAAACAAGCCCCAGGTGAGGATGCCGGCGCAGAGAAAGATGCTGTAGGCAAATGTGTTGTCAACCCCTGGCAGCTTGGCACGCATGACCTGCGCAAAGATCACGGTGTACACCAGGATCATGGCCAATGGGTTGACCACATTCCAGGCAAAGCCAAACAGTGAATTGGCGTACTTACTCTGAAACTCTCGCTTCACACTGCTGGCGATGAAGCCACGGTAGCCCCAGAGTTCCCGGATCAATCGCATCGATTGCACTCCAATCGAGTCATCCCTTCACCAGATCCAACGTAGCCCACCATCGCCTCAGCGCCCCCCCGCCTTCAGGACCGTCTTGACCGTTTTCAGCAGTATCAGCAGATCAAGGGCAACGCCCCAATGCTTGAGGTAGTACAGGTCGTAGCTGAGTTTGATCTCTGCCTCCGCCACGCTGGCGGCATAGGGGGCACACACCTGGGCCCAGCCACTCAAGCCGGGTGGCATCCAATGCCGCTTGCGGTAGTGGGGGATTCTATCCTCCAGCTCGTGCTCCAGTTCGGGGCGTTCCGGCCTGGGTCCGATCAGGCTCATGTCGCCCCATATCACGTTGAGCAGCTGGGGCAACTCATCGAGCCGCACCCGGCGCAGCCACCAGCCCATGCGGGTGATGCGATCGTCGCCCTGCACCGTCCAGGAGGCGGGCGCCATGGGGTCGGCTTGCCGCATCGTGCGGAATTTGTAGAGCCTGAACGTCTTTCCCATCAGGCCACTGCGGTCCTGAACGAAGAACACCGGCCCACGGTCCTCCATCCAGATCAACAGAGCCGCCAGGAGCATCAACGGCAAGGTCACGAGCAGCAGCAGCAGGGACACGGCGATGTCGGCCGCACGCTTGAGCTGGCGCTGCACACTCAGGCTGTCCGCCCAGGGGATGTCGTCGAGCGTCAGGGCCTCCTGGGGGAGGTGCACCGGCAACAGACGCTGTTGACGGTGTTCGGCCATCTCCAAGGCCGTGGGAAAACTCTGCTGCTGCTGTCGCGCCACGCTCCACAGCAGCAACCTCACCCCAAGGGCCCAGACACTGAGCCCCACCAGCAAGGCCAGTTGGATGCGGCGATGGACCAGGGTGACCGTCTCAGGCAGGTTCAGCAACCAGGCCCAAAGGATGGTGACCACCAGGGTGGCCAGGGCCGCGATCACCAGGCGGACCGCCACCTGCCGTGGGAGCAGCCGGGGCCATCGCAACAGCGTGTAGCTGCCGAACAGCCAGCTCCACAGGATGTAAACCAGGCCGAACAGGAGCAGCTCGTTGGGTTGGCCCAGCAGATTGGAATCGGTGCTGCCATCCAACAGAGCGGCAAGACCGAACAGACCCACAAAGTCAAGCCCGGCGCAAACGACCAGGACCCGCCGAGGCTTGTTCCAGAACACCCCTTTCAACGGAAGGTCAAACGTTCACACCACCAGCAGGCTCATGCCCCAGTTGACCAGCACCAGGGCCACCCAGGCGGCGCCACCGATCAGGATCAGGCGGTTGGAGCGGCCGCTGTCCTCGGTGCTCGCGTACAGCACCGGCACCGCCACGATCAGGGCGAAGGAGAGCACCACCAGGGCCAGAACGGTGAGGGTATTGAGGATCTGCATGGGGCAGGAAGGCTCGAGGCCGGATCAGGCAGCGTGGGGGATCCTGCCATGCAGAGCGGGACCCTGGCCGCCGCCGGAGCCATCCTTCACACGTTGTCGGCAGCGCTGGACCCTGAACCGAACAGATCGCCGGCGGCCGCCAGAGCCCCGAGACTAGGGGCGGCGGCGTCCTTGGGGGCCAGCAGGGGCTGGTGCGGTTCCGGCAGCTCCCCCAGGGGCCAGTCGATGCCGATCGCCGGGTCGTTCCAGGCCAGGGAGCGCTCGCATTCCCGGCTCCAGTAGCCGGCGGTCTTGTACTGCACCTCAGCAACCGGGCTCAGGGTCAGGAAGCCGTGGGCGAAGCCCACCGGCACCCAGAGCTGGTGCTGGTTGTCGGCGCTGAGCCGCTCGCCCACCCACTGCCCCAGGGTGGGGGAGTCCCGGCGCAGGTCGACGGCCACATCGAAGACCTCCCCGACGGTGCAGCGCACGAGCTTGCCCTGGGGGTGCGGCGCCCGCTGGAAATGCAGGCCCCGCAGCACCCCCTGCACGGAGCGGGAGTGGTTGTCCTGCACGAACTCGGGGGCGTCGGCGTCCTCCTTGCCGAGGGCATCGGCGAAGCGGCGCCGGTTCCAGCTCTCGCTGAACCAGCCCCGCTCATCGGCATAGACCGCCGGGGTGAGCAGCAGGGGGCCGTCGATGGCCAGGAACTGCACGTTCATCGTTGGGGCTCCAGGGCCTGGTGGTCGCTGGCGGCCTCCTGCAGCAGGCGCAGCAGGTAGTCGCCGTAGCCGGATTTCTTCAGGGGCAGGGCCAGCCGCTCCAGCTGGCCGTCATCGATCCAGCCCAGGCGCCAGGCCACCTCCTCGGGGCAGCCCACCTTGAGGCCCTGGCGCTTCTCGAGGGTGCGGATGTAGCTGGCGGCCTCGTGCAGGGAATCGGGGGTGCCGGTGTCCAGCCAGGCCATGCCGCGGCCCATCAGCTCCACCCGCAGCAGGCCTTCATCGAGGTAGAGCTGGTTGAGGTCGGTGATCTCCAGTTCCCCCCGCGGCGAGGGCCGCACCTGGCGGGCCCGCTCCACCACCGTGTGGTCGTAGAAATAAAGCCCGGTGACGGCATAACGGCTGCGCGGCTGGGCCGGCTTCTCCTCGATGCTCAGCACCCGGCCATCGCCGCTGAACTCCACCACCCCGTAGCGCTCCGGATCGCTCACCGGGTAGGCGAAGACCGTCGCCCCCGGCCGCTCGCCGTTGGCCCCCTGCAGCTGGGGGATCAGGTCATGGCCGTGGAACAGGTTGTCCCCCAGCACCAGGGCCGCCGGGGCGCCATCAAGGAAATCGGCGCCGATCAGGAACGCCTGGGCCAGGCCATCGGGGCTGGGCTGCACCGCGTAGCGGATCGTCATGCCCCAGCTGGATCCGTCCCCCAGCAACCGCTCGAAGGCGGGCTGGTCGGTGGGGGTGGTGATCACCAGCACCTCGCGGATGCCCGCCAGCATCAGGGTGCTGAGCGGGTAGTAGATCATCGGCTTGTCGTACACCGGCACCAGCTGCTTGCTGACGGCGGTGGTGAGGGGGGCCAGGCGCGTGCCGGTGCCCCCCGCCAGGATCAGTCCCTTGCGGTTCATGGCGTCGGCTGCGGCAGTGCGGCCATCAGGCTGCCCATCTCCAGGGCCTGGAGGCCGTAGCTCCAGCCCAGGTTGCTCTTGATGCCGGCCCGCTCGAGGGCCTGCTGCAGGGTGTCGGTGGTGAGAACCCCGAAGATCACCGGCACGCCGGTGTCGCGGGCCACGGCGGCCACCCCCTTGCTCACCTCGGCCACCACCACGTCGAAGTGGGGGGTGTCGCCCCGGATCACCGCTCCCAGGGTGATGACCACCTGGTAGCGGCCGCTGGCGGCCAGCCGCTGGGCCACCAGCGGGATCTCGAAGCTGCCCGGCACCCAGGCCACGTCGAGCTGGGTGCTCTCGGGGCTGACGTCGATGCCGTGGCGGGAAAGGGAATCGAGGCAGCCGCTGAGCAGCTTGCCGGTCACCAGATCGTTGAAGCGGGCGATCACCAGGCCGATCCGCAGACCGGCGACATCGGTGAAGCGACCTTCGAAAACCGTCAAGGGTTCAGACCACGAAGAAGCTCATGCCCCAGTTGAGCAGCACCAGGGCCACCCAGGCCAGCCCCCCGGCCCGATCCCCTTACGATCGGGACGCTCCTGACGGCGGACCCATGGCCAGGGAAGTCCAGCAGCAGCTCGCGCTCGCGGACGATCCGGCCCTGCAGGGCGACCTGTTCGGGGGCACGCCCGAGCCGGCCACGGCGGCGGCGGCTTCGGCGTCGCAGTCGGATGGGGACGCCCCGGACGACCAGGCCCTGCTGGCCGATGCCAGCGCCCGGCCCCGCACCCGCCGGCAGCGGCCAGCGGCCGTGGCCACCGCACCCGAGGCGGATCGACAACAGGCCGGCGGCACCACGGCGCAGCCCGGCGACGCCGGCCCGGAGCCCGGGGACGACCTGCCCCGCTGGCACCACCATTCCCTGGTGGACCCGGCGGCGCTCACGCCAGTGCTGCGGCACTACGTGGAGCTGAAGGCGGCCCATCCGGACCGGGTGCTGCTCTACCGCCTCGGCGACTTCTACGAGTTCTTCTTCGAGGACGCGATCCTGCTTTCGCGCCTGCTTGAGCTGACCCTCACCGGCAAGGATGCCGGCAAGGCCCTGGGCCGGGTGCCGATGGCGGGCATCCCCCACCACGCCGCCGAGCGCTACTGCGCCGACCTGGTGCGCCGCGGCCTCAGCGTGGCCCTCTGCGACCAGCTGGAGGCCACCCCCGCCAAGGGGGCCCTGCTGCGCCGCGGCATCACCCGGGTGCTCACCCCCGGCACGGTGCTGGAGGAGGGCATGCTGGCGGCCCGCCGCAACAACTGGCTCTGCGCCGTGGTCCTCGACGGGGACGGCAGCCATGCCGGCCGCTGGGGTCTGGCCGTCGCCGACGTGAGCACCGGCGAGTTCCGGGTGACCGAGCGCACGGGCAGCGGCAGCCTGCACCAGGAGCTGCTGCAGCTGGAGCCCGCCGAGGTGGTGTGGCCCGGCCCGGCGGAGGTGCCCGCCTGGTGCCCCGAGGGTCTGCGGCTCACCGCCCTGGCCCGCACCCCCTTCGACGCCACCGAAGCCGCCGCCCTGCTGCGCCGCCGCTTCCGCCTGGCCAGCCTCGATGGCCTCGGGCTGGGGGAGGCGCCCCTGGCACTGCGGGCCGCCGGGGGCCTGCTGGCCTACCTGGACACCACCCAGGCCGAACCTGCGGCCATCCCGCTGGAGATGCCCCGGCTCTGGCACGCCGGCGACCAGCTGGTGCTCGACGCCCAGACCCGCCGCAACCTGGAGCTCACCCGCACCCAGCTGGGCGGCGCCCTGCAGGGCTCCCTGCTCTGGGCCCTCGACCGCACGGCCACCGCCATGGGCGGCCGCTGCCTGCGCCGCTGGATCGAGGCCCCCCTGGTGGACCGCGCCGCAATCCTGGAGCGGCAGGAGGCGGTGAGCGAGCTGGTGGAGCAGCGGCCCCTGCGGCTGGGGCTGCGCCGGCTGCTGCGGCCCATGGGGGATCTGGAGCGGCTGGCGGGGCGGGCCGGCGCCGGCAGCGCCTCCGCCCGCGAGCTGGTGTCCCTGGCCGATGGCCTCGAGCGGCTGCCCCGCCTGGCGGCCCTGGTGGCCCCCTGCCGCAGCGGCCCCCTGGCGGCCCTCAAGGGTCCCTGGCCCGAGCTGGCCGCCCTGGCCGAGGAGGTGCGCCACCACCTGCTCGACACGCCACCCCTGTCGCTGAGTGAAGGCGGGCTGCTCCATGACGGGGTCGATCCGGTGCTTGACGGCCTGCGCAACCAGCTCGATGACCAGGAGGCCTGGCTCTCCCGTCAGGAGGCGATCGAGCGGCGGGCCAGCGGCAACCCCAACCTGCGCCTGCAGTACCACCGCACCTTCGGCTATTTCCTGGCCGTGAGCCGCGCCCGGGCCGCTGCCGTTCCGGACCACTGGATCCGCCGCCAGACCCTGGCCAACGAGGAGCGCTTCGTCACCCCGGAGCTCAAGGGCCGTGAGGGCCGGATCCTGCAGCTGCGGGCCCGGGCCTGCCAGCGGGAATACGACCTCTTCTGCGAGCTGCGCCGCCGGGTGGGGGAGGCGGCCGGGCCCGTGCGGGCAGCCGCCCGGCGGGTGGCGGAACTCGATGCCCTGGCCTCCCTGGCGGAGGTGGCGGCCACCGGCGGCTACTGCCGGCCCGAACTCAGCGAGGGCCGCGAGCTGGTGATCGAGGCGGGGCGCCACCCGGTGGTGGAACAGCTGCTGGTCGATGCGTCCTTCACCGCCAACGACCTGCACCTGGCCGCGCCCGGGCCCGACGGCGCCCCGGCACCGGACCTGATCGTCCTGACCGGGCCCAATGCCAGCGGCAAGAGCTGCTATCTGCGCCAGAGCGGCCTGCTGCAGCTGATGGCCCAGATCGGCAGCTGGATCCCGGCCCGCTCCGCCCGGCTCGGCATCGCCGACCGGATCTTCACCCGGGTGGGGGCGGTGGACGATCTGGCCAGCGGCCAGTCCACCTTCATGGTGGAGATGGCCGAGACCGCCAACATCCTTCACCACGCCAGCCCCCGCTCCCTGGTGCTGCTCGACGAGATCGGCCGGGGTACGGCCACCTTCGACGGCCTCTCGATCGCCTGGGCCGTGGCGGAGCACCTGGCCGAGGGCATCGGCGCCCGGACGATCTTCGCCACCCACTACCACGAGCTCAACGAGCTCGCCGAGCTGCTGCCGAACGTCGGCAACGCCCAGGTGCTGGTGGAGGAGACCGGCAACGACCTGGTGTTCCTGCACCGGGTCTGCCGGGGGGGCGCCAGCCGCAGCTACGGCATCGAGGCCGCCCGGCTGGCGGGTGTGCCGGCCTCCGTGGTGCTGCGGGCCCGCCAGGTGCTGGGCCGCATCGAGGCCAACAGCCATGTGGCGGTGGGACTTCAGGGGGGACCCAGGGCCGCCTGATCCTGGGCTGCCTCATCCTGAGCCGCCTGATCCAGCCAGGCCCGCCGCAGCAGGGCATTGGCGGCGGCCGCCACCAGTCCGGCGCCGCCCTTGCTGCCCTCCAGGCGGATCTGCACCAGGGCGCTGGCCGCCAGGTGGCGCTTGCTCTCAGCCACCCCCACGAACCCCACCGGCATGCCGATCACCAGGGCCGGGGCGGCGATGGTGCCGGCCTCCGTCAGCTCCAGCAGCCGTTCGAGGGCCGTGGGGGCGCTGCCCACCAGCACCACCGCGCCCGGATGCTCCACCAGGGCCCGCTCCATCCCCGCCGCCGCCCGGGTGCCGCCGCCGGGGGCGACGGAGGGTGCCCAGGCCAGCACCGAATGCACCGGATTGGCGAAGGTGCGCCGGGCCATGGGCGCCACGGCCGCCGCCGCCATCGCCGTGTCGGTGAGGATCGGCGCGCCGGCCGCCAGGGCTTTGAGGCCGGCGGCGCAGGCCCCCGGGCCGAGCCGCAGATCCGGCGCCAGGGCCAGGTCGCCGCTGCTGTGCACCAGGCGCTCGAGAACCTCCTGCTCGACCCCCACCAGGCCGGTGGGCCCGAGCCAGCCGCGGATGCGTCGCACGCTCTCCCGAAAGATCGGGTGGTCGAGGGAGGCCGCGGAACCGGAAGAATCGAAGCTGTCCATCGCCTGCGGCGCCCCGGGGCGCTGAACCTCCCCCGGCGCCCGGCGCAGCCTGCAGCCCGGAAGGGGGAAACGGCGAGGCTACGGGAGGCGCCGGTCGGGGCGGTGCAGGGGCGTGACCGGGGCGGCAGAGGCAGGCGCAGAGGCAGGGGCAGGGGCAGGGGCAGTCCTGCACTGAATCCGAGACCTGTACATTGTGTACAGACCCTGATTCAGCCCCCGCGCACCATGCACACCCTCGGCGTGCTCGAGGCCAGGAAGCGCTTTCCCGAGCTGCTCGATCGGGCCCGGGAAGGCGAGGAGACCCTGATCGCCCGCCATGGGCACCCGGTGGCCGCCCTGGTCCCCCTGTGGCGGCGACACCGTGCCCAGCGGCAGGCCCTGCTCGCCCTCAAGGGCAGCGGCCGCGACTGCTGGCCCGATCCCCTGCCGCCCCCCGCCGGCGGCAGGCGATCGGCCGAGCCCCTGATCAAGCCCCTGGACGGCGGCTCCACCCTGGCCCTCGGATCGGCCGTGGCCATCGACGCCACGGTGCTGATTCCCTGGCTGCGCGGGGACGCCTCCAGCCGCCGGCAGGAGCCCCTGATCGCCGCGATCGCCACCGGCCACTGGCGCGGGGTCCTGAGCATGGCCACCCTGAGGACGCTGGTGGAGGGGCCCCTGCTCCGGGGGGACGAAGCCCTGGCGGCCCGCTACGAAGCCGTGTTCAGCGATCCCGCGGCCTGGACCCTGGTGAGCCTCACGCCCCAGGTCGCCCTGGCGGCGGCACGCCTGCAGCGACCCGGCACCGGGCCGGCGCTGGGCCCCGATGGCGCCCTTGAGCTGGCCTCGGCCCTGCATGGCGGGGCCACGGCGATGATCAGCCGGGACCCCCGCCTGCTCAGCACCCTGCCGCCGCCGGCGCGCCCGCCCCTGCCCTGATGCCCATCCACCTGTACTGGGGCGACGACGAGGCCGCCCGGCACCGGGCCCTGGCGGACCGGATCGAGGCCCTGGTGGATCCCGCCTGGGCCTCGATCAACCTCAGCCGCCTGGACGGGGCCGATGCCGTCCAGGCGGCCCGGGCCCTCGAGGAGGCCCGCACCCCTCCCTTCGGGGCCGGGGCGCGGGTGGTGGTGCTGCAGCGCAGTCCCTTCTGCCAGGCCTGCCCGGTGGAGCTGGCCGCCCAGCTGGAGGCCTCCGTGGAGCTGATCCCGGACGACTGCCACCTGTTCCTGGTCAGTGACGGCAAGCCCGACGCCCGGCTGCGCACCACCAAGCGGCTGCGGACCCTGGCCGAGGAGCACGCCTTCACCCTGCCGCCGGTCTGGGACGGAGCCGGTCAGATCGAACGGGTGGTGAGCGCCGCCCGGGACCGGGGCCTCACCCTGGCGCCGGCGGCGGCCGAAGCCCTGGCCGAGGCGATCGGCAGCGACGGGATGCGGCTCGCCAGCGAGCTGGAGAAGCTGGCGCTCCATGCCGGGGGAGGCGGTGGCGGAGGCGGCAGCGGCAGTGGTGGCGGCGGTGGTGGGCCGATCACCGCCGAGGCGGTGGCCGCCCTGATCGGCGGCCAGGTCACCAGCAGCCTGGCCGTGGGGGATGCCCTGCTCGCCCAGCACCCCGCCGAGGCCATCGCCCTGGTGGAGGCCCTGCTGGAGGTGGGCGAGCCCGCCCTGCGCATCGTGGCGGCCCTGGCCAGTCAGATCCGGGGCTGGCTCTGGGTGTGCCTGCTGGAGCGCAGCGGTGAACAGGACGTGACCGTAATTGCCAAGGCCGCGGGGATCGGCAACCCCAAGCGGATCTACGTGATGCGCAAGCAGATCCGCGGCCGCAGCCCCGAGCAACTGCTGGCCCTGCTGCGCCGCCTGCTCGACGTGGAGGCCGCCCTCAAGCGCGGAGCCGAGCCCGGCGACGCCTTCCGGGACGGCTTCCTGCTGGCCGCCCTGGCGCAGCCCGGGAGCGCCCCGCGTCGATAATCGGGCCCGACGCGCCGGCGACGAGCCCATGGGCCTGCTGATACAGAAGTTCGGGGGGACCTCGGTGGCGGACACCGAGCGGATCCGGGCGGTGGCCCGTCGCATCGCCGCCAGCCGCGAGGAGGGCCACGAGCTGGTGATCGTCGTGTCGGCCATGGGCCACACCACCGACCAGCTGACCGGCATGGCCGCCAGCCTCTGCAGCGATCCCCCCCGCCGGGAGATGGACATGCTGCTGGCCACGGGCGAACAGGTGTCGATCGCCCTGCTGTCGATGGCCCTCCATGCCGAAGGCGTGCCCGCCGTCTCGATGACCGGCACCCAGGCGGGGATCATCACCGAATCGGCCCATGGCCGGGCCCGGATCCTGGAGGTGCGCACCGAACGGATGCGCCGCCTGCTGGAGGACGGCCACGTGGTGGTGGTGGCCGGCTTCCAGGGCACCAGCAGCGGCCACGCCGGCACCCCGGAGATCACCACCCTGGGCCGGGGCGGCTCCGACACCTCCGCGGTGGCCCTGGCGGCAGCCCTCGGCGCCGACGGCTGCGAGATCTACACCGATGTGCCCGGGGTGCTGACCACCGACCCCCGCAAGGTGAGCGACGCCCAGCTGATGGAGAGCGTCAGCTGCGACGAGATGCTGGAACTGGCGAGCCTCGGGGCCGCGGTGCTCCACCCCCGGGCCGTGGAGATCGCCCGAAACTACGGGGTGCCCCTGACGGTGCGCTCCAGCTGGAGCCAGGCCCCCGGCACCCGGCTCACCAGCGGTCCGGCCCGGCCGATCGGCAGTGAGGGGCTGGAGCTGGGCCGGCCCGTGGACGGGGCGGAGCTGGAGGCCGACCAGGCGGTGCTGGCCCTCTCCCACGTCCCCGACCGGCCGGGGGTGGCCGCCACCCTGTTCGAGGCCCTGGGCGCCGCCGGCCTGAACGTGGACCTGATCGTCCAGGCGATCCACGAGGGCGCCAGCAACGACATCGCCTTCACCCTGGCGGCGACGGAGATGGAGCGCGCCCGCCAGGTGTGCCAGGAGGTGCTGGCGGCCATGGGGGCCGATGGGGCCCAGCTCTCGGCCGAGGCGGGCATGGCCAAGCTGAGCATCGCCGGGGCCGGCATCCTGGGCCGCCCCGGGGTGGCGGCCCGCCTGTTCGACACCATGGCCCGCCTCGGCATCAACCTGCGCCTGATCGCCACCAGCGAGGTGAAGGTGAGCTGCGTGGTGGATGGCCAGCTGGGGGCCCGTGCCCTGCGGGCCGCCGGGGAGGCCTTCGAGCTCTCCGACCAGCAGCTGCGCCACGATCCGCCCCCTTGCCACCTGGGGGATCCGGCGGTCCGGGGCGTGGCCCTCGACCGCGACCAGGTGCAGGTGTCGGTGCGGCGGGTGCCCGACCGGCCCGGGGCCGCCGCAGCCATCTGCCGGGCCCTGGCCGATGCGGGCATCAGCCTCGACGCGATCGTGCAGTCGGAGCGCACCCACGGCGGTCCGGAGGACCGGCGGCGGGACATGAGCTTCACCCTGCGGCGCGACGACCGGCCGGGGGCCGAGCGGGCCCTGGCCCCGATCCTGCGCCAGTGGGACGGCGCCTGCTTCGAGGAGGGCCCGGCCATCGCCAGGGTCAGCGCCGTGGGCGCCGGGATGGCCTGCACCGCCGGCACGGCGGCGCGGATGTTCCGCTCCCTGGCCGATGCGGGCATCAACATCTCCCTGATCGCCACCAGCGAGATCCGCACCAGCTGCGTGGTGGCGGAGGCCGATGGCGTGCGGGCCCTCCAGGCGGTGCATCAGGCCTTCGGCCTCGGCGGGGCGACACGACACGCGGCCCAGGGAACGGAAGCACCCGCAGCCGGAACCACCTGCCCTTCCTAGGGTTGGGGCGGCTAAAGGGTGGCGGCATGCTGGTCCGGTTCTGGGGAACCCGCGGTTCGATCGCCAAGCCCGGCCCGGACACCTTCCGCTTCGGTGGCAACACCTCCTGCGTGGAGGTCCGCTCCGACGCCGGCACCCTGCTGGTGATCGACTGCGGCACCGGCGCCCACGGCCTGGGGCAGGCCCTGATGCAGGAGCGCCCCGACGGCATGGAGGGGTCGCTGCTGATCAGCCACACCCACTGGGACCACATCCAGGGCTTTCCCTTCTTCGCCCCCTTCTTCGCCCCTGGCCACACCTGGGACGTCTTCGGACCCAGCGGCCTCTCGGGAAGCCTGCGCAGAGTGCTCTCCGGCCAGATGCAGCACGCTTACTTCCCCGTCACCCTCGAGCAGTTCGCGGCCACGATCCGCTACCACGACCTGCACGAGGGCACCTTCCGGATCGGGGATGTGACGATCACGACCCATCTGCTCAACCATCCCGCCCTCACCCTGGCCTACCGGCTCCAGGCGGACGGGGCCACGGTCGTCTACTGCTGCGACCACGAACCCCACGCGCCCGAACTGGCCAGCGGCATCGGTCCGCTCTCCGGCCAGGACCTGCACTACGCCGAGTTCATCGAGGGGGCCGACCTGGTGATCCACGACGCCCAGTACACGGCCCTGGAGTTCCCGGCCAAGCTCGGCTGGGGCCACAGCTCGGTGGAGTACGCCGTGCGCATCTGCGAGGAGGCCGGAGTGGCCCGGCTGGTGCTCACCCACCACGACCCCCTGCGCAACGACGCGACCATCGACCTGATCCTGGCGGGTGTGCGCGCCGATCTGGCCGAAAGAGGCACCCCCCTGGAGGTGCTGGCGGCCTCGGAGGGCCTGGTGCTGCGCACCACCCCCCGCCCCCCGGAGGCCGCCCCCGGCGCCCCGCCGGCCGAAGCGGGGGCCGAGCCGGGGGGCGAGCCAGGCGCCGGTGCCCTCAGCGGCGATCCCGGCGGCCCTCCGGCCCTCGTCTGGGTGACGGACAGGGATCTGGAGGCGGCCCTCACCACCGCCCTGCGCCTCGAGGGCCTGCCCTTCCATGTGGCCGGCGGCGAAGCCGATCTGAAGCAGCGTCTCGAGCGCGACGGGGCGTCCCTGCTGCTGCTGGAGCAGGCGCTCCCCGTCCGCGATGGCCCCGGGCTGGTCCGCAGGCTGCGGAAGTCCCCGGCCACGGAGATGGCCGAGATCCCCGTCGTGATGCTGGCGGCCCTGGAGGAGCAGGCCCGCTACGACGATCCCCTGGTCAGCGAGTGGCTGGTGCTGCCCGTCTCCGAGAGCTTCCTGCGGGCCCGGATCCGGGCCTGGAGCCTGCGCACCCCCTGCCGCTGGGAGCGGGCCCGGCCCCCGCAGGACGAGGAACGGCGCCTGCGGCGGCTGGCGGAGCTGGGCCTGCTGGACACGGAGCGGGAGGAGCGCTTCGACCGACTGACCCGGATCGCGGCGGCCGCCTTCGACGTGCCGATCGCCCTGATCAGCCTGATCGATGCCGAGCGGCAGTGGTTCAAGTCCTGCCATGGCCTGGCCACCTGCCAGACCTCCCGGGACCTGGCCTTCTGCGCCCATGCGGTCAGCCAGCGGTCGGACCTGCTGGTGGCCGATACCTGGCTCGACGAGCGCTTCGCCGAGAATCCGCTGGTGCTGGGGGAACCCCGGATCCGCTTCTACGCCGGCTCGCCTTTGATCCTCGACGACGGCACCTGCCTGGGCACGCTGTGTCTGATCGACACCCGCCCGCGTCAGCTCAGCGGCGCCGAGCTCTCCCTGCTCCACGACCTGCGCGACCTGGTGCTTCTGGAGCTGTCCCCCCAGCCATGGCCCGTCGCCGTCCACCACTCCTGAACGGGCTGGCCGGGGTCCTGCTGCTGCCGGCCCTGGCCGGCTGCCAGAGCGCGGCCGTCTCCGCCCCGGTGCGCAGTGTGCCGGTGGTGGGCGGCCTCGAGCACCCCTGGGCCGTGGCCTGGCTGCCGGGCGGCGACCTGCTGATCACGGAGCGGCCGGGCCGGCTGCGCCTGGTGCGGGGCGGCGTGCTGCAGGCCGAGCCGATCCGCGGCGTGCCGGAGGTGCTGGCCGCCGGCCAGGGGGGCCTGCTGGACGTGGCCGTCCATCCCGACTTCGCCACCAACCGCTGGATCTATCTCACCTATGCGGCCGGCAGCGCCGAGGCCAACCACACCCGGCTGGCCCGGGCCCGCTTCGACGGCCGGGCCCTCAGCGACGTGCAGGTGCTGTTCGCGGTGCCGCAGCGCAAGCCCGGCGCCCAGCACTTCGGATCCCGCCTGCTCTGGCTTCCGGATCGCACCCTGCTGCTGGCCATCGGGGACGGGGGCAACCCTCCGATCCAGCTGGAGGGGCAGCCGATCCGCACCCAGGCCCAGAACCCGGGCAGCGCCCTGGGCAAGGTGCTGCGCCTGAACGCGGACGGCACCCCCGCCGTGGGTACCCCCTTCACCGGCAAGCCCGGCGCCCTGCCGGGGCTGTGGAGCCTCGGGCACCGCAACATCCAGGGGCTGGCCCTCGATCGCCGCACGGGCAAGGTCTGGGCCAGCGAACACGGCGCCCGCGATGGCGACGAGCTCAATCGGATCGAGGCCGGCGTGAACTACGGCTGGCCGCGGGTGACCCACAGCCGTGAGTACTTCGGCCCGCCCATCGCACCGGCCACCAGCGCCCCAGGCCTGCGGGATCCCGCCCTCGTCTGGACGCCCGCCATCGCCCCTTCCGGCCTGGAGGTCTACGACGGGGACCGCTATCCGGGCTGGCGCGGTGATCTCTTCGCCGGCGGACTGGTGTCGCGTCAGGTGCATCGGCTGCGCCTGGATGCGGAGGGATCCGTGACACCCCACCAGGAGATTCCGATCGGTGCCCGGGTGCGGGATGTGCGCCAGGGACCGGATGGATTCCTGTATCTGCTCACCGACGGGGCCGGTGATGGCCAGTTGCTGCGTCTGGAGCCCATCGGAACGCCCTGATGGTTGGATTAGGGTTCGATCTCTTTGCAACCATTTTCATTCGCATGGGACGGCGATTCTCATGATCCGACCCGTGGAGATCGCCGAAGGTCTGGCGAAGGGTGAGTTCTATCTGGAGTATCTGCCGATCCTTTCCCTCCCGGAGCTCCGCTGCATCGGAGCTGAAGCCCTGATCCGCTGGCGGCGGGCCGATGGTTCTCTGGTGATGCCCGGGGAGTTCATCCCGTACCTGGAGTCCACCCCCGCCTCGGGTGTGCTCACCTACTGGGTGGTCGAGACCGCGGCGGCGGAACTCAGGGACTGGTTGCGGCGCCATCCCGACGCGCATCTCAGTCTCAACATTCCACCGGAGATCGCCGGACGGGGCGGGGTCTATTACGCCGCGATGAAATCCGGCCTGGCCGACATGATTTCCCAGCTGATCCTGGAGGTCACCGAGCGCGGGCTTCCCGATGCCCTGGGCCTGGAAGGCCTGCTCCAGGCCCAGCAGCTCGGCATCAGGATCGCGCTCGATGACGTCAACCTGCTGGGGGGCGCCAATCTTGCCATTCTCAGCCGTTGCCCGTTCGACATCATCAAGGTGGACCGGCACCTGCTGGCCATGATCACCCCGGAGAGGCCCAATCCCGAGTGGCTGGACGGACTCACCGCCCTGCTCCGTTCGTCCCGGCTGATGGTCATCGCCGAAGGGGTCGAGACGGACCAGCAACTCCAGGCGCTGATGCAGGCGGGGGTCCAGGCCGCCCAGGGCTTCCACCTGTCCCCTCCCGTCTCCGCCGCCGACCTGATCGCCTTCCATCAGCGAACCAATGGTCCGGAGGACGCCGACGGGGCCCGCCAGCCGTGAAGTAGGAAAGGGCGACATTCACGGACGATTCCCATGGCCCGGCGCGCCGCCACCTCCTTTCTGAGCGACTTCAAGGCGTTCATCAACAAGGGCAATGTGGTCGATCTGGCGGTGGCCGTGGTGATCGGCTCCGCCTTCGGCAAGGTGGTCGAGGCCATCGTCAGCCTCGTGATGACCAACCTGCTGGAGCCGGCCCTGAAGGCGGCGCGGGTGGACGCGATCAGCGCCTGGCCCGCCGGCACGGTGATCGTGGCCCTGATCAACTTCCTGGTGATCGCCTTCGTGGTGTTCCTGATCGTGCGGGCGATCGAAGCCATGCGTCGCCAGGAGGACGCCAAGGCGATCGATGCCGGGCCCGACCCCCAGGCCGAGCTGGCCGCCGCCGCCAACCGCCTGGCCGAAGCCCTCGATCGGCGGGCGCTCTAGGCCGCGGAAGCGGCGGGGGCCCTAGGCCGCGGGTCGTCCAACCAGCTTGTGGCGCAGATTCTTGATGCGATCGCGCAGGTTGGCGGCCTCCTCGAACTCCAGGCTCTTGGCCGCCGCCTTCATCTTGTCCTCCAGCTGGGTGATCAGCTCGGGCAGGGCGTCGAGGGGCACCTCGTTCTGTTCGGCCTGCTCGGCTGCCACCTCCAGCTGGTCGTCGGTGAGCCGGCGGGAGAGCTCCAGGAAGGAGAGGATCGCGTTGCCCGCCCGCTTGCCGGCGGGGGTGGGGGTGATGCCATGGCGCTCGTTGTAGGCGTGCTGGATCACCCGCCGGCGCTCGGTCTCGGAGATCGCCTTGGCCATCGAATCGGTGAGGTTGTCGGCGTAGAGGAGCGCCACCCCGTCGATGTGGCGCGCCGCCCGGCCGATGGTCTGGATCAGGGAGCGTTCCGCCCGCAGGAAGCCCTCCTTGTCAGCGTCGAGGATGGCCACCAGGGACACCTCGGGCAGGTCGAGGCCCTCCCGCAGCAGGTTGACGCCCACGAGCACGTCGTAGGCGCCATTGCGCAGATCCTGGATGATCTCGATCCGTTCGATCGAATGGATCTCGGAGTGCAGATAGCGCACCCGCACCCCATTCTCGGCCAGGTAGTCGGTGAGGTCCTCCGCCATGCGCTTGGTGAGGGTGGTGACCAGCACCCGCTCCTGGCGATCGGCCCGCAGGCGGATCTCGCCGAGCAGGTCGTCCACCTGACCCTCGGAGGGGCGCACCTCCACGATCGGGTCGAGAACGCCGGTGGGGCGGATCACCTGCTCCACCACCTGGCCCTTGCTCTGGGCCAGCTCCCAGGCCCCGGGGGTGGCCGAGACGAAGATGGTCTGCCTGGCTTTCTCCCAGAACTCGTCCCCCTTGAGGGGCCGGTTGTCGGCGGCGCTGGGCAGCCGGAAGCCGTGCTCGATCAGCACCTGCTTGCGGCTCTGGTCGCCGTTGTACATGGCCTGCAGCTGGGAGCAGGTCACGTGGCTCTCATCCACCACCAGCAGCCAGTCGTCGGGGAAGTAGTCGATCAGGCATTCGGGCGGGGTGCCGGCCTCCCGACCGGCCAGGTGCCGGGCGTAGTTCTCCACCCCGTTGCAGTAGCCCACCTGCTCCAGCATCTCCAGGTCGTAGGTGGTGCGCTGCTCGAGGCGCTGGGCCTCCAGCAGCCGCCCCTGGCCGTTGAGCAGCTCGAGCCGCTCGCGCAATTCAGCCCGGATCGCCTGGATCGCCCCCTGCAGCCGCTCCTTGGGGGTCACGAAGTGCTTGGCCGGATAGATGTTGATGGTCTCCAGGCTCTGGAGGATCTCGCCGGTGGTGGGATCGACGTAGCGGATCGCCTCCACCTCATCACCGAACAGCTCGATCCGCACCAGCCGGTCCTCGTAGGCCGGACCGATCTCCAGCACATCGCCCCGCACCCGGAAACGGCCGCGGCTGATCTCGATGTCGTTGCGGGAGTACTGGTTGTTGACCAGATCCCGCAGGGAGCCGCGCAGATCGAGCTTGTCGCCCACCTCGAACTTCACAGCGGCCTTGAGGTATTCAGAAGGAATGCCGAGGCCGTAGATGCAGCTGATCGAGGCGACGACGATCACATCCCGCCGCTCGAACAGCGACCGGGTGGCCGAGTGCCGCAGCATGTCGATCTCCTCGTTGATCGAGGCGGTCTTGGCGATGTAGGTGTCCGAGACGGGAACGTAGGCCTCGGGCTGGTAGTAGTCGTAGTAGGAGATGAAGTATTCGACGGCATTGTTGGGAAAGAATTCCCGCAGCTCGTTGCAGAGCTGGGCCGCCAGGGTCTTGTTGTGGGCCAGCACCAGGGTGGGACGCCCGGTGCGGGCGATCACGTTGGCGATGGAGAAGGTCTTGCCGGTGCCGGTGGCGCCAAGAAGGGTCTGGAAGCGTTCGCCCCCATCGACGCCCTTCACCATCGCCTCGATGGCGGCGGGTTGATCGCCCTTCGGTTCGTAGGGAGCGTGAAGCTGGAATGGCATCGGACCATTCTGGCGTTCGCCTGAGGGGAACGCCCCGGCGGGGAAAACCGGTCAGCCCAGGCCGGTGGACGCCGCCATGGCCCGGGTGAGGGGCACATCCAGGCCCATCCAGCCCAGCACCAAACTGCTCAGCACGCTGTAGGCCAGGGCCCCGAGGATGGCGCTGATCAGACCGTTGTGGAGCCGGAACCCCTTGATCAGCCAGGCGGCCAGGCTGAACAGGATGATCGTGATCAGCCAGTTGAACAGGAACGACACGGGACTGATCAGGCCCCCCAGGGAGGAGACGAACCAGACCGGCCCCAGCAGGAGCTTCAGGGGGAGGACCAGCAGGGTGCCCAGCAGGGCGATGACGATGGCCGACAGCAGGGCGGTGGAGAAGCTCGCCAGCTCCACCCCCACGGGCAGTCGCGCCACCACCAGCAGAATGAGGGCCCGGATCGGCCATTGCAGGAGCCAGGCGAAGGAGCCCATGGGAAACGATGCCCGAACCGTTTCAGCTTACTGATGCCGTTCGCTTTGAACCATCGACGCCACGGGCAGGACCTCCCGCAGGGCACGCACCACCGCCACCATGGCGAGCTCGTCGTCGAGGCGGTTGACGGCGGAGCCCACGCCGACACCGGCGGCACCGGCGGCCAGGGCCATCGGCACCGTGACCGCGGAGAGCCCGGAGGCGCACAGCACCGGCACGGCCACCGCCCGGCTGATGGCATGGGCCGCCGCCAGGGTCGGAGCGGCCTTCTCGATCAGGCCCAGGGCACCGGCGCTGAGGGGACGGGCACTGGTCCCGCCCTCGGTCTGGATCAGATCGGCGCCGGCGGCCACCAGCTCCACCGCCAGCCGCTCCTGCTCGTCGAGGGGAAGGGTGTGGGGCACGGTGACCGAGAGCACCGTCCCGGGCAGCAGCGCACGGGTACGGCGGGTGAGATCGAGCACTTCGTCGGCACCGAAGACCCGCCCCTGGGGATAGAAGCTGTCGTAGTTGCCGATCTCCACCATGGCGGCGCCCGCCTCCACGGCCGGCGGGAACAGGGTCGGATCCACGGCCGAGACGCAGACCGGCAGACCCGGGGCCAGCACCACGGCCAGACGGACGAGGGTGGGGTCACAGGCCAGATCCACCAGGTCGGCGCCGCCGGCCGCCGCGGCCCGGACCACCCGCTGCACACGGGCCGCGTCGAAGTTGTCGAGGCCGGCGATGACCTTCAGCGCCCGCCCCTGACGGATCGCCTGCTGGAGGGCGGTGGGCAGGCTGGAGAGGCGGGTCATCGGCGGACGGAAGGACGCATGACGTGATTCTCCCACCCGACCCCTGCCAGGGCCGGCGGCCCTGGGGAAGCGACCAGGCGCGCCTGCACCGGCACCTGCTGCGGCGGCCCACCCTGCTGCCGGCGGGGGGGTCACTGCTGGTGGCCGTGTCCGGCGGCCAGGACTCCATGGCCCTGACCACCCTCCTGCTGGACCTCCAGCCCCTGCACGGCTGGCGGCTGCAGCTGTGGCACGGCGATCACGGCTGGCGCCCCGACGGGGCCCGCCAGGCCAGGGAACTGGCCCGGTGGGCCCGCAGCCAGGGACTGGACCTGAGGCTCGACCGGGCCGATCCGGTGCCCGGCAGCGAGGCCGCGGCCCGGGACTGGCGCTACGGCTGCCTGGCCGCGGCGGCCCACCAGGGGCACTGCACCCATGTGGTGACGGGCCACACCGCCAGCGACCGGGCCGAGACCGTGCTGCTCAACCTGGCCCGCGGCAGCCACCTGCGGGGTCTGGCCAGCCTGGGGGCCAGCCGGCCCCTGAACCTGGCCGCCGGCCCCCTGCAGCTGTCCCGACCGCTGCTGATCTTCGACCGCAGCGACACCGGCCGCCTCTGCCGGGAGCGGGGCCTGCCCGTCTGGACAGACAGCAGCAACGCGGATCTGCGTTTCGCCCGCAACCGACTGCGCGCCGACGTCATGCCGGTGCTGGAGGCCCTCCATCCCGGGGCCAGTCGGCGGATCAGCGCCCAGGCGGAGCGGCTGGAGGCGCAGTTCGCGGCCGAGACGGAACTGCTGGACCTGGCCCTGACGGGCCTGCAGCAGGGTGAAGCCCCCTCACGGCTGACACGCCGGCGGCTGGCCAACCTGGCCCCGGCCAGCCAGCGACGGCTGCTGCACCACTGGCTGCGGCGGCACCTGGGGCGGGATCCGGGAGCCAGGAGCCTCGAAACCCTGGTGGACCGGCTGGCCCGCGGGCGGAATCCGGGCCGGCTGGATCTGGCCGAAGGATGGCAACTGCACTGGGATCACAGCACACTGTGGGTCCGCCCACCCGACCCGCTCCATGGCTGAGACCAGCGCCAACGACGCCGCCCAGCGCTATGCGGCGATCGAGCAGGCCTACTCCAGGGAGAAGTGGGCCACGGTGCTGGGCGACGGGGAGGAGCTGCTGCAGGAGCTGCGGCAATCGGACAACCCCCAGCTCACCGGGCTGAAGCTGCGGCTGCAGTTGCTGCTGGGCCATACCCAGCTCTACGGCTACGGGGACAAGGCCGCCGCCGCCGGGTACTACGGGACCGTGGCGGAGAAGAGCAGCGAGGCCGCCCTCACGAGGATTGCGGAGCAGGGTCTCAAACAGTGCGCCATCGATGAGGCCGCCGCCCCGACCACGGGGGCAGCCGGGGCGGAGACCATCGCGCCCGGTCCCGGCTTCCCCGCAGAGGGCGCCGCAGGCCCGGCTGTCACCGCTCAGGCGGTCACAGGCCCGGCGGCCCCCTGGCTGAGCATGGTGCCGGCGGCAGCGGCGGCAGCCGCCCCAGCCGCCGCCGTGGACATGGAGGCGGCAGCCCCCTGGAGCCAACCCTCGCTGATTCCGGAGGTGGTGGAGGAGCCCGAGCTGATCGAGCTGCACCAGGCGGATCCGGCCCTGGCCGACGACGTGGAACTGAGCTGGCAGGAGTCCAGCCCCGCGGCGGCTCCGCCGATGGGCAAGGAGGACGAGGAGCTGCTCAGCGGCCTGATGCTGGTCAGGGTCCGCTGAGCCTGCCCCCGAACGATCAGCCCGCTGCCGCGGCCGAGCGGCGGCGGCGGACGCGACCGGTGGGTTCCGGCTCTTCAACGGGGGCCTTGCTGGCCGCCGCCACGGGAGCCGGCGCTGCGACGGTGGCCGTGGCGGCCGCCGGGGCCGGGGCCGCTGCGGTCACCAGCTGGCGCTGGGGCACGGCGGCGGGCTGGCGCCCACCCCCATCCCTGCGGCCGCCGCGGGGCGCCGGCCGGGTGTCGGGTTCGGCATCGGCCCGGCCCTTGTAGGCCGGGGTGCCGGCGGGGGCGGGCTGCACCAGGCAGATGATCAGCGGGTCCACCTGCAGCTCGCGGCGCAGGCGGCGCTGCAGGCCCACCTCCACCTCCCGCTGCACGCCCACCCAGTCGACATCGGGGGCCTTGCCACCGGTGTTGCGGGCCAGCTGGTTCCAGCGGTTTTCCAGCACCCAGGTGATCTCCCGCTCGGCCCAGACCGAGAGCTTGCGGGCATCGGCGGCCGTGACCACACCGCGCAGGTTCACCCGCGGCGGCGCCGCCATCACACCATCGGTGGTGATCACCGCCAGCAGAGTGATGACGCCGTCCTCGGCCAGCTGCTGGCGCTCCTTGAGCACCCGGGCATCGACGATGCCGTTGCGGGAGGCGTCGAGCAGCTCGATGCCGGCCTTCACCGGCTCACCCTTGTTGATGGTGTCAGGGGTGAGTTCGACCACGTCGCCGTTGTCGATGATCAGAATGTGATCGGCCGGCACACCCATCGACTGGGCCGTCTTGGAATGGCAGACGAGCATGCGGTGCTCGCCATGCACGGGCACGAAGAATTTCGGCTTGGCCAGCGCCAGCATCAACTTGTGGTCCTCCTGGCAGCCGTGGCCGGAGACATGGATGCCCTCGCCCTTGCCGTAGACGACCTTGGCGCCCATCATCATCAGCCGGTCGATCGTGTTGACCACCGAGATGGTGTTACCGGGGATCGGGCTGGCCGAGAAGATGATCGTGTCGGTGGACTTCACCTGCACCTGGGGGTGCTCGCCGCGGGAGATGCGGCTGAGGGCCGCCAGCGGTTCGCCCTGACTGCCGGTCATCAGCAGCAGGGTTTCGCGGTCGGGCAGGTCGCGGATCTGCTTGATCGGCACGAACAGATCATCGGGGGCACGCATGTAGCCGAGCTCCCGCGCCTTGGCGATCACGTTGAGCATCGAGCGGCCCAGAAGCCCCACCTTGCGCCCATTCTTCATCGCCAGTTCCAGGATCATCGACACACGATGAATCGAGCTGGCGAAGGTGGTGATGATCACCCGGCCGTCGGCCTGGCTGATGTGGCGATCCAGGTTCGGGAACACGGCCCGCTCGGGCGGCGTGAAACCAGGAATCTCGGCGTTGGTGGAATCGCTGAACAGACACAGAACGCCCTGCTCGCCGTAGTGGGCCAGCCGCTGGAGGTCGAAGGCCTCACCATCGACGGGGGTGTGGTCGAACTTGAAGTCACCGGTGAAGATGACCACGCCGACGGGGGTGGTGATGGCCAGCGTGAAGCTGTCGGCCATCGAGTGGGTGTTGCGGATGAACTCCACCTTGAAGTGCTGGCCAACATGCACGACATCCCGTGGGCCCACCGTCTGGATGGTGGTGCGGTCGGTGACGCCCGCCTCCTCCATCTTCCCCTGAAGCATCGACATGGCCAGCCGGGGGCCATAGATGATGGGGATGTTGAAGTTCTTGAGGTGGTGCGGGATGCCGCCGATGTGATCTTCATGGCCGTGGGTGACCACCATGCCGCGGATGCGCTTCTGGTTCTCCCGCAGGTAGCTGGTGTCGGGCATCACCACGTTGACGCCATGCATGCCATCGCTGGGGAACGCGAGACCGGCATCGACGAGCATCAGCTCATCGCCGTATTCGAAGACGCAGGTGTTCTTGCCGATCTCGTGCAGGCCGCCCAGGGGGATGACGCGCAGGCCCTGGTGCTTGGCTTTGGCGCCGTTGCCGGAGCGGACGATGGGATTGACGTTCTGACTGGACATGTAGTTAGGGACTCGGGGGTGGCGATGGAAATGAAGGTGAAGCGGAAGCGGAGGTGACTCTGGACATCAGCCTTGGCGTCAGGTGGGACGCAGGGCAGCCAGGATCGAGGAAAGGCGCTGTCGCACGGCGGTATCGGCGGAAAGCAGGGGAAGTCGGGGGGCACCCACCGGCCAGCCGCAGATCTCCAGGGCGGCTTTGACGGGGATGGGATTGGTGGTGCAGAAGAGCGCCCTGCACAGGGGCAGCAGCTGCTGGTGCTCGTCGAGGGCGGCGGCGACGTCGCCGCTCAGGAAGGCCTGGAGCATGGCCCGGATCCGGGGACCCACCAGGTGGCTGGCCACGCTGACCACACCCACCGCACCCACCGCCAGCATCGGCAGGGTGAGGGCGTCGTCGCCGCTGTAGATCGCCAGGCGATCGCCGCAGAGCTCCCGCAGCCGGCTGACCTCCTCGGTGGTGCCGCTGGCGGCCTTGAAGCCCACCACGTTGGCCTGATCCAGCAGGCGGGCCGTGGTGTCCGGGGCCAGGCTGCAACCGGTGCGGCCGGGGATGTTGTAAAGCATCAGGGGCAGCTCCGGGGCGGCCTGGGCCACGGCGCGGAAATGGGCTTCCAGGCCCTCCTGGGGGGGCTTGTTGTAGTAGGGCACCACCACCAGGGCACCGTCGGCGCCGAGGGCGGCGGCCTCACCGGTGGCTTCCACCGCCTCCGCGGTGCAGTTGCTGCCGCTGCCGGCCAGCAGGGTGGCGCGGGTTCCCACCGCCCCCTTCACGGCGGCGAAGAGCTCGTGCTGCTCCTGCCAGGTGAGGGTGGGGGACTCGCCGGTGGTGCCGCACAGCACCAGGCCATCGGAGCCGTGGCGGACCAGATGGTCCGCCAGCCGGGCCGCCAGCTCCAGATCGACGGCCCCATCCGGCTGGAAGGGGGTCACCATGGCGGTGAGCACCCGCCCGAAAGGGGCCTCGGGGGAGGGAGCCGTGCTCGGCACCTGCAGGGTGGCCGTGCTCAAGCGGCACCTCCGGCGGCGGGATCCCGCAGCAGTTCGGCGATCTGGATGGCGTTGAGGGCGGCACCCTTGCGGATCTGGTCACCGCAGAGCCACAGCTCCAGGGCCCGGGGATCGCTGAGGTCCTGGCGGATGCGGCCCACGGCCACCGGATCCCGGCCGGTGACGTCGGTGGGCATGGGGAAGCGGTTGGTCTCGAAGTTCTCGATCAGCTCGACCCCGGGGGCCGCCGCCAGCAGCTCGCGGGCCTCCGCCACGGGGAAAGGCTCCTCGAACTCGATGTTGACGGCCTCGGAATGGGCCCGCAGGACCGGCACCCGCACGCAGGTGGCCGTCAGGCGCAGATCGGGCAGGCCCATGATCTTGCGGGTCTCGTGGAGCATCTTCAGCTCCTCCTCGCAGTAGCCGCTGGGCTGCAGGGGCGAGTTGTGCAGGAAGAGGTTGAAGGCCAGCGAATGGGGCAGCACCGTGCTCACCGGCTCGCCCCCCTCCAGCACCGTTCGGCTCAGGTCGCGCAGTTCCTCCATGGCCCGGGCACCGGCGCCGCTGGCGGACTGGTAGGTGCTGACCACCACCCGGCGGATCGGCCGCCGGGCCGCCAGGGGGGCCAGGG
Source organism: Synechococcus sp. UW140 (assembly GCA_943369315.1). Taxonomy (GTDB): domain Bacteria; phylum Cyanobacteriota; class Cyanobacteriia; order PCC-6307; family Cyanobiaceae; genus Cyanobium. Next base: position 32,510 of record CALRMW020000009.1, read on the forward strand.
CCAGGGTCAGCAGGATCGTGGTGCAGTTGGGATTGGCAATGATCCCGCTGTGGGCGAAGGCGGCCTGGGGATTCACCTCGGGCACCACCAGGGGCACGGCCGGATCCATCCGGAAGGCGCTGGAGTTGTCGATCACCACCGCACCGGCGGCCACGGCCACCGGTGCCCACTGCCGGGACACCGAACCGCCGGCCGAGGCCAGCACCAGGTCGATGCCCTCGAAGGCGTCGGCGCCGACCGGCCGGACCCGCAGGCGCTCGCCCCGCCAGTCCAGGTCCTGGCCCGCCGAGCGCGGCGAGGCCAGCGGCAGCAGCTCTGCCACCGGAAAGCCCCGCTCCTGCAGCAGGATCAGCAGCTCCTGGCCCACGGCTCCGGTGGCGCCGAGGATGGCGATGCGCAACGGCCTGGAGGGCAGGTGGCGCGGAGGGGAGGGGAGGGTCGCTGAGACGGTCAACGGGGGGAAACGGGACGGGTGGCGGGGCGGGAGCGGGCCTGCTGACTGGAAGACGGGGCCCGGGAGGAAACCCTGGAAGGGGATCGGGAAACGGATGGGGCGGGAGGTCCCGGGGACGGGAACCTGAGACAAGGCCTCCGGCCTGATGGCCGGATGCAGCTCTTCAGTTGGAGATATAAGCGCGCCGATGCGTCGATCGCACAATACGTGGCGGAGGCCCGGAACGGCCAGTTTCTAGGATGGGGGGCTGCCCGAAGCGAGCCCCGTTTCATGAGTCCTGCCGCCAGCACCGAAGCCAACCTCCGGGTGACCACCTCCCCGCGCCCCGGAAGCCGTCTGGCGGTGGAGGTCGCCGTGCCTGCGGGGCGCAGCCAGAAGAGCTACGAGACCGCCCTGGAGAAGCTGAGCCGCAGCGTCAAGCTGCCCGGCTTCCGCAAGGGACGGGTGCCCCGGCCGGTGCTGCTGCAGCAGATCGGACCGCTGCGGATCCGCGCCACCGCCCTCGAGGACCTGGTCGATGCGGTCGTGCGGGAGGCGATGCAGCAGGAGGCCATCGAGGCCATCGGCCGGCCCGAACTCAGCGAAGCCTTCGAACGGGTGCTGGAGCGCTTCACGCCCGGGGAGGAGCTCACCATCACCCTGGAGATGGACGTGGAGCCCACCCCCACCCTGCGCAGCACCAAGGGCTTCAAGGCCGAAGCGGAGCCCGTGCCCTTCGACCCGGCCCGGGTCGACGAACTGATCGAGCAGTCGCGCCGCCAGCTGGCCACCCTGGTGCCGGTGGAGGACCGGCCCGCCGCCGAGGGTGACGTGGCCCAGATCGCCTTCCGCGGCACCTTCGTCGACACCGGCGAGGCCATCGAAGGCGGCAGCAGCGAAGGGATGGAGGTGGAGCTGGAGGAGGGCCGCATGATCCCCGGCTTCGTGGCGGGCATCATCGGCATGGCCGTCGGGGACAGCCGCGACGTCTCCTGCCGCTTCCCCGACAGCTACCCGCAGGAGCAGGCGGCAGGCCGGGAGGCCCTGTTCGCCATCACCCTGCTGGAACTGAAGACCCGGGAGCTGCCGGCCCTCGACGACGCCTTCGCCCAGCAGGCCAGCGACAAGCCGACCCTCGCCGAACTCCGCGCCGACCTTGAGACCCGCCTGCGGGAGGACGCCGAGCGCCGCCATCGCGCCAACCGCCACGAGGCCCTGCTGACGGTCCTGGTGGAGGAGCTGGAGGTGGAGCTGCCCGAGACCCTGATCCAGCAGGAGGTGCGCAACCTGATCGAGCAGACCGCCGGTCAGATCTCCCAGCAGGGCATGGACGTCAAGAAGCTGTTCACCCCCGATCTGGTGCGCAGCCTCATGGACACGTCCCGGCCCGAGGCCGAGCAGCGGCTGCGGCGCAGCCTGGCGCTCAAGGCCCTGGCCGCGGCCGAGAAGATCGAGGTGCCCGCCGCCGACCTGGAGGCCAGGCTGGCCGAGATCCGCAAGGGCCTGAGCGACAGTGCCGCCATCGACCCCGAGCGGCTGCGCCTGGCCGTGGCCGAGGACCTGCTGAAGGAGAAGCTGCTGGAGTGGCTCGAGGCCAACAGCACGATCACCGACAAGGCCCCGGCTGCGGAGGAGGCCCCGGCGGAGGACGGTCCGGAGGCCAGCAGCGAAGCGTCGCCGAAGCCTGCCAAGGCCGCCAAGGCCAAGAAGGGAGCCGCCGGTGCCGCCGGCGCCAAGGCCCGGGAGGACGACGCCCAGCCATAGATTGAGGCCACTCCCCCCGTCCGCCAGCGAAACCGCGTGATCGACGCCCGACCGCCCCTGATCCCCGACTGGCTGCCCGCCGCACTGGCGGGCCCGTCGGGGACGCGGCCCCACCCCGTGAACAACCTCTGGCAGGGGCCGCACCCCTGGAACGGGATGGTCCCTCCGAGCCCCACCGCCGCTCCAGGGGTGCTGCCCACGGTGGTGGAGCAGTCCGGCCGGGGCGACCGGGCCTTTGACATCTATTCCCGGCTGCTGCGGGAGCGAATCATCTTCCTCGGGACCGGCATCGACGACCAGGTGGCCGATTCCCTGGTGGCCCAGCTGCTGTTCCTGGAAGCCGAGGATCCCGAGAAGGACATCCAGATCTACATCAACTCCCCGGGCGGCTCGGTGACCTCCGGTCTGGCCATCTACGACACCATGCAGCAGGTGGCGCCGGACGTGGTCACCATCTGCTACGGGCTGGCCGCCAGCATGGGGGCCTTCCTGCTCACCGGTGGGGCGCCCGGCAAGCGGATGGCCCTGCCCAATGCCCGGATCATGATCCACCAGCCCCTGGGGGGCGCCCAGGGCCAGGCGGTGGACATCGAGATCCAGGCCCGGGAGATCCTTTTTCTGAAGGACACCCTCAACGGTCTGATGGCGGAGCACACCGGCCAGCCGCTGGACAAGATCGCTGAAGATACGGACAGGGACTACTTCCTTTCCCCGGCGGAGGCGGTTGAATACGGACTCATCGACCGGGTGGTCGATGACGCCCCAGCCCCTGTCGTCCCCTAGAACTTCAGGAACGACTGACAAATCGACGGCTGGGGTCGATCCTGGGGGCTGGACCATCCTGCCGCCACACCCAGGGCGACCACCGCCGCTCCCGCCGCCTCCTTGCCGATGGCCAAGTTCGACGCCCATCTGAAGTGCTCCTTCTGCGGCAAGTCCCAGGAACAGGTGCGCAAGCTGATCGCCGGGCCTGGCGTCTACATCTGCGACGAGTGCATCGATCTCTGCAACGAGATCCTCGACGAGGAGCTGGTCGAGCACCACGGCCATGGCCCCCCGGGCCGGCCCATGGCTGATGGGGGCCGCAAGGCCCCGGCGAAGAAATCGGCCCGGCCCGCCCCCACCCTGGCCACCATCCCCCGGCCGCAGGAGATCAAGAGCTTCCTCGACCAGCAGGTGGTGGGCCAGGAAGAGGCCAAGAAGGTCCTGGCCGTGGCCGTCTACAACCACTACAAGCGGCTGGCCTGGCAGGGGGACGGCAAGGGCGAGACGGATCAGACCGCCACCCGCCTGCACAAGTCGAACATCCTGCTGATCGGCCCCACCGGCTGCGGCAAGACCCTCCTGGCCCAGTCCCTGGCGGAGATGCTCGACGTGCCCTTCGCGGTGGCGGATGCCACCACCCTCACCGAAGCGGGCTACGTGGGCGAGGACGTGGAGAACATCCTGCTGCGCCTGCTCCAGAAGGCGGATCTGGACGTCGAACAGGCCCAGCGGGGCATCATCTACATCGACGAGATCGACAAGATCGCCCGCAAGAGCGAGAACCCCTCGATCACCCGCGACGTCTCCGGTGAGGGGGTGCAGCAGGCCCTGCTCAAGATGCTGGAGGGCACTGTGGCCAATGTGCCGCCCCAGGGCGGCCGCAAGCACCCCTACCAGGACTGCATCCAGATCGACACCAGCCAGGTGTTGTTCATCTGCGGCGGCGCCTTCGTGGGACTGGAGGACCTGGTTCAGAAGCGGATGGGCCGCAACGCGATCGGCTTCCTGCCGGCCGATGGCCGCAGCCGGGTGCGCACCGGCAAGGACAGACAGTCCAGCGAAGTGATGCGCCACCTCGAACCGGAGGATCTGGTGCGCTACGGGCTGATTCCCGAGTTCATCGGCCGGCTGCCGGTGAGCGCGGTGCTCGAACCCCTCGACACCAGTGCCCTGGAGGCGATCCTCACCGAACCCCGGGACGCCCTGGTGAAGCAGTTCCAGACGCTGCTGAGCATGGACAACGTGCGGCTCGAGTTCGAACCGGGGGCCGTCGAGGCCATCGCCGCCGAAGCCCACCGCCGCAAGACCGGCGCCCGGGCCCTGCGGGGCATCGTCGAGGAGCTGATGCTTGACGTCATGTACGACCTGCCCTCCCGCCGCGACGTGCAGACCTTCACCATCACCCGGGAGCTGGTGGAGCAGCGCAGCAAGGCCAAGGTGCTGCCGATCAGTGCCGCCGCCGACCTCGACGGCCACCGGGGTGAACAGGCCACGGCCTGACTCTTGCCCGTGCTCGATCAGGCGGTCTACCTCGTCACGGTCAGCGAAGGTTCCGAGGTCTACGCCGACATGGCGCTGGTCTCGATTCTGTCGCTGAAGCTCACCAATCCCTCCCTGCCCGTCCGCCTGCTCTGTGACAGCGAGAGCGCACGGTGGCTCCACGAGAGCGGCCATCGTCTGCCGGGACTCTGCGACAGCGTCGCGGCGGTGGAGACGCCGCAGGGATCGGCGGTCTATCGCCATCGCTGGATCAAGACCCAGCTGCCCCGCTTCCTCCCTGGGGACGGCATCCACCTCGACGCCGACACCCTGGTTCGGGGGTCCCTCGGCACGCTTCCCCAGGGCGACTGGGAGTTCGCGGCCGTGCCTGACTACAACAGCTGGGACATGAGCGAGCATCTCCGGACCCTGCCCCACGTCATCACGGCCCTGGAGCTGGGCTGGCCACTGGACCTGAAGCAGTACTGCAACAGCGGGGTCTTCTGCTGGAAGGACACCCCCGCCGTCCACAGCTTCTTTGCCGAATGGCATCGGCTCTGGCACGAGGGCGTACGGACCGAGGGGCTGGTGAAGGACCAGCCCTCCTTCAACGCCACCCTGCAGCGCGGCCTGGTGACCAGTGCCACGCTGCCGAACGCCTTCAACACCATGGTCCAGCCGGCCTGGGACCTCTCCCCGGAGGCCGTGGTCTGGCACTTCTGGTCGGCGGGGCGCTGGAAGGACCACTCCTTCGCCCAGCTGGTGGAGCAGGCGAAGCTCCTGAGCACGGAGCGGCTGACGGCGAACGTGCGGCGGGCGATCCGCTTTTCGAGGCCATGGCCGAACTCCGGCCGCGGCCTGGCCCGCCTGCTCGACTGGCGCGGCCACCGCTACGGCGGCTACCGGACAGTGGAGAGGCTCTGGCTCTCCGGGCAGCGGCGGGCCACCGTGCTCCACCTCCTCAAGCGCGTCCGGGGAACCGGCAGGGCCAGCGATGCCCGCGGGGAAGCGGCACCCCGGTGAGCGGCTATCCCCACCCCAGAGGGAATCCCCGGCCGCGTCGGTGACGCGATGCTGAGCGGATTCCCCCTGTTCCGCTCCGCTCCTTGGCCGCCGCCGATCACCTGCAGGCCCCCCGCCAGCACGGCCTGTTCCTGCACCACGGCATCGACCTGGGGGACGGCACCGTGGCCCACTACCTGGAGGGCCGGGAAATCCTGCGCAGCCCCCTGCAGGACTTCAGCCGCGGGGAGCCCATCAGCGCCGTGACCTACCCGGAGGGTGCCTGCTCGCCGGTGGGGGTGACCCTGCGGCGGGCCATGGGCCGCATCGGAGAGCAGCGCTACAACCTGCTGTTCAACAACTGCGAGCATTTCGCCCACTGGTGCAAGACCGGCCGGCATCGCAGCGCCCAGGTGGAGGACTGGCTGCACACGGGCAGCCTCGGCGCCCTGGCCCTGGGCCAGTTCGTGCCGGCGGCCCTGCTCACCGGGGCGCGGGTGCTGCTGCGCCAGGGCCAGTCCCTCGCCGAGACCCTGGCCAGCAGCCTCGATCCCGAGCAGCTGGCCCGGGGCCGGGAGCTGGCCCGGCGCAGCCTGGAGCAGCTCGATGGCCTGCGCCTGCGGCTGCAGGAACGCCTGGAGGAGGAGCTGGCCCGGGCCGAACGGCGCTGGGGTGAAGGGGACGGCACCATCACCACGGGCAGTGACCCCTTCGAGCGGCTGCGCCTGGCGGGGCAGAACCTGGCCGACCAGCTGGCCGCGGTGGAGGAGATGGAGGACCGGCTGCAGCGGCTGCTGGAGCCGGCGGGCCCCGATCCGACCGATGGCGGCTCGCCTTAGGCTCCCTATCCGGTCAGGGCAGGGTGCATGGTCCAGGCCTACGAGCCCCTTCATCACAAGTACCGGCCGCAGCGCTTCGACCAGCTGGTGGGCCAGAAGGCCGTGGCCGACACCCTCAGCCAGGCCCTGCTCCAGAACCGCATCGCCCCGGCCTATCTGTTCAGCGGCCCCCGGGGTACGGGCAAGACCTCCAGCGCCCGGATCCTGGCCCGTTCGCTCAATTGCCTGGCCAGCCCGGCGCCGACCCCGGAGCCCTGCGGCCGCTGCCAGCTGTGCACCGACATCGCCGCCGGCAACGCCCTCGATGTGATCGAGATCGACGCCGCCTCCAACACCGGCGTCGACAACATCCGCGAGCTGATCGAACGGTCCCGCTTCGCCCCGGTCCAGGCCCGCTGGAAGGTCTACGTGGTGGACGAGTGCCACATGCTCTCCACCGCCGCCTTCAACGCCCTGCTCAAGACCCTGGAGGAGCCGCCGCCGCGGGTGGTGTTCGTGCTGGCCACCACCGATCCCCAGCGGGTGCTGCCCACCATCCTGAGCCGCTGCCAGCGCTTCGATTTCCGCCGCATCCCCCTGGAGGCCCTGGTGGGGCATCTGCAGTGGATCGCCGCCGAGGAGTCCATTTGCATCACGCCGGAGGCCCTGCACCTGGTGGCCCAGCGCTCCCAGGGGGGTCTGCGGGACGCCGAGAGCCTGCTCGACCAGCTCAGCCTGCTGCCGGCGCCGATCGCCGCCGACGCGGTGTGGGACCTGCTGGGGGCGGTGCCGGAAGTGGAACTGCTGCAGTTGGCCGAGGCCATGGCGGCGGCGGATCCCCTGCAGGTGGTGGAGGGCTGCCGCGAACTGCTGGACCGGGGGCGGGAGCCGGCCGCCGTGCTCCAGGGCCTGGTCAGCCTGCTGCGGGATCTGCTGCTGGCGGGGGTGGCGCCCGACCGGCTGGAGCTCACGAGCGTGACCCCGGAGCTGCGGCCGCAGCTGCCGGAGGTGGCGCGCCGGATCGGCAAGGCCCGCCTGCTGCGGTGGCAGTCCCAGCTCAAGGGCAGCGAACAGCAGCTGCGCCACAGCGTGCAGCCGCGGCTGTGGCTGGAAGTGCTGCTGCTGGGCCTGCTCGCCGAACCGGCCACCGTGGCCGCTGCGCCCGCCGCCGTGGCCGCCGCACCCGCCGCCGCCCCGGCAGGGACGCACCAGCCCGGCGCCGAAGGCCAGCGGGTCACCCGCAGCCAGGAACCGGTGCCGGCCGCTGCGGCATCACCACCGCCGACCCCGCTGGCACCGACCCCGGCGACCGCCCCGGCGCCAGCGGACGCGACCCCGGCCCCTGCGCCAGCGGAACCGACGACAGCCCCGGAGGGGGCGCGGCCCGCCGGCGAGGACCTGGCCGAGCTGTGGCAGCAGATCCTGGCCGGGCTGGAACTCCCCTCCACCCGGATGCTCCTCTCCCAGCAGGCCCAGCTGTTGCGGCTGGATGAACGGCGGGCGGTGGTGCGGGTGGCCGGAACCTGGATGGCCATGGTTCAGAGCCGCCTGCCCCTGCTGGAGAAAGCGGTGGCCAGCGCCCTGGGAAGCCCGCGCCAGCTGACCCTGGAGGCTGGGGGATCGGAAGCAATCCCCCAGCCACAGCCACAGCCCACGGCTCCCATGCCCACAGCTCCCATGCCCCTGAACAGGCGGGAGTCCCCATCGCCGGAGCCGCGGGGTGGCCCGCAGCCGGAGGCGGTCCCTTCCGGGCCTCGCCCCGGGAATGGCGGACTCCCAGCCATCACCATCACGCCCCAGGAGCAGGCATCGGCACCCGTCTCCAGTGAACCCAGGGACGACGCGAGCAAGGCAGGACCGCCCTCTCGGGTCCATGTCCCATCACCCTTGAACGAGAAGGCGCGGACCCTTGCAGACTTTTTCGGTGGTGAAGTGATTGAAGACTTTGAAGATGTCCCTTGAAGGGCGCACGCTCGGGAACCTGCGAGTCCCGTCTCTCCTGACCTGGAGATGCTATGGGGAAATCCGAACTTTTCGAACGATTTTTGCCCCTCCAATAAGGATCCAGACCAGGAGGTTTCTACGGATCTTGGGAGCCTTCCCTGCCACCTCCATGGGATCCCACAGGTACTCCACCATCAGCAGTCGAATCGTCTCCAGAAGTGAACACAGAACGCGACAGGCATGGAACGCCGACTCCGAACGGGCCAGCAGGACAATCTTGTACTCAAGCAAGGCATAGAGATGGGGAAGCTTGCCCTTTCCAAGCGAAGCGGTTGCCGCACTAGCGTGAACGCGGTAGCCGACAAGGGGCTTGTCAAGATAGAAAAAGTAGCCCTTTGCCGCCAGCAATGACCAGCACAACCAGTCCTCATACTGAGCCAACTGAACGTAGGCAAATGGGATTCCCCTGAGCGATGCCGCACGCACGATGACCGAAGAATTGCAGATGCTGTTTCTGACCAGATAGTCTTTCTGGGAGCGCAGTCGATAGGGCCTGGCAGGATTTCGGGAAAAGGACGACTCAAAGTAGGCACTCCTTTGAAGGTCACCGATAACCTGAACACCGGTGTGGCAGAGCACAACCTCCGGGCTGGCATCCATGGCCTGGACCTGCGCATCAAGCTTGTCCGGCAGAAAGACATCATCGGCGTCAAGGAAGGCCAGGTACCGACCCATCGAAGCGCTGAAGCCCAGATACCTCGCTGCGCTGACCCCCCGGTTGGCTCGTCCGGGGTGAGAAAGAATCTTCAGGGAGGGAAACTCGGTTTCCCGAAGCCGATCCAGCTCTTCCCAGGATCCATCCGTTGACCCGTCATCGACAACAATCACCTCAACGGATAAGGCCGGCGAGCAACGCACAGATCTGATCGCCTCTCCGACAAAGTCCTTCGCGTTGAAGCACGGGATGACGACGGAAACATCAACGCCTGACATCGGGCCTCCCTTCTTGATGGCAGCCGCTGGGTTCACGCAGGGCGGTCATGGACAATCCTGCGGAACGACGGCACCAACGGATTCCCAGGCCCTGCGGTGCCAGGGTGGTGGTCCCCCATCCGCTCAGCCGACCTCGGAGACAAGCTCCGTCTGGCCATCAGGGTCGTCGGATGGGCCTCCTTCCGCCGGGGAGGGATCCGTCGACTCCGCGCCGAGGTGCAGGGTCTTCACCCAGACCAGCTTCTTGGGCAGCACGGCCATCTTCAGGGTCACCCAGGGGATCACCAGGAACCAGTGGACCAGGTAGACGATGCCGAGGCCGGCGCTGAAGGGGTTCATCGCCGGCAGGGGCGGGCCCTCCGACGGCCGCCGGCAACCGGTGGCGATCGCCATGCCCGAGAGGGCCAGGGCCACGATCGAGAACGGCCACATGGTGGGGGCCGTGCGGGTGAGCAGGGTGCCGATCAGGTCGGCGCTGGCCACCACCGGCAGCACGTACTGCAGCAGGAAGAAGCAGGTGAGATCGAGTTTCTGGCTGAACCCGAGCCGGTTGGACACCAGGCCGGGGCCGTAGTCGAAGAAGCGCTGCAGGCCACCCTCGGCCCAGCGCTGGCGCTGGCGCCAGAGGGCCGGGAGGGTCAGCACCGCCTCCTCCTGCACCGGGGGATCCCAGAGCACGCCGATCGGCAGGCCTTCGAGCAGCAGACGGAAGCTCAGATCGAGGTCGTCCGTCACCGTGTCCTCGTTGAAGCCCCCGACCTTCAGGAGCGCTTCCCGTGACAGCAGCTGGCCGTTGCCCCGCAGTTCGGCCACGCCGCCGTTGGCCAGACGCCCCTCCTGGATCATGGCGTCGAAGGCCATCTCCATCGCCTGGGCGGTGGTGAGCAGGTTGGTCTGGGCATTGGCCACGGCCTTGCGCAGCTGCACCGCCGCCCAGCCCCCGGCCTCCGCCCAGGGAACGAGGCGCTCCAGCACATCCGGCTGCAGATCGGCATCGGCGTCGAGCACGAGCATCCAGCGGCCGCCCAGTTGCTGCAGCACCAGATTCAGGGCCCCCGACTTGCCGCCACCCGCATCCCTGGGCCGGCGCAGCACCCGCAGGAAGGGATGCCGTCCCTGGAGCTCGGCCAGCAGTTCGGGCGTGCGGTCGTCGCTGCCGTCATCGACCACCCACAGGGCCAGCTGGCCCTCGGGCCAGCGCAGGGCGGCGATGCGCTCCACCAGGCGGGCGATCACCGCCTGTTCGTCACGGGCGGCGACCACCACATCGACGGCCGAGCTGGTGCCCGCCTCGGGCGCCGCCGGGGCCGCCGCCGCGGGTGCCGCGCCGGGGCTGCGGCGGTAGGCCTGCAGCAGAACGGTCCGCAGGCTGTAGCCCCCGAGCAGGGTCGCCAGGGTGAGGGCCGGCACCAGGCTGCGGCCCGGGGGCAGCCAGTGGGGGGCTATCCCCACCAGGCCGCAGCAGGCGAGGAACAGGGCCGCCTTGGCACGGCGTTGATCGCTGCCCCTGCCACTGCCGCTGCCGCTGGCACTGCTGCTGACACTGCCGCCGGCAGCCATGGTGAACCTCATCCAGGCGGTGACTCTAAGGGGAATCGTCACCGGCACCCAGGGGCTGGAGGGAGGTGCCCGGGTAGTAGTGCGCCAGGATCCGCCGGGCACTCCAGCCGCGCCCGGCCAGATCGATCGCCCCCGCCTGGGAGAGGCCGGCCCCGTGGCCGAAGCCCCCGCCGGTCAGCTGCCAGACCTCCTCGCCCGCCGGCCGCAGCGTGAACAGGGTGCTGGGCAGGGTGCGCAGGGTGCGGCGGATCGCATCCAGCCGCAGCACCGTGCGGCCCGCGGTTCCCTGCACCTCGAGGGCCAGCACCCGGCCGCTGGGGCCCCGGGCCAGCACCTTCAGGGCGGTGGGCCGCCCCACCGCCCGCTCCGGCCCGAGGGCGGCGGCGACCTGGGCGGCCGTGAGCCGCCGCTGCCAGCGGAAGACGGGATGGTCGGACCCCCAGGCCGCCTGGCCGTCCCGCAGCAGCGTCGGCAGGGCCGCGGCGGCCAGGGGCACCGGGAAGCGGGCCTGGAAGGGGGCGGGGCCGTCGGGGAAGGGGTTCAGGTAGGCGACCGGTGGCCCGTTCCAGGCCTCCTGGTAGGCGGCGCTGATGCCGCCGTTGCTGGCGTGGTAGACGGCGTGGATCGGGCCATCGGCGCCCATCAGCACGGCCAGCCGGGTGGCGGCGATGGCCTGGCGCACGGCAGGGCCGGCGTCGCGCGGGTCGCTGTACACCTGGCACTGGGTGTCGGCGCAGAGGTGGTAGCCGTCCGCCGCGAAGCGGTGCTGGTTGCGCACCGCCCAGGTGCGGGCCAGCACGGCCTGGGCCTCGAGGGCCGCCGCCGGCACCCCGGCCCCGATCTCATGGGGCACCACCCCCTCCAGGTAGCGCTCCAGGGGGACCTGCTCCACCAGGCTCCAGCCGCCGTGGGCGTCGCTCAGAAGCTGGAAGGGGCCGGCGTAGACCCCCTGGTCCCAGAGCAGGCCACCGGGGGCCTCGATCCGGATCGGCCCGGCCAGGGGTACCACCCCCTGGGCCCGGCGCAGCTCCAGGCCGACCCGTTCGCTGACCGTGCGCTCGTAGCTCTGCAGCCGCAGCCCCTCGGGCAGTCCGGCGGGATCGGGGGCACCGGGCGGGGCCCACACCTCCCAGTCACGGGGCCGGGCGATCACGGCCGCCACCCCCACCGAACGCCAGAGCCCGGCCGCCTGCTCCGCGCTCTCGAAGCTGGCGAACGGACCCAGCACCCGGCGCCGCAGCGTCACGGGCCCGGGCAGCAGCTCCCGGCGCCAGTGCAGCACCAGGGAGGGAGCCTGGAAGCGCTGGCCGCTGGCGTCGATCAGGGTGAGCAGGCCGCCGTTGCCGCGCAGGCGCAGGGGCGGGGCCGCGGATGCCTCCCCGGGCGCCGGACCCAGTCGGGCGGCCAGGGCCACCGCCAGCACCGGACGGGCCGCCGTGACCGGCTCGGGCCGGGCCACCGGCCAGTGCATCAGGCTGGCCTGTCCGGGGGACGGGGCGTCCGGAGGGGGAGGCGGCGACAGGGCTGGCGGCCCCTGGTCGGCCCGGCAGCCGACCGGGAACAGCAGCGCCGCGGCCAGCAGCAGCCGGGGCAGGACGCGGGGACGCAGGGGCATCGACGGGGCGGGGGGTTGGAGGAGGGTTCACCCGCGTCGTAGTGTGCTTGTTTGTGCCTGCGCCTACCGAGATGCCGAAGCTCAAGACCCGCAAAGCGGCCGCCAAGCGGTTCAAGGCCACCGGCACCGGCAAATTCATGCGCCGGCGTGCCTTCCTCAACCACCTGCTCGATCACAAGAGCCCCAAGCGCAAGCGCTATCTGGGGACGATGGCGGTGGTCGATGAGCGCGACCACGACAACGTGGCCCGGATGCTGCCCTACGCCGGCTGAGTCCGGTCCGGCTCCTTTCGGAGCCTCCGCCTTCCTGATTTTCCACCCCGTTTTCCACCCCAAGCTCACCTCCCATGGCCCGCGTCAAGAGGGGCAACGTCGCCCGCAAACGCCGCAACAAGATCCTTCGCCTCGCCCGCGGCTTCCAGGGGAGCAACGGCAGCCTGTTCCGCACCGCCAACCAGCGGGTCATGAAGGCCCTCTGCAATGCCTATCGCGACCGTCGCCGCCGCAAGCGTGACTTCCGCCGCCTCTGGATCGCCCGGATCAACGCCGCCGCCCGCATGAACGGCCTCAGCTACAGCAAGCTGATCGGCGGCCTCAAGCGGGCCGACGTCCGCCTGAACCGCAAGATGCTGGCCCAGCTGGCCGTGGCCGATCCCGCCAGCTTCACCGCCGTGGCCACCGCGGCAGGCCACTGACGCCGTCCCCCCAGCACCGACCGTCCGGCCGGACCCGATGACCGATCTGCTGCCCCAGGCCTACCTGCTCGGCCTGATCGCCCTGCTGGGCGTGGCCGCCATCGTGGTCGGCCGCCAGATCCTGCGGGTCCGGCGCGACGAACTCGCCCTGGCCCGCCTCGGCGGCAACGACAAGGCCGGTGGCGGCCCCAGGGATGCCTCCACCCTCTACGAACTGGCCTCGGTGCAGCTGCGCAAGCGGCTCTACGCCGAGGCCCAGGTCAACCTCAAGCAGGCCCTGAAGCTGGCCGACGCGGAGAACGCCCCTGCCGAGGCGCGGGCCCTGATGGAGAACGCCCTCGGCTTCACCCTGGCGGCCCAGAACAACTACAGCGCCGCCGTGCGCCACTACCGGGCCGCCCTGCGGGCCAAGGCCGAGTACCCGGTGGCCCTCAACAACCTCGCCTTCGCCCTCGAAAAGCAGTCCAAGGCCGACGAGGCCCGCAGCCTCTACCAGAAGGTGCTGGAGCTGGAGTCCACCAACAAGACGGCCCTCAAGCGGCTCTCGATCCTCGAGAGGCGCAGCGGCCGGCAGGCGGGCGAGAACGGCAAGGCCTCCTGAGGCCCTGCCTGACGGCCAGGGGCCATCGGCCACGGCTGCGCTACGCCGAAGCGGAGCTCACCAGAGCCCGCGCACGGGGCCGGGCTTTCCGGCGGCGGGGGCCTGGGCGGTGCGCTCAGGGACCAGCTGCAGCCGCCCACCGGGGGTGGTGAGCCGGGGCGCCCGCCAGCCGCTCAGCGAGAGGCCCTGCACGCTCTGAAAGGAGCCACCGGGCTCCAGGGCGCCGCCGAGGGGCTCCCCCAGCACCACCAGGTCGAGCTGATCCGACTTGGCGTTGAGGTTGCCCTGCACAGGAGATTCAACCCCGCCGATGGCCATCGCTCCACGCAGATCCACCATCTGGCCGATCGGGGTGGCCCCGTCGATCCGCAGCTGGACCGGCACGGCGGGGCCGCCGCTGAAGGACTGGTAGCGGCCGCTCCAGCGACGGGGCATCTGCTCGGCGATCAGCCGGGCCCGGGCGATCGGATCGAAGGTCTCCACTTCGCCGTTGGTGCCCCCGTCCTGGTTGATGGCCCGGATCTCGGGGGCGGTGAACGGCACGAACCCATCGGCCGGCAGGGGGCTGGCGGCAAGCACCGGGCTGGCGGCGAGCAGCAGGGGCACGGCGGCCAGAGGCACCGGCATGGCGTGGGTCTCACAGGCAGAAGGCAGACTAATCGGGATGCGCCCGTCCGCCGCAGGCCCCCGACCGTGACCGCCATCGCCCCCCTGACCTCCCGCGACGATCTGGTGATCGCCGGCCGTCGCTTCCGCAGCCGCCTGATGACCGGCACCGGCAAGTACCCGAGCCTGGAGGCCATGCAGGCCAGCCTGGAGGCCAGCGGCTGCGAGATCGTCACCGTGGCGGTGCGGCGGGTGCAGAGCGGCGCCCCGGGCCATGGCGGCCTGATGGAGGCGATCGATTGGAGCCGGATCTGGATGCTGCCCAACACGGCCGGCTGTGCCACCGCCGAGGAGGCGGTGCGGGTGGCCCGACTGGGCCGGGAGCTGGCGCGCCTGGCGGGCCAGGAGGACAACAATTTCGTGAAGCTGGAGGTGATCCCCGACTCCCGCCACCTGCTCCCGGATCCCTTCGGCACCCTCGAGGCCGCCGAGCTGCTGGTCAAGGAAGGCTTCGCCGTGCTGCCCTACATCAACGCCGATCCCCTGCTGGCCAAGCGGCTGGAGGAGGCCGGCTGCGCCACGGTGATGCCGCTGGGATCGCCGATCGGCTCGGGCCAGGGCATCCGCAACGCCGCCAACATCGCCCTGATCATCGAGAACGCCCGCGTGCCGGTGGTGGTGGATGCGGGTCTGGGGGTGCCCAGCGAGGCGGCCCAGGCCATGGAGATGGGCGCCGACGCCCTGCTGATCAACAGCGCCATCGCCCTGGCGGGCGATCCGCCGGCGATGGCCCGGGCGATGGCGCTGGCCACCGAAGCCGGTCGCACCGCCCTGCTGGCGGGCCGGCTGCCGCAGCGGGCCGAAGCCCGGGCCAGTTCCCCGCTGGAAGGCCGTGTGACGAACCATTGACGATCGGGCCGATCGCCGGCCCGCTCCATAGGGTTTGCCGCAAACCGATCCCCAGCCATGCAGGTCACTGAAGAAGACGGCGGCAAGCTCAACGCCTTCGCCAAGGAGCCCCGCATGGTGCTCCAGGAGGAGGGCGAGACCAGCGGCGCCAACCGGATACTGCTGATCGGCGGCCTGGTGCTGGTGGCCGTCATGGTGGCGGTGGCGGCCGGCATCAGCTGAGGCCGGTGGGGGCCTCTGAGGCCTGTAGTAGCTTGCCCATCTGAGCAACTGCTCGTTCAGGAGTCTGGGGTGAAGGTTCTCGTTCTCGGCGGCGACGGCTTCTGTGGTTGGCCCTGTGCCGTGAACCTGGCGGAAGCCGGACACGACGTCGTCATCGTCGACAACCTGAGTCGACGCAAGATCGACATCGACCTGGGCGTCGAGTCGCTGACGCCCATCACCACGATCCACGACCGGCTGCGGGCCTGGGAACAGGTGGGCGGCCGGGCCATGACCTTCGTGCACCTGGACATCGCCCGGGAGTACGACAGGCTGCTCGATCTGCTGCGCAGTGAGCGCCCCGAGGCGATCGTCCACTTCGCCGAGCAGCGGGCCGCCCCCTACTCGATGAAGAGCAGCGCCACCAAGCGCTACACGGTCGACAACAACGTCAACGGCACCCACAACCTGCTGGCGGCCATCGTCGACAGCGGCCTCGACGTCCACATCGTGCACCTGGGCACCATGGGCGTCTACGGCTACGGCTCCCACCGGGGCGCCACGATCCCGGAGGGCTACCTGACGGTGGAAGTGCCCCAGCCGGACGGCACCTGCTTCACCGAGAAGATCCTGCACCCCACGGATCCCGGCAGCGTCTACCACATGACCAAGACGCTGGATCAGCTGCTGTTCTTCTACTACAACAAGAACGACGCGATCCGGGTCACCGACCTGCACCAGGGCATCGTCTGGGGCACCAACACCAACCTCACCCAGCGGGATCCCCGGCTCACCAACCGCTTCGACTACGACGGCGACTACGGCACCGTGCTCAACCGCTTCCTGATGCAGGCGGCGATCGGCTACCCGCTCACCGTCCACGGCACCGGCGGCCAGACCAGGGCCTTCATCCACATCCGCGATTCGGTGCGCTGTGTCCAGCTGGCCCTGGAGCACCCCCCCGAGCCCGGCGAGAAGGTGAAGATCTTCAACCAGATGACCGAGAGCCACCAGGTGGGCGAACTGGCCCGCAAGGTGGCGGCCCTCACCGACGCCGAGATCAACTATCTCCCCAACCCCCGCAAGGAGGCAATCGAGAACGATCTGATCGTCGACAACCGCTGCTTCATCGAGCTGGGCCTCAAGCCCACCACCCTCGATGACGGCCTGCTGGCCGAGGTGGTGGACGTGGCCCGCCGCTGGGCCGACCGTTGCGACCGCTCCAAGATCCCCTGCCTCTCCGCCTGGACCCAGCGCCAGGCCGAAGCGATCAAGGCCTTCGCCTGATCTCCCCCCCCCGTGAAGATCGCCTTTTTCACCGAAACCTTCCTGCCGAAGGTCGACGGCATCGTCACGCGGCTCACCAAGACGGTGCAGCAGCTGGTGGTCGCCGGCGACGAGGTGCTGATCTTCTGCCCCGAAGGCGCTCCCGACGGCTACATGGGGGCCCGGGTGGTGGGGGTGCCGGCCATGCCGCTGCCGCTCTATCCCGAGCTGAAGCTGGCCCTGCCGCGGCCGGCGGTCTCGGAAGCCCTCGACCGCTTCGGCCCCGATCTGGTCCATGTGGTGAATCCGGCCGTGCTGGGCCTGGGGGGCATCTGGCTGGCCCGCAGCCGCGGTCTGCCGCTGGTGGCCAGCTACCACACCCATCTGCCCAAGTACCTGGAGCACTACGGCATGGGGATGCTGGAGCCCCTGCTGTGGGAACTGCTCAAGGCCGCCCACAACCAGGCCCAGCTCAACCTCTGCACCTCCACCGCCATGGTGGAGGAGCTGGCGGCCCGGGGCATCCAGCACACGGCCCTCTGGCAGCGCGGCGTGGACACCGACCTGTTCCGCCCCGAACTGGCCTCCGGCGCCATGCGCGAGCGGCTCCACGGCGGCCACGACGACACCGGCCACCTGCTGCTCTACATCGGCCGGCTCTCGGCGGAGAAGCAGATCGAGCGGATCCGGCCCGTGCTCGAAGCCATGCCCCAGGCCCGGCTCGCCCTGGTGGGGGACGGTCCCCACCGCCAGCAGCTGGAGCGCCATTTCGAAGGCACCGCCACCACCTTCGTGGGCTACCTGGCCGGCCAGGAGCTGGCGTCGGCCTATGCCAGCGGCGACGCCTTCCTGTTCCCCTCCAGCACCGAAACCCTCGGCCTGGTGCTGCTGGAGGCGATGGCCGCCGGCTGCCCGGTGGTGGGGGCCAACCGGGGCGGCATTCCCGACATCGTCAGCGACGGCGTCAACGGCTGCCTCTACGACCCCGACCAGCCCGCCAGCCTGACCACGGCCGTCCAACGGCTGCTGGGCGATCCGGCGGCCCGCCGCCAGCTGCGCCTGGCCGCCCGCGAGGAGGCCGAGCGCTGGGGCTGGGCCGGTGCCACCGCCCAGCTGCAGGGCTACTACCGCCAGGTGCTCCAGCAGGGCCGGCTCCCCCAGGCCGCCTGAGGGCCCTCAGCCCGGCCGGACCGCCACCGGCGGCCTGACGCCCCGGAACCAGACCGTCATCAGGGCCTTCACCATCGGCGCAGCCACGGTGCCGCCGTAACCGCCGGAGTTCTCGCCGAAGGCGACGATCACCAGGGTGGGGGTGCCGGTGGCCGGGGCGTAGCCGCCGAACCAGGCGTGGTCGGGGCGGGGCGGATCCTCGGCGGTGCCGGTCTTGCCGGCCACGGGCGGCAGGCTGGGGTCGTTGAGAATGGTGGCCGTACCGCTGGTGACCGCCTGGCGCAGGCCGGCATGCAGCACCCGCAGGGTGGCCGGCTTCAGCCCGATCCACTTCCGCGGGTAGTCGCGCTCCACCAGGTGGGGCGTCACCAGCCAGCCGCCGTTGGCGACGGCGGCATAGAGGCGGGCCATCTGGATCGGCGTCACCGTCACCGCCCCCTGGCCGATCGAAGAGGTGATCGTGTCGACCGGGGTCCAGGGTTCACCCAGCACCTCCTTCTTCCAGGCCGGGTCCCCCAGCAGCCCCGGGGATTCCTCGGCGGACAGCTCGCTGCCGGTGCGGCTGCCGTAGCCCAGGCGGCGGGCGGCCTTGAACAGTTCGTCCGGGCCGACCATCAGCCCCACCTTGTAGAAGAAGCTGTTGCTGCTCACCCCGAGGGCAAAGGGGAAGCCGATGCTGCCGAAGGAGCCGTGGTCGGCGTAGCACTGGCCGTAGTAGCAGAAGGAGCCCACCGTCGGCACGGTGGAGTTCTCGTTGAGCTTGCCGGACTCGATGCCGGCGATGGTGGTGACGATCTTGAAGGTGCTGGCCGGCGGGAACCCCTGGAAGGCCCGGTTCAGCATCGGCGCCTCCGGCCGGTTGAGGCTGTTCCACTGGGCGGTGGTGGGGCCGTCGGAGAAGATGTTGGGATCGAAGTTGGGCCGGCTGGCCATCGCCCGCACGGCGCCGGTGCGGGGATCCATCGCCACGATCGCCCCCTTGCGCACCCCGTCGAGGGCCTTCTCCGCCGCCCGCTGCAGGTCGAGGTCGAGTGTGAGGCGCAGATCCTTGCCGGCCTTGGCGGGCTTGTCCCCCAGCACCCGCTGCACCTGGCCTTCGGCATTCACCTCCAGCTGCTGGCCGCCCCACTCGCCGCGGAGGTGGGTTTCGTAGACCTTCTCCAGCCCGCTGCGGCCGATGCGATCGCTGATGCGGTAACCGTGGTCCTTGAGGGCGGCGTACTCCTCCTCGGTGATGCTGCTCGTGTAGCCCATCACGTGGGCCCCCAGGCTGCCGTCGGGGTAGGCGCGCAGCACGTCCTCGGACACCTCCGCCCCCTGCAGCGATCCGGCCTGCTCCCGGAAGCGCAGCACCTGCACCGGCGTGAGCGAGAGGGCCAGGGGAATCCGGAAGCCCTGGGCATTGGCACCGCTCCGGCGCTGGGCGTCCAGCCGGTCAGCGGGGATCCCCAGCAGGCCGGCGAGCCGGTCGCGCAGTCCGGGCCAGCGGCGGTCGTCGACCTGGAGGGGCTGGAGATAGAGGTTGTAGGTGAGCCGGTTGGTGGCCAGCACCCGCCCCTTGCGATCCAGCAGGCGGCCCCGCACGGGATTGCGCGGCAGCAGGCGGATCCGGTTCTCGTCGGCCATCGCCCGGTTCTCCGCCCCGTGCAGCAGCTGGAGCCAGGCGAGGCGCCCGAGGATCGCCGCCAGGATCAGCAGCATGAAGGTGAGCAGGAGGGCGGCCTGGTGGCCGGTCCCGGTGTGGCGGGTGGAGGAGGCCCCGAGCCCGCCGCCGGCAGCGCGCACCATCAGCCGAGTCGGCTCTGGAGCAGGGCCAGCCGCGCCTCGATGCGCTCCAGGGCCGCCAGCAGCTCGGCCGGATCCGCCGGACTGGGCGGCGGGGCGGCGTCCCAGGCGGGAGGGGTGGCGCCGGGACCCGGCCCGGCGGGGCCCTCCTCGGCGCCGACGTCGCGCACCTCCACCTTCATTACGGGGTTGCCCAGGCCGGGCTGGAAGCGATCGAGGTTCTCCCTCACCTGGCTGGCGGCGGGCTCCCCCTCCTGGCGCAGCTGGCCAAGGGGATCGGCACTGGTGCCGTCGAAGGCGGCCAGCACCTCGGCCGGCCCGCCCTTGCGGACCCGCTCCACCACCGCCAGTCCCACCGGCAGCACGTCCTGCATCAGGGCCAGGCGCAGGGAATCGAGGGGATCGGCAGCCATGACGTCGGAACCCGGACCGGGCTTTCCAGTCTGACGTGCGGAACGGCCCGGCTCAGGGTGCGGGTCGCTGCACCCCGGGATCGACGATCACCTGGCCGCAGAAGCGGGTGCTGCCGAGCCACCAGCCGCCGCCGACAGCCAGCACCAGCAGGACGCTGAAGGGCAGCAGGGCCTGGCGGGTGCCCTCGAGGGAGAGCCACTCCAGCCAGCCCCGCAGCCAGCGGTCGCGGTCGAAGCGGCGCCGCTCCCTGAGGCTCTCCTTGCCGCGGCGGTCGAGGGCCCGGGCCACCCAGCGCTCGAAGGCCTTCTTCTTGGTGACGGCCATCTTGCGCTCCACCTCCAGCAGGTGGCCAGCGCTGAGGTCGGGGTTGAAGGTGCTGATCAGCTCCAGGCTCTTGAGAAACATCTCCACCGCCCCTTCCTTGATCGCCAGATCGGCCGGATCGAGGCCGTCCCAGTCCACCTCGGGGTAGAAGCGCAGACGGTTGCTGCGGATCTGCTCCTCCGGCAGCTGGCCGGGTTCCCGCAGCCAGCGGTCAGTGTTGGCATCGAAACGACGCCAGTAGAGGAAGGGGTTGAGAAAGACGGTCTTGCCGGCCAGCAGGATGCTGTCCTGCTGCAGACGGCGGTGCAGCTGGGGGTCGTGCTCAGCCCCGGCAGGGCTGCCAGCGACGGCGGGGGAGACGGGAGGCACGGAGCGAACGGCCGGGTGCCGAGATTATCGAAGTTGGCCCGCTGGGGCCAGCCTGGGGATCGGGACGGCCTCCGGGCCCGGAGAGCGATCAGCGGAAGGTCTGGCCGGAGACATCCGGACCGGACTCAGGCGCTGAAAAAAACGAGGGGAGGCTCCCTGTCCGCCTCAGATCAGTGCGGCGCCATGGTTCCCTTCTCGCGCCTGGGATGGGCTCACCAGCACGTCTGGAGACAAGAGCACAGAAGCGTCAGGGATAGAACAACGCCAGGTCCAGACCGTGCAGTGATTGCTCCTCAACAAAACGCCTCAGCTCCCGACTCTCGAGAACTCGTCTGGCTTCTTCACGGAAGGGACTGACATTCCGGGAAGCTGCAGGCAGTTCAAACCCAAAAGCCTGAGAAAACTGATGAGACAAAGACTCCGTCTGGAAGACCTGCAGCCGGAGGCACTCCACACTGCTGAGGTAGCGAGACTTCACCCTGCCCTTGAGCAATGAAAGCAAGTCGGGAAAGCGCTTGATGGCCTTGAGCGTGAAGCGCATGTCACGCGGCAGCAGATAGTGAAAGGCAGGCTTGGTATTCTGAACAATGGCCATAAACTCCGCTTCAACAAATTCAGGGCTTTGGCGGAAGACGTAGGATCCTGTTCTCTCGTCAAGAACCATGTTGCGGTGCGGCGAATAGTAAAAGGAGACAAGGCGCTCGAAGGGCTTTCGCACACAGGAGTAAATCCTAAGTTCTTTCAAAGAGGGCTCGATCAGCAAATAAGTAGACAGTGGCTGATGCTTTCCATGCGTCAGGGATCCACGAATCTCAAACCGATCAACGCCATCGCGAAAGCCGCCGCTGACCATCTCATCGCAGCTGAGGCCAGCGTCGATGATGGCCGACTGAATGGTATTGCCACCCGTCTTCGGGATATGGATAAACAGGCATGTCTCACCCTGATGAGAGAAAAGCATGGTTACTCGCTTTGATCGTTGCCGTTGAGGCCATGATGGACAGCCGTCAACTGGCTGTCACTCCCACTCGATCGTGCCGGGGGGCTTGCTGGTGATGTCGAGCACCACCCGGTTGACCCCTCGCACCTCGTTGACGATGCGGTTGGAGATCAGCTCCAGCAGGTCGTAGGGCAGCCGCGACCAGTCAGCGGTCATGCCGTCCTCGGAGGAGACGCAGCGCAGCACGATCGGATAGGCGTAGGTGCGCTTGTCGCCCATCACCCCGACGCTGCGCACAGGCAGCAGCACGGCGAAGGCCTGCCAGATCTCGTCGTAGAGGCCGGCGTCGCGCACCTCCTCCCGCACGATCAGGTCGGCATCCCGGAGGATGTCGAGCTTGTCGTCGGTGACCTCTCCCAGGATGCGGATCGCCAGGCCGGGGCCGGGGAAGGGATGGCGCCCCACGATCTCCTGGGGCAGGCCGAGGCTGCGGCCCACCTTGCGCACCTCGTCCTTGAACAGGCGCCGCAGCGGTTCCACCAGCTTGAACTGCAGGTCCTTCGGCAGGCCGCCCACGTTGTGGTGGCTCTTGATCTTCACCGCCACCCGCTCGCCTGTCTTGGGGTCCACGTTGGTGCCGGCGCTCTCGATCACATCGGGGTAGAGGGTGCCCTGGGCGAGGTAGTCGAAGGGGCCCAGACGGCGGCTTTCCTCCTCGAACACCCGGATGAACTCGGTGCCGATGATCTTGCGCTTCTCCTCCGGATCGGTGATGCCGGCGAGCTTGGAGATGAATCGCTCACGGGCATTGATGTATTCCACGTTGATGTGGAACTGGCGATCGAAGAAATCCATCAGGAACTCCGGCTCGCCTTTGCGCATGAAGCCCTGGTCGATGAACATGCAGGTGAGGCGATCACCGATCGCCTGGTGCAGCAGGAAAGCCAGGGTGGAGGAATCGACCCCGCCTGAGAGGGCCAGCAGCACCCGCTTCTCACCCACCTGGGAGCGCACCTCGCTGACGGCCTCATCGATGAAGGCGGCCGTGGTCCAGTCGGGGATGCAGCCGCAGATGTGATAAACGAAGTTGCGGATCATCACCATGCCGCAGGTGGAATGCACCACCTCGGGATGGAACTGCACCCCGTAGAGACGGCGGGCATGGTCGGCCACCGCGGCCTCGGGGGTGTTGTCGGTGTGGGCCAGCCGCACGAAGCCCTCCGGCAGCGACTCCACCGAATCGCCGTGGCTCATCCACATCGTCGAGCCCTCCTCGACGTTGGTGAGCAGGTCGACCGGGTCGTCGACGTGCAGCGGCGCCTTGCCGTACTCGGCCCGGCCGGCGGCCACCACTGATCCGCCCAGCTGCTGCACCATCAGCTGCATGCCGTAGCAGACCCCCAGCACCGGGATGCCCAGGTCCCAGAGGCCGGGGTCGCAGGAGGGGGCCCCCTCCTCGTAGACGGAGCTGGGGCCGCCGCTGAGGATGATCCCCTTCGGGTTGAGGGCCTTCAGTTCCGCGGCGCTGGTGGTGTAGCCCATCACCAGGGAGAAGACCTCGGTCTCCCGCACCCGGCGGGCGATCAGCTCGGAGTACTGGGAGCCGAAATCCAGGATGACGATGGCCGGCGGACGGCGGGAACCGCTGGCATGGTCCCGTTCCGAACCCGTGGGTGCGGTCTGCGTCGTTTCGGACATCGGCTCGAAGGCGGCCAGGGCCAGGGCCCGGTAATCGGTTCGAGCACCCTAGGTCGCGCCCCTGAAGCGTTCCATCAGCGCCGCCCCCACCGGCCCGCAGACCCGCAGCCGGCGCTGGCGGTCGAACAGGGCCGCCCCCACGGCGGCCGGCGGGGCGCCGTGGCTGGCCAGGTAGGCCCGGCAGCGGCTTTCGATGGCGGCGGCGATCCGCGCCCTCAGGCGCCCGGCCAGCTCCGGATCGGCCTGCTCCAGCCCGGCCAGGGCGGCCTCCACCGTGGCGGCTCCATGCAGCGCGGCGAGGGTGGCGCCGCCGGCCCCCTCCAGGGCGGCCAGGGCGGTGAGCACCTCGGCGCGGCCGTCGGCCAGATGGTGGTGGGTGTGGAAGATGCCGCCAGCCAGCTTGATCAGCTTGCCCTGGTAGCCGAACAGCAGCAGCCGCTCCACCCCCGCTTCGGCGGCCGCCACCAGCACGGGGCCGAGCCAGTTGCCCGCCTTCAGCAGCAGCTCCGGCGACAGGCCCAGCTGGGGGGCCAGATCGAGGCCGTTCTCGCCGATCACCAGCACCAGATCGCCGCCGGCCCCCGGCGCGGCCATGCGCTCGGCCAGGGCCGCCAGGGTGCGGGCCAGCTGGTCCGGGTCGGCGCCGGCCTGCACCTCGGCCTGGGTGCCGATCAGGGCCAGCCCGTCCACCACCCCGAAGGCGGCGTTGCTGGTGCGCTCCGCCAGGCGGCGGCCGTCGGGGAGCACCAGGGTGAGCCCCAGGCGGCGGCCGCCGGGCACCAGGGGCCGCAGGTTGGCCTCCAGCAGGCGCCGGGCATAGGCCGACAGGCAGGCCTCCCCGGTCGCCGCGTGGACCCCCACCCCCTCGCCGGGCTCCAGCTGCAGCCAGGGCCCGTCACCGGGCAGCCAGCGGGCCAGCACCCACACCACCAGGCCGCGGGTGAGGTCGAGCCCCTCGCCCGGATCGCAGCAGCTCTGCCCCAGGGCCAGCCCCTCCCCCAGGCCCGCGGCGGCCCGCACCGGAACCGGCACCACCCCTGGCGGCTGCAGCAGTTCCAGGGCCACCGAGGCGCTGAACGGCTCCCCCTGCAGGGCCCCGAGGGCAGCGCGGGCCGCGGCCGCCAGCCACACCGGCAGGGTGAAGCCCCGCGGGGGCGCAGAGGGGGGGCGCAGGGAATCGATGGCCGGCGGGAACGCTGTTTTTTATGGTGGTCGATCGCCTTGCCTCCGCCAGGCCCGCGCCCCTTCCCTCCCCACAGCTCATGCAGGACAAGCTCACCCTGATGATCCCCGGCCCCACCCCGGTGCCGGAGACCGTCCTGCAGGCCATGGCCCGCCATCCGATCGGCCACCGCAGCGGCGATTTCCAGAAGATTGTGCGCCGCACCACCGAGCAGCTGCAGTGGCTGCACCAGACGAAGGGCCACGTGCTGGTGATCACCGGCAGCGGCACCGCGGCGATGGAGGCCGCGATCGTCAACACCCTCAGCCGCGGCGACAAGGTGCTCTGCGGCGACAACGGCAAGTTCGGCGAACGGTGGGTGAAGGTGGCGAAGGCCTACGGGCTGAACGTGGAGGTGATCAAGGCGGAGTGGGGCCAGCCCCTCGACCCGGAGGCCTTCCGCGCCGCCCTTGAGGCCGACACCGCCAAGGAGATCCGGGGCGTGATCCTCACCCACTCGGAAACCTCCACCGGGGTGATCAACGACCTCAAGGCCATCGCCGGCCATGTGAAGGCCCACGGCACGGCCCTCACCATCGCCGACTGCGTCACCAGCCTGGGGGCCTGTGACGTGCCCATGGACGCCTGGGGCGTGGACGTGGTGGGCTCCGGCTCCCAGAAGGGCTACATGATGCCGCCGGGTCTGAGCTTCGTGGCCATGAGCGAGCGGGCCTGGACGGCCTACGAACGCTCCGATCTGCCGAAGTTCTATCTGGATCTGGGCAAGTACCGCAAAGCGGCCGACGACGACAGCAACCCCTTCACCCCGGCGATCAACCTCTACTTCGCCCTCGAGGCCGCCCTGGGGATGATGCAGAAAGAGGGCCTGGAGTCGATCTTCGCCCGCCACGACCGCCACCGCCGGGCCACCCAGGCGGCGATGAAGGCCATCGGTCTGCCCCTGTATGCGGCCGAGGGCCACGGCAGCCCGGCGATCACGGCGGTGGCGCCGGAGGGCATCGATGCCGAGGCCCTGCGCAAGCAGGTGAAGGAGCGGTTCGACATCCTGCTGGCCGGCGGCCAGGACCACCTCAAGGGCAAGGTGTTCCGCATCGGCCACCTGGGCTTCGTCTGCGACCGCGACGTGCTCACCGCCGTGGCGGCGATCGAGGCCACCCTGCAGGACCTGGGCCTGGCCAAGGCGCCGATCGGCGCCGGGGTGGCGGCGGCGGCGGTGGAGCTGGCCGCCTGATCGGCGGCGTGGCCGACCCCCGGGGACGTGATTAGGTTCATGGTGAACGGTTTTTGACGCCATGACCCTTGCTGCCATGCGACGCCTTCCCCTGGCCGCCGTCCTCTGCCTGGGCCTGGCGGCCTCCGGCTGCCAGCGCACCAACCTCACCCAGCAGACCAAGAAGACCGAAGCCCGGATCTGTACCGAACTCGCCACGGTGAACCTGGCCCTGGAGCAGGTGGCCGCCCTCAACCCCACCTCCACCGTGGGCGAGGCGCGGGCGGCCCAGCAGAAGCTGGAGCAGTCGATCGCGGCCCTGCAGACCTCGGAGAACCAGCTTCAGAAGCTGAGGGTGGAAGCCTTCCGCAAGCTGCTTGAGGGCTTCCGTGGCGAAGTGGCCAAGGCCTCCGCGAACAAGGACCAGACCCTCGAGCAGGCCGCCAACGAGCTCAAACCCAAGGCCATGGCGGTGATCGCCGCCCGCAAGGCCCTCTCCGCGGCCGTGCAGTGCGAGGAGCCGGCGGCGGCGGCCCCCGCCAATCCCTGACAAGGTTGCACCCTGGCTCCGGGCACCCGTTTGGCGTCCGGAGCCTTGCTACTGTGACCCAGTGCGTGAATGCACGCGGGTGTAATTCAGTGGTAGAATGTCAGCTTCCCAAGCTGAACGTCGCCGGTTCGAATCCGGTCACCCGCTTGATCAACAATTCGCAGCGTTGCGCCTCACGCCTGAGGTCACACAACGCTGAATCGAGTGCCTCCAACAGCCTGGGACAGGGGTCAGGAGCGGGGCTTGATCAGCTGCAACACCTGCAAGCCAAGGCCGCCGGCCCGCCGTTCGCAATCGAGGGCCTGAAGAATGGCCCGGGCCGACGCGTCGATATCCCCCTCACTGGCCGCCCCCCGGGCCTGCTCATTCAGTGAAGCGGCCTGCAACAGCAGACGCTGGCGAGCTCCCTGATCCGCCAGCGGCGACATGCCGGACTTTGGGCGTGAGGGCGTCTCCAGCGTCAAGGTGACGGGGGCAGGTGGACTGGCAACGATCATGACCGGCGAGGACTTCGCAGCTTCGAAAACATGTAAGAGGGGTCGGTTGGTATCCAACGGCCCCTTTTCTGTTTACATCTTACGGCAGAACTTAACGGCGTTGTCCCGCAGGGGCGGAAGCCAGGGGAAAAAGAGATGAATTCCCTTTGTCCCCATGGGTTCGCTCAAGCCGCCGCTGGTGGCCGGCGCCCTGCCGGTTCAGGTACCCGGCTCCTCCTGGTTGCCGCCCAGGGCCGCGATCTGGGAGCGCAGCTGGTCGGAACGCTGGAGGTCGCCCCGGGTGAGGGCGACGGCGAGGGCGAACTCGAGCTTCTCAAGCTGGTGGTCGCCCTCCTCCTGGGAATGGGTGCGGAGCTTGCAGTAGGGAGCCGGGCTGGAGCCGCGAGGGGCGGCACCTTGCCCGTGAAGAGCGCCGGAGGATGACTGGTAAGGGGAAGTGGGGAAGGCCATGACCCGCTTTCTTTTTATTTTGACACCCTTGGCCAGGGGACCGCGCCCTCAGGCGGCGGTGGGGTAGGCGACGTCCTCCTGACTTTCGAACGCGGGGGGCGCCTCGGATGCGGGGCCGATCTCCAGCAGATGGCGGCAGTCCTGCAGCAGCCGCTCGACGTTGTCGAGGCTGGCCAGCTCCTGGGGGTCCGGCCTGGCCTGGCTGGAGGCCTGCAGTTCCACTGCCGCCAGGCGCTGCTCCAGGGTCACCAGACGCTGGGAGAGGGCATGGATGGTTTCGGCGAGATCTTCGGCATTGCGGCTGATGCGGAACGACACCGAGGCGGGGGCCATGGCGGGGAAGGCGACTGGGCTGTGCCGCATGACAACACACCCGGGGCACCCCCTCAAGCACCTGTGGCCTTGATCTCCCAGAGTGGGCCCTGTTGATCGGGCTCACGTCGGATGAACCATGCCTGGCATCTGCTGATGTACGCGCTGGCCGGAATCGCCGGCGGCCTGCTGGCCCTGCGCACCGGCATCCCGGCGGCCCCCCTGGCCGGGGCCCTGCTGGGGGCCGCCCTGGTCAGCGTGACGGGGCGGCTGGATGTGGCCCAGTGGCCGGTGGGCACCCGCACCCTGCTGGAGATCGGCATCGGCACCGTGATCGGCACGGGCCTCACCGGCACGGCCCTGCTGGAACTGCGCCAGCTGTGGCGACCCGCCCTGCTGATCACGGTCACCCTGGTGCTCACCGGCCTGGTGGTGGGACTCGGATGCAGCCGGCTGATGGGCGTCGATCCGGTGGTGGCCCTGCTGGGGGCGGCCCCGGGGGGCATCAGCGGCATGAGCCTGGTGGGTGCGGAGTTCGGCGTCGGGGCGGCCGTGGCCACCCTGCACGCCGTGCGCCTGATCACGGTGCTGGTGATCCTGCCGCTGGTGGTGCGGCTGGTCTTACCGGCGACCGCCACCCCACCGGGCGGCTGACCACCCTGGACAGCGCCGCAGGGGTCGATACGTTGGGCCACCTCGTTCTTCCCTTCCGGTCCGATGGCCACACGCCACTCTCTCTCTCACCGACTGGGCCCGATCGTCCTGGCGGCGGCGGCCGTCCTGCTGGCCGGCGCCGGCACCGCCCAGAGCGCCCGGGCTGGCAATGACATCGAGGGCCCCGGGGGCAAGGGGGCCCAGGTGTACTGCTTCATGCGCAACAACGGCAACGTCCACGAAGTGAGCTGGACGGCCGCCTATGCCCTGATCAAGCGCCAGAGCTCCGGTCTGTTCAAGACCTCCCCTGAACATGCCGCGGTGATGATCACCGAGGCCGTGGTTCAGAACCCCGGCACCTTCCCCGATTGCGGCCGCTTCCTCGGGGATCTCTACGCGCCGCGCTCCTCCGGCAGCACCGCGGCCAGCCCGGAACCCGGCCCCACCTCCATCTCGGTCGTCGGCGGTGGTAAGGCTGGTGGCAGCGGCATGACCCGGAGTGAGCGTTACAACTGAGCGGGCCCGCCTGCATCCCGCCTCCGGTCCCCTGGGCCTGCTGCTGGTCGTGCTGCTGGGCGGCTGCGCCGAGGAGCCCCTCCCCCAGCGGCCGATCACCAGGGAGGACTGCCTGCGGACCGTGAAGCTGGAGGACCTTCCCGGCGCGCTGCGCCAGTGCGACCGGGTGGTGGCGGCCTTCCCGAAGGACCCGGGCCCGCTCAACGAGCGCTTCCTGCTGCACACCCTGGCCGGCAACACCACCGCGGCCTGCCGGGACATCGCCCGGGCCACGGTGCTGGCCGCCGCGGTGCCGAAGGACAAGCTCGATCCGATCCTGCGCCAGGACCTGGAGGTGCGCCGGAGCAGCTGTGCCGACGACGCCCCCGCCCGTCCGGGGGGCTGAGGGCCCGGCAGCGGCTCAGCCGCCCTCGAGCCACTGGCGCACCAGGGCCGGCAGGGCTCGCTGGCGGCGCAGGCTGTCCTGGCCCTGCAGCAGCAGGGAGATCCGCTCGGCCTTGCTGGCGATCAGGTCGTCCACGAGCCGGTCGGCGACACCCAGCTGCAGCCAGTGGCTGGTGAGCGCGGCCCCCATGCCGATCCGGTGGCAGCGGTCCTCCGCCTGCTCGGCATCGCCCGGGGTCCAGGGCCGCTCGACCAGCACCACATGCCGGGCCCGGTGCAGGGTGAAGCCGAGGCCGCCGGTGCCGTAGGTGGCGATCAGCACGGGGGATCGCCCCGACTGAAAGGCATCCACCAGCTTCTGCCGGCGCGGCGGCGGCACGGCGCCCACCAGGGGCCCCCCGTCCCCCGGCCGGCCCAGCTGCCCGTGCAGCGCCAGGGCGGTGGCCACGAAGGCCGTGAACACCACCACCGCCTCGCCCGCAGCCACCAGTTCGGCCACCAGCGCGGCGGCGGCGTCGAGCTTGTGGCGCGAGGCGATCTGGCGCAAGGCCGTGAACACGGCCAGGGCCTCCGCGTCGCGGCGCACCTCACCGGCCATGGCTCGGCGGCGGTAGTCGTCGATCCGCTCCTGCAGGGCCCGCTCGAAGGCCTCGGCGCCGGCGGGGTCGAGGCTGACGGGCCGCTCGAGCCGCCGCTTCGGGGGCAGATCCAGGCACTGGCCCTTGCGGCGATGCAGCACCAGGGGCCGCACCAGCCGCTGCAGCTCCTCCAGCTGGCTGGCGCCGCTGGCCTGCCAGATCCGCCGCCCCCCCTGCTCCCGCCAGTGCCCCTGGCAGTAGCGCTCCTCGAAGTGGCGCTGGTCGGCCGCCAGGGGATGGCCGATGGCGGCCAGCAGGGGAAAGAGCTGCACCGGCCGGCCGTTCTTCATCGGCGTGCCGGTGAGCAGCCAGATCGCCCGCAGGCGCGGATGGCGGGCGAGGCGCAGGAACGCCTGGGTGCGGGCGGCCTGGAGCGTCTGGGCGAAATGGGCCTCGTCGGCGATCAGCACCGTGCCGGCGGCCGGCAGCTCGGCCGGCAGCCGGGCCCAGCTGTGCAGCTCCAGGCGCAGGCCCAGGGCCGCCGCCTCCTGGCGCCAGTGGTGGTGCAGCC
Source organism: Synechococcus sp. UW140 (assembly GCA_943369315.1). Classification (GTDB taxonomy): domain Bacteria; phylum Cyanobacteriota; class Cyanobacteriia; order PCC-6307; family Cyanobiaceae; genus Cyanobium. The sequence goes on from CALRMW020000009.1 coordinate 62,765, forward strand.
CCGCCGGGGCCACCACCACCAGACGGCAGTCGGCCAGGCGCACCAGGGCACGGCCGGCCACCAGGGCACTGAGGGTCTTGCCGAGGCCCATGGCATCGGCCAGCACGGCGCCGCGGCGGGCCAGCAGCCAGCGCACCGCCAGCCGCTGGTGCCGGAACAGCCGGCGGCCGTCCGGCAGTTCATCTTCGGCGGCGGCCGCCGCCACCAGGGCCCGGTGGGGCGGCAGGGGCGGCAGGGGCTGCCCCAGCCAGCCGAACCAGCGGGCCAGCTCCGGGGTGACCGGAAAGCGGCCGGCGCACTGTTGCTGCAGGGCCGCGGCCGCCTCGAGGGGGAACTGCCAGCAGCCGCGGCGGCTGAGCCACTGGCCCCGGGGGCGGATGGCCCGCAGCTGTGCCTGGGTGACCGCGTCGAACGGACTGACCACCTCGATCAGACCCGAGGCGCCCAGGCGCATCTGCACCAGGGGGGTGGCCAATGCGGCAAAAAGCAATCATGAACACATTGACACCCGGGACGCTGAGGGCAAACTTCCGCCAACCGAGGCGCGCTGATGCAGGCCAGGGATGGAGTCTTTCTCGAAGATCTCTGCCCCAAGCTGCGAGCGCGTCGATGGCGACAGTCGCTGCACCGGATGACCGGCCGCCGCTGCCTCTACTGCGGCGAGGCGTCGGAATCCATCGACCACGTGCATCCGCTCAGCCGCGGCGGCCAGAGCATCACGGAGAACTGTGTGCCGGCCTGCCTGGGCTGCAACGGCCGCAAGGGGGACAGCGATGCGTTCGTCTGGTATCGGAGCCAGCCCTTCTACGACCCGCGCCGGGCGATGGCCCTGCGGGCCTGGACCGACGGCGATCTGCGCCTGGCGCTGCGCCTGCTCCAGTGGGTGGCCCCCGCCGAACCGGAGACGGCCACGGCCGCCGAAGCGGAGGTGACTCACCAGACGCGGCAGGCCTCCACCCCGTTGTGGCGGTGGCAGATGGCCTCCTGATCGAGGGGCTGCTCCGGCGCCAGCACCACGGCCCCCAGAACCAGCCCCACGGCCAGCAGCAGCGGGGCGGCGGCCCGGTGGCTGCGCGCCGGGGCCCGGTGGCCGCGGCCGGGGAGTGGCTGGCCGAGGGCCCGCTCGAGGGGGCGACAGACGGGGCGACAGAGGGGGCTGGATGGCGCGAGGCCGACAGGGAGACTGGCACCGAACGACGAGGTGGTCACGGGATGGGGAAACGGACAGTGATACAGATGTACTGATGGCGGAGGATTCTGTCAACCCGGGGGCCGACGGCGGCCAGGTCGACCACCCAGCCCTGCCCGCCGCCGCCGCCGCCATCGACCGGATGCTGGTGCTCGGCGGCGGCTACACCGGCCGCCGCGTTGCCCGGGCGCTGGAGGCGGCCGGCGTGCCGGTGCTGCTCACCCATCGCCAACCGGCCCCGTCGGGCGATCCCCGGGGCTGGCTGCACTTCGATCCCGACCAGGGGGCCCTGCCCAGCCAGGCCGACCTGGCCGGGGTCAGCCACGTGCTGGTGACGATCCCGCCCGATGCCGGCGGCCACGATCCGGTGCTGGAGTCCCTCGAGACCCGGCTGCGTCAGCTGGCGCCGGCCTGGGTGGGCTATCTCTCCACCACCGGGGTCTACGGCGACACCGGCGGCGCCTGGGTGGACGAGACCAGCCCGACCCGGCCGCTGCTGGAGCGCAGCCAGGCCCGGCTGGCCTGCGAACAGGCCTGGCGCCGCAGCGGCCTGCCGGTGCAGCTGCTGCGGCTGCCTGCCATCTACGGCCCCGGCCGCAACCCGATGGTGAGCCTGCGCAACGGCACGGCACGGCTGATCCACAAGCCCGGCCAGGTGTTCTCGCGGGTGCACGTCGACGACATCGTCGGTGCGGTGCTGCACACCATCGCCCTGGCCCCCGAGGCCAGGCCGGACACCCTGATCCTGGCGGACACCTTCCCCTGTCCCTCGAGCGAGATCCTCGGCCTGGCCGCCCATCTGCTGGGCTGCCGGCTGCCGGAGGTGCAGCGCTACGAGGACGTGGCCGCGGCCATGGGTCCCATGGCCCGCAGCTTCTGGAGCGAGAATCGGCGGGCCAGCAGCCGGAGGCTCAGGGACGACCTCGGCTACCGCCTGCTCTACCCCACCTACCGGGAGGGCCTGTCGTCCTGCAGCGGTGACTTCTTCTGAGCGCCGAAGTTCGATGGATCGATCAGGGAGGACAGCCCCGTGTCCTTGCCCATCTTCTCCCAGTTGACCACGACCCAGCTGTTCCGGAAGGCGAGCCCACCTCCCAGCAGCAGAACGCCCAACACCAGCAAGCGGACCATGAACCGACCCCGACAGCCCCCGATGGCATGAAAACTACTGCGGATCGCCTCGTCATCGCCCTGGGGGATCCCGCCGGCATCGGCGCCGAGGTGACCCTCAAGGCCCTCGCCCGGCCCCGGCCCGCCGGCCAGGAAGTGGTGCTGGTGGGCTGCGGCCGCTGGCTGCGGGAATGCCACCGTCAGCTGCTGGCCCGGAGCGACGCGCCCCTGGCCGACCCCGATGCGTTCCCCCTGGTGGACATCCCCCTGGAGCGACCGGTGGTCCCCGGGGTCAGCAGCCCCGCCGCCGGTGCCGCCAGCTTCGCCTGGCTGACCGAGGCCGTGGCGCTGGTGGGCGCCGGCGGCGGCCGGGCCCTGGTGACGGCACCGATCGCCAAGGCCAGCTGGCAGGCGGCGGGCCATGCCTACCCCGGCCAGACCGAGCGGCTGGCGGAACTGACCGGCGCCGCCGACGCCGGGATGCTGTTCACCGCCGTGGCCCCCGACGGCGGCTGGCGGCTCAACACGCTCCTGGCCACCACCCACATCCCCCTGGCCGAGGTGAGCCGCCGACTCGGGCCGGAGCTGGTGGAGCAGCGGCTGGAGGCTCTGCTGGCCTTCTGCCGCCGCTTCCGGAGCCGGCCCCGGCTGGTGGTGGCGGGCCTGAACCCCCACGCGGGGGAGGGGGGCCACCTGGGCCGGGAGGAGCAGGACTGGCTGATTCCCACCCTCGAGCGCTGGCGGGGCCGGCATCCGGAGGTGCGGCTGGAGGGGCCGGTGCCGCCGGACACCTGCTGGCTGGAGGCGGCGGCCGCCTGGAGGGGGCAGGCCGAAGGGGCGGACGGCTACCTGGCGCTATACCACGACCAGGGGCTGATCCCGGTGAAGCTGCTGGCCTTCGATGCCGCCGTCAACACCACCCTGGGCCTGCCCTTCCTGCGCACCTCCCCCGACCACGGCACCGCCTTCGCGATCGCCGGCCGGGGGATCGCCAGGGCCGACAGCATGGCGGCGGCGATCCACACCGCCTGGGAGCTGGGTCAGACCCCGACGACGGCGGCGGTCAGCCGGCCTTGATGCGCATCAGCACCTGGCCGAATTCCACCGGCGTGCCGTTCTCCACCAGGATCTCCACCACCTCGCCGCTGAACTCGCACTCCAGCTCGTTCATCAGCTTCATCGCCTCGAGGATGCAGACGGGCTGGCCGGCGCTGATGCGGCTGCCCACCTCCACGAAGGGGGCTTCCCCCGGGGCCGAGGAGCGGTAGAAGGTGCCCACCATCGGCGCCGTGACGGCCTGCAGATCGCTGCGCACCGAGGCGGCCGGGGGCGGGGGCGCCGACGGGCCGGGGGCGGCGCCGACCGGGGCCGCGGCGGCGGGGGGCGGCGGCGGTGCCCCGGCCGGAGCCTGCACCATGGTGACCGTCGCCGGCGCGGGGACCGGCAGGTTGCGGCGCACCTCCAGGCGGAAGTCGTCGCCCTCGAGCTTCAGTTCCTGGATGTCGCTGTCCCCGAGCAGGGCCAGCAGCTGGCGCAGTTGGTCGTGATCGAGCTGCATGGCGATCAGGACTCCCGGCCCAGATAGCTGTCGGTGCGGGTGTCGACCTTGATCTTCTCGCCGATCGTGATGAACAGGGGCACCATCACCTGGGCGCCGGTCTCGACGATGGCCGGCTTGGTGCCGCCGGTGGCGGTGTCGCCCTTGACGCCGGGGTCGGTCTGGGTGACTTCGAGCACCACCGAATTGGGAAGCTCCACCTCCAGGGGCTTGCCGTTCCAGGAGACGACGCTCACCTCCATGCCCTCCTTGAGGTACTTGCGGCCGTCGCCGATCTGCTTGGCGGTCAGGCGGGTCTCCTCGTAGGAGGCCATGTCCATGAAGACGTAGTCATCGCCTTCCATGTAGGTGTGCTGGAGGGTCGACTTCTCGAGCAGGGCCTGGGGCATGGTCTCCCCGGCGCGGAAGGTCTTCTCGACCACGTTGCCGCTCTGGACGCCCTTGAGCTTGGTGCGGACGAAGGCCGAGCCCTTACCGGGCTTGACGTGAAGGAATTCGACGACGCGCCAGACCTGGCCATCCAGCTCAATCGTGGTGCCGGTACGAAAGTCGTTGCTGGAGATCATTCCGGCGGATCGGATCGGGGGATTGTACGTCTGGCTACAGGCCCACCCGTTGACGGCGGCGGCGGCGGCCCGGGCCGGTTGTGCCAAAGTCCAGGCAGTCACAAGGGAAGCATGGACCGGCGACGCAGGCGCATCGGGTTCACCACCACGCTGGCCGCCCGGCTGGGGGCCGCCCTGACCCTCGTGCTGACCCTGCTGCTGGCGGCCCCCGCCGCCTGGGCCTACCTGCCCCAGGGCAACGCCGTCAGCGATCCCACCGCCCTGCTGCGCAACGCCCTGCCGATGGAGCAGGGCGACCTGCAGGCGCTGCAGCACCGCCTCGAGGACACCAGCGACGACCTGCGGGCCAAGCGCTGGAGCAGCCTGACCGGCTCCGTGCGCCGGGCCGAGTCCCAGCTCGGCGGCAGCCGGGAGCGGATCCTGGCCAGCTTCGATCCCGGCGACCGGTCCACCGCCGAAGCCCTGCTGGCCGACACGGAGCTGCGCCTGCAGGATCTGGCGGCCGCCGGCGAGGCCCAGGACCGGGACCGGTTCCTGGCGGCCCGTCGGGAGGCCCTGGCCGACATCGGCCGCGCCGAAGCCCTGCTGGTGGGGCCCTTCCCGTTCACCATTCCCGCCGAGTTCGACGCCCTGCCCCGGCTGCTGGGCCGCGCCACCGTGCGGCTGACCACCACCAAGGGTGACCTGACCGCCGTCGTGGACGGCTACAACGCGCCCCTGACCGCCGGCGCCTTCGTGGACCTGGTGCAGCGGGGCTTCTACGACGGCCTGCCCTTCAACCGCGCCGAGGACTTCTACGTGCTGCAGACCGGCGATCCCGCCGGCCCCCAGACCGGCTACGTGGATCCGGCCACCAAGCAGGAGCGCCAGGTGCCCCTGGAGATCATGGTGCCCGGCCAGGAGGCCCCCTTCTACAACCAGACCTTCGAGGATCTGGGGATGTTCAAGGCCGAACCGGTGCTGCCCTTCGCCAGCAAGGGCACCCTGGGTTGGGCCCACTCCGACGAGGCCCTGGGCGACGGCTCCTCCCAGTTCTTCCTGTTCCTGTTCGAACCCGAGCTCACCCCGGCGGGCCTCAACCTCATCGACGGGCGCTACGCCGCCTTCGGCTACGTGGTGGACGGCTTCGACGTGCTCGAGGAGCTCACCGCCGATGACGGCATCGTCCGGGCGTCGGTGGTCGAGGGGGCCGACAACCTGCGCCCCCATGCCTGAGGGGCCCACCCTGGCGCAGCTGGGGGAAACGGAGCTGATCCGGCGCCTCGGCGCCTTCGCCCCCCGGGGGCAGTTCGACGATGACGCCGCCCTGCTCGGGCCGGCCCTGCTGGGGGGACACCCGTCGGGCGATCCGCCGCTGGTGGTGAACACCGACGTGCTGGTGGAGGACGTCCACTTCAGCGAGGCGACGATGGGCGCCGGCGACGTGGGCTGGCGGGCGGCCGCGGCCAACCTCTCCGATCTGGCGGCCATGGGCTGCCGCGGCGCCGTGGGGATCACCGTGGCCCTGGTGGCCCCGGGCCACACCCCCTGGGCCTGGGTGGAGGGGGCCTACGCCGGCATGGCGGAGCTGCTGGGGGCCCATGGGGGCGTGCTGCTCGGGGGCGACTGCAGCGGCGGGCGCCAGCGCCTGCTGGCCGTCACGGCCCTGGGCCGGCTGCCGGCGGGGGGCGGTGCGATCCGCCGCGGGGACGGCAGGCCGGGGGACACGCTGGTCAGCACCGGCGCCCATGGGCTCAGCCGCCTGGGCCTGGCCCTGCTGCAGGGCGAGGCGCTGCCGACCCTGGCGCCGGCCGGCCGGGAGCGGGCGATCCGTGCCCACCGCAGGCCCGTGCCCCGGTTCGATGCGGTGGCGGCCCTGGGCGCCTGCCGCCCCGCGGCCCTGGACTGGCGGGTGGCCGGCTGCGACAGCAGCGACGGGCTGGCGGCCGCGGCCTCCTGCCTGGCCGTGGCCAGCGGCTGCACAGCCCTGGTATCCAGGGGCGATCTGCCCCTGGCGCCGGAGCTGGCGGGCCAGGATCAGGCCGAGGACTGGTGCCTCTGGGGCGGGGAGGATTTCGAGCTCGTATTGGCCCTCGAGCCGGCCTGGGCCGAGGCCCTGGTGCAGCGGCTGGAGGGAGCGAGGCGGATCGGCCGGCTGGTGGAGCCCCACGCCTGCGGGCCCCTGGGGTGGGCGGAGGGGGAAGGGCCTATCGCCCCCCCGACCGCCACCTTCCGGCATTTCGGCTGAGGGATTCAGCGAACGGGTTCAACTGAGGACGGGTTCAGCTGAGGAGGGGGCCCGCAGGCTCACTTCCAGTTGCGGGCCACCACTTCGGCAAGATCGACGACGCGCTGGCTGTAGCCCCACTCGTTGTCGTACCAGGAGATCACCTTCACCATGGTGCCGTCCATCACCAGGGTGAGGTCAGAATCCACGATGGTGGATTCATCGGTGCCGGCGTGGTCGGTGGAGACCAGGGGCAGATCGCAGTATTTGATGATGCCCTTCATGCCGTTTTCAGAAGCGGCCTTGAAGATGCTGTTCACCTCCTCCTTGGTGGTGGCGCGGCTCACCTCAAGCACCATGTCCACCACCGAGACGTTGGGGGTGGGAACGCGCAGAGCGATGCCGTTGAGCTTGCCCTTCATCGGCGGATACACCAAAGCCACCGCGGTGGCGGCACCGGTGCTGGTGGGCACGATGTTCACGGCGGCGGCGCGAGCGCGGCGCAGGTCGCGGTGGGAGGCGTCGAGGATCCGCTGGTCCCCGGTGTAGCTGTGGGTGGTGGTCATCATGCCCTTCACGATCCCGAGGGATTGGTCGAGGACCTTCACCAGCGGTGCCATGCAATTGGTGGTGCAGCTGGCATTGCTGATGATGTCGAAGTCTTCGTGGCGGTATTGATCAGCGTTGACGCCGACCACGAAGGTGCCCACACCCTCACCCTTGCCCGGGGCGGTGATCAAAACCTTCTTGGCACCGGCCTCGATGTGCTTGCCGGCGCCCTTCTGGTCAATGAACACCCCGGTGGCCTCGATCACCAGATCCACACCCCATTCCTTCCAAGGCAGGTTGAGGGGGTTGCGGTCGGAGAAGCACTTGATGTGCTTGCCGTTGACGACGATGGTGTCGTCGGTGTGGCTCACTTCCGCATTGCGGATGTGGCCAAGCATCGTGTCGTACTGGAGCAGGTGGGCGTTGGTCTTCGGATCGGAGGTGTCGTTCAGGCCGACGACTTCGATGCCGGTGTTCTCACCGCGGCTCAGCCAGCAGCGCATGAAGTTCCGACCGATTCGGCCAAATCCATTGATCGCAACGCGCAAGGTCATGGCAGAAAGCGGTGGAACCCGCTAGCAAGGGGGGATTTTGGCTGCCGATCATACAGAAATGGGGTCCTGCTCTTTCCCGCAGCCACAGGCCCCGGATCGGACGGTCGGCAAAGCGCAGTATCCCGCAGAGGGGGGAGGGCCGAGCTGCCGTTATTTTCGGCGTGGCCTGGAGTCCCCCTTGATCCCGAAGCTCGATCGCCGTCAGCCGCTCCATTTCATCGGGGCCGGAGGGATCGGCATGTCCGCCCTGGCAGGGATCCTGGCGGAGAGGGGCTTCCTGGTGAGCGGCTCCGACCCCCGTCCCAGTCCGGTGCTGGAGCGGCTGGGAAGCGCCGGCGTGAGGGTCTTCCAGGAGCAGACCGCCGCCACGATCACCGCGGTGCTGGCCGGCCTCGATGGGCCGGATGGCGGAGCGGAGAGCGGATTGGAGGGCGCAACGGTGGCGGATCCCCTGGTGGTGATCAGCTCGGCGGTGCCCGCCGCCAACGAGGAGCTGGCCGAGGCCCGGCGGCGCGGGCTGCCGATCGTGCACCGCTCCGACGTGCTGGCAGCCCTGATCAATGCCCAACCCTCGATCGCGGTGGCCGGCAGCCACGGCAAGACCACCACCAGCACCCTGATCGCCACCCTCCTCGAGGCCGTCGGCGAGGACCCCACCGCCGTGATCGGGGGGATCGTGCCCGCCTTCGGCAGCAACGGCCGCCATGGCCGGGGCCGGCTGCTGGTGGCCGAGGCCGACGAGTCGGACGGCTCCCTGGTGAAGTTCCGTCCCCGGCTGGGGCTGCTCACCAACGTGGAGCTCGACCACACCGACCACTACCCGGATCTGGCCGCCCTGGTGGCCACCCTGCAGCACTTCGCCGGCGGCTGCACGGCCCTGCTGGCCAACCGTGACTGCCCGGTGCTGCGCGAGCACTTCCAGGCCACCAGCTGGTGGTCGACCTGCAGCAGCGAAGGCGTGGACTTCGCCGCCATCCCCCTGGAGGAACGGGGCGACGGCACCCTGGCCACCTGGTATGAGCACGGGGAGGCGCTCGGCACCCTGGAGGTGCCCCTGCCCGGCCGCCACAACCTGAGCAACACCGTGGCCGCCATGGCGGCCTGCCGGCTCGAGGGCGTGCCCTTCGAGGACCTGCGCCGGGCGGTGGCGGGCCTGCGCCCCCCGGGCCGCCGCTTCGACTGCCGCGGGCTCTGGCAGGACCGGGCGATCGTCGACGACTACGCCCACCATCCCAGCGAAGTGGCCGCCACGATCGCCATGGCCCGGCTGATGGTGGAGAGCGGCCGCAGCCCGCTGCCGCTGGTGCCCCGGCGGCTGGTGGCGGTGTTCCAGCCCCATCGCTACACCCGCACCGCCCAGTTCCTGGACGATTTCGCCGCCGCCCTGACCCAGGCCGATGCGGTGCTGCTGGCGCCCCTCTATGCGGCCGGCGAAGCCCCGATGGCAGGGATCTCCAGCCCGGCCCTCGCCGAGGCGGTGCGGGCCCTCGCCCCCGACCTGCCGGTGGCGGTGGCGGCCAGCATGGAGGCGCTGGCGGAGCTGGTGGCCAGCGGCACCGGCCCAGGCGACCTGGTGCTGGCGATGGGGGCCGGCGACGTCAACAGCCTCTGGGACCGCCTGGGGGCCCTCGACGAACGGGGTCGCCCCACCGCGCTGGTGGCCTGAGGGGATGGCGACGGCCCCGCCCAGCCAGACCCGGGCAGCGGTCGCCCTGCGGGACTACACCACCTGGAAGGTGGGCGGGCCGGCCGCCTGGTTCGCCGAGCCCGCCGACCAGGGGGAGCTGATCGCCCACGCCGCCTGGGCGGCGGCCTCGGGCCTCCCCTTCCGCTGCATCGGCGCGGGCTCCAATCTGCTGATCGCCGACGGCGGCCTCGACGGCCTCACCCTCTGCAACCGGCGCCTGCAGGGCAGCCGCCTGGACCCGGTCGAGGGCTGGGTGGAGGCCGAGGCGGGCGAGCCGATCCCCACCCTGGCCCGCAAGGCGGCCCGCAGCGGCCTGCGGGGGCTGGAGTGGGCCGTCGGCATCCCCGGTACGGTCGGCGGCGCGGTGGTGATGAATGCCGGCGCCCAGGGGGGCTGCACCGCCGAGTGGCTGGTGTCGGTGCGGGTGCTGGATCCCCGCCGGCCCGACGCCCCCTTCGAACTGGCCGCCAGCGATCTGGCCTTCGCCTACCGCCACAGCCGCCTGCAGGAGGAGCCGCTGCTGGTGCTCTCGGCCCGCTTCCGGCTGGAGCCCGGCCACGACCCGGCGGTGCTCACCGCCCGCACCAGCGCCAACCTGCAGAGCCGCACCAGCACCCAGCCCTACCAGCAACCCAGCTGCGGCAGCGTGTTCCGCAATCCCGAACCGCTCAAGGCCGGCCAGCTGATCGAATCCCTCGGCCTCAAGGGACTCGCCATCGGCGATGCCCAGGTGTCCCCGATCCACGCCAATTTCATCGTCAACACCGGGGCCGCCACCGCCGCCGACATCGACGCCCTGATCCGGCTGGTGCAGCAGCGGGTGCTGGAGAGTCGCGGGGTGCGGCTGCAGCCGGAGGTCCAACGGCTGGGGTTCTAGCCTGGCCCCATACGACGACATCAGGCATGGCCGGCTTCGGACTTCCCAATTTCGGACAGCTGACCGAGGCCTTCCGCAAGGCCCAGCAGATTCAGCAGGACGCCCAGAAGCTCCAGGAGGAGCTCGATGCGATGGAACTGCAGGGCAGCGACCCCGAGGGCCGCGCCAGCGTCTGGCTCTCCGGCAACCAGCAGCCCCTGCGGGTCGAGCTGAGCCCCGAGCTGCTCGCCGAACCCGTCGAGACGGTCGAGGCGGCCGTGCTGGCGGCCCTCTGCAAGGCCTACGAGGTCTCCACCGGCACCATGCGCGAGCGCATGGAAACCCTCACCGGGGGTCTGGATCTGAATCTTCCCGGTCTGGGGAACTGAGGCCCCCCTCCAGCGCCGGCAGGTCCTGCTCCAGCCCCTGGCGCCGGGTGCTGCGGGACGAGCGGCGCAGCTGGGGATCGAGCAGCGGTTCGAGCCGGTCGCCCCGCTGACGCACGCCCCGCTCCCCCTGGCGCCCCTGGCCGCCGCGGGAGCGGGCCGCCGCGGCCCCTTCCACCTCCTCAAGGCAGCGGCCGTAGATCGGCTGGCGGTCCCAGCCGTCCCCCACGGCACAGCCGGGGTCGCCCAGGTGGCGGCAGTTGGCGAAACGGCAGGGGGCGGCCCGGAGGCGGGCCAGCAATTCCGGGAAGGCCGCCGCCAGGGTCTGGGGGTCGGCGGGGAGGGCGGGGGTGTTGAACCCGGGTGAATCGGCCACCAGGGCCCCCGGCGCCACGGAAAACAATTCGACATGCCGGGTCGTGTGGCGTCCCCGGCGCAGCCGCCCGGAGACGGCGGCGACGCGCAGCTCCAGGGCCGGGGCCAGGGCATTGAGCAGGCTGCTCTTGCCCACCCCGGAGGGGCCGCAGAGCACGGCGATGCCCGGCTCGGCCAGCTGGCGGCGCAGCGCCTCCAGACCCTCGCCGCTGCGGGTGGAGACGGCCAGCGTGCCGTAGCCCCAGCCCTCCAGCCGGCGGCGCCAGGCCGCCACCTCGGCCGCCGGCAGCAGGTCGGCCTTGCTGAGCACCACCTGCACCGGCTGGCCGGTGGCCTCGGCGGTGATCAGGAACCGGGTCAGCTGCAGGGGGTCGAGGCCGGGTTCGGCCAGAGCCACCACCACCACCACCCGGCTCACGTTGGCGACCGCCGGCCGCTCCAGCAGGTTGTGGCGGGGTTCGAGACCCACCACCGCCCCCCGCCGGGCCCGCCAGTCGACCGCCGCCACCGTCACCCGGTCGCCGACGCACACCTGCAGGCCGCTCTTGTCGAGGCGGGTGCGGCGGGTGCAGAGCAGGCGGCCGTCTCTGTCGGGCTCGCAGGGGCCATCGAGGCTCACCAGGCAGTAGTTGGCCTGCAGGGCCACCACCCGACCCGGCAGCGGCTCATCCCCCATCCCGTCGCACCAGCAGCCGCACCCCGTCCCCGGGGGCGAAGGGCGACGGGTCGACCCGCTGCACCATGTGCCCCTCGGAGCGCAAACCCTCGGTCACCATCTGCTCCGGTTCCCCCCCGTCCAGGTCGATCCGGAGCCAGCTCCCCGGCGGCAGGGGCTCCAAGGCGAGGCGGGCCCGGATGAAGTTGACCGGGCAGGGCGTTCCCCGCAGATCGAGGGCCACCGGCGAGCCGCCCATGACGCTCAACCGAAGAGGCCGCCGAACAGGCCGCTCTTGTGGTGGTGGCGCTGGCCCTTGCTGGTGTGGTGTCCGGCCAGCTGCTCAAGCAGCTGCCGCTCCTCACCGTTGAGCTTGGTGGGCAGCTGCACCTTGATGGTGAACTGATGGTTGCCGCGGGCCACCGGATTCCCCAGCCGGGGCACCCCCTTGCCCTGGAGGGTGATGACGGCCCCGGGCTGGGTGCCGGGGGGAATCTCGAGCGGCTCGTGGCCGTCGACGGTCTCGACCTCGATCGTGTCGCCCAGGATGGCCTGGAGGTAGTTGAGCGGCACCTCGGAATGGATCGTCACCCCGTCGCGGCGCAGGTGGGGGTGGGACTGGACGGTGAGGAAGACGTAGAGATCCCCGGCCGGGCCGCCCCGCTGGCCGGCGTTGCCCTCCTGGCCGACCCGCAGGCGGGTGCCGGTGTCGACGCCGGCGGGGATGTTGATGCGCAGCTTCTTGCGCACCTGCTGCAGGCCCTGGCCGCCGCAGGCGGAGCAGGGATCGGCGATCACCTGACCGGTGCCGTCGCAGGTGGGGCAGGGCGCCACCTGGGTGAAGCTGCCGAAGGGGGTGCGGGTGGCCCGGCGCACCTGGCCGGCACCGCCGCAGGTGCCGCAGGTGGTGGGGCCGCTGCCCGCCTTGGCCCCGGAACCGTTGCAGGTGGTGCAGGTCTCGAGGTGGCGGATCTGGACGTCCTTCTCGCTGCCGAAGACGGCCTCGCTGAAGCTGATGGTGAGATCCAGGCGCAGGTCGTCGCCCTGACGGGGGCCGCGGCGGCGCGCCCCGGCCGGGGCGCCACCGCCGGCCCCGCCGAAACCGCTGAAGAAGGTCTCGAAGAGATCGGCGAAACCGCCCATGTCACCCATGTCGGGCATGCCGCCGCCGCCCCCCAGGCCGGCCTCACCGAACTGGTCGTAGCGGGCCCGGGTCTGGGGATCGCTGAGCACCTCGTAGGCCCGGCCGATCTCCTTGAAGCGGTCCTCCGCGGCCGGATCCTTGTTGACGTCCGGGTGGTACTGGCGGGCCAGGCGCCGGTAGGCCTTCTTGAGGCTGTCGGCGTCCACGTCCCGGCTGACACCGAGCAGCTCGTAGTAATCGGCCATCAGTCGGACGTCCCCTCGCTGGGAGGCGCCGATGCGTCGGAACCGGACCCACCGGCCGGACCGGGACCCATCGACACCTTGACCAGGGCATGCCGCAGCACGCGGCCGTCCAGGTGGTAGCCCCGCTGCAGCTCCTCGATCACCACGTCCTCCGGATGCTCCTCACTGGGTTCGCGCAGCACGGCCTCGTGAAGCGAGGGATCGAAGGGTTCCCCCTCCACCCGCATCGGCGAAACCCCGAGCTGCTTGAACACGTCGACCAGCTGTTTATAGAGGTTCTGGTAACTGCGATGCAGGCTCTGGGCCTCCTCGCTCTGGGGGTTGAGCTGCTGCCGGGCCCGGTCGAAGTTGTCGACCACCGGCAGGATCTCCGTGAGGGTGGTGCAGGTGATGTGCAGGCGCTGATCCTCCTTGTCGCGGGTCTGGCGCTTGCGGAAGTTGTCGAAGTCGGCGGCGATGCGCATGTACTGGCCCCGCAGTGACTCGTTCTCGCTGCGCAGGGCCGCCAGCTCGGCCTCCAGCTGGCCGACGCGATCATCGCCGGGCTCGGCGGCGTCCGGGGCTCCGGACCCAGGGGCGGAGGCCGTGGGATCCGAGCCGCCGTCGGGGTTCACCTGCTGGGTCTCGAGGAGCTCCTCCACCCGGGCCGCGTCGACCGCGCCCTCCCGGGGATCGATCCGTTCCTCATGGGGGGGAGTGATGTCGCCGGTCATGCGTTCTGGCAGGGATGTCAGATCCCGTTATGTTGAATGCCCAGGAGCCCACTCCACAAGCGGTGGAAGCCCGCACCTCGGCCACGCTCCTCCACCAGGCTTCGCTTCCGATCCTTCCCGTCGATGCCATCAGAAGGTCTCACCCAGCGCCCGCAGGTCACCGGTGCGGAGCACACCTCCCTCTTCCGGGATCTCGACCTGGGTCAGGCCGCCACCCCCCAGGGACCGATCACGCCGGAGACTGAGGACCTCGAAGCCAGCAGTTCGGGCGAGGGGATCTCACCGGTGATGAGCCTGGTGGACCGGATCCTGATCGAGTCGCTCACCAGCGGCGCCAGCGACATCCACGTGGAGCCCCAGGAGGATGGCCTGCTGGTCCGCTTCCGCCAGGACGGCGTGCTGCGCAGCATCGACAAGCTGCCCCGCACCCTGATCCCCGCGGTCACCTCCCGCTTCAAGATCATGGCCGACCTGGACATCGCCGAACGGCGGATGCCCCAGGACGGCCGGATCCGCCGCAACTTCCGCGGCCGCACCATGGATTTCCGGGTCAGCACCCTGCCCGGCCGCTACGGCGAGAAGGTAGTGCTGCGGCTGCTCGACAGCGGCGCCACCCAGCTGGGCCTGGACACCCTGATCACCGACGAGGACGCCAGGTCCACCCTGCGGGACATCGGCTCCAAGCCCTTCGGCATGATCCTGGTCACCGGCCCGACGGGCTCCGGTAAGTCCACCACCCTCTATGCGCTGCTCTCGGAGCGCAACGACCCCACCATCAACATCTCCACGGTGGAGGATCCGATCGAGTACGCCCTCCCCGGCATCACCCAGACCCAGGTGAACCGGGAGAAGGGGTTCGATTTCAGCTCCGCCCTGCGCGCCTTCATGCGGCAGGACCCGGACGTGCTGCTGGTGGGGGAGACCCGCGACCTGGAGACCGCCCGCACCGCCATCGAGGCGGCCCTGACGGGCCACCTGGTGCTCACCACCCTGCACTGCAACGACGCCGCCAGCGCCTTCGCCCGGCTCGACGAGATGGGGATGGAGCCCTTCCTGGTCAGCGCCTCGCTGCTGGGGGTGGTCTCCCAGCGCCTGCTGCGCCGCCTGTGCAGCGAATGCCGGATCCCTTACCACCCCAACCACAGCGAGCTGGCCCGGTTCGGCCTGGTGGCCTCCGACGAGTCCGACATTTCCTTCTACCGCGCCAACACGGTGCTGCCGGGCTCGGAGGGCTGCTGCAGCGCCTGTCAGGGGCGGGGGTACAAGGGCCGGGTGGGGGTCTACGAAATCCTGCGCATGAACGAGACCCTCTCCGCCGCCGTGGCCAAGCGGGCGACGACCGAGGAGCTGCGGCGCCTGGCCCTGGAGAGCGGCATGAAAACCCTCCTCGGCTACGGCCTCGATCTGGTGCGGGAGGGGCTGACCACCCTTGAGGAAGTGGAGCGCATGCTGCTCACCGACACGGGCCTGGAATCGGAGCGGCGCGCCCGGGCCCTGAGCACCCTCACCTGCCGCAGCTGCGGGGCCGGCCTCGAGGACGAATGGTTGGAATGTCCCTACTGTCTGTGCGTTCGGAGCTGAGCAGGATGGATCTCCTCATCGAAGACCTGATGCAGGAACTGGTGAAGGCCGGGGGCAGCGATCTGCACCTGTCCGCAGGCAATCCCCCCTACGGCCGTTTCAGCGGCCAGCTGCGACCCATCATCCAGGACGCCCAGCTCACCGAGGAGAGCTGCAACCGTCTGATCTTCTCCCTGCTCAACAACGCCCAGCGCAAGAACCTGGAGCAGAACTGGGAACTCGACTGCTCCTACGGCCTCAAGGGTGTGGCCCGGTTCCGGATCAACGTCTACCGCCAGCGGGGCACCTACGCGGCCTGCCTGCGGGCACTCGGCAACTCCATCCCCAGCCTCGAGAAACTCGGTTTGCCTCCGATCGTCGAGGAGATCAGCAGCAAGCCCAAGGGGCTGGTCCTCGTCACCGGACCGACGGGCTCCGGCAAGACCACCACCCTGGCCGCGCTGATCGAGCACATCAACGCCACCCGTTCGGAGCACATTCTCACCATCGAGGATCCGATCGAGTTCACCTACCGGAACGACAAGTCGATCATTCACCAACGGGAACTGAATGAGGACACCCGCAGCTTCTCCAACGCCCTGCGGGCGGCCCTGCGGGAAGATCCCGATGTGATCCTGGTGGGGGAACTGCGCGACCTCGAGACCATCCAGCTGGCGATCACCGCCGCCGAGACCGGCCACCTCGTCTTCGGCACCCTCCACACCAGTTCCGCCGGCCAGACCGTGGATCGGATGGTGGATGTGTTCCCCGCCGGCCAGCAGACCCAGATCCGGGTGCAGCTGAGCGGCAGCCTGCTGGCGGTCTTCTCCCAGACCCTCTGCAAGAGCGCCGAACCCACCAGCAACGGAGCCTTCGGCCGGGTGATGGCCCAGGAGATCATGATCAACACCCCCGCCATCGCCAACCTGATCCGGGAAGGCAAGAGCTCCCAGCTCTATTCCCAGATCCAGACCGGCGCCAACCAGGGCATGCAGACCCTTGAGCGGGCGCTCGCCAACCTGGTGGAGGAGGGCAGGGTCACCCGCGAAGAGGCACTGCTGAAGACCACCAAACCCGAGGAGCTCGTCCGGCTGCTCGACCGCTGAGGACCGCCATGACCGCCTTCGTCGTCACCTACACCACCAGGTCCGGCCAGCGCCGGGAGATGACGCTGAACGCCGACAGCCCCTCCATCGCCCGGCGGGAGCTGCGCCGCCGCGGCATCCTGGCCAACACCCTGGTGCGCAAGGAGACCCCCAAGGTTCCCCAGGCCGCGGCCGCCAAGAAGACGCCCTCGTCCTTCAGCGGTCTGGCCGACATGCTCGAAGGGCCGGTGACCATCCGGGACAAGGCCCTGTTCGCCAACAAGCTCTCCGCCCTGGTGGATGCGGGCGTGCCGATCCTGCGCAGCCTCGACCTGATGCGTGTCCAGCAGCGCTCCAAGAAGATGCGCCTGGCCCTGGCCGGCATGACCCAGGACGTCAACCAGGGCGACAGCCTTGGCAACGCCATGCGCCGCTGGCCGAAGGTGTTCGACAACCTCAGCATCGCCCTGGTGGAGGCGGGTGAGGCCGGTGGCGTCCTGGACGACACCCTCAAGCGCCTGGCCAAGCTGCTGGAGGACAACGCCAAGCTCCAGAACCAGATCAAGGGGGCGATGAGCTATCCGGTCACGGTGCTGGTGATCGCCATCGCGGTGTTCCTGGGCATGACGATCTTCCTGATCCCCACCTTCTCGAGCGTCTTCGAGCAGCTGGGGGCGGAATTGCCCCTGTTCACCCAGTTGATGCTCAATCTGAGTGAGTTTCTGCGCTCCTGGCGGGCCCTGATCCTGCTGGGGGGCCTGGTCGGCTTCGCCTTCTGGGTGGTGTCCAGCTACAAAACACCGATGGGCCGCCGCCAGATCGACGGCCTGCTGCTGAAGCTGCCCCTGTTCGGGGAACTGCTGCAGAAATCGGCCAGTGCCCAGTTCTGCCGCACCCTGAGTTCCCTCTCCAAGGCGGGGGTTCCGATCCTTCTTTCCCTGGAGATCGTGAGGGAAACGGCCACCAATTCCGTGATCTCCGATGCCATCATCTCCTCCAAGAATGAGGTGAGCGAGGGCATGCCCCTGAGCGCGGCCCTGCGGCTCAAGAATGTGTTTCCGGAGATGTGCGTCAACATGCTCGCCATCGGCGAGGAAACCGGCGAGATGGACGCCATGCTCTCCAAGGTGGCCGACTTCTACGAAGACGAAGTCAGCACGATGGTGAAGGCCATGACCTCCATGCTCGAGCCCGCCATGATCGTGCTGGTGGGCATCATCGTGGGATCGGTGCTGCTGGCCATGTATCTGCCGATGTTCTCGATCTACGAGCACGTGCGCTGAGCCGCCAGGGCCTGGCCCGCCAGCCATCCCGAACTCCAGCAGTGCTGGAAGTTGAAGCCGCCGGTCACCCCGTCCACGTCCAGCAGCTCCCCCACCAGGAACAGGCCCGGCCGCAGGCGGCTCTCCATCGTGGCCAGGTTGACCTCCGCCAGGGGGATGCCGCCGGCGGTGACGAACTCCTCGCCGAAGGGGCCGCGGCCGGAGACCCCATAGCGGCTGTCGCGCAGGGCCGTGACCAGGGCCTGCTCCTGGCGGCGGGGGAGATCGGCCCAGCGCAGGCTGGCGTCGACCCCGACCAGGGCCAGCAGGTGCAGCCAGAGGCGGCGGCTGAGGTCGGGCCAGGGCCGCCAGTTGCCGAGCTGACGCCGGGCCTGCTCGCGGCGCGCCGCAGCGAACCAGCCCTCCAGTTCCGCCGGCTTGCGGCCGCCGGTCCAGTCGACCCGGAGATCGGCCCGGTAGCGGCGCTCCCGCAGGGCCCGGGCGGCGAAGGCCGTGAGCCGCAGGGTGGCCGGCCCGCTGAGGCCCCAGTGGGTGATCAGCACGGGCCCCCGCTGCCGCTGGGGCTTGCCGGCGGCGGCGGGGGCCGTGGCGGTGGCGGCCGTGGCGGTCTCCGTCGGGGGGGTCAGCAGCAGCTCCAGCTGCACCGGGTCCATCGCCACCCCGGCCAGCGCCACCAGGGGGTGGTCGGCCAGGGTGAGGGTGAACAGGGAGGGCACCGGCGCCACCAGGCCATGGCCCAGGGAGGCGGCGATGCGGTGGCCGCTGGGGTGGCTGCCCGTCGCCAGCACGAGGCGATCGGCGAGCAGCTCGGCCCCCGACCGCAGCCGCAGCCGGAACCCGCCGCCGGGCAGGGCCTCCGCCGCCTGCCCCGCCTCGGCCGTGTGGACCGCCACCCCGGCGGCGGTCGCCGCCCGGCGCAGGGTGTCGACCACCGAGGAGGAACGGTTGGAGCGGGGGAACAGCCGCCCGTCGGGCTCCTCCACCAGCTGCAGGCCATGGGCCTGGAACCAGGCCACCGTGTCGCCGGGGGCGAAGCGCGAGAAGGGGCCCCGCAGGGCCTTGCCGCCGCGCGGGTAGTGATCCACCAGCAGCCGCGGATCCCAGCAGGCGTGGGTGACGTTGCAGCGGCCGCCGCCGCTGATCAGCACCTTGTGCAGCGGCTCAGGGGTGGACTCCAGCAGCAGCACCCCCCCGGAGAGCTGGCCGGCGGCCGCTTCCGCCGCCGCGATGGCGGCCATGAAGCCAGCCGGGCCCCCTCCCACCACCACCACGGAGGCACGGCTGGGCAGCATGGGGCGATGGAGCACAACTACCGCTTCAGTGTGGCGCCCATGCTGGACTGCACCGATCGGCACTTCCGGGTGCTGATGCGGCAGGTCAGCCGGCACTGCCTGCTCTACTCCGAGATGGTGGTGGCCCGGGCGCTGCACCACATCGCCCAGGACGGCTCCCCCTCCCGGATGGGGGAGCGCCAGCAGCGCCTGGAGCGGCTGCTGGGGTTCGACCCGGGCGAACACCCCCTGGCCCTGCAGCTCGGCGGCGACGACCCGGAGATGCTGGCGGAGGCCGCCCGGATGGGGGCCGACTGGGGCTACGACGAGATCAACCTGAACGTCGGCTGCCCGAGCGAAAAGGTGCAGCAGGGCCGCTTCGGGGCCTGCCTGATGGCGGAGCCGGAGCGGGTGGCCCGCTGCGTGGCGGCGATGGCGGCGGCCACGCCGCTGCCGGTGACGGTGAAGCACCGCATCGGCATCGACGATCGGGACTCCTACGAGGAACTGCTGGCCTTCGTCGACAGCCTGGCGGCGGCCGGCGCCGCCCGCTTCGCCGTGCACGCCCGCAAGGCCTGGCTGAACGGCCTCGACCCGAAACAGAACCGCACCGTGCCCCCCCTGCGCTGGGACCTGGTGCACCGCCTCAAGCGGGAGCGGCCGCAGCTGACGATCGAACTGAACGGCGGCCTGGAGGCCCTGGGCCCCTGCCAGGAGCAGCTGGCCCTGGTGGACGGGGTGATGGTGGGCCGGGCCGCCTACGCCCACCCCCTGCGCTGGGCGGGGGTGGACGGCCGGATCTTCGGGGACGCCGGCGGCGGGGAGCCGCGGGCCTCCACGGTGGTGCGGGGTGTGCTGCCCCACGCCGAACGCTGGTGCGCCTCGGGGGGCCGGCTGTGGCCGATCGCCCGGCACCTGGTGCAGGTGGTGGAGGGGGTCAGCGGGGCCCGCCACTGGCGCGGCTGGCTGACCCGGGAGGCCGGCCAGGCGGGAGCCGGGCCCGCCGTGCTGGAGGACGCCGCCCGCCAGCTGGAGGAACGGGGCCTGTGAGGCGGCTCAGACCTCGGCGCCGCCGTAGTCGCCGCCGCCGTAATCACCGCCGCCACCGCTGCGGCGACGGCGGGAGCGGCCCGCCTCGAAGGGATCGGGGGCGGCACCACTCCCAGCTCCACCGCCGCCGTAGCTGCGGTCCTCCCAGCCCTTGGCCCCGGAACCGCGGTCGGCACCGTAGCCGCCGCCACCCCCGCCGTAACCGCCACCTCCGTAGCCACCGCCGCCGCCATAGCCGCCACCTCCTCCACCGCCGTAGCCGCCGCCGCCGCGGCGCGGACCGCCGCCGCCGCCACCACCGCCGCTGCGGGGTTCCGCCTTGTTGATGCGCAGGGGACGACCCATCAGCTCAGCGCCCTGCAGGGCATCGATGGCCCGGGTCTCGGTGTCGGCGTCGGCCATCTCGATGAAGGCGAAGCCGCGCTTGCGGCCGGTGTCGCGCTCCAGCGGCAGGGAGCAGTTGACCACTTCGCCGAAGGGAGCGAACAGTTCAGCCACGTCTTCCTGCTCGGCGCGGAAGGGAAGATTGCCGACGAAAATACTCACTGACCGATGAGGGGGAACCGATGGGGCGCGTGGGCGCCTGAGACCCCCCAAGATTAGACGTAGACGCGCGATTCCAACGCCCGCCAGGGGCGCTCAGGGGGTGCGATCGAGGCGCTCCCGTGCCAGAGCCAGCTGCTCGGCCACCCGCTCGAAGCCCGTGCCGCCCTCACTGCGGCGGGCTGCCACCACCTGCCGCGGGGCGATCACCGCATGGATGTCCGCCTCGAAGGCGGGATGGAGCTGCTGCCAGCGCTCCAGGGGCAGATCGGCCAGGAGCCGCTGCTCCAGCAGGCAGGCCTTCACCAGGCCCCCCACCAGCTGGTAGGCCTCCCGGAACGGCACTCCGCGGGCCACCAGATAGTCGGCCACATCGGTGGCATTGGAATAATCGGCGGCCACGGCGGCCTCCAGCCGGGCGGGGCGGAAATCGAGACCCTCCTCGAACAGCACGGCCATCGCCTCCAGGCAGTCGAGGCAGGTGCGCACCCCGTCGAAGAGGGCTTCCTTGTCCTCCTGGAAGTCCTTGTTGTAGGCGAGGGGCAGTCCCTTGATCATCGTCAGCAGCGCCATCAGGTGGCCGAAGACCCGGCCGCTCTTGCCGCGCACCAGCTCGGGCACATCGGGATTCTTCTTCTGGGGCATCAGGCTGCTGCCGGTGGCGCAGCGGTCGGTGAGCCCCACGAAGCCGAACTCCTCGCTGGCCCAGAGGATCACCTCCTCCGCCAGGCGGCTGAGATGGGCCATCACCAGGGAGAGGGCCGCCATCGTCTCGACGGCGAAGTCCCGGTCGCTCACCGCATCGAGGCTGTTGGCGTAGATCGCCTCGAAGCCGAGTTCGGCGGCGGTCTGGCGGCGGTCGATCGGCACCGGCGTCCCCGCCAGGGCCGCCGCCCCGAGGGGGCAGATGTTGACGCGGCGGCGCACGTCGGCCAGGCGCTGCCGGTCACGCTCGGCCATCTCGACGTAGGCGAGCAGGTGGTGGGCCAGGCAGACCGGCTGGGCCCGCTGCAGGTGGGTGTAGCCGGGGATCAGGGTGTCGGCATGGGCCTCGGCCCTCACCAGCAGGGCCTGCTCAAAGCGCACCAGGGCAGCGTCGATGGCATCGATCCGGCGCCGCAGCCACAGGCGCAGGTCGGTGCCCACCTGGTCGTTGCGGCTGCGGCCGGTGTGCAGCTTCTTGCCGAGGGGGCCGAGGAGCTCGATCAGGCGCCGTTCCACGGCGAAATGCACGTCCTCCGCCTCCAGACCCGGCGTGAACTGCCCGGCGGCCGCCTCGGCCCGGATGGCCTCGAGCCCCTCGATGAGGCGCTCCGCCTCCGGCTCGCTGATCACCCCGCAGCGGCCCAGCATGCGGGCGTGGGCGACGGAGCCGTCGAGATCCTCCTGGAGCAGGGCGATGTCGAAACCGATCGAGGCGTTGAACCGCTCGATCGCCGGATGCAGACCCTGCTCGAAGCGATCGCTCCAGGTGGTGGGGGAGGGGTCGGCGACCATCAGGGCATTCCGCTCAGCCCCTCAGCTTGCCATTCGTCTCAGGTCGGGGGCAGGGAGGGCAGCACCACCCCGTCCCGCACCTTGAGCACCACCATCGAGGCGTCGTCCTCGAGGCGGCGGTCGCTGCCGACGAAACGGTCGAGGCGATCGAACAGCCGATCCAGGATCGCCTGGGCCTCGTGGGCGGCCCGGCAGGCGCCCTGGAAGGCCTTCACCAGCCGCTCCTCGTCGAAGCGCTCGCCGCTGAAGCCGCTGGCCTCGGTGACGCCATCGGTGTAGTAGAGGATCACGTCGCCGGGCTCCAGCTGCAGCTCCCCGCAGCCGTACTCGGCCTCGCTCTGCAGGCCGATCAGCAGACCCGGGGTGTCGAGTCGCTCCACCCGGCCCGACTGACGCCGCCAGAGCAGGGGCGGGTTGTGGGCCGCGTTGGCGTAGCGCAGCAGGCGGGTGCGGGGGTCGTAGTCGGAATAGAAGAGGGTGACGAAGCGGTGCGAGTGGGCCAGGTCCTCCTGGGCCAGCTGGTTGAGGTCGTGGAGGATGCGGTCGGGCGGCAGTCCGCTGAGCACCTCGGCCCGCAGCATGCCCCGCAGCAGGGTCATCAGCAGGCCGGCCGGCACCCCCTTGCCCATGACATCGCCCATCACCAGCGCCCAGGGGGCCTGCTCGCGCCGGTGGCCGGTGAGCTGGGGCTGGGTGGGGATGAAGTCGTAGTAGTCGCCGCCCACCTGGAAGGCGGGGCGGCAGAGGGCCGCCAGCTCGACGCCGTCGATCACGGGGCAGTGGTCGGGCAGCAGCTGGGACTGGACCTCGGCACCGATGCTCAGCTGGCGGTCGAGCCGCTCATGACGGCGCCGGTCCTGCTGCAGCACTTCGTTCTCCAGGGCCACACCGGTGAGGTCGGCCACCAGCTGCAGGTGCCGGCGGCGCACATCGCTCCAGCTGTAGCCGCGCCGGTCGCTGAACACGTAGAGCCGGCCCCGCTGGCGGCTGCGGGCCACCACGGAGGTGGCGAACACCTGGTGGGCTCCGAGCAGGCGCTGGATCAGGGGGTCGAGCAGCACCGCGACGGCCTCGTCGCCCTCCTGGTTCTGGAGCTGCCCATCGGGCAGGGCGGCCAGCTGGCGCAGCACCTCGGCGCTGCGCTCGCCGGGGGTGGCCTGGAGCTGCTCGCGCCAGAGCCGGCCATCGGCGTGGAACACCACGAGCAGGCTGCCTTCTCCCTCCACCAGGCGCGCGGCCACCAGGGGCACCAGTTCGAGGAAGCGCTTGAGGTTGGTGTAGCTGCGCAGGGCGAAGGAGAGGGACGCCAGCAGCTCCAGGTTGCGGCGCTGCTCACGGCCGAGGCTGTCGAGCAGCTGGCGCAGCGAGGCCGCGACGGACAGCCCCTGACCGGGACGGGACGCCGTGGTGGGGGTGGAAAAGGGCTGCGGAGGCGGCAGGCTGCTCACCGAGCGGCCGCAAAGGACACGCAAGGTAGCAGCGGCAGGCTGGCCGTAGAGGCGAGGATGGGCCTCAGGAGGCGAGCAGGGCTTCGACGAACTCGAAGCTGTTGAAGGGCCGCAGGTCGCGGATGCCCTCGCCGGCGCCGATGAAGCGGATCGGCAGCCCCGCCTCGGAAGCCACCGCCAGGGCGACGCCACCGCGGGCGCTGCCGTCCAGCTTGGTGAGCACCACCCCGGTGAGACCGGCGGCACTGGCGAAGGCCATGGCCTGGCGCAGACCGTTCTGGCCCTGGCTGGCATCGAGCACCAGCAGCGATTCCACCACCGCCTCCGGCGCCAGCTTGGTGATCGTGCGCCGCACCTTGCCCAGTTCCTCCATCAGGTTGTGCTTGGTCTGCAGCCTGCCGGCCGTGTCCACCAGCACCAGTTCGGTGCCCTTGGAGCGGGCGGCGCCGATGGCGTCGTAGACGACGGCCGCCGGGTCGGCGTTGGCACTGGGATTGGCGACCACGGGCACGCCGCTGCGCTCCCCCCAGACGCTCACCTGCTGCACCGCCGCGGCCCGGAAGGTGTCGGCGGCGGCGATCAGGCAGCTGTAGCCGCTGCGCACCGCCAGGTTGGCCAGCTTGCCGAGGGTGGTGGTCTTGCCGACCCCGTTGACACCGACCAGCAGCCAGACGTTGAGACGATCACGCTGGGGGGCCAGCAGGGCGGTGCCGCCGGCGCGGATCGGCTCCTCCAGCAGGCCGCGCAGCTGCTCCTTGAGGAAGCGGAGGCCCTCGGCCGGGTCGACCACCTCCTCGTTGAGGCGGCGGCGCAGGGCTTCGAGCACCTGGTCGGTGGCCTTCACGCCCACGTCGGCGCGCAGCAGGGTCGACTCGAGGTCGTCGAGCACCGCCGGGGTGAGGGGGTCGTCGCCGAGGTTCTCCAGCAGCTGGGTGACGAAGCCCCGGCGGGTCTTCTCAAGGCCGCGCCGCAGCCGGCCCAGCCAGTCGATCTCCTCGAGGGAGACCTCCTCGACGCTGCGGCCCTGGGCCGCCAGCACCTCCGCCGACCAGGTGAAGGTGTCATCGAAGGCGCCGAGGCTGGGGTCGGCGGCATCGGCGTCCGCTGCCGCAGGGGTGGCCGGTGCGGCGGCGGCCGGCGGCGCGACCGGGGCGGGCTCGGCGGGGGCGGTGATCTCCTGGAGGCGCTGCTGGCGCTGGGCGGCGGCCTGCTCCAGCAGGGAGAGGCCCGTCCCCACGGGGGGAGCGGCGGGTGCAGGAGCGGGCTCCGGTTCGGGGGCCGCTGGCGGCTCGGCAGCGGGTTCGGGAGCGGGTGGTGCCTCGGCAGCCGGGGCCGGTGCGGAGGAAGGAGCCGGCGCGGGCGATGCCGGGGGGGCAGTGGGCGCGGCCTGGCTGGCCGCCTCCTGCTGGGCCTTCAGCCGGGCGTAGGCCTGGCGGGCCCAGGCCAGGGCGTCCTCGTCGACCCCTGGGCCGGCGGGGGTGGCGGGGGCCGGCGCGGACGCGACAGCGGTGGCAGCCGGCGCAGCCTCGGACGGGGGCGCGACTACGGGGGCCGCGGCTTCAGGCTCGGCCGGGGCCGCCGCGGCTTCGGGCTCGGGCGGGGACTCGGGCTGGGGCTCCGGCTCCGGCGGGGGCGCAGGTGTCGGTGCGGCTGCGGGCGCCGGGGCGGGCTGGGCCAGGGCCCGTTTGAACCAATCGAAGACCATCGCGTTCCTGATCAGACCCGGGCGGCGGTGAAGCGCCGCAGCACACCGTTGATCATGCGTCGCCCCTGCTCGTCGCTGTAGCGGTTCGCCAGCTCCACCGCCTCGCTGCAGGCCACGGCGGCGGGGGTGCCGAAATCCTCCAGATCCACCACCGCCAGCCGCAGGATGTCCCGGTCAACCCGGGGCAGGCGGGTGAGGCGCCAGCCCTCCATCACCGCATCGATGCGGCCGTCGAGGGCTTCGCGGTCGCGCAGCACGGCCCGGATGCGGCCGATGGCGTCGCGCTGAACCGCCTCCTGGTCGGCCAGCAGCAGCAGGCGCGGCAGTTCCAGGCTGGCCGAGAGCCGGTTGAGGGCGTGCTCGGCGTGGGTGAGGCCCTCCTGCAGGTGGCGCCGCACCGTGGGCAGCTGCTTCTCCCCCTGGTCCTGCAGCTCGCTGTCGAGCAGCCGCTGCTGAGCCTGCTGGAGATCCTCGGCGGAACGGTCGAGGGCCTCGCGCACATGCTGGCTGAGGCTGGTGACGGCCTGCTGCAGCAGCAGATCGAAGGAGCCGGAGGGGGCCTCGGCCCCGCTGCCGCGGTCGCTGACCTGACCCAGCATCAGCAGGGCCAGTTCACGGGCAAGGGTGCGACTCTGCATCAGGAGGGTTGGGGGGCGCGCAGCTGGGCCAGCAGGCTGGCGAAGCTGCGGTTGGAGGTGGGTTCCCGCTCGTCGGGGCTGACGATGCCGGCGGAGATGATCGTGCGGAAGGCATCCTCGACGCTCAGCTCGATGTCCTTGACCAGGCGCTCGGGCACCACCGCATACCAACCGGTGGTGGGGTTGGGGGCGGTGGGAATGAAGACGCTGAGCATGGTCTCGCCGAAATCGGCCTGGATGGCCGTGCCCAGCACCCCGGTGACGAAGCCGACGGCATAGAGCCCCTCGCGGGGGTATTCGACCAGCACCACCCGCCGGAAGCGGGCGGAATTGCCCTGGAGGAAGGTTTCCAGCAGCTGCTTGAGGGTCTTGTAGACGGAGCCCGCCAGGGGGATGCGCAGCAGGGTGCCCTCACCGAACTCAAGCAGCCAGCGGCCGACGATGTTGCGGGCCATCAGACCGATCAACAGGATGCCCAGGAGCGGCACCAGCAACCCCACCCCCAGGTTGATCAGGTCCTGGAGGAGGGGGTTGAGGGTGTTGAACGGGTTGAACTGCTTGGGGATCGACGTGAGGAAGGCCAGAACGAAGCGGCTCACCGTGGTGGCGAGCCAGATCGTGGTGGCCAGCGGAATGACCACCAGCAGACCGGCGATCAGATCGTTCTTGAGATCCTGCTGCAGCCGGTTGCCCAGGGGCTGATCGGAACTGGGACTACTGGATGGGACCAATGGATGGGGTCCGAAGGGGCGAAACCCTAACGGTAACGATCCACGGGGGTCTTACAGGACACTGCCGAGGCAAAGGATCGTGAAGGCGATGATCAGGACCACCGCGCCGAGGGATCCGCCGTAGCGGCGCTGGCTGAGGGTGACCTTACTGGTCTGCTCGGTCTGCTTGAACTGGGTCTCGAGCTGGTCGAGCTGGCGATCGACGAAGGCCCGGGCCGACTGGGTCTTCTGCTCCTCGGTGGCGCCCGGGGGCACCTGGCCGGTGGCTTCGGCCTGCTTGATCAGCTGCTGGAGCAGGGCGGGGTCCTTGCTCTGCTGACGGGCCATCTCCAGCTGGCCGCGCTTGGCGGCGAGCTGCTGGTCGGCCTGCTGCTGCATCTGCTGGTCACCGCCGAAGGCGATCGGCAGCGAGGCGGTCAGCAGCACGGCCAGCAGACCGCTGATGATGCAGACGGTCCAGAGGACGGGGGTGCGCTCCTCCGACGGGTCTTCCAGGCGGGAGGAGAGGTACATGAGCAGCAGCCCGATCAGACCCATCGGGGACTGGGCGATCAGTCGCTCCACCACCAGCTGTCGGAAGGCCTCCTCCTGCCAGTCCCAGAGGGTGAGCACGGCAACCAGCTGCAGGACGAGCAGCACCACCAGGGTGATGCCCATCCAGCGCAGCAGGGGGCTGAAGCGGGAGGAGGAAACGGCAGCCACTCAATGGAGGTCGGATTCGTGGGACTCTACCGGCAGCCCTTGAAGACGCCGTCCTCCCTTAGCGCCCTGGCGGCGGCGCTGCGGGCCAGGGCCGAGGGGCTCGGCTTCGCACCGGTGGGCCTGGCGGCGGTGCCGGGAAGCCCGCGGCTGCCGCTGCGCACGGCCGCCCTGGAACGGTGGCTGGCGGCGGGCCACCAGGCGGGGATGGGCTGGATGGAGGATCCCCGGCGCCGCCGGATCGAGGCGCTTCTGCCGGGGGTGCGCAGCGTGCTGGCCGTGGGCTGGAACTACCACGTGGCCCGGGAGCGGGCGCCGGGGAGCCTGCGGGTGGCCCGCTATGGCTGGGGGCGCGATTACCACCGGGTGATCGACGGCCGCCTGCGGCAGCTGGGGCGCTGGCTCGAGGAGGTCGCACCGGGCACCACCTGGCGCGCCTGCGTCGACAGTGCCCCCCTGCTCGACAAGGCCTGGGCGGAGGAGGCGGGCCTGGGCTGGATCGGCAAGAACGGCAACCTGATCCATCGCCGCCGGGGCTCCTGGATGCTGCTGGGCCACCTGCTCACCAGCCTCGAGCTGCCCCCCGACCGACCGGCCGAACCCCTGTGCGGCAGCTGCACGGCCTGCATCGACGCCTGCCCCACCGGCGCCCTCGACGAGCCGTTCGTGGTGGATGCCCGCCGCTGCATCGCGTACCACACGATCGAGAACCGCGACGAGGCGCTGCCCGCGGCGATTGCCGGGCGGCTGCAGGGCTGGGTGGCGGGCTGCGACATCTGCCAGGAGGTCTGCCCCTGGAACCGGCGGCCCCTGCCCGTCGCCACCGACGGCGAGGTGCAGCCGCGCCCGTGGCTGCTGGATCTGCGCGGCACGGAGGCCCTGGGCTGGAGCGACGGCGACTGGGACGAACGGCTGCGGGCCTCGGCCCTGCGGCGGATCCGGCCGGCCATGTGGCGGCGCAACATCCGGGCGGCGCTGGCGGGCGGCTGGGGACAAGGGGAGACGGCTCCCTAGGCTGGGGCGATTCGGGGTGATTCCGTGGGCCGGCGGTTCTGGCGACTGTTCTCCTCCCTCTGCCTGGCCATGCCGCTGACGGCCACCCCCCTGGTGGGCTACGCCCTGCCGGCGCGGGCGCTGGTGCCGTTCGTGTACCTGCCGCAGGAGAAGGAACTGGAGGGGGCGGGGCTGGGTATCGCCCAGGCGGCGGCGCGGCTGCTGCGCCTCGGCCAGGCGGAGGATGCGGCCCGGCTGGCGGAACTGACGGTGCGACTGCTGCCGCAGGACCCCCGCGGCTGGGTGCTGCTGGCGGAGGCGGAACTGCGCAGCAACCAGATGGAGAAGGCGAAGGTGGCCCTGGCCCGGGCCAAGGAGCTGGATCCCAACAACGCCGGCATCTGGTTCGCCGAGGGCTCCCTGGCGCTGCGGGACGGCAAGCCCCAGGACGCCATCGGCCTGCTGCGGCGGGGGCTGGAGCTCGACAGCAAGAACGCCGGTGCCTACTTCGATCTGGGCAATGCCCAGATCCTGCTGGGCAACAACCAGGAGGCCCTGGGGTCGTTCGAGCGGGCCGCGGGGCTGCGCAAGGACTTCTGGGAGGCGATCAACAACCAGGGGCTGGTGCTGTACGAGAGCGGCCGCGTCAACGACGCCATCGGCCGCTGGCAGCGGGTGCTGAAGATCAAACCGGACATCGCCGAAACCTCCCTGGCCCTGGCGGCGGCCCTGTTCGAGCGGGGGCCGGCGGAGCGGGCCCAGGCCCTGAAGCTGGCCGAGACCGCCCTGGCGGAGGAGCCCAACTACGTCAAGGAGAAGTTCCAGAAGGAGCAGCTGTGGGGGCCGAAGCTGCGGGCGGTGACCGCCCAGCTGCTGGCCCTGCCGGAGCTGAAGCCGGCGGTGGAGCGGGCCCTGGCCAATGCCACCGACGCTGACGGCGGCAGCGGCGACGATTCCTGAGCCCGGGGGGCACCGGGCGCCATCTGTAGGCTGAGCGCCCTGAGCCGCAGACCCCCAGGACCGGATGCCGGACGAGCGCGTCCAACCGATCGCCCTGCATCAGGAGATGCAGCGCTCCTACCTCGAGTACGCGATGAGCGTGATCGTGGGGCGAGCCCTGCCGGACGTGCGGGACGGGCTCAAGCCGGTGCAGCGGCGCATCCTGTACGCGATGCACGAGCTGGGGCTGACCCCGGACCGGCCCTACCGCAAGTGCGCCCGCGTGGTGGGCGACGTGCTCGGCAAGTACCACCCCCACGGCGACCAGGCGGTCTACGACGCCCTGGTGCGGCTGGTGCAGACCTTCGCCAGCCGCCACCCGCTGCTGGACGGCCACGGCAACTTCGGCTCGGTGGACGACGACCCGCCGGCCGCGATGCGGTACACGGAGACCCGCCTGGCACCGATCGCCAACGAGGCGATGCTCGATGAGATCGGCAGCGACACGGTCGATTTCGCCCCCAACTTCGACGGCTCCCAGCAGGAGCCGACGGTGCTGCCGGCCCAGCTGCCCTTCCTGCTGCTCAACGGCTGCACCGGCATCGCCGTGGGGATGGCCACCAGCATCCCGCCCCACAACCTGGGGGAGGTGGTGGATGCGCTGATCGCCCTGATCCGCAAGCCCGACCTGCCGGAGGAGAAGCTGCTGGCGATGGTGCCGGGCCCGGATTTCCCCACCGGCGGCGAGGTGCTGCTGGGCAGCGGCGTGCGCGACACCTACGCCACGGGGCGGGGCAGCATTCCGATGCGAGGCGTCGCCCACATCGAGGAGGTGCAGCCCGGCAAGGGGCGCCACCGCCGCGGCGCCGTGGTGGTGACGGAACTGCCGTACCAGCTGAGCAAGGCGGGCTGGATCGAGAAGCTGGCCGAGCAGGTGAACGACGGCAAGATCGGCGGCATCGCCGACATCCGCGACGAGAGCGACCGCGAGGGGATGCGGGTGGTGATCGAACTGCGGCGCGACGCCGAACCCCAGAAGGTGCTGGAGGAACTGCAGCGGCGCACGGCCCTGCAGAGCAACTTCGGCGCCATCCTGCTGACGCTGGTGAACGGCCAGCCCCAGCAGCTGAACCTGCGCCAGATGCTGCAGCAGTTCCTGGAGTACCGGGAACTGACGATCCTGCGGCGCACCACCCATGCGTTGAAGCGCTGCGAAGACCGCCTCGAAGTGGTGCAGGGGCTGATCAAGGCCCTCGACGACCTCAAGCGCGTGATCGAAATGATCAGCGAGGCGCGGGATGCCGCCACGGCCCGGGCCAGCCTGCAGGTGCACCTGGATCTGAGCGAGCGCCAGGCCGATGCCGTGCTGGCGATGCCGCTGCGGCGGCTCACCGGCCTGGAGCAGGAGGGACTGCGCAAGGAAGCGGCCGATCTGGAAGAAGAGCGCACCCGGCTGCGGCACCTGCTCGACGACCGCGGCACCCTGCTCGACACGATGGTGAGCGAGCTGAAGGGTCTCAGGAAGCGCTATGCCACCCCCCGCCGCACCCGGCTGGTGGAGGGGGGCGACGCCCTGGTGGCCCAGCGGGCGGCGGCAGTCCGGCCCAACACCGAACTGCAGCGCCAGCAGGCCTTCGAGGCGCTGGCCGGCGATGGCCGGCTGCTGATCCAGACCGACGGGGCGGTGCGGATCGTCACGCCCCAGATGCTGGGGCGGCTGCACCTCGATCAGGCGGCCGAGCTGGGGGACCTGCCGCCGCCGGCGCGGCTGATCCTGCCGGTGGCCGAGCAGCCGGCCCTGCTGGCCTTCAGCGCCGGCGGCAAGGTGGCCCTGCTGCGCTGGGAATTCGCCGGCCAGAACCCCGGCAAGCTGGAGCGCTTCCTGCCCGACAGCCTGCACGGGGAGACGGTGGTGCAGGTGCTGCCGTTGCCGCAGCCCGCCAGCGGCAGCCTCGGGCTGCTGAGCACCGACGGACGCTTCAAGCGGCTGCCGATCGAGGATTTCCTGGAGCTCTCGGGCCGGCCCGCCACGGTGCTGAAGCTGAAGGAGGGGGTGGCCCTGCAGCGGGTGGTGCCCTGCCTGGAGGGGGAGGATCTGGTGGTGGCCACCAGCACCGGGCGGGTGCTGCGGCTGGCGATCAACGACACCAACCTGCCGGTGCTGGGCCGCACGGCCCAGGGGCCGATGCTGCTGCGGCTGCTGCCCGGCGAACGGGTGGTGGGGGCGGCGCGGGCGGCCGCCGGCGGCGACGTGCTGCTGGCCAGCCGCCGCGGCCAGGTGAAGCGCCTCCGGCTCGACGACCTCAGGCCCTGCCAGCGGGGCGCGATGGGCCAGATCGGCCTGCGCTTCCTGGAGCGCGACGACGTCCTGGTGGATCTGCAGGCCGGCGACGCCGGCGTGATCGGGGTGACGCTGGAGGGCCCCGAGGGCCGCAACCTGCGGCTGAGTGCCGAGCAGCTGCCGCCGGAGGACTGCGGCGGATCGGGAACCCTGCTGGCTCTGAAGCCCGGCGATGCGGTGCAGCAGCTGGTGCCCTTGATCGGGGGGGCCTAGGCCGGCCGCCGGACGATCAGCACATGCTCGGTGGCCGTGGCGGCGATGCTGCTTTCACGCCCCCAGTTCGATCCGCATCTCGACCATGGTCGGACGCAGTCCGGCACGCTCGAACAGTTGCCGGGCGGCGACATTCTGCGACGACGCACTGAGCATCAGGCTGCTGGAGCCCAGGTCGAGGGCCGCCTCCTTGGCCGCCTCAAGGAGCCGGCGGCCGATCCCACCGCTGCTGGCCTGGGGATCCACGTAGATGTCGTGAAGCCAGGCTCCGGCACGGCGCAGCTCCACCAGGCTCATCGGCTCCATCCGCACGAAGGCGTAGCCCACGGGTTGGGGACCGGCCTCGGCGATCAGCAGCACGACCTCCGGACGCTGGAGCTCTGCTCGGAAGAACGCCGCATAGGCGCCCTCCCCACCGGGCGGCACGGCGAAGCGTTCCCCATCAAAGCCGACATGCAGCTGACCGAGGGCGAAGCCGAAGCAGGCCAGCACGGTCAGGTCGGTGTCGGTCGCTCGGCGCACTGTCAGGGGCGTCCCGCTCGTACAACCTGCCCACAACCGTTGCCAACGTGGCACACCTCGGTGATCAGGGGCCACAGCCGCGGGGTTCGGCGAACCACGGCGCCCTCAGCCTGCCACCGGGGTGCAGAGTTCGATGAGGGTGCCGTCAGGGGCGCGGACGTAGGCGACCGTCTGGCCCCAGGGCTTGATCAGGGGAGCAGCGAGCTCCGTGGCGCCCTCCTGCAGAGCCTTGAGGTACGCGGCGGCCACATCGTCCGTCACCAGGGCGATCTCGACACCCAGGGGTTGTCGGGATGCATCGGCCCGGACAAGGCCGCCGGGGACATTCCCATCCCCAAGGGCGTGGTCTGCGAAGGCCAGGGTCGTCTCCCCCGTGTCCAGCTCGCCATAGGTTCCCGATTCATGCAGAAACCGGCGCCTCATACCAAAGGCGGCCTCGAAGAAGGCCAGCGAGCGGGCCACATCCGGGACGTAGACGATCGTGTAGCCGAACTTCATGGCAAGCAGAGCCGTTCAGACAGGCGTGGAATCCAGTGCGCGGGACACGGCGTCCAGGAACCTGTCTCTCCAGAGACTGCTCAGAAGCCCTGAGGCGACGACCACAAGAGCGGCAACGATGATCGGGATGGGGCCCGATTCCGGGGAAAAACCAGCCGAGAAGGGAACCAGGGTGATCAGTGCACCCATCCCGGCGCCAGCGGCGAAGCGCAACACCAGGCCGGAGGGCGATGACTGCTGCGCGTTGTGCTGCGGCTCCTGCTGCGGCATCTGGGTTCCCATCGCGGCCACCGTTGCATCAAGGAAGGGTTGCGCTCGAAGCGAAGGTCCCGCGGGGCTCTTCACTGAGCTTGTGAAGGAGCCTACGGGTGGCTGGCCGGCGGCGGTGTTCCGGCGGCATGCAACGTCAGGATGTCAGCGATGGCCCGGTTCAGCGGTGCAGGCACCCTATGGCGCTGGCCCAGTGCCACCACGCCCCCCGAGAGCCAGCGGATTTCCAGGGGATGGCCGCGCTCGAGATCGTGGTGCATGGAGGCGGTGATGTCAGCAGCGATCGCGTCGAGCTGCTTCAGGGCCGCCTCTGCGTCGTGCTCGGCCAGATCCACGCCGTGGGCACGGCCGACCGCCACCACTTCGCGCATCACATCCAACAGGAAGGCGCGCGTCTGCGGGTTGCCACGGATCGCACCGATGGGCTTGCGGATCGTGGTGGTGGTGCCGGAGAGCCCCACCAGAAAGACGAACTTTCGCCACGTGTCGCGCAGGATGTCGCCGGAGAGCTCGGCGTCGATGCCACCCGCAAGGCAGGCCTGCAGCAGCGCCTTACCACGGGAGGATCGGGATCCATCGAACTCACCGAACACCAGCTTCTGCATGGGGCCGGTGCGGCGGATCACGCCAGGCCTC
This sequence comes from Synechococcus sp. UW140, assembly GCA_943369315.1. GTDB lineage: Bacteria > Cyanobacteriota > Cyanobacteriia > PCC-6307 > Cyanobiaceae > Cyanobium. The sequence continues at coordinate 96,480 of CALRMW020000009.1, forward strand.
TCAATCGTCGCGGCGATGTAGCTGACGTCGCCCATGATCCGGGAAGGACCAAAGACCTCCTGCAGGTCCTGGTCCTTCAGAACGCCATTCTGAAACGAAAGGATCGTGGTGTTCGGCCCGATCAGGGGACGGATCTGTTGCAGCGCGGCGTCGGTGTCCCAGAGCTTGACGCAGAGAAGGACGACATCAACGGCGCCGATCTCACGCGGATCGTCCGTGGCGCTGACCCCGGCGATGTGGAACTGATCGGGGCCCTCGATACGCAGGCCATCCCTCTGAATGGCCTCAAGGTGAGCACCGCGGGCGATGAAGTGCACTTCGGCGCTTCCCCTGCATAGACGGGCACCGAAATAGCCGCCCAGTCCGCCCGCACCCCTGACAGCCAGACGCATGGTCAGCCACTCCCAGCCGCGAGCGTGTGGGTGAGCACGGGCAGCGGTGATGGTACCGCTGATGCGTTGGCTCAGGTGGACGGGAGAGCGCCGAGCTGCTGAAGCATCCCGTAGGTATCGACGATGATCCAGTCCTCCTCGATCTTCCCGTCGGCAATCCGGTAGATCGCCTGCCCGGAGACACGCACGCGCCTGTGGGTCGGCGCCATGCCATTGAGCTCTCCCCGGTGTGTGCCCTCAGCGGACCAACGCAGGGAGACGCGATCTCCCTCTCCGAACAGGTCCTGAATCCTGATTTGAAGGTCGGGAAAAGCTGCAATCATGGCGGCGATATAGGCCTTTGCCGCCTCTTGTCCTGCCGCAAGATGGGGCACCGAAGGGTCAACCATGGTGAAGCTGGTCGAGCAAAGCTCGTCGATCACGTCAAGGTTCTGCCCATTCCATGCCTCCTCCATCAGACGACGGACGAGGTACTTGTTCGCCTCTGACATGGGGAGCGGGCCCAGGGGCTGGAAAGAGACGGCCTTTCGGTGCACGAATGGCCAGACAACCCTAAAGCCCCCGGCAATCGACGCGCAGATAGCGCAGGGCGATGCGGGCCTCGTTGCGCAGGCGGGTCGCCTCCGGGAAGCGGATCATCAGGTCGGTGAAGCGCGGATCGGCCCCCAGTGCCCAGAGAGTGCGGGCGGTGAGGGCATAGCCCAGGCAGCGGTCGCGGCCGGCACGATGGGCGGAAGCCACCAGCGCATCGCCCCGCACCAGGGCCTCCTGACAGGCGGCCGCCGTCGGGATGGCGAAACAGGCCGCGCCCGCCGCGATGGCCACCGGGGCCGTGCCGCCTGAGGGGAATGGCCGGGCGGCGGGACCGCGGAGGGAAGCGAGAGTGGGCCGGGAGGCGTTCGGCGCTGGAAGGGGGCTGCACGCCGAGGGTGGGCTGCCTCGGTCGCGGGCGGCGATCACATCACGCACCTCCTCCTTCCGGGGGGAGAGGGCCAGAAGTGCGTAGAACTCCGGCAATTGCTGCCGGATCCAGGCCGACGCCCCAATCAAGCGACAGCCCCGCTCCGGATCGGGAACCCGCGCACCGCCCTGCTGGCCGGGGCAGACGGGCCTGGTCGCGCAGCGCTGCTCCACGTCTTCTCCCTCGAGGCGGAAGCCCGGGCAGTCACAGCCCAGTCCAGCCAGGCGGCACATCGCTCCTCCATCCGTCGCTGGGCCACCGTCATCGGCCGGCCTTCCACCCTGGCGGCCATCGCCAGGACCATCACCGGCTCCGGGGTGAGTTCGGAGAAGGACCGTCCATAACCGCTGCCGGGCCAGGGACTCCAGGGCCTCCAGCACGGGAGCGGAATTGGCGGTGACGATCTGCGAAACCTCTGGCAGTTGGCCTCCTCCTCCGCCTCGCTGAGGGTTGCGCGGGCCTCACTGGGCAGGCTGTGGGAAGGGCTTGAAGACCCAAGAACAACGAACAAGGAGACGACCAAGGAGAGAACCACCAACCCTGGTCGCTGTGGTGGCCGGTTGTTCATCGCCTGAGGCTGGATGGAATCCACTGCTGCCCAGGGTAGGGACCCCTCTCTGGGTCTCGATGCACTACGGCCTTGATCATCGGGCGAGAGACCACGACAGGGATCGGCCGTCAACCCTCATGGAAGAACGGGTCCGGCAGCGCCGGATTTCTCAACTTGGCGGCGGCACCGGCACCAACAACGGGAAGTCCCTTCGGATCGAGCAAACCCAACTGCACCAGAACACTCGCCTGATCCCAGAGGATGTGTTCATAGGCGACCTTGTCGTTTTCGAATCCAACGATCACGACAAAAACGGCTTCAACCCTGCGACCAGTCGGTTCAACCCCTGGCAGGATATGGTCCATCTTGATGGTATGCGTGAACGAGATGATCAGTTCATCCACGAGCCGTAGCTCGCCATAGGTTCGCGAAACCGCTTCAAAAACGACATCGGGCGGAAAGAACTGACCAATCAGCCGCTTGGCATAGAACCTGCGAACGCCGTGCGGACCCTGACCCCCCACCATGGTGGGAACATTCACGAGATGCGGATCTGGGGACATGGTCGCCAGCGTCTCGTCGAGGTCGCCAGCCAATTCAGCCTGCAGATGCGCATTGAAGATCGCATCCAGTTTCGCGTGTAAAACCTCCTTGCTCATCGTTGCTCCTGTCCAAAGGTTGAGCATGCCTATCGTTTACATGATGGTAGCCAGACCATCGCTACCCAACAACCATTGCCTGTAGGGCATTCAGAGGCTGAATCCGTAGGGAGCGGTGGTCGCACGCAAGCGGTGGGCCAGCTCCTTGATGATCCCTTGCACGATCTCGGGGTGTTCGGCCATCAAGATCTGTAAGGTCGACTGCTCAATCTGGTAGAGAGTACTCGGCTCGATCGCGCTTACCGAGGCAGAGCGTGGTTCTGGGTCGAGAGCGGCGAGCTCGCCCACGATCTCACCTTCCGAAAGTTCCACGATGGTCTGATCGCCGATATGGACCCGCACCAGGCCGGCAACGATCACGTACATCGAGCTGCCAAGATCCCCTTTGGCGAAAAGCGGCTGATTGGGCGCAAGCTGCACTTCTTCCACGGCATCAGTCACAGCGGCCAACACGTGCTCGGGAGTGGAGGCGAAGATGCTGGCTCGCCTGAGCCTCTGGATCTTGTCATGCGGGGCCGTGCTTGTCATGGCACTTGGAGAACGAAGGTCTGATCGCGGTTCAGAACGTGAACACATATACGAACTTTAGTGGCTCCATCCCTCTTAGCAAGTTCGACAAGCAAATCAACGTCTCCTTTTCCCGTTCGGCAGTCGTCACAAAGCCCCAAAGAAATACAAACGGTTCATCAACGCCATCCGCATGACATAGCTCAGCAATGTTGTCATTTCATATTCTCGAGAGACTCAGTCATGACTGCTTCAACATTGATTCCAACCGAAGCCTGTCTAGTTAGGTTAGTACTTCGTTCTAAGTGTCTGGCTAACGGCTCTAATCAGCGGCATCAGATAACCTTAGACTCAGTACCAGCACCTCTCAAATGTCCACTGCATTGGAATTGTTAGAGCGCAAAGTCGCAACACCAGTGCGATCGCTCGAATGCTTACCCTGAAGGAGAGCCAGAGTTTAGACGCTGTATAACTTTTCCCAGAGTCCCAGAAGAGCGATAGAAGGCTTGAAAAAAACAATCATTTCCTTTTATTAAGTCTGAGCGCAAGCTGTTGCAAAATGCTCATAGGAACAATAGTAATAATAATACCCACTACCGTATCACTTATCCATTCTAAATCGTTGAAATGATCTGGCATAGAGAGGACAGCCGCAAAAACAAAGAATAGGAGAATATAGAATAAGATATGACATACCCATCCTCCAAAGTTACGAGGGAGATACAACAAGAATGTTTGCTTAATAACTTCCTCCTTTGAGAAAGTAGAACGATCAGTTTGAATTATAAGTTGCTGAAGCTGTTGCCTCAGATAATCTAGTTCTTGGGAGACCTCCAGTTTAACTTCCTCAAGACGTTGGGGTGCACAAACAGGCTCTTGGGCTTTGAACCAGGTTGTAAGAAATGCGATTCGTCTCTCAGCCAAGTCAATTGCATCTTGATGTTTTGCTTTGATGCTACGCTTTTCTAGCCAAGAGAATAATCCTGAAGCTGAAGAGCCCAAGATACCTACCACTGAAATTGCTGCTGCAACAGTCTTCAAGGAATCCTCATTGATCATCAGTGCTCCCCTTTGATACTGAGATTAGTACCCGTTCACCCCCCCCCGGGGTCTCACCTGATCCTGCTAGCGCTCAAGATCAGCGGCAAGCAGGAGCAAAATGCTCTGACAAGACGTCTCTGGTCCCGGCCGTTGGATCTTGATGTTAGGCATCTCGCTCATGAAGAACTACTACACCGGCTCGAAACCCGATGCTGCGGGAGAGACGACTGAAACGAAGACAAGTGGTTCTTGCCCGGTGTTAAGAACACCGTGGACTTCTCGGCGATGGGCTACCAGCACATCTCCCTGAGCGATGGCAATCGACTCCCCCTTAGCACCAAGGCGGTAATCGCCACTACCTGAAAGTATGGTCCATGTATCCTGGCCATCAGGATGCACATGAGCAGAGATATTCTGGCCGGGCTTAACATACCAAGCAACGACAGCTGCGTCAGCTGACTCGGTGATGACTGAGCGAATGGGCTCACCGTCTGCTGGTTGGAGAAAGTCTGTGACCTTGAACAAGCGCTCCGGGCTCATTATGGACTCGATGGAACAGGGTTTGGGGATGTTTAGCAACAATGGCGGCCCAGCGGTCCATAGAGGCCGAACGCTTGGCTGATGAACTATACGCGGAACAGCGGTTTGACAGTTCGATCGGCATCCTGGGCATCACCGAACGGTATCAAGAGTATCCAGATCCTTCGTGAAGATCACGCGGTCTTCACCCTCCCCATCATAGCCCACAGCGATGGGCACACCGTCGACCTTGTATTCGGAGTCAAGAAGAGAGAAGCCAATGCGACGATGGAAGGCAATCGAGTTGCGGTTGACCGGAGCGGTCACGCATTGAACAGTTCGGCAGCCATGCGAGGCAGCCGCGGCAAAGAAATGCTCATAGAGGAGGTGCCCCAACCCTTCTCCACGACGTGCGGGATGCACGCCGAGGAAGTGAATGTAGGCTTGGTCGGGAAAGGTCTGCGAAACGAAACCGATGAGGAACCCAACGATCTGACCATCATCTACGGCGGTGAAGCTGGTAAAACTGAAGTGGACGAAGAAGAGCTTGGGGAGCATTGCGGCCATAGGCCGACCACCCCACCATTCATCAACAACCGAGATGATCGGTTGATAGTCGTCCTGCTCTAGATGTCTGATGACGACCTCGGTCATAGCCTCCTACTCAGTAGACAGCATGCCTAACGCTGCCCCTGAGTGGCAGGCAAGAAGCTTTTGCTATGGAAGCGGACTTGACGGAGGCCTGTCCACTCGAGGGGCTTGTTCGGCAGAGCCTAGCTATCATAATCGGCATAGGCAGGAATGGATCAATGCCACTTATACCACCCTGGCGCTGGAATTTTTGGGGTCCATGGCCTCCTGAAGGCACAGGCCCAACTCAGGATGAAATCAGGAAACGTGCCCATATTCTTGCTACGTTAAACCCTTCGCGTTTGGCTGATGAAAACTGGATAAAGGCCGAGAAGGAACTCGCTGAGCCACTCCCTTGGTCATCATTTGTCCGATGGCTAGGTTTTACTGAAAAGAAAGGATGGGATTGGCTGGATTTTTTGGCTCGGCTATCCGTCCCTATCGTCATTGCAGTAGGTGGTTGGTATTTTACGAGCCAGAGCACACGCCAGCAGCAAATAACAAACCAACGGGTCCAAAAGGATTTAGTTGTCTCTGAATACATCAAGAGCCTACAGAATCTTGTTCTAGAAAAGAATCTGGACAATGCCAAACCGCGTGAACCTGTCGCGGTTATTGCGAGGTCCCTAACGCTAACATCGCTGACAAGACTAAAGGAGCATGCTGCAGGACATTCGCGGCACAAGGCCCAAATCCTTCAGTTCCTTGCGGAAGCGAGTCTGATTAATTCTGAAGATCAACATGTTGACCTACACAATGCCGACCTTGCAAAAGCTGATCTCAGCGGTGCAGACCTCGGCAGGACCAACCTCAGTCAGGTTGTTCTCAGTGAGGTCGACCTCAACGGTGCCATCCTCACCGATGCCCAGCTCATCGGGGCAGACTTGAGCGGTGCCAACCTGCACAGAGCTATTCTCAACAGGGCAGACCTCACTAGGGCCAAGCTCATTCGGGCCAAGCTTATCAATGCAAAGCTTCTCAAGGCAGACTTCAGCGGAAAAAACCTCGAGGGGCCAATAATCAACGGCGTTAGGTTTATCAGTGGCAAGCGCGCAGTTGCCTACTACCGCAGTGGGGCACACCTCAGCGGTGCAGACCTGAGCGGAGCTGACCTCAGCGGTGCAGACCTTCGGGGGGCCGAACTCAGCAAGGCCGAACTCTCAGGGGCAGACCTCAAAGACGTCAACTGGGACGGCACAACGCGATGGCCCGGCCCTGAATCCTTCAAGGACACCAAGAACATACCTCCTGACCTGAAGAAACAACTGGGCCTCTGAGCCGAACGCTGGCAATCACCTGCCCGCGAGAGATATTGCCTCAAGCATCCCCACATGCCAAGTGGACAGGTTGGTTCGGGTCAGGTGAATTGCCTTGTTAGGCGAATCGGCAGCATGACGACTATAAGTGTTGCTCAGGGAGCATCTTTCGTAGGTGCTTAGATAGATGCCAAGAGCGTTTCCCATTATCATCCCACTCAACAAGATAGTCAAACCCAGACTGCACCCACCAGCGCTCTTTCTTCTCTACGATCTTTCCAGTTTCGCTGGCTTCTGGGTAACGAAAGAAGCTTTCAAGTGCTTTTCCTACGCCGGCCTCTGCGGCAGCCCCTGCCGATGCCTGAGCACCTACTCCTACTCCAATTCCGGTACCAGCTGACACAATCCCAATCCCAGCAGCGATTCCGCCTGGCAGGGCTGCCGGAAGCGCAACAGCAACTGCGGCTGCGCCACCTCCAACGGCAACTGTTTGTTGGTGATTCCTATGAGCCTTGGCCCCTTCCTTCGTAAGCAGGACTCGATCACCTACAACAAGCTGTTCCGAGAAGCGCATAGGTCGAACTATTTTTGTCACCCTAATCTAGGAGCCCGTTGCGCGTAAGTCGCGCCCAGTCTCTCCACGGACGCCCCTGAATCCGCCCAGAACTCTGTTGTCGCAATCGATCTGGGCGAGAGAATGGGGCATGCCCAAGACTTTTCGCCCCTGGCAGCCTGAGCAGACCACCCTGCTGCCGCCATCACCCAGTGACTGGCTCTCGGATGACCATCAGGTGTATTTCCTGCTGGATCTGGTGGATGAGCTGGATCTCTCCGCGATCCTGATTCCTGCT